>MIBH01000023.1:145855-153479 GCA_001829455.1 Spirochaetes bacterium RBG_13_51_14
CCGTTGGGCGCGGCCATACCGTCGTTGTAGGACTTGAGAACATTCCGCGGCACCAGTACCGGTATCATCTTTTCCCGGTCCGGGTCCTTCCAGAGCCTCAGGTAACGATCGCCTCCCAGCTCGGCGCCGACCAGGCGGTACGGAACGCCGAACGCGAGGATATCACTCCGATAATTAAAGCCCATGTACGAGACCCTGGCCTGGATGGGTATCCTGAGCGCTGAGACCGGCCAGACCTCGGTGACTCCGCCCATCTTCCAAATGTTCCGAATAACCCGGTCGGTTATCACGACGGTTTTCGGCTTATCAACCTCAAACAGAAATAATGATCGCGGCTGACGGATCGATACTCTGATGGTATTGGGCGGGATCGAAGTGGCAAACCGGTCGCGGACATAGTGCTCGAGACTGTCGCCGACGATCCGGAACAGGCCCACGGAGAAAACCGACAGTACCACGGACAGGAGCACGACGGAGCTGATCATTCTGCTCCCCCCGATCTCTTTCAGGATAAGATACGCTCTCTGGATCATCTGGCTACCTTCAGCCTGCCGTTTTCCATGATGTACACCTTGTCTGAAAGCCCGTGCATATAGTCATCATGCGTGACGATGAGAACCGCCCTGCCTTCCTTTTTAAGATCGATCAGGATGTCGAATATTTCTCGCGCGGTTTTTTTATCCAGATTCGCCGTCGGCTCGTCTGCGAGTATCAGACTCGGACGATTCACCAGCGCCCGTGCGATCGCCACGCGCTGCTTTTGGCCCCCGGACAGGACGGCGGTCTTCATCTTCCTGAACCGGTAAATCCTGAGCCGCTCCAGCATTTCTGCCGCCCGTTCCCTGGTCTCCCTTCCCAGACGGCCGCGAATGCGGGCGGGGAGGAGCACGTTGGAAATGACAGTCTCGTCATTCAGGAGCCGAAACGTCTGGAAAATAAAGCCGATTTCCCGGTTCCGCAGGCGGGACGCCAGCACGTCCAGGACGTAGATCATGCGTCTGTTATTCACGGTGACCGTCCCGCTGTCAGGGGAGGTAATGCCGGCGATAACGTTCAGGAGAGTGGTCTTGCCGCATCCGGACGTGCCGGTTATCGAACAGATCCGGCCGCCGTCAAGGGTGAAATCGATCCCGCCGAGAATCTGCTTTTTCACGCCGGCAATGCGGTAGTGCTTTGATATATTTTCAACGCGAAGAATCATGATGATGTTCACCGAAACGCAAATCGGTGGACATCATACATGAAGGGTCCGCATGTTCAAGAAAAAATTAAATCGCGCCGCCGCCCGCAAAAATATGGCTTGAGACTGCATATATCATGCAATAAAGCCTGCTGTTGCATCGATTCATGATGAAGATGACATCAGAAATCCCACTGTCAAGCCAGCGGCAGGGATATTGACACGCTTACCTTAACCTGTGATTCTCTACGGGCATCAGAATGGTCGATGATATTCCGCGCGGTCACATCACCGCCGTGTTTGCCCACGATCTTTTCAACCAGGGTGAGTCCCAGTCCGAATTCAAGGGTATTATATTGATCATGCACCACTCCCGTAAGTCTGAAAAAGGGCTCAAAGACCGCCTTTTCATATTCAATGGGGATTCCTATAATGCCGTCGTCGCTCTTTTCAGGATCATTAATGACTGATAGCGTTGCATTCCTACCCATGATGCTGACGAAAACGGTAATGTAAGAGTTTTTTTTGGAGAACTTCATCGCGTTGATCAGAATCTCATAGAGCGCCCTCGGAAAATAATCCTTGTTCAGGTTCACATACGAGTCCTTGAACCGGGGATTGAATTCATTCATGATAATGCGGTTATTGCCGATTGAGCGGTATTCTGATACCGTGGTTACGACCACCTTCGCGATTTCATACAGCTCGATGAGGGAGGTCTTCTGCAGATCAAAGTCATTATTTATAATCCAGTTGATGCTGGTGAAGGTCTTCAAGGCGTCTTTGATGATGTTCACGGTAGATTGAATCATATCGATCATTCCGCTGTCGACGATGTATCTGCCGCCGGCTTGCTCCGCACTCGACAACATCAAGTCGATATGCGATATTAAAGTGCCGAATCCGGCACCCCGGCTGAAACTGTTATAGATATGTTTGAAGAGGGATTTATCGATCCTGGAAATGTTCCGCTCCATCATCCTTTCCTGCCACTCTTTCCAGTCCATATCGCGGTTTTGGAACTCGCGGCCGGACCTGTCAAGCGTCTGGCGGACCTCATCCATGATCATTTTTTCCTGCTTTTCCTCGGTGATATTCTCCGCAGTGATGATATAATGAGAAGCCTCGCCCATATCGTCTCTGACAGACGACGTTGTGGCAAGCATGAAATAGATGTCTCCGTTCCTGTTCAGGCTGTGCAGCTCTCCATTCCATTGATCGGTATTGATCATAGTTTTCCATATCTCGGGGTCAGTTACGATCAGGTTTCCGTGCCGGTTCATGTTCGTACCAATCACCCGACTCTTGTCGTACCCTGAGATATCGGTAAAAGCGGCATTGACGTACTCCACGATTCCCGCTTTACTTACAATGACAATCAGGTGAGGGTTCTGCTCGAGAGCATGGCCGAAAACCTTACAATTCTGCTCCAAATCCCTACGCAGACTGATTTCACGCTCCAGATCCTCATGGAGCGCGGCCAGTTCGCGGGTGGGGCTATTGGCCCGGACTCCCGGCTCATGCGAGCGGTTCAATCTCCTGCCCTCACCCATCTTCATCAGTGTCACGTCGCGGACGATAACCCGGGCCCGTTCTCCGCCGTCAGGGACAATCTGGGCTTCGTAATAGCTGGTACCGGCCCGACGAACCAGCGCGTAATGAAATGTTGAGGCAATTTGTTTTTCCAGGGCGCCACGGATGAGTGTTTCCGCCCTGGCCGCGGTCTTTTTTGTCCATACATGCCGTGCCGCCGTCCTCCCGGATTCGTCCCCAAAACCACCGTCCCGATCGATGTAAAACACGGTGTCCGGTTGGGAAGTAAGATCGGCCCCGGTCCGCACCTCAATATCCTGAAGCCGCCTCTCAAGGTTACTTCTATTGAGCGCCATATCCACTGTGGCGCAGATCATGTTTTTATCATACGGCTTCAGGATATAGCCGTAAGGAGCTGTCCCCCTGGTCTTCTTGATCGTCGCATCGTCCATGCTTACCGTTGAATATATGCAGGGGATTCCGCATCTCTCTTTGATCATCAAGGCAGCAGTGATGCCGTCGATATCCCCCTCCAGGTTTATGTCCATTAGGATCAGATCGGGAGACAGATCGAAGGCAGTCTTAACTGCTGCCGCGCCTGATTCTACAGGATCGAAGACCATATAACCGCATGTTTTAAGTATCTGTGAAAGATGGACCGCCGACGGAGCGTCGTTTTCAACGATGAGAATTTTTTTCGGATTCGCCATATAGTATTATTAACGCTCTCAGCGGATTTTCAGCCAGCAGGAATGCAATGTATTCCCCTGAAGGTTATAAGCTCGTATAGAATGAAAATATGAAAAGTCAATAATTAATTCCATACAGCATTATTTATTCCGTAATGCACGGGCCCGCATACCCCCATCAACGATACGTGAAAAAAAAACATCCAGAGAAATAAGGCTGAAACCGACGGATGGAATTAAAAATCCATAATATTTTTCAGTTTTCAAGAGAACCAAAGCGCAGTAATATTTTTTTGTTTACATATCATATTAATGGATGTACAATGCTGCTAAAGATCGGCAGGATTTCAATATGGCGGATGAAAAAAGACGAGAAGAAACATCAGAAAGAAGCGTGGACGCCCTGTTAAGTGAAATAATTGATTTTATTGACTTCAACACCTTCAATAAGATAATTAATAAGCTGACCGATTACGCGGAAATTCTCAGCGAGGGCAAGATATCAGGCATCATAAATTTCAATTTCCACCTGAACAGCAACCAGACAGGAACGGTTGTTAAAATCCTTGAAGACATCCAAGCAATAACCCGTATCTACAACCTGGCGCTCAAGGGCTCTAAAGACCTGGAAATTGAATATATCTCTAACATTTTTTCAGATTTCGACAACCCTGAAAGCATATCATCTTATGTAAACCTGAAAAATATAATCGAAAATCGTCTTACCCACCAGGTCCAACAGTATAATATCAACATGGGGAAAAACAATACCACAATGGCGATCCCGCTGAATGAGTTGCGTGGACACGTGAAAACGTTCAGAGATTTGCGCGAAATGCAGCTTGCCATCTCCACCAAGGCGCAGCACGGCATTATCGCTGCATCCCTGCATGACGCCTATACAACCCTGCTGAATCGCCCAGAATACTGGAATGAACGCACGTACATGAAATTCTTTTTCAACGAAGATGATCTTTCGAAAAAAAAGATTTTGCTCATCAAAAGGGACCGGGGTCTAACTATCAGCGAGATCGGGAACAAGGTCCGTGAGACGCTGGATAAACTTCACGCCATCATGTATAATCGGATGCAGACAACGCGGGAATCGGTCCCGGGCGATTCCGTCTTGTTCCCCGATAATTCCACCAAGCGTGTCAGAACGAACACCTTCACCGATCGGATGATGCTGACACCCTTCGGCCGTCAGTATGGAAGTCTGATTGAAAAAATTATTACTGGCATTTTTAATCCTGAGATGCGAGAAACAGCACATGACATCCCGGAAGAATCCATTAGAGAAAAAGTCGCACTTCTCTTCCAGGCTTTCAAGCTCAGGTCCGATATGACAAAGCTCGGTTCAGATGCGCTCGATGTGGTGGATTATCTTCTTGTGCAGGACTACGGTATCAAGACGTTCGCGGAAAAATTTTTATATTTCGACCGTAAAGAGTCATTCTCCAAATTCTATTCCGGGCAAACTCAAGAGCAGATCGACCTGTTTCTTACCAAGGTGTTTATCGTATATTTTGAGGAACGATTCAGCAATCTTTTTAAAATCATAAAAAGCATGGATATGAAAAAATTCGCCTGCGCCTTCATCATCAAACGGATATATCTCAGAGAAGGTGAAAGTCTTTCTAATTTCGGCTTCCTTTTTATCCGCGTCATTGCGAAGTCAGGCGGTATCAAGTCACAGTAGTCCTTCGAGCAAGGGAATTCCTCACTGGAAAATAATAGACTTTCTAATTTTCAAACTCAAAAGTGCCTCGTGAAACTATATTCCCATATGGTGCCAAGGTTTATTTCGGAAAACATTCCCTACGACCGTCGATTCTTCTCCACCACTTCAGCGGTCAATCCTGATTTCAATCTATTTACCATCCAGATCTCGGTATCCGACATTTATTCGCAAACCTTATCTAGTAGCAAAACGAATCCCTCTTTGCAGTCGTTAGCCAAGACATTATTTTTCGCGATTCTTAACCCACCATGCATGTTCATTCACCTGAAGCTATATGAATTCACCATATTGAAAAAATTGTTCTGATCCAATATTCTAAATATACCGGTTGACAAATATGCACTTTTCTAAAAAATATAACTTGCCGCTCTGATATTCCCAGGAAACTGTTGAAAGATATATGGTGCCTGAACTGTCTTCGCGATCTCGCACACAAATAAGATCCAGGGCGGTGCAACAGATTTTTCAAGGCGCCATAACACTGTTGGAGACTTCAGTCGCTAAACAATGGACGGCGATCAGAGCATCAAACAATCGTCATGGACAGGTATACGCTAAAATTATTTTATCTGAAAAAAAAAGTGTTATTTCCGTATTGTACATTGACAGTTTTCGTTAAGCCAACTGGAGAAGCAAAAGCAATAAAGAAAGGAGAGCGGTTGATCGCCTTTACCATCCGCTCAAGACTTGACCTGCTCTGGAACCGGAAAAGATTGGCGACACTATCAGAAGTCATTGACATACAGACCAGCGGCGAGGCGATAAAAATAACACTGAAAGGTCTTTCACGGGTCAGCATGAAAAAGATAATAAAATATACGTACGGTGAATTTGAATTTATCAATTCTCAGATAATCGAACCTTATGACTCCCTCGGAGACGAGTTGCGGAAAAAATCTCAAGAACTAATATTTTTGATTAACGTCGATGAATCCGATAAGCTGATAAAGCTGCTGAACTACATTGTCGATCCAGCACAGATGACTGACTTCATTTCGAATTATTTTATCATGGATTTCCGCACCCGGTTCCGCCTTTATAAAGAAATCGACATTCGGAATCGGAACCAGATGCTAATATCTGAACTGAACATTCTGATACATCAGATGACTAAAAAAAGGAAAAAGTAGCCCTATGAAAAAAACAGTAATAGGTAAAGATGTTTATTTTACTCTCGCTTGGTCACCGGTCTACCCGTATGATAAGTTTGATGCCATGCGGAAAATGCCCGAACTGACCGGAATAATAAGCCTTGTGTATTTCAACCAGTCGAAGATGGATTACATCATCTTCTATAGCTGCCATCGGGATGGCTGCCGGGTTGGATTTAAAAAATTCATGGATCCCTTCGTCACTCGGTACCCGGAAATCGTGAAAGAACTTGACCTCTCACGCCTCTACTACAAATACACTATTATTGATGAAGGGAATCTCCTTGACAAGCAGGACATAATGTTCTGGTTGATACGCACCTATAAGCCGCGTTACAATGAGTCCACCTTTAAAGATTCACAGCGGTATGATAATATCTACATCAACGAGGTAAAGCTTAATAAGAACGATGTTGTAGAAAAGATCATCGGCCATCGGGGATGTTAATCGGAATCAGGTCTATCGACTTTGTAAAGCAGGAGATCCTCTCTCGTATAAAGATGTGTAACGTCATATTTTATAAGAAAAAATTCAAGTATATACTTCATTCGCGCTGCCGCATCAAGGGGTGATGACAGTTTATTTTCTGACCGTGAAGAATACTGCTGAATCCGTTTCACATTCAATGTCCTCTTGTCTCGATTGCCTACAAAGATGTCCCGTTTGAACATCTGGTAGGTATCGTAGATGGACTTGATGATAACTTCTGAATAAACAAGATTTGCAATGTATAGGTTCGTATCTGCTTCATGGACATTTCGGGTGAAAAATTTCAGAAGACGAAATATTATCTCCGGGTACAGATGTTTATTGATGAGTTCAATTACCTTCTTTTCCAATTCGTTATCCAGCATGCGTTTGGTCGGGTAGGCCATACTCGGTATATCCATATTCCCAGTCTGCACTTTGAAGAATACGAAATCTAAGAAACGGTCGATGATATCCTTCTTCATGAAATCGGCCATCTCCAAAGCCCCCTCAGATAGACGCTGTGCTACCAACTGAAGCTCATTATTTCTTAGGAGCTCATCGAAATCAATCAGTTGGGTTTTAAGCAGGTCATCTTCGGCACCCGCCAGCCTCTCATTCTCCTTATTCGACTCCATGCTCTTTTCAAGAAAGTCTTCCATAAAATACCTTCTACGATGATAATATATTATTATGCCTCGCAAGGCAATAAAAATATTTTGGTCTTGCTCTGGCATTCATTCAAGACAGTATTTTACTCTGACCCCTTTATTCTCTATGACTATTATTGTATACATAAATAAACTTTTTTACTCTGACCCATGATTTTTTTATCATTTTATTTAATCCCACTCGTATATA
>MIBH01000024.1:0-15001 GCA_001829455.1 Spirochaetes bacterium RBG_13_51_14
AGCCGTAATTAACAAAGCGAAGAATAGAGTAACTGCAATATAATCATAATTCATGGGGGTCCTCGTCATGCAGCGTTGATATATCCAGGTCCATCATGTGGATGATTGTTTTCTTTATTTTATTTAGTTTTATTCGTTCTTTTTCCATGAATTTCGTTGATTATCTTTATCGCGAATTTATCATTTAATTTTATCAAAGTATTGATGAATCCATCCCCTTTTAATTTATTTTCGTTAAATAATTTTACTCCGGCATTAACGAGATTATTTTCGTTTTCTATATTCGGAATAGTGTAATAAGCAATGACCGGAACGATTATCTCATTATATATATTTTTTTGCGGAAACAATGAGCCGAGGTTATCCATGGCTATTCTGTGAATCTTATTTTCAATGGCTTTATTGAAATAACTCCTGAATTCTTTATCCGATAATTCTGATTTTTCTTTAATAATGTTAACAGCAACCATGTATTTCCCGTAATTGTCCCTATCCTCCGCGCACTTTTTCAGCCACATTGACGCGAGTCTCAGGGCGCCGATTTTTCCCCGCGGCAGTTCCGTGTCTATTATTATGCGCATTTCGCTCATGACCGGCAGGTCACGGTAATAAGACGCCGTTATGAATTCCTCGGGCGTGTCGAGCAGATCCTTCATTCCCTCAATGTGGGAAATATTGTCAGGGTCGCCCAGGAGGGACGCCTTGGTCACCACGTAGGCGCCGTAATTGTATTTCCCGTTTTCGATGCATCCATAGGCGGCGAGAACTTTATTTATATCGGGGAGCCGTTCCGCTTCATGCGCTGCGGCCGGAGCCGTGATTGCGGACAGGGCTATGAGCGCAGGGAGCAGGCACCGCGATATGGTAACATTTTTTTCCATGTGACACACCTCCGCAAAATCCGGCTCAGGTGAAATTGTGCCAGTGTCTATACCTGCAAGGTACAAAATATTCGGGTAATGGTAAATTCGAAAGAGATTAAAAAAGTCGGTTCCCCGATTAGGGGATTGTTAGAATTTCCGGCCGGGGCGTTAAAAATCCGTTAATGGAGAAGTGTTGATAATTACTGCGCGCCGTTATGCTACAGGTGGTACCCGATCCCGAAAAATACCGTCAGCAGTGAAAGGGACTTGCCTTTGAAAAACGCAGATTTATACCCGGTGCCGAACTGGAGCTCCAGTGGCCTGAAGAGGAGAATGAATGACGCCGCTATGGTGAGGTATGGATCGACGGATTGTTTGTGCTTGACCAATCCCGAGAGGGGATTGTCCGTGCTGGAAAGATATATCTTTCCTATGGAGGCGCCGCAGCCGGCGGTCAATTTCACGCCGAAGTATTGGAAAACATGGTATGAGAAAACCGCGTTGAGCGTAACTCCCCAGAAGGAGAGCGAGGAGTGATTCCTCACGATGATCGCCCCGTTGTCGGCGGCCAGATAATCGGCCTCTGCTGAAACGCCGAGCCATTTCAATATGTCGTAGGACAGGTAGGGCGTCAGATATTCCGCGTCCTCGTAAATCCGTGAGAAAGGGCCCTTGATGAAAAACCGGCCCGTTTTCAGACCGAAGGAAAAATCATCCATCACCCGGTACGCCTTCATGAAGGGGGATTCCGTCAGTTCTTTTGTTTCCTTCCGTTCCTGCTTGCGCAATGGGGCGATCTTCCGCTCTATTTCGGCGGTAAGATCGCTGATGATGGTTTTCAGCTCCGCGCCGGTCTCAAAGCTCTCCCCGGTGATCGCCCAAAAGTTTCTTTCCCTGATGTCGACCAGAGCGAGTTCAACGGTCAGCTTTCTGCCCCGGACCGTTCCCCTTCCGGTGATGATATACCGGGTGTTATATTGTTTGCCCAGCTCATCCACTTCGGAATAGAATAAATCGCTGCCGAAATTCCTGATCGGCAGCACGCGATCTATTTTCTGTGCTTCAAACATCCCCGAAGCGTTCAGGTTCTGCGCCAGGGCGTGGGGGACAATGAAGGAGAAGTAATCATACTGCTCTTCCTCCGCCTTTTTTTCTTCATCGATGATAATGCTTTTCTCGAACGTGATGGCGAGATTACATACGAGTATCTTTTCTTTCTGCATCTTCGCCGAGGCCGCAGATGAGAGCACCATGAGGAGCGTGGTGTATAGTACGATTTTTTTCAACATAACAACATCTGTTAGCCCGTCGCTCTGTTTACAATACTGTATCCGGCATCGGTATTATTGTCAACTTCAAATTAGATCCATATCGGTATGCCGCAATAGTTGCCGATTATCATCAGCCGTGTCACGCAGGAATCACCGTCCCTCCGATATGATTATCGCGGGAGAAAGGGTCACGGTCAGGTGGAGTACTCCGCGTTGATTCTGACGTAGTCCAGCGATATGTCAGTGGTGAGTATAGACCAGCCCGATTCCCCCAGGCCGATGTCAACCGTAACCTCAAAGGTTTTTTTAGCCATGATCTTCACCAGACCATCCGGATCGAATTCAACCGGCGTGCCGCGTGCCAGCAGGGACATGTCGTCGAAGGATATGCTCAGGGCCTGTTCATCCACCGCTGCGCCGGAACGGCCCGCCGCCGCGGCGATTCTGCCCCAGTTGGGATCATTGCCGAAGAAGGCGGTCTTTACCAGGAGCGATTCCGCGATCGCCCGCGCTATGCGCGTAGCGTCGGCGTCGGATTTCGCGTTCTTGACGGTTATTCGAACCCGCTTCGTCGTCCCCTCGCCGTCGTCAATGAGCATTTCGGACAGGCGCGCCAGCACGGTATGGAGCGCTTCTTCGAATGCGTTGAGGTCACCGTCCGCGGTCAGGGGCGCATCGGACCGCGGCGACAGAATGATGGCGGTATCATTGGTTGACATGTCGCCGTCAATGGTAATGGCGTTCAGCGTCGCGCCGATGTTTTTCCTGAACAGGGCGGCGAGGGTCCGGCGTTCAACGGGTGCGTCGCTGATGATGAAGCAGAGGAGCGTCGCCATGTCGGGCGCTATCATGCCGGCGCCCTTGGCGGTCCCGGCCATACTGAAGGTACCCGCAGAAGTGTTGAAAGACACGCATACCTGTTTGGGCACGGTGTCGGTCGTCATGATGGCCTTCGGAATCAGCCTGCCATTATCACGGGACAGCGACTCGACCAGTTTCTGGTGTGCGTCCATCATCGTTGTAAAGGGAAGCTGCCGGCCGATGATGCCGGTGGAGGCCATGAGGACCGATGCCGCAGGAGCACCAAGCCGCGCGGCTATGTCCCCGGTCAGTTCTTCGGCGGCGTGGTATCCCTGGATTCCGGTGCAGGCGTTTGCGTTGGTGGCGTTTATGAGGATCGCCCTGACGGGATTCGCGATCCGCTCCCGGCACAGTTTGACTGGCGCCGCGGAAACCTGGTTGGTGGTAAACACACCGGCGGCGCTGCATGGATGGTCGGCGGCCATCAGACAGTAATCCAACCTACCCGGATAGCGGATTCCGCATTCAAGCGCCGAAAAGGCGAACCCTTTGATGTTTTCAAGACCTCCCTCCATAATCTTCATAGTTGTACCTTAAAAAAATTATTTTGTTGACTGTTGTGTTAGCATAGTATTATTATTGTATGGACGAGTATATTGGTCAATTATTTTGTTCCGGGCAGTTAAAATATATTGACCGGCGGCCGGGGCGCACACCTCTAAATTTTTTCTGTCAGGAGAAACAAGTGGTCTCAATCGATGTCGATGATCGGGGAAAGTTGAAGATTGTAAAAATACGAGGTGAATTTTTTCTCGGATACGTCCGGCAGGTTGAGGAAACCTGGAACACCCTGGTCGCCACCATCCCCGACGTGATAGCAATTGACTGCCGGGAGATGACCTTTATCGATTCTTCAGCCATCGGCACCTTCGTGAAGTTCCTCCATAACTCAAAGACACATAATATAAAACTGATATTTTTCGATCTGAACGATTCGATTGACCGTATATTCAACAAGGCGAAACTGAATAAAATATTTTTAATTCATACCCGGAAGGAATTTGAACAGCTCTATCTGCAGAAGCCAGAATGACTATCGTCATGCGGCTCTCGCCGACCTGGAGGCGCTATGCGCGCCTTTTCATGTTCATACACTGCTTTCGTATCCTACGGCTGATGATGTAACGGGCTATTCACACATAAGCTGAAAAAAGCTTCCATCAATCGCTGCCCAGCACTAATTTTGCATAATAAACCCTGCAGAATCTCCGATATTCATATTGAGATGAAATGGTCATTTCCAATTATCATTGTTTTTTCCCTGATTGCGTCATCATGTACTCCCGAAGGGAGTTTTTACCGGGACAGCTGGCGGAACGGCTGGTTTTACAACAAGAATGAGAGGGACCGGATCGTCCGGACCGCGGAGCGATACCTGGGTGTGCGGTACAAGCGGGGCGGTGCAACACCCCGGGGTTTCGACTGCTCCGGATATGTCATGTACGTGTATCAGCGGAATGGAATTCTGCTTCCCCGCTCGGTGGTACGCCAGTATAAAGCGGGGAAAAAGATCGGATTGGAGAGGGTGAAGCCGGGCGACCTGTTATTTTTCAGGACATCACGCAAGCGCAGGCTGTCCCATGTGGGCATCTATTGTGGTGATGACCGGTTCATTCATGCGCCCCGTTCAGGCAAAAAGGTTTCTTTCGCTGATATGGATAAAGCATACTGGCGGAAGCGGTATATCGGGGCGGTGACGTTTATGTCCGGGAACAGGATGTAGCGGCGGAATCATGGGATCGGTACAGATTTATTCTATTAATAGATTTTCGATTGAATTCCCTGCCGCTTGATGGGGTACGGCATGCCTCAAATAGGCATGCTGAATCCGTGCATAATGACGATTTCCTATACGGAATATTGTCATCTAAGACAAAAATAGCGGATAAATATAATTCTTGACAGAAATTAAGCACCTGTTAAATTAGCAATGGCTGGAGTATTTGGATTCAATATGCGAGTTGGAATTTATGCAGGATCTTTTGACCCTCTGACCAATGGACATTTAAATATTATCGAGAGGTCTAAAGGGATCTGTGATAAACTGGTAGTGGCAATAGCGATAAATCGCGAGAAACAACCTCTGTTCTCGGTTGAAGAGAGGTTAGAGATCATAAATAATTATTATAAGGATGACAGCTCCATTGAGGTAGTTTCTTTTGTAGGGTTACTGGTTGAGTTTTGCAAAGCAAAAGGAATATACTATATTATTCGCGGGGTAAGGAACATAACTGATTTTGAATATGAGATGGCAATCGCCACGGTCAACAGTAAACTGAACCCTGAAATTGAAACTATCTTTTTAATGACCAAAGGTGAATATGCGTTCATATCCTCCAAGATGGTCAAAGAAATCGCGAGCTTCAATGGTGATCTCACCAGTCTCGTCCCTCAATTCGTCATAGATAAGATCCAGCAAAAATACTCCCAAGAACGTTTCTGATCATACGGAAACAACCAGCCATTGTCGTGACGGCATGCGAGCCAATGCATGCTCTCCGTCCACGCGTTTAGGAGAACCGTGGATGGCGTCCCGGGCCGGCATCCGCATTCGCTGCGTTCTGCCCGATCCGGGGTAATACACAAGAGGGACGGGAGGTACTGTATGACGTTGCTAACAATCGTGATTATTATTTTGCTCCCCATAGCAGGAATTGCGGGATATGCATTCCGCGCATATCTTGGCAGGATAAAACTCAGCTCCGCCGAAGCAAAATCCCAGAGGATTTTGCAGGACGCCATAAAGGACGCTGAGAACAAGCGGAAGGAGCTGCTCCTGGAAGCCAAGGATCAGCTTCTTAAAGAGAAGAATATGGTGGAAAAAGAGCAGCGCGACCGCCGGCAGGAGCTGCAGAACATCGAGAAACGCCTGCTGCAGAAGGAAGAGACAATCGACAAGCGTCTGGAGCAGATAGACAAACAGGAAAAAGTCCAGAAAATCAAGGAGCAGGAAAACCAGGAGAAAGAGGAAGAGCTCAGAAAGGAATTCGATCGGCATAAGAAGGAGCTTGAGCGTGTCGCGGGCATGACCTCGGATGAAGCCAAGCAGGTGCTCATGAAGAACCTGGAAAACGAGACGCGGTTCGAGGCCTCAAAGGTGATCAATAAGATCGAAGAAGAGGCCAAACGAGCTGCGGAAAAGAAGGCGAAGGAGATCATCATCACAGCGATCCAGCGGAACGCCTCGGATTACACCTCGGAGAGCACCATCACCACGGTGTCTCTCCCCTCGGATGAGATGAAGGGCAGAATTATCGGCCGGGAGGGAAGGAACATCCGCACTCTGGAAAACCTCACCGGCGTCGACATGATCATCGACGATACGCCTGAGGTGGTGGTCATATCCGGTTTTGACCCGGTGCGGCGGGAGATAGCGCGTCTGTCCCTCGAGCGTCTGATCCAGAACGGCAGGATACACCCGGCGCGCATCGAGGAAGTGGTTGAGAAGGTTACCGCCGAAATCGAGGAGACCATGCTCGATGAAGGCGAAAAGGCCGCCTACCAGCTCGGGATTACGGGCCTGTCCAAGGAAGCGCTCTATAATCTCGGCAAGCTGAGATACCGGTCCAGCTACGGTCAGAACGTGCTATCCCACAGCCTTGAGGTCGCCAACATGGCGGGCATCATGGCCGGAGAGCTCAAGCTCGACGTGCAGCTAGCCAAGCGGGCCGGCCTTCTCCACGACGTGGGGAAGGGGAGCGTGGTCGAGGGTGAAGGCGCCCACGCCATCGTCGGCTCTGAGATGGCCAAGAAGTTCGGTGAAAACGACAAATGCGTAAACGCCATCGCTTCGCATCACAACGACCGCGAGCCCGATTCCTTCGAGGCCGTACTGGTGCAGGTGGCCGACGCCATATCGGCGTCTCGTCCCGGCGCCCGGAAGGAATCTCTCGAGACATACCTCAAACGGCTGGACAATCTCGAACAGATAGCCCTGGGATTCAAAGGCGTGGAGAAGTGTTACGCCATACAGGCCGGGCGCGAGCTGCGCGTCATCGTGGACAATTCAATCGTGAGCGACGAGAAGGCAGAGGGAATCGCCAAGGAAGTGGCAAACAAAATCGAGTCCGAACTCAAGTACCCCGGCATCGTGAAGGTGACGGTCATTCGCGAGACGCGGATTATCGAGTATGCGAAATAGGTTTTCGTATATGATAATGCCGTATGCCACCCTCCCCCATCAAGGGGGAGGAATATTGACGTTAACATTGATAGCATAAAATAACTGATTTCAGTATTATATATGAAACAAACCCTGAACATCCTCGCAATCGGCGATGTGGTCGGCCGCCCGGGGCGCCTGATACTGAAGGACAAGCTGCAGGGTCTCATCGACACGCACCGGGCCGATATCGTCATCGTCAACGGGGAGAACGCCGCGGGCGGCAGATCCATAACGCCCGACATCGTCCAGGAATTCCTGTCCATCGGTGTTGACGTCATAACCAGCGGCAATCACATTTGGGACAACAACGAGGTTCTGAAAATACTGGACTCGGAATCGGCCCTCCTTCGTCCGGCCAATTATCCGGCCGGCGTCAAAGGCCACGGTTATCACATCATTGAGCGTAAAGGATTCAAGATCTGTGTCATCAACCTGCAGGGCCGGCTCTTCATGGAGCCGATCGACTGCCCCTTCCAGAAATTTAACACACTGTACGATTCGTTGAAGGATTCCGTGAACATCATTATTGTCGATTTTCACGCAGAGGCGACTTCAGAGAAAAGGGCATTCGGCTGGCATGTTGACGGCAGGGCATCCGCGGTCTTCGGCACTCACACACACGTCATGACCGCCGACGAAGATATTCTGCCTGCGGGAACCGGCTACATAACCGATATAGGCATGACCGGATCCTTCGACTCGGTCATCGGCATAAACAAGGAGAATTCAGTAAAGCGCTTCCTGACCTTCACCAGAGTCAGATTTGAAGTCGCCGAGGGGAACTGCAAGGTAAACGCGGTGGTATTTGATATAAACAACAACGGCAGGACGGAGCGCATCACTCGGATAACAACGTAAAATCCCCCGGTCCCCGGGGGCAGTGGGGTCCGACAGGTAACGGCCATGATTCTTGAAAAGATCAACGACGTCAGGGATCTGAGGAAGCTACCCATCGGCGAGCTGGAAAAGCTGGCCCATGAGGTGCGCGAGTATATCCTTGAGGTGATTTCAAAAAACGGCGGGCACCTCGCATCGTCTCTCGGCGTTGTCGAGCTCACCATCGCGCTGCACTATGTCTTTAATACGCCACGGGATATGATAATCTGGGACGTCGGACACCAGTGCTATGCCCACAAGATCCTGACCGGTAGGCGTGAGGCCTTCAGGAGTATCCGTCAGTATGGCGGGATCTCCGGCTTCCCCAAGTCGCACGAGTCGGAATTTGACGCATTCGACACCGGCCACAGCAGCACGAGCCTGTCGCTGGCCTGCGGCGCCGCCGTCGGCAGGGACCTCACCCGGAAAAAGCACAAGGTCATCGCGGTTATCGGCGACGGGTCGCTCACCGGAGGCATGGCCTTTGAGGCGATCAACCAGATCGGCCAAATGGAAACCGACCTCATTATCATCCTGAACGACAACGAGCACTCCATCAACGAGAATGTGGGCGCCATGTCCAAGTATCTCACCAGGATCATCACCGGCTCCATGTACAACCGGATCAGGAGAAAATCAATGGATCTCATCAAGGGGATTCCCCGGTTTGGGAGCGCCCTATTCAACTTCATTTACCGGTTCTTCGAGAGCTTCAAGAAAATGATAATCCCGGGCCAGCTCTTCGAGGATATGGGAGTCCGGTACTTTGGACCGGTTGACGGTCACGATATCTCACTGCTCATTGGAATACTTGAGCGGGTAAAACAGATAAATTACGGTCCCAAGATCATCCACATCCTTACGAAAAAGGGGAAGGGATACCTCCCCGCGGAAATGAATCCCGCCCGTTTCCACGGCATCGGGCCTTTCGACCGGGCAACCGGCATTACGGGTGGAGGCGCCGTACTCTCTTATTCGGAGATAGCAGGCAAGACGCTGGCTCATCTTGCGACGCGGGATAAAACAATCATCGCCATTACGGCCGCCATGAAGCTGGGCACGGGCCTGTACGAGTTTGAGAACAAGTCGCCCGAGCGGTTTTTTGACGTGGGCATCGCCGAACAGCACGCCATCACCTTTGCGGGCGCGCTCACGAAGAGCGGCCTGAAGCCCTTCGTGTCGATTTATTCGACCTTCCTCCAGCGCGCGGTGGATCAGCTCATCCATGACGTCGGTATCATGAATCTGCCGATCAGGCTCCTGATAGACCGGGCGGGCGCCGTCGGCCAGGACGGGGAAACCCACCACGGACTCTTCGACATCGCAATCATCAAGAACATTCCCAACTTCATGCTCCTCGCTCCCTCGACCGGCGAGGAACTCCGGGACATGATCTGTTTCGCAGCGGGGCATGAACACGGTCCCGTGGCGATACGCTATCCCCGCGGCGGAGTCAATCCGGCCGGTTTCAGGTTCGATACGCACCGGCCGTTCACGCCGGGAAAAATAAAGAGGCTCACCGCCGGACGGAACCTGGCCATTTTCACTTTCGGCGACATGGTGCCGATCGCGCGTCAGGTGCGCACCCTTCTCCTGAAACGGGGGATCAGCACATCGATCATTAACATGCTTACAATCAAGCCGCTGGATATCAGGGGAATAGAGCGCGTGCTGAAAAACGTGAAATGCGCGATTACACTCGAGAATGGCGTTGTGGCCGGAGGTGCGGGCGAGTATCTGCTCCTGTCGATCAGGCCCGAGCTCAGGAGAAAGATTCTCTTCTGCGCCGGGTTTCCGGACCGTTTTGTGCCGCACGGCTCGAACGAACAACTTTTAAGGAAATTTGGCATCGACGCGGAGAGCCTCGCGCAACGATTGCTTTCGCTGATGAAATGACGCGTCTTGACTTGTATCTGTCGCAAAACAGCCTGTCCCAGACCCGTGAAAAGGCCAAACGTGAGATAATCGCCGGCTGGGTAACGGTGAACGGCGAAACCGTCACGGATCCGTCGAGGCCGGTTACGGGGTCAGAGCAAATCTCCGTACGGAGGCCGGGAGGATTGTACGTGAGCCGGGGCGGACAGAAGCTGAAGCACGCACTGAATGCTTTCGGCATCTCCTTGGCGGGACGGGTGGCCGCGGACCTGGGCGCTTCCACCGGCGGCTTTACCGACTGTATGCTTAAGGAGGGTGCGAAAAAAGTGTACGCGGTGGATGTTGGATACGGACAGCTTGATTTCTCGCTGAGAAAGGATCCCCGGGTCGCGGTAATGGAAAAAACAAACGTACGGTATTTGAAAAGAGATAATTTTTCTGATCCCGTTGATTTTGTTGCCGCTGACCTTTCATTTATCTCAATCTTAAAAATCTTCGATGCGATACGAAAGGTTTTTTCACCGGCCGAAGGAGTCATGCTGGTGAAACCCCAGTTCGAGGCGGAGGCGGGTGAGCATGAAAAAGGTGTTGTGCGTAATAAAGAGGCTCACGCCGTCATCCTGACCCGCGTTCTTTCGGTACTCGCTGAAAAGGGACTGATCGTGAAGGGTCTTGTCCATTCGCCCGTCAGGGGTCCCAAGGGGAATATCGAATTTCTCGTACACTTCGCCATGGATGGCGGCTCCTGCCGCTCGGCCGGCATGACGGAAGGCCTGGAGCGGACGGTGTGGCGCATTGTCGAGCAGGCGCATGCCGCATTCGATACAGCCGCGGGACCGGATGACGGATCTTCCTCCGAGACATGATTGCGCGTGCGCGAGTTCAAGAATTCGTACCGCCGATCTTACTCAACATGGTGAAAAAAAATCAGAAAAAAAATTCTTCCTGGTGCGGGTTTGATAAATATTTGTTGACCGCATTGTGTTGATATGATCTTCTTCAATAGAATTCGATGGCCGAAACGCAGCTTCGAGAATCCTGTATGAAGAAGAAATTATTAACATCTTTCATCATCGGCTTTATTGTATCGCTCGCTCCAGCGTCCTATCCGTACAATATGATAACCGTCATCGCGTACCCGATCCCCTATAATCCGCACTTCGGCGTGCTGAAGATCGAGGATAAGTCGGGAATAACATTTAACAAGATTAAGATACATATATATGATATCAACGGAGATGACGTGTATTCGGGGACATTCCCGGGATATCCGGTCATCTGGAACGGAAGGAATGAACGGGGGACAACGGTGAGTCCGGGCATGTATATCATCAAGGTGGAAGCCGAGAATATCCTGACCGGGCTCTATGGCAAGAAGTTGATACGGATACTGGTGCAATATTAATGGCGGACCGGCGCGGGACTGAATTGAATGCTATGAATTTAATACTCCGGGCAATGATCGCATGCTTCATTCTCATGCGGGCCGCCGACCTTCTTGCTTCCGATGCGGGAAGCCGGGGGTCCTACACGCGCGGCGGCTGGGTCGGCGCGAAATATGTGGCAATGGGCAGGACCGCCGAGGTGATAGTGGATGACGTGTATTCCATCTACTGGAATCCGGCGGGTCTCACCGAATTGCGGCACACGCAGCTGACGACCGAAGGCGAGATAAAAGACCTGGCCCAGAAGGGCAAGGTGGACGAGATCAAAGAGAGCGACCTGATCAAGTTTTCCGAGGAAGATAAAAGCTTCTCGGTACAGGTCGGCATCACCGGCGCCCTGCTCGATGTGGAGCGCAACGCCGGATTCGTAGGGGCGGCCATCAATCTTCCCAAAGGCGTCCTGGGCATCGGGTTATATTCCATACTCTCCCAGGGTATCGACCGGAGGGATTTCAGCGGCGTGAAAACCGGAGAGCTGATGTACGCTGGGTCGGCCTTCTACCTTTCGTATGGCGTGTCCCTGGGGGTGGCCTCCTTCGGTGTTACCGCAAAGGCCCTCTACGAAAAGATTGGCAACAGCAACTATATGGGCGGCGCCGTCGATATCGGCACCCAGGTGTACGTGCTTCCCTTTTTGAAGATAGGTTTCTTGGTCCAGGACCTGGGCGGGGGACTGTATCCGCTGGAAGAAAGATTGGGCGTGCGACAAAAGTACGATTTAGGGTATCCAACCCTGCGGCTCGGCATTGCCCTTATAACGAACCGGAACTTCACCCTGTCGTTGAGCGGCATCAAGCACCTGGAGCAGAAATCGTTCGGCTACGGCATCGGTATCCAGTACGACATCACCAAGTGGGCTTCGGTCTACCTGGGGATGCAGAACCTGGCCTTTTCAACCGGCATGACCCTGCACATCGTTCAGTTTGACGTTTCGTATGCATTGACCATAGATAATATCGACAACGGATACAACCACATCGTTTCAATTTCGTTTCTGTTTTGAGGTGAATGTTGAGCATTTGCCGCATCATGGGAATATTGAACGTTACGCCCGATTCATTTTATGATGGAGGAGCGTTTTTCCATACCGGGAAGGCGATTGAACGTGCGTACCGGATACGGGAGGAAGGAGCCGATATCATCGATATCGGCGGCGAGTCCACCAGACCGGGCTCAAAGCCGGTGCTTGCCGGCGAGGAAATAGATCGGGTGTGCCCGGTCATTGAATCGATCGCGGCGGATATCGGCATCCCCGTGTCGGTTGACACGAACAAGGCTGCGGTGGCGCGCGCGGCCCTGAAGGCGGGAGCCTCGATTGTCAACGACATCAGCGGCCTCACGTTTGACGGGGAGATGGCGAAAACCGTAGCGGAGCACGGGGCGGGCCTCATTCTCATGCATATCCAGGGCCGGCCCGATACGATGCAGCTGAATCCCCGCTACGGCGACCTGATCGGGGAGATAAGCGTGTTTTTGGGCGAGGCGGCGCGGAAGGCGGTGACCGCCGGAGTCGACCAGAGTAAAATAATCGTTGATCCCGGCATCGGTTTTGGGAAAACGCTGGAAGATAATTACCGTATAATACAAAATATCCCCGAGTTCAAGAAGCTCGGACACCCGGTGCTCGTGGGACTGTCGCGAAAGTCATTAATTGGAAAGCTCTATGAGAGTGATGAAGATCGGCTCCCTGCGACCATCGCCCTGAACGCGGCCGCGGTCCTGAACGGCGCGGACATTATCAGGGTCCACGACGTCAGGGAGCACCGCCTGGCTCTGGAAAGCCTAGAAATGCTGAAGAGGGTTTCGCAACGGTATGAATGAGCTCGTTTATGATTTCACCAATTTCATCAAGACCTTCTGGGATTATTTTCGGAACGTGATAGACATAGTCCTGGTGGCATTCATCTTCTACCTGGTCTACCGGTTCCTGGCCAATACGCGGGCCATTCAGCTCCTCAAGGGCGTGATGATCATTATCGTGGTGGCCATCCTGGCGAAATTTCTGCGGTTTGACACGCTGGACTGGCTCATCACGAACATCGCGTCCTCGGTGGTGATCGCGGTCATTATCCTGTTCCAGCCAGAATTGCGGCGTCTCATCACTCAGTTCGGCCAGCGCAACTGGATCGCCACCGATATCGGGAAGGAGCCCTTTCCCCTGGACGAGCTGGTGAACGCACTGGTGTCGATGTCCGAGGAGAAGGTCGGTTCGCTTATCGTGATCGAGCGGAATACGGGCCTGCGGAGCTACGCAGAATCCGGTGTAAAGGTGAACGGGGATATATCCGAGGAATTTATCCGCACCATCTTCTTCCCGCTGACCCCGCTCCATGACGGGGCTATCATCGTCCAGGAGGGGCGAATCTCCGCAGCGGCGTGTTATCTGCCCCTGAGTGATTCGAAGCAACTCAAGAAGCAGCACGGCGCCCGGCACCGGGCGGCCCTGGGGATCGCGGAGGAAACCGACGCTCTGGTCCTCCTCACTTCGGAGGAGACCGGCAGTATATCCATCATGGTGAACGGGAAGTTTTTTTCAAAGGTGAGGGTTCCGGATCTCAAGAACATGATTCTCTTCTATATGAACCCCAAGACGGCGTATGAAGAGAAGTACCGCATACCGACGAAAAAAGGCGCTGAATGACGCCATGGATAAAAGTATCATACAAGAAAAAATAGTGTCAGTTCTGAGGGAAAAGGATTTTCTCGCCAAGGCCGTTTGCCTGCTCCTGGCCGTGATCCTCTGGGCGTTCATCGTCAGCGGCAGGACCGAGAATCTCAGATTCAAGATCCCTATCACGGCGAAGAACGTTCCGTTCCAACTGGCAGTATCGAAGATGTCCGAGAGATACGCGACCATTCTCATTGAAGGGCGGAAGGAGCACCTGAAAGAAGTGAGCGTTAAGAACATCAAGGCTGTCGTGAACCTGAAAAACGCGCTCGCCGGCGAGCCCCAGGACTATCCGATACAGCTGGAAAAACAGCAGGTCCCGGAAGACGTCTCGATTTCGCTCGTGAACAGCGAAGTTACCGTTACCCTGGAAAGAATGGAGGAAAAGTGGGTCATGGTTGTGCCGAACATCGTGGGGACGGTACAGAAAGGGAAGATAGTCATAGACAAAATTGTTATACCCGATCGGGTGAAGATATCGGGCCCGAAATCGGTCATCAACGATGTCGAATCAATCGAGACGGATGATGTTTCTGTTCAAAATGAAGCGGGAGATCTGCAACTTCAGGTGGCACTGAAGAAGGATAAGAGCGGGGACGTCACCTGCGATGAAATATCGGTAACCGTGAAGGTGGTGATTGCTGACCTGAAGGACCTGGTGACGATCACCGTCCCGGCAGAGATACAGAATATCAACAGGGACTACGAGTATGAAATAAAGGATCAGGAGATCGAGCTCTACATACGATCGAGGAATTACCGCCAGCTGTCGCCCGATGACGTGGATGTCCATGTCGATGCGGGAAAACTGAATGTTAAAAGCCTCTTCGAGAATGAATCCGGGACCGAAGTGATTCGCGAGCTTCCGGTGATTGCGCACGGGAAAAACATAAACACCGCTGACATCGTTTCAATCATGCCGAAAAAGGTCAAGGTCGCAATCAGTAAAAAAAAGATCCAGACCGCGCCGGAGAAAA
>MIBH01000024.1:15186-20300 GCA_001829455.1 Spirochaetes bacterium RBG_13_51_14
TTTCTCTTTTCGTCGAGCCGGTCAAAGAGGCCGTGTACCGGTCAAAGGAGTCAGGTGCCGATTATATTGAGATACATACCGGATCATACTGCATGGCTGCCGACGCCTGGGACGGCGACCTGCGCGGAGATCTTCCTTCCGGATTGAAGCGGGAGCTCGACAGGATTTACCATGCGGCCGCGTACGCAGCCGAGATCGGGATCGGAATCAACGCCGGCCATGGACTGAACCGGTACAACCTGGCCCCGGTGCTCGCGTCGCGCGGCCTGGCCGAGCTTAATATTGGGCACTCCATCATTTCCCGGTCGATATTCATCGGTCTCCCCGAAGCGGTTAAAGAGCTGCTTGACATAATGAGGAAGGGTGGAGAGCATTGACCCGCTCATTGATTTCCGGGAGTATGCTGTCATGGTTATCGCACAATTATTGAAGATACTGTTCATCGCCGTTTTTATATACATGGTGTACAATTTGATCAGTTATCTGTTCAAGCTGGGCAAGGCGCTGCGGGACAGGCAGACGGAAGATGAAAAGCGCCGGCAGCAGAGAATGCGGAATGCCGGTCCGGGCCGCCGTAACAGGAGCGATGTGATAGAGCTTGATAAGGATCAGTACAAGGTTGAATAACAGGTGCGGAGCGCTCATAGAATGATTCGCGTATTGAAGTATATTACCATGATCTTTGTCCTGGCGGCCCTCGCTATTTCATGCGTCGGGATGAAGGGACAGTTCGGGTTCAGGAGGTTCGGCGATGACGCATACCGCCGCATCGACGGTGTTCCGGAATTCGCCGGCGATGAGCAGGTCAGCTGGGTTTACGCCTTCAAGAAAAAATACGGTGAACACGAGATCGGCGTGGTGTATTTGAAAAAGGAGCTGGTATGGGTCGAGGTGCTGAACACCTCCAGCAGGATTGACAATGCGGTGCGGGTGGTCTACGGCACCATCAAGGACCTGCCGCCTGGCGAATACCGCATCGATATCACCGATGTCAGCAATGATAATCTTCTTATCGACAGCAAGGATTTCATCGTATACGACAGGGAGGATGAGGAGTAACGGTTCACTTCCCGTTGTTGAGGGTCTTCATGCCTTCTTTTTTCAGGGCCTCGATTTTTTTCGATCCAAATTCGATTACTTCCCTCTTTGTCTTCGGGATCTTCTGGCCCGTATATACCATGTACGCGGTGTACAGCACCAGAAGCGCCAGAAGAACCACCGCCACTTTGACGAGCTTTCTTATTGCCGAGAGGAGGATGAGGATGCTTACGATAACGGCGACTGCAAGGACGATTTTGTTTGCGGTAAGTGCGGTTATTATGCTTTCCATAAAAGAAGCTTGCATGTGCATATTAGCGAGGGAGGGATTCGAACCCTCCACGCCGCGGGTATGAGCCGCGTGCTCTAACCAGCTGAGCTACCTCGCCATGTATTAGCGCGGGCAGGATTTGAACCTGCGACCTTTGGGTTATGAGCCCAACGAGCTACCTACTGCTCCACCGCGCGATCTGTACGTCACGCTATATATTCTTGATTAAGTGTCAAGATTTTTTTACGGCGCGGCGTAATTACTTCTCCTGATAATAAAATACCGCATATGTTGTTTCTTTTCAAGTTCAATCGGACAGAATCACGAATCGTTGGCACCCAGTGGCCGGGCCATCGGGAGACCGGTTGCGGTTTGGTTCTTCGGACGGGTGACGGCTGTTTCTACAGACAGACCATGGTAAAATAATAATTGACTGATAGAAGCAGACGGGCACAGTGTTAAGCAGAAATTTCAGATGACAACGCGGGGTCATGTTAAATCCGCTCAAATATTTTAGAAAACGGAATGTAGGGCTCGCTCTGGGCAGCGGCGGGGCGAAGGGCCTTGCGCATATCGCCGTCATGGAGTACCTGGAATCGCTGGGAATCCCGATCCACCTTATTGCCGGATCAAGCATCGGCGCGGTGATAGGGGCGCTCCATTGCATGGGGAAGCTAGGTGCGTTCAAGGAGGACATCCTCAAGCTGTCACTCAGGGACCTGCTCACGTTGATAGATCCGGTGATGCCCCGGTCGGGCCTCATCCATGGGAAAGGGTTTATCAGGTTTATGGAACGTTATATCCCACGGAACGCTCTCATCGAGGACCTTGCTATCCCCCTGGCGGTCATAGCAACCGATTATGTGAACGGAACCCCGGTTGTTTTCCGGACCGGCAGCATACTCGAGGCTCTGCGCGCCAGCGTTTCAATACCCGGTGTGCTGGTGCCGGTGCGTTACCGGGACACCCTGCTGGTGGATGGCGGGGTCGCCAATCCCCTTCCGATAAACACGGTGCGGGGCATGGGGGCTGACATCACAATAGCGGTGAACCTTCATCCCCAGATAAAGAAAAGAGGGCTCCGCCACTATGTTAAATCCACGATGTCCTCGCCGGCCGTACAGGCCGACACCAGGGATATTGAAATCAACGGGGAGGGACAGATTTCGAGGAAACCGTATCCGGCCGGCGGCGCAACCTGGCTCAAGGCCGTGGAACAGTGGTTCCGGCCCGACATGGGGAACAGCGGAATGGTCATGCCCAACATATTTGAGGTGATCGCTCAGTCCGTCGATATCATGGAATATGTCAATACGATGCTGATCCTGAAATATAATGCCCCCACGGTGCTGATTGAGCCGAGCGTCATAGACGTGGAGACCCTCAATTTCACCGACGCTGACAGGATCATCGCAGAAGGACACCGCGCCTGTTCCCTGGTGAGGAAGTCATTGATCAGGCGGGTCAGGTCGTGGGTCTAGGGGCCATTCTGAATACGGCTCTCCATTCACGTTCGGACGGGCTGATAAAGCACTGATACGGACTGGCATAATGACTGATTTCGGATAACCGCACCATGACGAAAAAAAAGAAGGACATTGCTCTCCGGTACCAAGAGCTGTGCGACCTCATCAACAGATACAACTTCCATTACTATGAACTGAACGCGCCGCTCGTCGATGACGCCGAATACGACCGGCTCATGCGGGACCTGACCGATATGGAGCGGAAACATCCCGGAATTCGCCGAGAAGATTCTCCTGCAGCGCGGGTGGGCGGTTATGCGTCCGCGACATTTTCCGAGGTCACGCACGATCCGCCCATGCTCTCCCTGGGCAACATATTCACCGACGAAGAACTCCTCGATTTTGAAACGCGGTGCCGAAAAGGCGTCGGCGGTGAGGGGCTGCGCTACTCCATGGAACTGAAGTATGACGGCCTGGCAGTGGAGGTGGTCTACGAAAAGGGCCGGCTCAAGCAGGGCTCCACCCGGGGGAACGGCGAGGTGGGGGAAGACGTGACGCGGAATCTGGCCGAAATCAAAAAGGTGCCGCGGACCCTTTCAGGCGCGGCGCCGGAATACCTGTCCGTGCGCGGAGAGGTATTCATGCGCCGTGACGAGTTCGAGCGGTTGAATAATGCACGCCTGGAGAAGGGCGAGCCGGTATTTGCCAATCCGCGGAACGCTGCTTCCGGGAGCCTCCGGCAGCTCGACCCGGGGGTGACACGGGAGCGTGGCTTGGATGCGGTCTTTTACGCCACCGGCAGGGTATCGGCCGACCGCCCTATCCCTGACCAGATGGCCCTTTTCCACACCCTGCCGGAGCTGGGCATACCCGTAAGCCGGCACGTCGGCGTCGGCACCCTGGAAGATATACGGAGATTCTACGAATACTGGCTCGAGAACCGGCACACCCTCGATTTTGACATAGACGGCATCGTGATAAAGGTGAACTATTTCGGCATACGAGACAGGCTGGGAGCCACAAGCAAGGCGCCCCGGTGGGCGGTTGCATGGAAATTCCCGGCACGCGAGGCCGTGACCGAGCTGGAATCCGTGGATTTCCAGGTGGGACGTACCGGCATCGTGACGCCGGTGGCCAACCTGCGTCCCATCAATATCGGCGGCGTAATCGTCAAGCGTGCCACGCTTCACAATTTCCGTGAAGTGGAGCGGCTGGGAGTGCGAATCGGCGACAAGATAAAGATCATCCGGGCCGGCGACGTGATCCCCAAGGTGGTCGACGTGATAAAACACGAGAACGGGGCCCGGGGTGGCGCTATTATCCCGCCGGAACGGTGCCCCTCGTGCGGCGAGGCCCTCCAGCGGGAAGAGATCTATCTCCGCTGCGTCAACCCCGAGTGCGAGTCCAAGCGGCTGAAGTCGCTCAAGTTCTTCGTGTCAAAGGACGGCATGGACATTGAGTTTTTTGGTCCGGAGCTGGTGCAGCGGCTGTACAGCGCGGGTAGGCTGTATACCATAGCGGACTTTTACAAGATCACCAAAGAGATGCTACTCGAAATGGAGCGCATGGGGGATAAGCTTGCTGATAAGGTCATCGATTCAATCAACGCCCGGCGGCGCGTCCCCCTGTCGCGATTCTTGCAGAGCCTGGGCATTCGGAACGTGGGCGGGCATGTCGCCGGCGTCATTGCCGAGCATGCGGTGAGCCTGAAAAAGCTTTTCGACTTGAGCCTTGACGGACTGATGAAGATCCGTGAGGTGGGTCCCGGGGTCGCCGATTCGGTGCACGGCTTCCTCCATGACGAGGAGAACAGGAAGCTCATTCATGAGATGATCTCATCCGGGCTGGTGGTGGAAGACGAGAAGGTAGAGCGAACCGTGAAAAGCGCCGTGAGCGGCAAGACCTTCGTCGTTACCGGCACCCTCGCGCGGTTCAGCAGAAAAGAAGCCGAGGAGATTATAAAAAAGATGGGGGGGCGGACCGCCGGCTCGTTGAGCGGCAGGACCGATTTCGTGGTAGCCGGCGAATCGCCCGGGTCGAAGCTCGACCGGGCCCGCGAGCTGGGGGTGACGGTTATTGACGAGAAAGAATTCATTGCCATGATAGAAGGTGCTCATGAATAGAATAGCGGCGTTTTTCAAGAATAACTACTATCTGCTGACATCCCTGCTCATGTTCCTCTCATTCCCGTCATACGACGTGTGGATCCTGAGGGGGTTCCCCTTTTTCGCCTGGGTGGCGCTGGTTCCGGTTTTCATGTACGTGCGGGGCAAAAATCTGAAAGAGACGTATTTCTCGTCTTTTATCGCCGGTCTGGCAGGAAACTTCCTGGCATACGA
>MIBH01000024.1:20372-21213 GCA_001829455.1 Spirochaetes bacterium RBG_13_51_14
GGCCGTGTTTTTCGCGATTAAAATCACGCTCGCGGAAATTATATCGAGAAGATTCGAGCCGCTCCGGTTTCTGATCTTTCCGTCAGTATGGATTTTCATTGACTGGATAGAATCAATCGGATTCATGGCGTATCCACTGCCGTTCTGGGGATATTCGCAGTATCCCTTCACGCCTTTCGCGCAGATGGCGTCCGTCACCGGCATAATGGGCGTCACGTTTGTCGTCGTACTCTTCAATTACCTTGCGTCGGAGCTGATCCGTTCCTGGGACTTCAGGAAGTCGCAGCTCCGCGATCTGCTCCGCATGAAGGAGGCGAGGCGCGTGGCCGCGGCCCTGGCATGTATCGTCGTCGCGATCATGTGCGGCGCTGCAGTCCTGGCGATCAACAGCGGCACGGCCAGGAAGGACCTGCGCGTCGCCATGATCCAGTCATGCATATCCCCCTGGGAAAACTGGAACCTGAACCGGTTCCGCTACCTGGATGAGCTCAAGCGCTATACAAGGGCGGCTCTGGACGACCGGCCCGATTTCATCATCTGGTCTGAATCGGCCACCCTGGAAACAATCTCGTATGATTATGAACAGGGTACGCCGAACGAATTCGAAAATGAGGTAATCACTTTCGTGCAGTCCTTCGGGCTGCCGCTCCTCACCGGCGAGATCGGCGTCGTGGAGGAATTATCAGACCTCTTTTTAAGGAAATATCCCCAGAACAGCGCCGTACTGATAAACCGGGACGGCGAGGTAGTGAAAACCTATTCGAAAATTCACCTGGTTCCCTTCGGCGAATGGTTTCCCTATGAGAAGTGGCTCGGTTTTGTGAAGCGCATTGCGGAACGT
>MIBH01000024.1:21231-24604 GCA_001829455.1 Spirochaetes bacterium RBG_13_51_14
GGCGGTGGAGAATGGCATCTGGTATGTCCGCGCCGGCAATACGGGATATACGGCCTTGATCGATCCCTACGGCAGGATACGCGCGTCGATTCCGATCCTGATGAAAGGGTACCTCGCGGGTGATATTGATTTTTCTCTCAATCATCGTACGGTATATTCGGTGATCGGGGACCTCTTTCTCTATATCGCCATGGGGTTTATTACGGTCCTCGCCTTGATTTTCTCTTTCGAAAGGATCTCGGCGAAGATCAGGAGGGACGGCGGCCGTTAGTATCTTCAATGCAATTCATCGGCGAACCGTGTCCGATGAAGAGGACGGGCATGTTCACGTCAGTACTCCGGCGGCAGCTGGCTCACCTGCGCGAAGGTGAAGACGGGCCCGTCCTTGCATACGAAGTATTTTCCCACGTTGCAGCGGCCGCACTTGCCGATGCCGCATTTCATCCTGTTTTCCAGGGTGGTGAAGATCTTGTCCTGCGAAAAGCCCAGCTTCGTAAGGATCGGGAGCGTGAGCTTGATCATGATAGGAGGCCCGCACAGGAGCGCGACGGTGTCGGCGCTCGACGGACTTGCCTTTTCCAGCACCGTGGGGACGAAGCCGACTTCCCCCTTCCACTCCACGGTCTCTCCGCCCGGGTCGACGGTGGTGATGAGCTTCACGTCGCCCCGTTTGCCCCACTCCTCGAGCTCGTGCTTGTACACCAGATCCCGGACGGTCCGGGCGCCGTACACGACCGTGATGTCCTTGAAGTTGTTCCTGAGGTCCAGGGCGTTCCAGATGACGCACCGGAGCGGCGGCAGGGCTATGCCGCCCGTAACGAAGAGAAGGCTTTTCCCCTTCCAGTCGTCGAGGGGGAAGATGTTGCCGTAAGGTCCCCGGAATCCAATGATGTCCCCCACCTCGCGCGAGGCCAGTGACTTGGTGACCCTTCCCATCTTCCTGAAGGTGCACTCGATGTAGCCGCTGCGCGTTGGCGACGAGGCGATGCAGAAGGTGCTTTCCCCTTCGCCGAAAACAGAGTATTCCCCGAACTGCCCCGCCTTGAAGCTGAAACTTTTCCCCTCATCCTCCTTGACGAATTCAAGGCGGAAGGTCTTGACGTCCGGCGTTTCATCGATATTAGCGGCGATCCGCATCAGATACGGCTGGTACAGGCTTTTCTCTTCCATCAGTGGACCTCAAGTATGTCAGTAATGTGCTGGAGAATATTCATGTCGACCGGGCAGGTCCGCGAGCACCTGCCGCATCCCACGCATCCGATCACGTCAAGCTGATCGGGCTGGTAGGAGAATTTATGCATGATCCGCTGCCGCCACCGCTGGCTCTGAACCTCGCGCGGGTTGTGCCCGGAGGTGTGGAGGGTAAACTGCGCGAAGCCGCAGGAGTCCCAGCAGCGGAGGCGGACGCCCCGGTTGCCGTCGGTCTCGTCCTGGATATCGAAACAGGTACAGGCGGGACATACGTAGCTGCACGTGCCGCAACCGATGCAGCGGAGCGACTGGGCGATCCAGACCGGATCCTCGAAGACGCCGGGAAGCCTTTTCGAAAGATCTTTTACATCAAACCGCACCGGAACATCTGCGCAATGCTTGTTTTTATCCACATCACCCCCCTCAGCGAACAGCTCCGGCGCAAGAGCGGCAATGGCCTTCCCCTTGTCGGTGAGTATTTCAGCGAGGTAGATATCATTGTCCATCTGCGTTAAAAGCATGTCACTGCCCGCCGTGTCTCCCGGCGAGCCGCCGACGGAGGTGCAGAAGCAATACTCGTCGCACTTCGCGCAGCTTACGCCGACGATCGTTGTGGTATCGATTTTCTGCCGATATATATCGTCGGTATAATTAATAAGATACACGGCATTCAGGACTGCGATGCTCCGTGCGTCGCAGGGACGGACGCCGAAGATCAGGGTGGGCTCCGGCCTGTTCAGGGACTCTTCCAGGTATACGCTCTTCTGTTCTGTCCTGAACCTGAGCATTTCCTCGCACCGGGGGAGAAGGGTATCCTTTGCCGAAAGCGTCGTCTGTATGTAATCGGGGGCGATGGAGCCGGGGGAATCAACGTATTCGAAGAGAATCTTTCCGCCCCTGTCGACCGGCGCGAGGATTCGCTTCCCATCAGACCGAATTTTTTTAAACAGCTCGCCAAGCGAGCTTTTCCTGATTATTTTTTTATCTGCCATGGTCATCTACCTGATGAAATCTTCCGTATCGTCCGGCTTAAACGCGGCGAGCGCGTATTCAGCTTTTTCGCCGAAATTATCAACAATGTCCGCGATGATTCTCTGGTTCAACAGGGCGAGCGGAATTTTAACCGGGCACGCGCGGGTGCAGTCGCCGCAGTTGACGCAGCGGCCGGCCAGGTGCATGGCCCGCATGATATGCCACTCAAGGCTCCCCAGCGCATGCGCCGGCACGCTGATCCACTGGGGCTGGTTGCAATCCACCGTGCATCGCTCGCAGTAGCACATCGGACAGCTGGCCCTGCAGGCGTAGCACTTGATGCAGTTCGACATTTCCTCGAGCCAGAAGTTCCAGCGCTCCTCCCGGCTCATTGCTTCAAGCTTTTTCAGCGCTGCCTGTTCGTCGGGCGTAAGGGTAAGGGGGATTTTCGATACGAAATCTCCAACGGACTTCAGGTCGGGGAAATCCAGCACCTGCCCGTCGTCCGAGACGCCGATGACGGCGATATCACCCTCCTTGAGCTGCTGTTCGTAAACGAGCTGCTGGATGGACCTCAGAACCGGAACCCGCGCGACGATCGCCGGCTTCCCGAGCGCCCTGACTTCGTGCTTCGGCAGGTAGACCGCGAGGTTCTGAAGGCACCGGTCATCCAGTATCAGCCGGTCGGCGTCCTCCGGCTTCTGGATAAATATGGCGCGTACCCTGTTTCCCGATCCCTCGCCGTAACCGATCACGACCGATACGGCGCCGCCGGCGAGGAGTTCTTTCGCCCTTTGTCTGATTTTATCCTGCATGTTCGGCTCTCCAGCTCGCTCGGATCGGGGCGAGGTTCTTGTATTCGTCGTAGGGCCCGAGGGCCTTTATTTCCTTCACGGCCGTGTTGACGACATCGGCCCATTTCGCTCCCTCGGCTGCGGATACCCAGGAGAATATGATCCGTCTGACATCGACTCCCATGAAATCGATGAGCGACCGGTACACGATCCAGCGCCGCCGTGCGTGAAAATTGCCGGACGTGTAATGGCAGTCGTTGGGGTGGCACCCGGATACGATGATTCCGTCTGCGCCCGTGGCGAAGGCCTTCATTAATAACATGAAATCGATCCTGCCGGTGCAGGGGAGCCGGATGATCCGGACGTTGGAGGCGTATTTGATGCGGCTTGTGCCGGTCAGATCGGCGCCCGTGTAG
>MIBH01000024.1:24788-28982 GCA_001829455.1 Spirochaetes bacterium RBG_13_51_14
AGCTCGGCGAAAACCTGCTCGTTGCTGAAACCCTGCAAATCGATCGCCTTCACCCGGCAGAGGGCGACGCAGGTGCCGCATCCCTGGCAGAGCCCCGGGTTGATCTTCGCGGCAACCTTGATGACCTTTCCGTCCCTGTTTTTAATTTCTTCCATCTCGATCGCCTGGTACGGGCATGACGGCACGCAGAGCGCGCACCCGGTGCATGTTGAATAGAGCGGCGGTGCAGTCCGGTTGACGACGGCGATGATCGGCTCCCGCGTCAGCTCGTCCTGTGAAAAGAGCGCAGCCACCTTGGCGGCCGCTCCCGACGCCTGGGAAACCGTCTCCGGGATGTCCCGCGGCGCCTGGCACGCGCCCGCAAGGAAAATGCCGGCGGTGTTGGTCTCCACCGGTCGGAGTTTCGGATGCGCCTCGGCGAAGAAGTGGTACGAATCGTAGCTCACGTGAAGTTTCTGGGCCAGATCCTCCGCGCCCTCGTTGGCGACGCCGGCCGTGGCGAGCACCACCAGGTCGGCCTTTATTTCAATGGGCTTATGGCCCAGCAGCGTGTCGGCAGCCCTTACGATGAGAGAGCCGTTTTCCTCGTAAATCTTGGAGACCCTGCTCCGAACATATTTAACATCGTCCTCCTCGATGGCCCGGCGCACGAATTCATCGTACATCTTGCCGCCGGAGCGGATATCCATGTAGAAGACGTACGCGTTTCCATGGTGGACCTTGTGCTTGTAGAGCATGGCGTGTTTCGCCGTGTACATGCAGCAGATCTTGGAGCAGTACTCTATGCCTTTGGCCGGGTCGCGCGAGCCGGCGCAGGACACGAAGACTACCGTCTCCGGTTCTTTCCCGTCGGACGGGCGCTTGATCGCGCCCAGGGTCGGTCCCGACGCGGAAGCGAGACGCTCGAACTGGAGGCCGTTTATCACATCCTTGTATCTGCCGTACCCGTATTCCGGGAAGAAGTCGGAGCCGAGCACGTTAAAGCCGGTTGCGATAACAATCGCCCCCACGTCGACGTCGATGATCTGGTCTTCCTGGTCGTACCGGATCGCCTTTGTAGGGCATACCTTTTCGCACACCTTGCATTTCCCCTTCAGGAAAAAGGTGCAGTTGTTCTTGTCTATGACCGGTTTGTTGGGAACCGCCTGTGGGAAGGGAACGTAGATAGCGGTTCTCATGCCCAGGCCCTCGTTGAATTCGCTTGGTAGCTTCTTCATGGGGCACTTCTGCGTGCAGAGGCCGCAGCCGGTGCAGAGCTTTTCGTCGACGCAGCGTGCTTTCTTGCGGATCTTTGCTTTAAAATTGCCGATGAACCCCTCCAGGCTTTCAAGCTCGGAATAGGTGTACAGGGTTATATTGGGGTGCTGGGCAACCTCCACCATCCGCGGCGTCAGGATGCACTGTGAGCAGTCCAGGGTGGGGAAGGTCTCGGAAAGCTGCGACATGTGCCCGCCGATGGACGGCTCGCGCTCCACGAGGACGACCTTGTGGCCGGTGTTGGCGATATCCAGGCTCGCCTGGATGCCGGCGATGCCGCCGCCCAGAACGAGCGCTGTTTTCGTGACCGGGACCTTGATTGAATAGAGGGGCTGATTTTTCTTGACCTTCTCGACCATTTTTCTCACCAGGTCGATGGCCTTCCGGGTCGTGGCATCCGACTTCTCATGAACCCAGGAGCAGTGCTCGCGTATATTGGACATTTCGCACAGGTACGGGTTCAGGCCTGCCTCGGCGCAGGCCCTTCTAAACGTGGGCTCGTGCATGTGGGGCGAGCAGGCTCCCACGACGACGCCGTCGAGGTTTTTCTCCCTGATGGCCTCCTTGATCATGTTCTGACCCGGATCCGAGCACATGTATTTGTAATCGACGCTGTGGGCGACGCCGGGTACGCGGGACATGGTCTCAGCGACCCCGGCGCAATCCACGGTGCCGTTTATATTTTCGCCGCAGTGGCATATGAAAACACCTATCCGTGACATTTACGCTTCCTCCGTCTGCTCTGTTTGCGGGGCCGGCGCCGTTGTTATAGTTTCCGGCCGCACCTGCGCCGCGGGTTTTTTCGGAAACCGCACCTTGACCAGGTGACGATTGAGGCCCAGCTCCCTGTCGCCGAATCCCATGGCCAGGCCGATGGCCTGGGTGATATATATGACGGGTATTGTATACTTTTTCTTCGCGGCCCTGTTGATGAAATTACGCCGCATGTCGAGATTGGAATGGCACAGGGGGCACGCCACCACGATGGCCTCCGCGCCGCTGTTGACCGCGTTGTCGACGATTTTGCTCGATAGCTTTCCGACCAGGTCCGTTCGCGCTATGGAGTGCCCCGCGCCGCAGCATTCGACCTTGAAAGCCCAGTCCACGGCTTTCGCGCCGAGGGCAGCCATAATGGCATCCATCGTCTGAGGGTCCTCGCAGCGATCGAATTTCATCACCTTGGGAGGCCTCACCAGCAGGCACCCGTAGTAGCAGGCGACGTCATGCTCGAAGGGGGTTTTGATCTTTTCCTTTATAACATCCGCGTATTTCTCAAGAAACTCCAGAATGTTCAGCGGTTTAACCGTTCCCGCGTATTTCATGCCGGTTATATCGGTTATTCTTGCGCGAAGATCGGGGCTCTCAGCCATGTCGTGCCGCGCCACCACCAGACGGTTGTAACATGCGGCGCAGGGCACAAGCATTTCATCCACTCCGAGGGTTTCGGCGAGCGAGAGTATCCGCGCCGGAAGTGAGATGGCGAGGTCATGGTTGAGCATGTGGGCCGATGATGCGCCGCAACAGTTCCAGTCCGGCACGACAACAGGCTCGACCCCCAGACCGGGCAGTATGGCCCGAAGCGATTCGTCGTATTCCCGCGATGAGCCGAGCAGGGAGCATCCTGGGTAATATGCAATTTTCGTCATTTCACCGCCTCCTGACGCTTGCTGAACGATTTTTTGAATATCCGTGAGAGGCTTTTTCTGTTTCTTATCAGATGGGGAAAGAGCTTCAGCTTTCCAAGGAAAAAGAGCCTCGGGGCCATCAGAACGTCTTGCAAAAGGTGGAACGAGCGGGCCTTGTAGGCGGCTATAAGCCCAACCTCGTACAGTCTTCCGGTATAGTGGATTGAGTCAAGAAACGTCTTATAAAAAGAGAGAATATCCTTGGCCCTGGGATTCACTTTCTTGCGGCGGACAGACTCCGCTCGAAGAAAGTCCATCATCCGTGGGATGTCAACTTCCTGCGGACAGCGCGCATAGCATGTTTCGCAGTTAAGGCACACCCATATTGAGTAGGCGCCGAGGATGGTGTCCTCATAGTCGTCCAGACCGAGCTGGAAAAGCCGCAGTATGTGGCTGGGCGTGTAATCCATCTCATCGGCCAGGGGGCAGCTCGCGGTGCACTTGCCGCACTGGTAGCAGCGTGAAACGGATACCCCGGTGGCTTCATAAAGGTCATTAAGTATGGTTTTTCCGCTCTCTTCCTTGGTGGCAACGCTCATGGGCTTCTCCGCGATTATTAGATAAGGAAAACAATTATAATCTATACAAATCTTAAAGTAATATAATATCGCGAGATCGTCAAAGATTATTTTCGATCTTACCGGCTACACGTTTTTAGGTGTTTCATTGCACGGCTATGATGAGGATACGCACTATTCATAGATAATAACGCATGCAATAACGGCGACCGAAAATTAATGCCGCCGTTTGTGCAGACGCTAAAAAAGGCGTCATCTTTTGTCAATGAAGAAAATAGATTCTGTATAATGATGCATAAACCGGTGATCTGGCGCGGTACGTTGTCAGCCGTTATTCTACTTTTTTCTTCTGGTTCCGGCATCAGATGGATTGATGATTTCGCGCAAACGCGGCAGGAAAAGAAAGCCGAGGGTATCCTTTACCCAGGTGCGATACTGATCGCCCGCCGGATCCATACCCTGGACCTGGGCGGCATAGGTACTTGATCCGAGCAAGGTTATAATCAGGAAATTGAAGCTGTGAATAAACATCCGTATTTCCTGGACCGAGCCCCGCGGAGATAGCTTGTTTTCAAAAAGCTGCCGTATCCGCTCCATCAATTCAGGGAAGTGCTGATACCCGGGTATCCGGGAAATATCGTCCGATTGCGTTATGTTGAGGGCAAGGATCCTGAGCGGCTCCGGGTTCTGTTGATTGTAGTTCATCAGCAGATCGATATATTTCATGAAGCCGT
>MIBH01000025.1:0-8730 GCA_001829455.1 Spirochaetes bacterium RBG_13_51_14
CCCTTGAAGTCGACGTGAACGGCGACATTGAAAAAGCCTTTAAAAATCTGAAGAAAAAGATGGCTTTCGAAGGCATATTCAAGGAACTGAAAAGACGGCGCTACTATGAAAAGCCCAGCGAGGAGAAGAAGCGCAAGAAGGAAGAGGCTGAACGCCGTCGGTTAAAGAAGATTCGCAGGATGTCCGTATCCCAGAGCAGGGTAAAGAAATTCAGCCCCAGAGGCGGAAAAGACGCCCGCCATGACGAAAGCGGCACTGATGCGTAATTAATGATAGCCTTGCGAAGAAAAAAAATCCGGCGATGCCGGATTTTTTGTCTATCAGTTTCCTGAAAAACTCCATGTTATTATGAAACACCCACGCGCCAGTATGATGGAACATAAGGACGAATTCAGCCCGCTCGCGGACCGGTGCCGCCCCCGGACCATAGAGGAATTCGTCGGACAGGAGCACCTCCTGTCCGAGCACCGGATCCTCCGCTCCATCATCGACACGGGCTCGGCCTTTTCCCTCATCCTCTGGGGGGAGCCTGGCTCCGGCAAGACTACGCTGGCGCGGATCATCGCGTCGTACTGCAAGATGGATTCGTACTTCTTGAGCGCCATATCCGCCGGCGTGGCGGACGTGCGGAAAGTCATAGAGAAGGGGAAGGAGAACCGGGCGCAGGGGGTGCAGACCCTTCTGTTCCTCGACGAGATACACCGGTTCAACAAGGCCCAGCAGGATTCGGTCCTCGGTTCCGTCGAGTCGGGAGACATCATCCTGATCGGCGCCACGACCGAGAACCCGTCGTTCAACGTTATCTCCCCCCTCCTGTCCCGCACCAGGGTGCTGAGGCTTTCGCGGCTTTCCGAGAAACACCTGCTCGAGATCCTTGACCGGGCTCTCCGGAACGATGAAATACTGAAGAAGGGCGGCGCGCGCTTCGAGGGGGACGGCGTGAGGGAAAAGCTCGCGGCGATATCCAACGGCGACGCCCGGCGCATGCTCAACATCGTGGAGACGGCCTTCGCCCTGTCCTCCGACGGGCTCATCACCGACGCGCATCTGGAGGAGGCGGTCCGCAATTCAATGCTCTATTACGACCGGGCCGGCGACCGGCACTATGACACCATATCCGCCTTCATCAAGTCGCTCCGCGGCTCCGATCCCGACGCCGCGGTCTACTACCTGGCGCGCATGATCCTTTCAGGCGAGGACCCGGTCTTCATCGCCCGGCGAATGGTGATCTTCGCCTCCGAGGACGTCGGTAACGCGGCGCCCAACGCCATCACCCTGGCGGTGTCCGCTATGACCGCAACGCAGAATATCGGCCTTCCCGAGGCCCGGATCATCCTGTCGCAGTGCGCGACGTTTCTCGCGTCGGCGCCGAAGAGCAACGCGGCGTATCTCGCCGTCGAGGGAGCCATGGCAGCGGCGAAGGACTCCAACTACGAGATTCCCCTCCACATCAGAAACGCGCCCACGGAACTCATGAAGAAGCTCGGATACCACAAGGGCTACCGGTATCCGCACGACTTCGACCGACATTTCGTCAAGGATGTCTATCTGCCCGAGGAGATCAGGAACGAGGTGTTCTACAATCCCACTGAAGAAGGAAGCGAGAAGGCGATCCGGGAGCGGCTCAGGTCGCTCTGGCCTGAACGATATAAATGAAGACAGAATCATCGCTCAAACCGGCATATTTCATCGAGTGCGATTCGCCGGCCATCATCGAGCGCGAAGCGGAGGATATATGAGCGCCAACGATATCATCACCGGAATCATTGAATTCATCCTTCACCGGGCCACCAAATACGAGCTTGAGCTGGTGGGCGAGGCGATACGGAAGCGCATGGAGCGGGAGTCCTCCCTGGGGCTCGGCCAGGTCGACGTCCAGGACGCGGCCCGCAGCATGGCCGAGGGAATTGAGAAACAGATGGGGCTCGGCGGCGAAGCGGTTCACCAGATGTCGCGCCGGCTCGTCGCCGACATGATACGGAAGGAGCAGCCTGACATCAGCGAAGGGGACCTGAACAAGCTTCTTGACCAGTGGGTTCCCGGCAGGGGGGCCAAAAAGCCCGGCGGCATCCCGACGGACATGCTCCTGGCCATGATCACCCAGTTTGCCGCCTACAGCAGGGGAGAGATGAGCGAGGATGAAAAGAGGCAGTTTCCGGCGGGATGGCAGGAGAAATACTGGAACGCCTTTCCCTCCGATATACAGAAACTTCTGAAAGATTACATACACGGAAGGATCGGCAAGAACGAATTCTGGAGGGGGGTCAGGGATCATCTGGCCATATCGAAATAGTTCTTGATTTAATTGATGCAGAGGTTTTTTTCATGAGTTCAACGCGCGAACGGCTGTTTGATATACTCTACGCCAAGTCATTCATATACCGCGAGGACCCTCCCTTTACCCTGGTTTCGGGGCGGCAGAGCTTTTACTATTTCGACTGCAAGGCCGCGACCCTTGACGCGGAGGGCGTATCGCTGATCGGCGAGGTCATGCTCGACGCGATCGAGCCGCTCATGGACCGGTCGGGCGTGGACGGGGTGGGCGGCCTCACGCTGGGCGCGGATCCCGTGTCGATATCGACGGCCATCGCAGCGCACCGGAGAGGGAGAAGGATCTCGCCCCTGATCGTGCGGAAGGAGCCGAAAAAGCACGGCACGCAGAAATGGATCGAGGGCGACGCGGGGAAGGTGAAAAACGTGGTGGTGATCGACGACGTCATCACCACTGGCGGCTCCACCATCACGGCCATCGAGCGGATGCGCGAGTCGGGGCTTTCGGTGGTGAAGGTCGCGGTGATAATCGATCGGGAAGAAGGGGGCCGCGAGAACATAGAGAAGACCGGTGTCGAGGTCATTTCGCTTTTCAAAAGATCGGATTTCGATGCGCGGAGGATGGGGGAGCGGTGATCACATTATTTCAATGGTCATTTGTAATCATCAATAAACGTCACGCCGCAGTCGGCGTTGATCGTAATGATATATTCAAAGTTCTCGTTCGAGAAGGTGGTGTATCGAATCCGGTAGGTCGATCCGGCGTCCATGTTCTTGAAGGGCTCGATTTTATTTGATACCAGGGTGATTTCCCTCTCCCGGTTCCATTCGGCGTCGAAGTTTCTTCCCAATTCCGCGTAAAGGTATTTAAGATTCGCGTTTTTAAATTGCGACATGTCGATGATTTTTTCCACGATGAAGTAGGTCTTCCTGGTTTTTTTCGCTCCGGTGATGTCGGCGACGTATTCCGCCGAGATGCCGACGGAGAGCGCGGGCGCGTCCTTTGCCAGCCTGAAGTGAATCACGAAGGTTTCATAGTTGTCGATGAGCTCAAACGATCGGGGAGCCTCGGCGCGGGAAAGGGTCTTTGCGTGGCTTTCCTTGAATGCCCGCGGTCTTTGCCCCGTGGCGCATCCCGCGGCCAGGAGTGCGGCTGCCAGCGCGGCGCAGAGAAAAAGCCGCCCGCCGCCGAGGCGCGGGACGGCTCGATGGAGCGGACGATCCATGCCTTTCATGATACCCGTGACCGGTCACCGTCAAGGAGATTTTCCCGGGACCCGGATGAATTTTTTTTCATCGGCGGCAAAATATTCTTGCATTATGTCGTCAAAGTAATTTTTACAGTAAGTGCAGGCGCGGTGTCAATGCCGCGTATTCGAATGCATAAATGGTTTGAAGGGGTCTATGCGCGGCCCCGGATCAATATCTGGTTGAACAACGGTTAGTGATTATGTTCCTGAAATCTATGGAGTTATACGGCTTCAAGTCATTTGCAGACAAGACCCAGATTACCTTTGAACCCGGGATCACGGTCATCGTCGGCCCCAACGGGTGCGGGAAGTCGAACGTCGTTGACGCCGTCAAGTGGGTCCTGGGCGAAAAGCAGGCAAAGAATATCCGCGGCGAAAAAATGGAGGATATCATCTTCACCGGGACCGACCAGCGGAAGCAGCTCTCTCTTTCCGAGGTGTTCGTCACCATCGATAACCGTGGCAGGGTGCTCGACTTCGATTCCGATTCGGTCACCGTGGGACGGCGGATTTTCCGCGACGGCGAGTCGGAATATCTCATCAACAAGTCTCCCGTGAGGCTCAAAGACATTGAAAAGCTCTTCATGGACACCGGCATCGGCAAGTCGGCCTATTCCGTCATGGAGCAGGGGAAGATCGACATGATCCTGTCGACGAAGCCCGAGGACCGGCGGTACATCTTCGAGGAGGCGGCGGGCATATCGAAATACAAGTTCCAGAAGAAGGAGTCACTGAAGAAGCTCACCGACACCGGGGACAACCTGGAGCGGATCAACGACATCATAAAGGAAATCGAGCGGGAGAAAGACCTGAAGTCGAAGCAGGCCGAGACCACGAAGATATACATTTCACTCAAAAACGGGCTTGCCGATTGCGACCTTAAAATCAACTGCCTGCGCTACCGGGATCTGGCGAAGAAGCAGGATAAAATCCAGGATGAAATAGAGAAGTACGGCCGGGAGCGCGACGCGGTGTCAGCGCGGGTGTCCACCACGTCGGCCGACAACGAAAAGGACGAGAAGCAGAAGAACGACGTTCAGATCCAGCTCTTCGAGCTTGAAAAGCGACTCCACGCATACCGGATACGCGTTGAAGACATCGATGATAAGACCGAAAAAAACAAAAGGCTGATACGCGAGGAACAGAACCTGAAACAGGGGGTCGAGGACAAAGTCAGGGAGCGGACGAAAAGTCTGGAGCGGCTGCAGGAGGAGAAGGAGAAAACAGAGCAGTCGGGCGTCGATATCGGACGGAAGATCGAGGACGACCGGCAGAAGCTCACGGCCTTTTCCGCGACGCGGAAGCGGAAAATCGAATCCATACACGCGTCCCGCAGCTCCATCGAGCAAAAGAAGGCTCAGATAAAGGAGGCGGACAAGGATCTCTCGGAGCTTCGGGCCCTTCTCGAAACGGTGATACGGAAGCTGGTGGACGCCATCGAGAAGCGGAAGGCCGAGCTGGAGGGGTCCGAGCGGGAACGGGTCCTGGTCAGGGAGCGGATCGACAAGCGGATTGAGGCCCTCGAGGAAACGGTACGCGCGGCGGTGGCCGACCTGCGCGGGGGCAGGATCGAGAGCGCGCTGTCTGCACTGGAGACCGTTGATACGGCCTCCTTGAGGAAGGACATTCTGATGTTTGAAAGCTACGAGGACGGGTTCAGGTCCATCCTCTTTGACAAGACGGGAATACACGCGGAAAAGGAGGGCCTCGACCGGAAGATCAGGGCAAAGATCGAGGGCATCGATCAGCTGCGGAACGGCATCGCCATGCTCGAATCGCACGTTCAGCACGAGCAGGTGGAGCTGGAAGACGTCAACCAGATGATAACCCGCGTTGAGAAGGACCTTTCGCGGAACGAGAACGAGCGCGACTGGATCGACAAGCACCTCCATTCCCTGGACGGTCAGATCATAGATATCCTGAAGCAGATCGAGAATTACGGCGAAGAGGCCGCTCGCTCCGAGAAGAAGATACGGGAACTCTCCGACGAGATACGCGAATGGGACCAGCGCCTGGTCGAGTTCAACGAGCGGAGCGAATCGCTTCTGTCTGAAATCGCCGATCTAACGGAGAAGCGATCCGAGATCGAGAAGAGGATCCATGAGAGGAAAAACGTCGCCCGCAAGGACGAGGAGGAGCTGAAGCGGATCGCCGAAAAGATCACGAACCTTGACAAGTCGCAGGTGGAGATGGTCTTTAAAAAGAACAGCATCGAGGAGCATCTCTGGATAGAATATGAGAAAAAAATAAAGAATATTGAAAACCTGAACATAAGCGATCTCCAGCTCGATGCGCTCATGGCGCGGAGCCAGGAGATAAAAAGGGAGATACAGGACCTGGGGCCCATCAATAACCTCGCCATTGAGGAATACCAGAATCTGAAGAAACGGTTTGAGTACTATATCAAGCAGAAAAAAGACATCGAAAAGGCGCGGGATGACATTTTCACCGTCATAGAGGACATCAACCGGACGTCCATAGAGATGTTCCTGGATACGTTTAAAAGCATCCAGAAGAATTTTTCAGACATCTTCAGGCAGCTTTTCGAGGGCGGCGACGCCGCCCTCGAGCTGACAGAGCCGGACAATGTCCTGGAAAGCGGAGTCGAAATCATGATACGCCCGCCCGGCAAGAGGCTGAAGAATATCAACCTGCTGTCAGGCGGGGAGCGGGCCCTCACGGCCATAGCGCTTCTCTTCGCCACCTATATGGTCAAGCCGTCGCCGTTCTGCTTCCTCGACGAGATCGACGCGCCGCTGGACGAGGAGAATATCGGAAGGTTCGTCAGGCTCCTCAGGGAGTTCGCCCGGGGCTCGCAGTTCATCATCGTCACCCATAACAAGAAGACCATGAGCATCGGTGAGACCCTGTACGGCGTTACCATGGAAGAGCCGGGGGTATCGAAGCTGATTTCCCTGAAAATGGATAAACTGGACGGAGCCAATTAGAGTACACGATCTGACTTCGAGTGCTATATGAAAAAAACTTGACATTTCATATATATTAATTTATATTTCTAATTGGACTGTTATGTTAATGTAACTCGGAGTATTCCACCGAGTTTTATGGATTGCCTATGCGGGCGGGGCGCCGCTCGTACAACACAAAGGAGGGTGTAAAATGAAAGTATCCATTGATGGTATTCTTGGAACCGCGAGGAAAATCAATAGCCAGAAGGAACTGGAAGAGAATAACCTCAACAAGAAAAAGGGCGACATCAAGGTCGACTCCGTATCCATCGGCACCAGGCTAACCACCCGCCTTGACGCCATTGAGACCGAATTCCGCGAAATACAGTCGTCGCTGACCCGCAATCAAATCATCAGGGACGGTATTGAACAGCTTCGCGCCGATATCGTGAAGGGAAGCCCCGATCAGCAGACCATTCTCGACAATGTCGCCTTCGAGGGGAAAAACGTGCTCCGCAGCTTCGTGGGTGATACCGTCACCGAGCCCGTGTTGACGAAAAAACTGGAGGATAATACCGGGCTCATCAACGACGATGTCGGCCGCATTAAAAAGCTCCAGGTGGAGCTTGATAACATCGTGGCTTCTGACCTGGTGGGACGGGACCGGCTCTCGAAGATCATGACCAATATCGAATCGCTTTTCAATCGGTCGGACCTGGCCGACATCGAGAACATATCAACGCTCAGGCCGGACGCGGTCATGAGGCTGATAAAGTAATCAGCACATGATTCCATCTTATCGGATTGTTTAGCAACAAATCTGATGGATGCAGAATAAATGCCATTGCCTCGAAAAGGGAATGGCATTTATTTTTTATTAGGATATATTCCCGTTCGGTTCCCTGTGGGGTCAATAGGCGCCGGGATGCGGCTATTATTCATGCATGTTGAAATATTCCAATTTTTGAAATAAATTAATGAAAAACAAGAATTTTTTTTGACAAAAAAAAGGGGAGATATTTTTTGAATTTGATATTTACTCCGGGGGAAAAAATTGTTATTATTATAGCATGTAATGTTGCATGCTGTAATTGTTCATACGAAACCTGTCGGGTTGCCCGATGGCCGAGCTAAAAATTAAGAATTCAGGGTGGGAATATGGCCAACGACTACCATGAAAAAGATTATGATGATGAAGTGTACGAAGACGATTACTACGAAGAGCATTATGAAGAAGAAGAATTAGAAGACGATTCCGAAGTCCTCGAAGATGAGGAAAAAGAAGAAGTAGTAGCGGAAGAAGTGGTGGAAGAGGACGAGGCAATGGACGAGCCCGAATGGGTTGAAGATGAGGACAAGAAGATCAACGTCAGCTACGCCTGCGAGGAGTGCGATTACCGCTGGGATGATATCATCATACGGAAAAAAGCCGCCATTGAAGAGGAAGAGCCCGACATTATCTGCCCGATGTGCGGCTCCATGAATGTTACCCTGATATGAGCAGCCGATCCATTGTTATCAAGGGAGCGCGCGAGCACAACTTAAAGAACATTTCACTGGAAATCCCGCGGGATAAACTGGTTGTCATAACGGGACTCTCCGGATCCGGAAAATCATCACTCGCTTTCGATACTATCTATGCCGAGGGGCAGCGCCGGTATGTGGAGTCCCTTTCCTCGTATGCGCGCCAGTTTCTCGGGCTCATGGAAAAACCAGACGTTGATTATATCGACGGCCTCTCGCCGGCCATATCCATCGAGCAGAAAACCACGCACCGCAACCCCCGGTCCACCGTGGGAACCGTCACCGAGATCTATGATTATTTCAGGCTCCTGTTCGCGCGGATCGGCGTGCCCCATTGCCACAGCTGCGGGAGAAAGATATCCTCCCAGTCGCTCGATCAGATCGTCGAAAACCTGATGACCTACCCGTCGGGCACAAAACTGCAGGTACTGGCGCCCCTGGTGCGGGGACGGAAAGGCGAGCACGCTGATAAGTTCGACCTTGCCCGGAAAAAAGGATTTGTCCGGGTGCGCGTTGACGACCAGGTCAGGGATCTCGAGGAAGAGATCAAGCTCGACAAGAATAAGAAGCACACCCTGGAGATTATCGTCGACCGGATCGCACTCAAGGACGGGATACGGTCGCGTCTTGCCGAGTCGGTGGAAACGGCCATGGAGATAGCCGAGGGACTGGTGACGGTCCTCGTTGATGCCGGGCGGACGGCTTCCGGTCCGTCCGAGGAGCGGCTCTTCTCATCGAAGCTGTCCTGTACGGAGTGCGGCATATCCATACCGGAG
>MIBH01000025.1:8749-21146 GCA_001829455.1 Spirochaetes bacterium RBG_13_51_14
CGTTCAACAGCCCCTACGGCGCTTGTTCCGCCTGCGGCGGGCTGGGGTTCATCATGCAGTTCGATCCCGATCTCATCGTGTCCGATCCTGAAAAGTCGCTCTACGACGGCGTGCTGGAAGTCTGGGGAAAGACCACGAGCTACTGGTACCTGGAGCAGATCCGCAATCTTGAGAAAAACTTCGGATTCGACGCACGCACGCCCTGGAAGAAGCTCCCGAAACGGATAAAGGATGTAATTCTCTACGGGTCCGAGGGAAAAAAGATCGACTACACCGTGAAGCGGGAGAACGCGGAGTACCGCTTTGCCCGGGAATTCGAGGGCGTCATTCCTAACCTCCACCGCCGCTATATGGAGACGAAGTCTGAGGACATGCGCATCTGGATGGATGGCTACATGTCCAACGCGGTGTGCGATCAGTGCGGCGGAAAGCGGCTTCGACCCGAGAGCCTCGCCGTGGAGGTCGCGGGCCATACCATCGACCGGATAACGGCCTGTTCAATCGGCGCGGCCTATCAGCTTTTTCAGGGGCTCGATCTTACGGAAACCGAGAAAAAAATAGCCGAACGGATCTTAAAGGAAATACGGACACGGCTCCGGTTCCTCACCGATGTGGGGCTCGATTACATCACCCTGGACCGGGCGGCGGGGACACTCTCCGGCGGAGAGTCACAGCGCATACGGCTGGCCACGCAGATCGGCTCGAGCCTCACGGGCGTGCTCTATGTCCTTGACGAGCCGAGCATCGGGCTGCACCAGCGGGACAACCGGAAGCTCCTGGCGACACTCAGGCGCCTCCGCGACCTGGGAAACACCGTCATTGTGGTGGAGCATGACGAGGATACCATACGGGAAGCCGATTACGTGGTGGATCTGGGGCCCGGCGCGGGCCTTCACGGTGGATTCGTGGTGGCGGTGGGAACACCGGCCGATATCGAAAAAAATCCCGCGTCCCTGACCGGGCTCTACCTGGCCGGCGAACACGCCATTCCCGTGCCCGGATCGCGGCGGGACCCGGCTGAATACATCGAGATCACGGGAGCACGGGAGAACAACCTGAAGCGGATCACGGTCCGGTTTCCGCTGGGAGTACTCTGCGCCGTGACCGGCGTGTCGGGCTCCGGCAAGTCGACTCTCGTAATCGATATACTGTACAAAGCGCTCTCTTCGCTGGTGATGAAATCGAAGGAGCATCCCGGCAAGTTTGAAAAACTCGTCGGCGTGGAGCGGATCGACAAAGTGATAGACATCGACCAGTCGCCCATCGGAAGGACGCCCCGGTCGAACCCGGCGACCTACACCGGCCTCTTCACGCCCATCCGCGAGCTCTTCGCCAAACTGCCGGAATCGAAGATGCGCGGATACCAGCCCGGCCGGTTTTCCTTTAACGTTCCGGGCGGGCGCTGCGAATCCTGCTTCGGCGACGGCGTCATCAAGATCGAGATGCACTTTCTGCCCGATGTATACATCTCCTGCGACGTGTGCAAGGGGCGGCGATACAATCACGAGTCACTTGAGGTCCGGTACCGGGGCAAGAATATATACGAGATCCTGGAGATGACCGTGGAGGAGGCCCTCGAATTTTTCAGCGCGATCCCGGCAATTAGGAGCAAGCTCGATACCCTGAATCGGGTGGGGCTCGGGTACATTAAACTCGGCCAGCCCGCCACGACCCTCTCCGGCGGAGAGGCCCAGCGGGTCAAACTGTCGTCGGAGCTCTCCAAGCGGGCCACCGGGCGGACCCTCTACCTGCTTGACGAGCCGACCACGGGCCTTCACTTCGCAGATATCCAGCGCTTGATCGACGTGCTACAGTCCCTGGTGGACAAGGGGAATACGGTTGTTGTCATCGAGCATAACCTCGACGTGATCAAAACCGCGGACTGGATCATTGACCTCGGGCCGGAGGGAGGCGACGCGGGGGGAACCGTCGTGGCCGAAGGCAAGCCGGAGGATGTTATTACCGTACGGTCATCATACACCGGCCACTTTCTCAAGAGGATGCTGAAAAAGAAGCGCCCAACGCGGAAGTAACGGATTTCTCGACGTACCCCGGACCATTGTCGCGGATATAGAGTGCGTCCCAAAACCACGGGATGTTGGTTTTGGGACGCACTCATAAAAGAACTTGTTTTAAAATTTTTTTTTCAGGGGTCTCAGGGGTTGTCTAAAAAGTCAGTTAGGATACAATATCCCCCTCCCTCGATGGGAGGGGACAGGGGAGGGTGATGCTAACACCTGTGGCATTCAGCAGTTGGTCACCCCCACCTAACCTCACCTGCCGTACAGGATGTACCAATGCCGCGGAGGCCCTTGATGGCCGAAAGCGGCCATCAAGGGGGAGGGATGATTGATGAATATTCTGACTTATTAGACAGCCCCGCAAAAATCATTGATTTTCGAGTTTTGCAACAAGTCTAATAATTAATCGAGGTATGAGCGTATGAGAAAACAGCATCCATTATTTCACGGTTCTCTCAGCGTACTTCTTTTGGTTTTCCTGTTCGCCGGATGCGGTTCAATGAGCAAATCCGCCATTAAGGGAGATCTTGAAGGTGTTAAAAAACATTTACAGAAGGGCGAAAATATCAACCAGTACGACCGCTGGGGATGGACGCCGCTCATGTGGGCCGTGTATTACAATTACTTCAACGTGGTGAAGTTCATGCTCGAGAACGGCGCCGATCCGAACGCGCGGACGCAGTCCAGTTACGGTTCGATCGGGAAGGACAGCACGCCGCTGATGATAGCGTCATACTACGGCTGGGGCGGCATGGTGCGGATTCTCCTGAAGCACTGGGCGGATAAAAGCCTGGTCAATAGCCAGGAGGAAACGGCCCTCACGATCGCGGAAAAATATAATTTCACCGAAGTTATTGAGCTTCTGGAAAAGTCGCCGCGATACAAGTCTCCGTCTGAAAGGGGGAATATGGATTCCGATAATACATTCAATCAGTTCATAATCCTCAATGACGGGAGCAGGATTGTCGGGAAAATAATTTCCCAGACGCGCACCACCGTAACGATCCAGACCAAGTACACGACGATGACCATCGAGAAAGACAGGATCAGCGAGATGAAGTATAAGTAAGGGGTTCCGCCGTTACCGGAATGTACCGCCGGCCAGCGCACCTGTCGGAGCATCGCGCCGCTCAGCCACGGCAGGAGCGACGCGCGGGTGCGCTACCTCATATGGATGTTTTTAATGCTGCTGGTCGGCACCTGGATGACGCAGTTGGCGGTGTGAATTTTCACCACCTGTCGGTCCTGATAAATAACAGCGCCGATCAATCTTGTTCCATCGTCTAGATTTATCTCCTCAAGCTTATGGTAATATTCCTTAATATCGCGTTCGGTCTTCAGGACGGGAGGGGTTTTTGCCGGACTGATAGCTGATTTTTCAGGTATGCTCTCCGTTCCGTCCGCCTCCAGGCTGATCGAAGTATTCAGGTCATTCTCTTCTTCTTTGAGCTTATTAAACGTACTGTCAGGAATCTCTTTCTTTTCCTCAACGACGGTATCGTTCGACACAACCACCATCCCGCCCTGTTGAACGGTCCTGCTTTCCCGCGGATTGTCTTTTGTCTCGACGCGCACCGAGCCGCGCACAACAGTGACGCCGGTTGTACCGCCTTTATCTCTGTTCTTTTCCGTGTCCACGGCCACCAGAAAGGATGTCCCCCGCACCGAGGCCACTGCCGTGGGCGTGGTAACAGTGAACCGTGCGCTCTCGGTCAGCCTTTCAATAAGGAGCAGGACCGTGCCCCGGTCGATACTGAACTGCGTATCAGCAGCGGTACCGTTTCCGGCAGTATCCCTTCGTGCTATGATGAATTCGGAGTTTTCATAGATTTTAATTCCCGACCGTTCGGGAATCAGCAGGGAGGCCATTGATTTTTCGCCGGTTATGATCGTGTCGCCGATCCGGATGACGGCGGATGCCGGTAATTCATTTCCACGCGTGTTCAGGCTTACCTGACCGATCTTGCTTATCAACATGACAGGGGCGGCCTCTTTGTTCTCCTTTACGCAGCTCACTGCGATGAGAAAGATCAGAACCGGCATCAGATATGTATGGACGTTTTTATGCATAGAAAACCTCTCGGATTGTACCCGGATCATTATACATTAATAGGTAGTCTAAAATTTTATCACCGTCAAGGATATTTTATCGCATTAAATTAAGCTATTTTTCAACAGCCTGCGAAAAAAAATCTTGCATTATGTCTCTTCGAGTGATAATTATGCTGTATTTATTATGTCTCTTTTTTCCAAGTGAAATGAAATTTTGCAGAATTTGAAAAATAAAACAGACGATAATTATAAAAATAGTCTTGTTGCATAACTCAATAATCAGTGATTTTTGCCCCGCCGCCTTTAGCGGCGGGGCAAAAATGAACAATTACGACTAATTATGCAACAAGTCTAATGTCTATTTTCTTTCCGCCGCCTAAAGCCGCGGAGATCTGTTCGAGGATTTGAAACGTGTGGCGGTGCATAATTTGAAACAGTTCGACTCTATCAAACGATTGTGGGCGTCGATTCTTCTCGCGGTCGTTATCATCGTTTATCCTCCACTGGCCTTTTCTGAGATGAAGGACATGGTCAGGTTTGAGATCGCCAGAAAATATTACCGCCAGGGGACCCGGTACTTTAACAGCATGCAGTACCTTGCCGCTACCGAATTCTTCCGTAAAGCGGTTAAAGAATATCCCGATTATTACACGGCGCGGGACCACCTGGCCCGGGCGTACAAGCTGGCCGGTTTTACCGATTCGGCACTGAAGGAATGGGAGATTCTATCTGAAGTGTCTCCGGATAACGTGGCGGTGACCAGTAAAATTGAAAATCTGCGCTTCGAAGATACCCAGCTCGATACAACGAAGGACAGTTCCGAATACGTTGTATACGAGACCTACCTGTCGTCACACTACAGCAGATTCCGATTCAGCGATCCGGTCGATATCACTGTGGACAATGAAAAGAACGTATACATTACGGCATTTGCGGACGGAGCCCTGGTAAAGCTTGATTCAAACGGAAAAGGAGTTTATTCTATTAAGATGTCGCTGAACAGCAGGCTCTACGGCATTGATTTCCACGACGACAAGCTTGCGGTATCTGATTTCAGAGCCGACCGCATCTATATCCTCGACAAACGGGGCAGCGTGCTCAGTAGAATCGGCGCAAGCGGGGGCGGCGGAGGGCAATTTCATGGACCGGAGGGCCTCAGCTTCGACTCAACGGGCAGGCTCTATGTTGTCGATTCCGGGAACAGCCGGGTGCAGAAGTTCGATGAAAACGGCGCATTCATCCTCGAGTTCGGTAAAAAAGGAGAGTATGAGGGGGAGCTCTCCCGGCCAACAGACGTGGCTGTGATCCTGGACCGGGTCTACGTGACAGATACCGGCAACCGCCGGATAGCCTGTTTCGATGATTCCGGAAATTTCGTGGAGAATATCGCCATAGATGACTTGGAGTCGCCCCGGGGAATCACCCGCATCAAGGACGAGCTCCTCATTTCCGACGAGAAAAAGGGTCTCCTCTGGTATGGCCCGTCAACCGGTTCGACCACCTGGTTCAGATCGCTTGCCGGAGGTGGTGACGGCCTGTCGCGTCCGGTGTCATCCGCCGCTGACCGGGACGGATATCTCTACTGCCTGGATTACAACCGCCAGGCCGTGGTGCTCTATTCGCCGGTGCAGAAGAGATACTCGAACGTGAGCCTTGAGATCACCTCGGTGGACCTTGGCAGCTTCCCGGTGGTGGCCTTCTACGTCAATGTCAGGAACAGGGACGGCACCCCCCTCTACGGCCTGGACGCGACCAACTTCATGGTCACCGAAGACAGCGCTCCCATCAATAACCTCTACATCAATTACCTGAAGCGGCTCCTGCCGTCGGTATCGATAGCCCTCTGCGTCGACCGGTCCGAACAGGCAGAAGAATTCCGCGGCGATATTCCCTGGGCTGCCGATTTTATTCTGCAAAAGATGCGGAAGAATGATTCAATCGAAGTGATAAATTTCAATGAGGAGTCCTGGGTGGGCAACAAGTACGACTGGAGCAGGCGGAGAACCCTCAAGGCGTTGAAACAACGCGACTACGGGGACGGGAAAAACATCGGGAAGGCCCTGTATGCCGCGGTCAGCAACCTCGTTCCGCGGCTGAACCGTCGAGGCATCGTCCTCGTCACGGACGGCAAAGTCCGGAATGAATCATTCGTCAGTTATACGCCCACGAATATCATCCGGTACGCGAAATCGCATTACATCCCGATCTATGTCATATCCTTCCGGGAGCCGGATGCCCAGCTTCGGAGCATCGCGACTGAAACCGGCGGCGCGGTCTACCGTCCGCGGGATCTGGACGGGCTCCGATCCATCTATTCGCGAATAAAAAATTCCGAAGAATACCGGTATGTCATGGTCTACTCGACATTCAAGCTTCCCTCGTTCCGGGGATGGTGGTCCGATGTGAAAATCGAAGTGAGCCACAAGGGGCAGAAGGGCGTTGAATGGGGCGGCTACTTCGTGCCGTAGGAGAATGATGAGCATGCGGTATATTCAACAGGGACTCATTACTGCTCTGAGGAAAAAGGGCATATCATCCGGCTCGGTGCTGCGGGCCATGGCTGCCGTGCCGCGCCACCTGTTCGTATCGGAGGCGCTGCGGTACCACGCCTATGACGACATTTCCCTCCCTATCGGCCACGGGCAGACGATATCCAAGCCGTCGGTGATCGCGCATATGGTGCAGGCCCTGGAGCTGACCGGCGATGAATGGGTTCTCGAGATTGGAACCGGCTCCGGGTATCAGGCAGCCATCATTGCGGAGCTGGCCGGTTCGCTGGTCACCATGGAGCGAATCGAGGAACTTCTCAACCGGGCGCGCAGCGTCCTGTTACGGCTTGGATACGGCGGTATCCGGTTCGTTCACTCGGACGATTTCACACACGTGAAGGGCTCTTTTGACGCGGTCATTGTTTCAGCGGGCGCGGACATCATGCCCGTCGCGCTCTTCGACAAGGTCGCGCCCGGCGGCAGGCTGATTATCCCCGTCGGGAAGCAATCAAGCCACCGGATCAAGAAATTCATCAAAAAGCAGAGCGGCGACATCATCGAGGAGGATATCGGAGAGGCCACGTTCGTGCCGTATATCATCGGCGAAACTGCTTGATCGTCGCCGCAGCGAGTCCGCGGCTATGGCCGCGGATGATGAAAGGACCCAGCCTCAGAGCCTGTCGAACTTTCTCTTGATATATGTGGTAAAATCGGTTTCAATTGGCTTGTATTCCTGGTTCAACAGGGGCGAAGATATCAGGTAATCGGCCGTTGACCGGTTACAGGCCGTGGGGACATTGTACAGTACGCAGATCCTGAGGAGCGCCTTCACGTCCACGTCGTGGGGCTGAGGCTCCATAGGGTCCCAGAGGAAGATCATCAAGTCGATCCTGCCCTCGCTTATGAGCGCTCCCATCTGCTGGTCGCCGCCCAGGGGCCCCGATTTCAATTTTTCGATGCTGAAGGGCGCGCCCGTTTTTTTCATGAGCACCTCTTCCACCATCCTGCCGGTGGTACCGGTGCATACCAGATCGTGAGCGATGAGGATATTCCAGTTCCACTCCACCCACTCGATGAGGTCTCTTTTTCTGTTGTCGTGAGCTACCAGCGCGATTCGTTTTTTATTCAAGAATTTTCTCCCGTTATTGCATTATGATATCATACACCGCCAGTCAGTATGGTGACAGAAATAAAAAATACAAGCGTCCTGTCAATGATTTAATGGGCCTGCTCCCTCATGCGTGTATACGCTCTGAAACCCATTTGATCGATTTCCTGAACTGTTCGTTGCCACCCGCACTGTTCCCCTCCTCCGGGTAAACTTCGATGACCTTTTCGCTCTGAATGTGATTGAATAGGCTGAAAACGCATTCGGGCGGCGACAGGGTGTCCTTGAATCCGACGGTGGCCAACAACGGGCATCGGATCCTATCGGCGAAGTTAAGCGCGTCATAATAGGTGAGATTATCTTTTATCTGCTTCTTTTTACTTTTAACCGTGGCCATGAATTCATTTATCTCCCTGGTGGCATCACTCGTGGAAATATTCTGGCTCTGCGGCAGATGGCAGAATGCCGGCGTTTCCAGAACAAGGGCTGCAATCCGGTCTGAATAGGCTGCGGCGAAGACGGCGGCCGCTGCCCCAAAGCCCTTGCCGATAATCCCTATGGCGCTGCAGCTTATCTCCGGAACAAGCCTGAGCATGTCGATGGACCGGTACAGGTCCAGGTATACGGCTTTCACATAGTATGTGTCGCGGTCAAGTATGTTCTCGATCATGTACCCCGGGGAAACGAATTCATCCTCCTCGCTGTCCGGGGACCTGATGATATTGGCATGCCCCCGCAGGGTTATGAAGAAATAGGCCATTGTGGCGTCGAGAAGCTGCTGGGGGTAGTGCACGATGCTGTTGTAATCGTGTATGTGGATGATCACTTTCGGCTTCGGCGTGTCCCGGGGCACCAGGAGCTCCCCGGTTACGGTTGATTTCGTGTATCCCTTGTATGAAACGTCGTACGATGTAAATCGGTGCGATGTTTTCCTGGCGTTCTTGATGAGTTCTGTCTCGAGAGGAATCTTTTTTATTTCAGCGATTGACTTTTCCCAAAACTGGTCGAAATCGCTTTTTTTATCCGGGGGGGGCAGGTTTAAAAAATACCTATCGAAATTGCTGAGCGGCATCGCGGTCAAAAATTGGTTATTTTATAAAGTAGGTAGTAGTTATTGCTGAGCAGCACATACAGCAGAATAAGCAGCACTGCCGAGACAAGTATGAAAAAGAAGAATATTGACAGATAGTAAAGGGGCTTCCGCACCAGGTACCGGGCGATTTCCCTGTTCGCGAGGCCCTCTCTCTTGAGCCGGTATATCTTCAAACCGAGGAGGAAGGCGAGGAGCCCGATGAGCCCGAATATCGAGAGGTCTTTGACGATAAAGTTGAATGCCCCGGTATGTTTCACCGCGAAGAGCGTCACCGGGTAAATCAGCAGGTTCATCACGACCAGTGAGATGACGGCGACCGCCATGGTGAACACGGCAAGGGTGAATATTTCACGGTATCGGTCCCGCAGTTTTACTTTTTCATACAGATTTCCATTGTGCATGAGAAATGCCTCTGGCATATGCGGCTCACGGGCGGTCTTGAGAGAAGCTAAATATTATTTAATTTCTTCTTTTGTATCGACGCCCATTTCTTCCAGCGCCTTTTTCGCCGCTGTCCGAACGCCGGCGTTTTGATCATTTTTCATTTTGTATTTTAAAATGTCAATTGTTCTTTTATCCTTGAATTCTTTTATAAGGGTAACGGCCTTCAGTCGCACCTGCGGGTTGTTGCTCCTCAGGGCGTTGATCAATTTCGGCACCGCTTCCCGGTCGCCCAGCTTCACCAGTGCGGCGATTGAGTAAAGGTGAAGCGAATAATAATTTTTACGCTTTTTGGCGTCGTACGAGTCGATGGTGTTGACGACCTTTTTGATATCGGCGGCCACATCTTTCATACCCAGCTTGGAGAGCGAGTTGACCGCGAAAGCGCGCAACATGGTATCCTCGTCCTCGTCCCGATAGATCTTTAAGAGCGTCTCTTTCGCGTCCCTTGATTGAACCGTGCCGAGGAAAAGCACCAGCGATTCCTTGATGCCCTTGTGAGTCTTGTTGCTTTCCAGCGCTTCTTTCGAAAATGGCACCAGTTCAACCGCCTTGAATTCTCCCAGGGTCTGGATCAGCGCGTTGGTGAAGTTCGCGTTGTTGCCCAGGTCCTGTTCCTTGAGCTTCCGGATCAGGTCGTCCCTGGCCGATACGGCCTTCAGACTTTTGAGGCCGTACACCGATGCGGTTCGAACTTCTTCGGACTGGTGATGCAAGTTTTGCGTCATGAGCGGTATGGCGCTGGAGTCCTTTATCTCGCCCAGGGTCGTGATGGCCTTTGTCAAAACCTCGGGGTCTTCCTCTTCCTTCATCAGGCCGATCAGTTTTTTGACCAGCTTTCCTTTAATGGCCGTGTCTTTGATCTGTTCGATTTTGACGATCGCCCTCATACGGTCTTCCTGAACGCCGTAGTCAAGGGTCTGTTCTATCCATTCGGCCTTTTTATCATCAGTTTGCAGCGGTTCTTTAGCTTTCTCCTTCGGCTGGTTTTTTTCGGTTTTTTTCGCGGGGGCGGTCTCTTTGATCGCGACTTTCTTCTCGGCTTTTTCCGCGACAGCCGCGCTTGTTTTAACGGTTTTTCGAATTTCTTCTGCTGAGGCGGATATTGAATAAAGCCCGGTCAGCATGGCGGCCACCAGAATACAGGCCTGTTTGGCTGATGTGGTGATGTAAACACGGGCCCTCCTTCGGAGCCTATTTATTAAATGTTTTTTCATGGCGTCACTCTGTATCATGTTTTTTATTAATATCGGATTGCCGCTCCGTGATAATAATGGCTGGTTTGAAAATATATTTTTTTATATCGATTTCTGTCGTTCACTGCATTTGGCATTGACAGATACATACTTTTGAATAACAGTTAATAATATACAATACTAATTTACTCGGCTTAGGCGAAAATTGAAATAAGACCTCCCTCCCCCTTGAGGGAGGGGAATAAAAATCTCCTCAGTCGAATTAATTACTAGACTCAGGCGTTTTTTTGCATAGATAAATTGATAAACAGGTAAAATTCGCCTAACTCAAGTTATTTATGAAATTGTTCACCTGCGCCGGTTCAGAGTTGATGAAAACCGACACTATATTGCGCCGGCTGTTCCCTGTATTTGCACGAGTGAGATTATAAGCGGCGATATCATACCGTGTCCATTAAAAAAAAATTGCACCATATCATTGCTTCTCTGGTGAGCCCGCAGGAGGGGGATGTGCCCGTCACCGGGATCTCTATCTGTGATCATTTCAGACCGGGTGAGATCGATGACGCGTCAGTTGCCAGGAACCTTGTTGCGTCGTTCCTCATTCGGCTTTCAGGCCCGGCCATGCCGAGATTTGAGGAGGCCGGCCGGTACCTTGAAGGCATGAGGGGATCGCGCTGGAACGGGGCCGCGGAATTTCTTTCAGCCGGCATTGAGCTGACCGTACGGGAGATAGAGGAGCGATACGAGCAGGACGAACGGTTCAAAATATCTTTTAATGACCTGTATGATCACATAGTTAGAAGTGGGTCCTCCTCCAGTTTCTCCGAAACAATTTCAAAGATCTGGATGGCATTTTTCCCGGAAGGGATCATTGAGGGCGACCTTACGACCAGGGTCGCCGATCTGCGCGCGAAGAGGAAGATCATGATTTCGTCTCTCAATACACGGCCGATCCAATCCCCGGAGCGGGAAGTCCTGTTCGCCTCAAATATTCTCCTCACCATCCCCCGCTCTGATCGCATCGCGGGCGCCGATGGCGATCCGAATATACGTGAGGCGCTGCGATGCACAGCGGCGGAGGAGCAGATCAGCTGGTACGATCATCCCGTACCGGTGGGCGTGCCCCTTGAATCGAACGAGGCCGTGTACGGCCTGCGGAACCTTTCGGATGCCGTGCTCTATGAGGAGCAGTGCGGCGGAAAGGAACCCGGGCGGAATATTGACTGCGTGCTTTCGGTATCCGTAACGCATCCGGGACTTCACGCTATCGCGCGGCCCTGGCTCCGGTCCGAGCTGGCGCGGGCGGGGGGAATCCGGGGGATCAATCTCTATCTTTTTACTGAGGAAGACACGAAATACCTCATGAACGAAATTCTGCTTCCCGCGGCCCGGCGCTATATCGCTGCTCCCGAGGAGGCTCCCCTGAGGGAAGTCTTCGGCGTTGACGGCGAATACGGCCGGCACTACAGCTTCCTCAAGGCCATGGCGCGCTTCTGGAACGTGTTCATATCGCCAGAGATCAGGGCCACCTTTAAAGTGGATCTTGACCAGGTCTTTCCACAGGAGGCACTGGTCCGGGAGACGGGGGCCTCCGCCTTCGGACATATGCGGTCACCACTGTGGGGCGCCCGGGGAATCGACAGTCTGGGCAGGGACGTGTACCTTGGATTGATAGCCGGCGCGCTGGTGAACCGTAAGGATATCGGCGCTTCCCTGTTCACGCCCGATGTGGCGTTTCCCGGAATTGAACCAACGGGTGACGAGGTTATCTTCCGGAGCACGGTGCCCCAGGCCCTGTCCACTGAAACAGAGATGATGACCCGGTACGGGGACGGGTGTGAGTTTGACGGAAGGTCGACCTGTCTGCAGCGGGTCCATGTGACCGGCGGGACCAGCGGGATACTGGTTGATGCGTTGAAGGAGTACCGGCCCTTTACGCCGACGATATTCGGCAGGGCGGAAGACCAGGCCTATCTGCTTTCAGTTCTGTTTAA
>MIBH01000025.1:21173-36035 GCA_001829455.1 Spirochaetes bacterium RBG_13_51_14
ATACCGATAACTATCGTATTATCACGCTTTGCTCTGAAGACGGCCCTGTTGTTCGCCGGGGGCGAGCAGAAGGAGGGGCTGCGGTTTTTCACCGATGGCCTGAAGCGTCTTTCCGGAACAGCGATGTTGAATAAGGATGGGAATATCCCTCTGGTTGAAATATTCTCGCGGGAACGGCGGGGCTGGGACCTGTACTACGACGTCCTGGATATCGTCGAGAAGCACATCGCGGAAAGGGATCATTTCGCATTGGAGCTGGCGGACAGGGCGAAACAGATCATCAATTCTCTCGGTTTGAATCAGAATTCATAATCATCTTTGATCGTGGGTTTGACGTATAACGTCCAGATTCAGCGGCTGAATTAACACTCCGGTGTAGCGACTTGTTATACCTCCACAGACTACTGATCCGCTTCATGCATGTCCATGTATTCTTGTGCGGTAATGACTCTTATGCTTCCCTTTGCGTAATCCTTCTTGTTTCTTGTTACTATGAAATCGATTCCCTGTTTTTCTACAGCATAGTACTGCATGGCATCTTCAAAATCTGAAAAGTCCGATTCAAGAGCTGCATCTACTATTTTCTCGTTCATTGGCAGTATTGACAGCCTCTTACGCAGGGATTTTACAGCCCTTTTTGATTTTGCTTTGCTTGAGTACTTTGTGATTATGTAATCAACATTTGCCAGTACTATCGGTGTTGTGAACGCTGCGACCTTTTTTTCCGCGATGAGCGTCATCAAGGCCGCTGCTTCTGCGTAGTTTTCTCGTTGTGTAAGTAAATCAATTATGACGTCAGAATCTATGAATATGCTATTCATGAAGTTCCTTATTTGCGCGGTGTCGCCGGTATTCCTTCTTGATATCAAGGTTGTCAGGAATTCTGATGATTCCAATGAGTTCCTCAATTTCCCGAGATATTCTTGCCTTCGTTTTGTTTTGATTCTTTGCAGTAAGGTAATTGAAGTATTTTTCAACCATTCCCGAAAGCGTTTCCTTGTGGCGTTCAGCGTAGCTTTTTGCCTGGTTAATAACTCTTTCGTCAAGAAACAGCGTCAGTTTTTTGTTCATATGATTCACCCCATGGCGATTGTACGTATATAATATATATTAATTCATACGTACTGTCAATTACTTTTTATTTCGGTGAAGCAGACTGCACTCCCTGTGATTCTTATGGGGTGGAGGTATAACGAGTCGTTCATAAGATGCTGGTCTCCTTGCTTTAACCAGTGCAAGGGGCATCACAATATTTCCGATAATCCCAGAATCTTTTATCGATGAGCGGGTGATGGGAATCGAACCCACGTGGCCAGCTTGGAAGGCTGAAGTTCTACCACTGAACTACACCCGCGGCATGGTATAAAGAATATTTATTTTTATATGGGGACATTAGGTTACCTCCGGCGCCCCATGCATCCGCAATATGTTGATTATCAAAAAGTGAACAGCGCGCCGATGTGCCCTGTTCACATAAAATGTTTTATACAACACATATGTTACTGTCAATGTGTCAAGGAAAATTTATTATACAATTATAATTAGCGTCTGGAGATCGGGCGCTTCCGCGAGCAGTTCCGATACTTTGCCTATCTCAGTCCGGTTTCCGGTGGCGATGGCGATCACGGTCGCCTGTCCGTACGTGACTAATATCGAAGCGAAGGCTATGTTCCGCCGGTCGGCGAGAAGGATGTTTTCAGGCATCGTTTCATTCGTTTTTTCAACCGGAAGTGATTCGTCCGTGAGCGTCGATTCATCCACTGCATATCTTTGACCAGAATCAAGCGCAAATCAGCCGGCACCTTATCACCAGACTGAACATGGGCAATATCGCCCGGAACTATAATGGGAACAAGTTTGTAATTGGCGTATTAGTAATGAGATTGCGTTGATTATTGATATAGATATAAGAAAATACCTGTTCAATGATATATTACACCTATTTATGTAATTTTATTTTGCGAGTACAATATGGCTGAAAGTGTAGAGTTTTCATTTTATTCTTGACAAATTATGTCGCATATGGTATTTAGTGGGGATTAGCGGGGATTTTTGTTGAAATTCTCCTATTGGTGGTGGCGGCAGACATGTTCATGGGTGAATATCATCCCACCCTGGATGAAAAAGGAAGGGTGGCGATACCGGTAAAGCTCCGCAAATCGTTCGGGGAGAAGGCGTATATCAATAAGCTCGTGCTGACCTACGGCTTTGATAAATGCATCATGGCCTTCCGTGAAGAGGAGTGGGAGCGGTTTGTCAGAGAGAAACTGGTTCCTCTGCCGCAGTCAAATCCCACGAACAGGAAGTGGATACGTCACCTCATGGGCGGTGCACGGGACCAAGAGCTGGATAAGCAGGGCAGAATAGTCATACCGGCCAGCCATCTCGAATACGCGCAGATAAAAAGCGAGGTGACCATTCTTGGCATGAACGACCGGATCGAGATCTGGGCCACGGATATTTACAATAATTACCGTCCGGACCAGGATTCGCTCAATGCCCTAGCCGGCGATCTGGGCATATGATACGCCGGGTCTGACGGGGGCCGGTATGCGCGTTAATGCGACATAATACGATAGAGGCTGTGGTGGAATACACGCACATTCCGGTGATGCCGGTGGAGCTGGTCCGCTTTGTGGAGAGTTCGGCGCATCGCGGATCCGGGGTGCTGCTGGACTGTACGGTCGGTGAGGGAGGGCATTCTGAGCTTTTTCTGGAGACGTTCAAGGATATCCGGATCATCGCTTTCGACAGGGACGGCGCGATTCTGGATATCGCGAAAAAAAGGTTGGAGCGTTATGCAGGCCGAATTAATTTCATTAATGATAATTTTACTCATTTGCATCAGCATCTCGAATCAATGAGATCCGGACTACACTATGTTCTGTATGATTTCGGGGTATCTTCTTTTCATTTTGAAAAAAGCGGGAGGGGATTCAGCTTCGCAAAGGATGAAAGGCTTGACATGAGACTGGATGACGGCACGGAAAGCGCGTATGATATCATCAATACCAGAGGGGGGAAAGAGCTGGCCGATATCATGTTTCACTACGGCGGGGAGCGGTGGTCGCGGAGAATAGCGGCCGCCATTGTTCGGGCGCGGAGCGCCGGGCCGGTGGCCACCACCGGCGAGCTTGCCGAAATCGTGCTCAGGGCCATTCCGAAAAAATTTCACGTGAGGAACGTCCACCCGGCCACCAGGGTCTTCCAGGCGATTCGGATCGCGGTGAATGATGAGCTCGGGGCAATTGAAAAGAGCCTCGGCGATGCCTACGATCTTCTTGCATCCGGCGGGCGCATCATGGCCATATCCTTCCACTCGCTGGAGGATCGCATCGTGAAGGAGACGTTCAGGCGTCTGTCGCGCGGCTGCCGGTGCGCTGCGGAGCCGCGTGATTGCCGGTGCGAGCCGAAGGCGCTGGTAAAACTATTGACGAAAAAGCCACTGCGGCCTGAAGTAGACGAGATTGAGCGAAACAGCAGGGCCCGGAGCGCGCGGCTGCGGGCCTGCGAAAAAGTATAGCGGAGGATTCGCCATCAGATATATCGCCGTAATATGTGCCATGACCCTGTTTGTGATACTCTATGTATGGCAGAACATCGAGATCGTGAAAATCGAAATGGAATGCCAGTCGCTCTCAGAGAGGAAAAAACAGCTCGCTGATGATAACGACCGTCTCCGATATGATATCGAACGGTATCGGCGGATGGACGTAGTTGAAGCGTATGCGCGCAAGAAGGGGATGCGGCAGATGCAGATCGGGGATTTTGACGTGATGACGGTGCATGAGAACGATGTTCGAAAATAAAGCTGAAATCAGAATGGGCCTGCCGGAGCTTGTTCAGAAGGCCGGCGGTGCCGCGGAGATTCTCGGCGGCGACGGCGTGGACGTGACCTCCGTGGAATACGATTCGCGGAACGTGAAGAGAGGGAGTCTGTTTATCGCAGTGGAAGGATTCAACAGCGACGGTCACCGATTTATCGCATCCGCCATTGAGAACGGAGCGTCGGCCGTGTGCGTTGCCAGGGATCGTGCCCGTGATTTTGCCTCTCTGCACCAAGACGGTACCGGCGTTCTGGCGGCCGATGACACCAGGACGGCCCTCTCGCGGCTGTCAGCTGCGTTTTTCGGATTTCCGTCGCGGTCGATGATGGTGATCGGCATTACCGGCACCAACGGCAAGACCTCGGTCACCTACATGCTGGAAGCAATTCTAAAACAGCACGGCCTTATCCCCGGTGTCATCGGGACCATCAACTACCGCTGGGGCGGCGGGACGTTTCACGCGCCAAACACCACACCCGAATCGCGCGATTTGCAGGAGCTGCTCTGGATGATGCGCCGTGACGGCGTAGACGCGGTCATCATGGAGGTGTCGTCACACGCCCTGGAGCTGAAGCGGGCGGACGACATTGATTTTGACGCGGCCGTGTTCACCAACCTCACCCGGGACCACCTTGATTTCCACCATGATTTTGGCAGCTATTTCAACGCCAAGAGAAGGATGTTCCATATACTTGAAATGAGCATCAAGAATGGCCGTTGCGGCGTGATGAACGTCGACGACCCGTACGGACGGGAGCTCTATCTCATCCGGAATCAGTTCTCATATCCGGTCACAAGTTTTGGTATAGACACGAAAGCAGACTACATGCCCGAACGGCGCAGCATTAATAATTCCATTCATGGATTGAGCTACCGCATGGAGCGCCCTGATCCCGGTATCGCCATAAACCTCAAGCTGCTGGGCACCTTTCAGCTCTACAATTCCCTGGCAGCCATCAGCGTGTCCCACCAGATGGGCGTGCCGTACGAGGATATCACCACGGGGCTGGCCGATCTCGAGACCATACCTGGCAGGTTCGACGTGCTCAAGAGCGGGAAAGGCTTTATCGTGATCGTCGATTATGCCCACACGGTCGACGCGCTCCAGAAGCTTCTTGAGTCCGTCAAGGAACTTGACCACCGGCGGGTCATCACCGTATTCGGCTGCGGGGGCGACCGGGACCGGACCAAGCGGCCTCTCATGGGAAAAGTCGCCGAAGCGAATTCCGACCTGGCAATCGTTACCAGCGATAATCCCCGTACCGAGGATTCGGACCGGATCATTCGCGATATCGTAGTGGGACTTGAGAAAGATAACCATGAGATCATACCCGACCGAGAAGAGGCCATCGGAATGGCCGTCGGGATGGCCCGCGCGGGGGACATCGTCGTGATCGCCGGCAAGGGGCATGAGGATTACCAGATCATCGGCACCGAAAAGATACATTTTGACGACAAGGAAGTGGCGGCGCGCTGCCTGTAGGAGAACGATGTGATAGTGGACTATACGACAACCGTGGGATGGGTCGCAGAAGCATGCCGGGGCCGTATCACCAGCGGCGATCCCGGCGAGATGATAGAAACCATCACCACGGACTCGCGCGAGTTGGGTGAGAACAACCTGTTCATACCCCTCGTCGGAGAAACATTCGACGGCCACGACTTCATCAAGCCGCTGTCCGAGAACAGGAGCGTCAGATCGTACCTCACCATGCGGGGAGGATACACGAAGATCGCCGCGCGGAACGGTGTCTCCGAAATCCGGTGCGACGACACGCTGAAGGCGCTGGGCGCGATTGCCGCGCGCCACCGGAACGACATGGACCCGGAGGTGATCGGCATCTCCGGCACCAACGGCAAGACCACGACCAAGGAGCTCACATACGCAATCCTGAACGCCCGGTGGAATTGTCTCAAGAACGCCAGAAACTACAACAACGAAATCGGCGTTCCCATCACCCTCCTCGGCCTGAACGCCTCCCATGAGATTGCCGTCATCGAGATGGGGATGAACCATCCGGGAGAGCTTGACCGGCTGTCGCGCATAACCCGGCCCGACCTGGCCCTTATCACCAACGTAGGCGAGGGCCACCTGGAATTCATGGGCTCGGTCGAGAATGTGGCCCTGGCGAAATCCGAGATCATGAATGGCATGAACCCGGGGGCAAAACTGCTTCTGAACCGTGAGATGAATTGCTTCGACACCTTCAAACGCGGGGCGCGTACGATAGATCTCGTGGTAAAGACCTTCGGTCTTTCGGATTCAGCCGATATCTATCCGGATGAGTACCGGCTGTTCAGGAACAGCATCAGCATCCGGTACCAGGGGGAGGAGATCACCGTGCCGCTCTACGGCATCCACAACGTGTATAATGTCATCGCCGCAATAGCCGTGGCAGGCGAATACGGGGTCGACCCCTCCGCCATGAGGGATGCGCTGGCGGGCTTTGTCAATCTGGACGGCCGGAGCCAGATCATCGACCGAGGCTATATCGTTATCGACGATTCCTATAATTCAAACCCGATGTCGCTCATGTCCGCGCTCCGGTCCGCGGGGGAGATATTTCCCGACCGGAGGAAAATAGCGGTTCTGTCGGACATGAAGGAGCTGGGTGCTTTCGCGAAGGGTTACCATGCCGCATGCGGCAGGGCCGTTCACGCGAACAATTTCTCCATGATCCTGGTGTGGGGCGATATGGCCCGGCACTATGCGGAGGGAGCCGCTGAAGCCGGTCTTCACAAAGATAACATCAGGCAATTCGAAACCAAGGAAGAGCTGTCACGTTATCTGCAGCTTGTCATCGACGATAATGACGCGATATTGATTAAAGGCTCCCGTGCAATGAAGATGGAAGATGTGGTGCGCGCCATAACCGAAAGAGAGGGGTGAGATGTTCTATCATTTCATACTGCCGTTAAAAGAATACCTGTCGTTTTTACGCCTGTTCCAGTACATAACCTTCAGGTCGGCCTATGCCGCGGTCACGGCCCTGTTCCTGGTGCTGATCCTGGGCAACATGGTGATCCGGTGGCTGCGGGCACTCAAGTTCGGCGAGGAGATCAGGGTGCTGGGACCCGAGAGCCACAAGCAGAAGGCGGGCACGCCCACCATGGGCGGCGTCATCATAATCGGTGCCGTTCTCATGTCCATCATCCTCTGGGGGAATTTCAATAGCCGGTACCTCATCGTCCTCATCGGCGCCACCCTGGCGCTGACCGGTCTGGGTTTTGCGGACGATTACATCAAATCGGTATTGAAGAGAAAAGAAGGGATACCGGCGAAGGTGAAGCTCGCGTTTCAGGTGCTCATCGCACTTGCGGTCGCCCTGCTGGTCTACTATCTGCCGTCGAACCAGAACGAGGTCTCGATGCTGTTTGTTCCGTTCATAAACGAAGCCGTCCTTGACATGGGTTTCATATGGGTATTCTTCGCCGTCATTGTGATTGTCGCCACCACCAACGCGGTCAACCTCACTGACGGCCTGGACGGCCTGGCGATCGGGTCGGTCATAACCGTGGGCGTGAGCCTGGGGATTGTGGCCTACCTGACCGGCCACAGCAAGATCGCCACCTACCTCAGAATACCGTACATCCCGGACGCGGCCGAGCTCACGGTGTTTCTGGCGGCGCTCATGGGCGCGTCCATGGGATTCCTCTGGTTCAACAGCAACCCGGCCACGGTGTTCATGGGCGATACCGGGTCCCTCGCCATGGGGGGGATCATCGGTATCGTGGCGGTGATGATCAAGAAGGAGATTTTCCTGTTTATCGTCGGCGGGGTTTTCGTGATGGAGGTCCTTTCGGTGATTATACAGGTGGTGTCATTCAGGCTCAGGGGAAGGAGGGTCTTCAAGATGTCGCCGCTCCATCATCATTTTGAGCTCTCCGGCTGGTCGGAGCAGAAGGTTGTGGTGCGGATGTGGATCCTGGGAATCATCCTGGCGATATTGGGTTTGAGTTCGCTGAAGATTTTATGATTTTTGAGTAGCACTCCCTCCCCCTTGATGGGGGAGGGCCGGGGTGGGGGTGATCGTAATCGCCCGGTAGAGAATAGGAATAATCACCCTCCCCTGACCCCTCCCATTGAGGGAGGGGAATATGATCGATGATATAAGATAAATGCAAGATCGAGACAATAACATAAAAAAAGCCCTCGTGGTCGGATTAGGATACCGGACCGGTCTGGCGGTGTGCAATTTTCTTATCGGGAGAGGTGCCACCGTGGTCGCATCGGACAGTAAAAGCGAAACCGAGCTCTCGGAGGTGCTGCAGAAGCTCGATCCCGCGGTGCGGGTCGTTACCGGCGAGCAGCGCACCGGTCTCCTCGACGAGGGGTTCGATACGGTAATACTGTCCCCCGGCGTGCCCCGGAATATCCCTCTCGTGACTGAGGCCTACCGGCGAAAGATACCGGTCACCGCCGAGGTTGAGCTGGCATACCGCTACCTGAGGGGTGTGATAGTAGGAATCACCGGAACCGACGGCAAGTCAACAACGACCGCGCTCACCGGCCACGTATTAAGAGAGCTGGGGATGAGCGTCCACGTGGGGGGGAATATCGGCATACCCCTCATCACGTTCGTCGACCGGACATCCGACAGTTCCGTCATCGTCGCCGAGCTGTCGTCTTTCCAGCTGGAGGCCATCGAGCGGTTCCGGCCGGACGTATCGGCACTCCTCAACGTGACTCCCGATCATCTGGATCGGTATGCCGGCATGGATGATTATTTCGCGGCGAAGATGAGAATCGCCATGAACCAGAAGGATGATGATTGCTTCATCTACAACCGGGATGACGCCATGGCCTGCGCCGGCGCGCAGGGAGTGAAATCACGGACGGCGTCTTTTTCGCTTGAATGCGATGACGCCGATATATACTATCATGACGGCGCCGTGTATCTCAGGGAGGGCGGCCGGAAGGTTTTACGGCGGGAAGCCATGACGATTATGGGACTCCACAATGTGCAGAACGCCATGGCCTCCATTCTGGTAGTGCGCGCCGTCATGCACAAAAAAGGGATGACCCCGGATTACGATGCATTCGCGGAAGCAGTCTATTCCTTCCCCGGCCTCGAGCACCGACTCGAGCGGATCGGCGTGTACCAGGGGAGGGAGTTCATCAACGATTCCAAGGCCACAACGGTGAACGCGGTGCTCACCGCGATCAGGAGCCTCCCGGCTGAAGGCGTGCTCATCCTGGGAGGCAGGACCAAGGGGGACGATTACTCCCGGCTGTCATCCGGCATGAACGGCAGAATACGCGCCCTGGTGCTCATCGGCGAATCAAAGGATTATTTTTCGAAGATATTCAGTGGAAACCGGCTGGTGACGGCCGACACGCTCGATGACGCGGTGGTCAAGGCGATGAAGGAGAGCAGGGAAGGTGACGTGATTATCCTCTCGCCGGCGTGTGCGTCCTTTGACATGTTTAACAATTACGAGGAACGGGGAGGGGAGTTTAAAAAATCCTTTCACCGCCTGGCAAGCGGAGCGCTGCCGTGGATCTGAAATCATTCGTGGACATCCGGCGCTCGAGAGATCCGGACCTGGTGCTCTTTCTGGTAATTCTCACCCTGCTGGGGATCGGCATTGCCATGTGCTACAGCGCCAGTGCCGTGTATGCCCTTAAGACATTCGGGGATTCATATTATTTTCTGAAGAGGCAGCTCCTCTGGTTCGCCGCGGGCTTTATGCTGATGCTCGTCTTCAAAGAAATCGATTACCGGAAATACATCAGGCACACTAAAATCATGCTCCTCCTGTCAGTCATCCTTCTGACCCTGGTGTTCATACCAGGGATCGGCCACAGCATCAAGGGTTCGGCCCGGTGGCTGGGCCTCGGCCCCTTCGCCTTTCAGCCCTCGGAGTTTGTGAAGATATTCATGGTCATATACCTGGCCAAGGTATTTTCATCTGAAGCGGGCGATCATCTGGTCCAGATCCTCATCCCGGTCGTTATCGTGTCGGTCATTTTCCTGATGATCATGCTGCAGCCGGATTTCGGCACCGCCATCGATATCCTGGCGGTTTCGGTGTTCATTCTCTTCGTGTCGGGATTCCCGTTCCTCTACATAATTTTCCTGTTCATCATCAGCATCCCGATGTTCTATCTGCTGATCTATCTGGTCGAGTACCGGAAGGAGCGGGTGATGGCCTATATGAACCCCTGGGCGTACCGGTACGGCATCGGCTATCATATCATACAGGCCTTTATAGCATTCAAAAAGGGCGGATTTTTCGGCGTGGGTCTGGGCAACGGGACCCAGAAGCTGTCCAGGCTCCCGGAGCCTCACACCGATTTTATATTTGCGGTCATCGCGGAAGAGACGGGGCTCCTGGGCACGATGTTCATCCTGCTCCTTTTCGTGGCCGTACTCTGGCGGGGGATCGTCATCGCCACCGGCGCCCAGGATAATTTCGGACGGCTCCTTGCCGTCGGTCTTTCCCTGATGGTCGTTGTTCAGGCTTTTATCAATATCGGCGTGGCAACCGGCATGCTTCCCACCAAGGGGATCCCGCTCCCCTTCATCAGCTACGGTGGATCGTCTCTTCTGTCGAACATGATCGCGGCGGGTATTCTTTTGAATATTTCCAAGTACCGGGGGGTTGTGTGGCAGGATATGAAATTATTTGAAGAGGTCTGGCAGTGAATACCATGAATGACATGTCCGTGCTCATCGTCGCCGGCGGAACGGGGGGACACATAAGCCCGGGGATCGCCTTGTACGAGGAATTCCGGGAAAACGGAATGCGGACGCTCTTCCTGACCGGGAAGCGCGATGAACGGTTCTCATCACTGCGTGAAGTGGCTCCCGATGATATGAAACTGTACCGGGCTCCTTCATTCTCAAAAAATCCCGCGAAGATCTTCGTCTTTCCATCCCTTTTCACGGGCGCAGTGCTTGTCGCCCGGACCATCATCAGGCGCAACGGCGTTCGCGCCGTCATCGGCATGGGGGGGTATGTTTCGGCGCCGGCGCTGGTCGCCGCGAAGCTCATGAAGGTCCCGCTGTTCCTGTGCGAGCAGAACTCGGTGCCGGGCAAAGTAACGAAATTTTTCGAGAAGCACGCCCGAAAGATATACGGCACGTTCCAGGACACGACCCGCTATCTGAAATGCACGGCGCGGTATGTGCGCGCCGGCAACCCGATACGGAAAAAAGTGCTGGTCGATGCCGCACGGGAGGAAGCGAGAAAGGCATTTCACCTGATGCACAGCAAAAAGGTAATCCTGGTCATCGGCGGGAGCCAGGGGGCGGTGCGGCTGAACGAGCTGGTCTTCGGCCTTAAAAAGGAATATTCAGACGAGCTGAAAAATGTGGGCATCATCTGGAGCACGGGCGACCTTTCGTATAAAAAGTATAAGGAAAAAATACATAATGAAATTGACGAAGGATCCATCTATCTCTCACCCTTTGTCGAAAGGGTGGGCCTGGCCTACCGGGCTGCCGATCTCGCCATCGCCCGATCCGGAGCGGGCGTGATGATGGAACTGGCGGCAATGGGGGTGCCGTCTATCCAGATTCCCTATCCGCACGCGGCCGACAATCACCAGGACAAAAACGCGGACGAATTCGTCAGGGCCGGCGCGGCGATCAAGATCGGCAATGAGGACGCGGTGCCGGAGAAGGTCATGCCGGTCATCCAGGATTTGCTGAATAATCCCCGGGCCCTTCAGCGGATGTCTGAACGGGCACTGGCGGCCGCCCTGCCTAACGCGGCGGAGGTGATAGTAACTGGAATTTTATCGGAGCTGAACGAAGATGCACAACCCCCCCTCCCTTGATGGGAGGGGAAGGGGGAGGGTGGTATTCATACACCCCCACCCCGGCCCTCCCCCATCAAGGGGGAGGGTGGAAGGAAATGATTGTTATCAGGACAGAGAATGTTCCGTAAATCAAAAAAAATGCATTTCATCGGGATCGGCGGGATCGGCATGAGCGGCATCGCCGAGATCCTCATCAACATGGGGTACGACGTATCCGGCTCCGACCTTACGGAATCCGTTCAGACCCGACGGCTGGTGTCTTTGGGCGCGAAGGTCTTTATCGGGCACCGGCTGTCTAATATCGGAGACCACCACGTCGTGATCACATCCAGCGCCATCAGCCCCGGCAATCCCGAGCTCATCGAGGCGCGAAAGCGCGGCATACCCGTGATCCACCGGTCGGAGATGCTGGCGGAACTGGTGCGGATGAAGTACGGCATCGGCGTAGCCGGCACTCACGGAAAGACCACCATCACATCGATGCTCTCCTATGTCCTCTATCACGGCGGAATGCATCCTACGGCGGTGGTGGGCGGCACGGTGCTGAATTTCAACACCAACGCACGGATCGGGGAGGGGGATTACATCGTGTTCGAGGCTGACGAGTCGGACGGCTCGTTCCTGAAACTCCTCCCTTGCATCGGTATCGTTTCGAATATAGACGCGGACCATCTTGACCACTACAAATATTTCCAGGGATTGAAAGAAGCGTTTTTATCCTACATCAACACCATCCCCTTTTACGGATATTCAGTGCTCTGCATCGATGATAAAACCGTCAGGGACCTGCTCCCCCACGTGGAGCGCCCCTATTATACCTACGGACTGTCCGAGGACGCCGCTTTCAGGGCCACCGATATCGACATGGATGACGGAATGACCCGGTACCGGTGCCTGTATAAAAATGAGCCGCAGGGATCGTTTGTAATTCGCCAGCTGGGAAACCACAATGTGGTCAACTCCCTGGCGGTGATCGCGGTCGCCCAGGAGCTGGGAATGCCGTACGGGACCATCCGCGATGCCCTCGCGGAATTCCGCGGCGTGGGCAGGCGCCTCGAGCTCGTCGGCGAGACGGCCGGGATCAGCGTGTACGACGACTACGGCCACCATCCGACCGAGATACGGGCGACCCTGGATGCGCTGAAAAAGCTGGGGAGGCGGATCGTAGTGGTGTTTCAGCCCCACCGGTACACGCGGACGCAGCTCCTGTGGGACGAATTCGGGCAGTGCTTCGCCGGTGCCGACCTCCTGTTTCTGACGGAGATCTATCCGGCCGGCGAGCCGCCCATCGAGGGCGTATCATCCCGGCTCATCCGGGATGCCGTGGGCAAACACGAGGGCCGCGACGTCGATATCATATCGAGCATCGAGGATATACCGGCTGCTGTCGCGCGGTGCGCGCGGGACAATGATATTATACTGACGCTTGGCGCCGGTGACATATACAAGATTGCGCCCCGCATCATTGACAAAATTAATAAGAGGGGGAGCTGAAATGATGATACGGCCCGTCTCCATAGCAGTGCTGCTCTGCATGATGGCATCCGGCGGCGACGCTATAGCCGGGGACATCAGGAAGGTGAAGTCGATTCAGTTCCGGGGGCTCAGGCTTCTTACGAAGTATGATGTCATCCGGGGCGTGCGCCTGGAGGCCGCGGCTGACGGCATCGTGATCGACGTCGACTCCCTCGAGCGGGCGCTGTCGGGCAATAGCTTAATTAAATCATTTGGAATAGAGGAATCCGGCGGCAGGCTGATGGTATCAGTGGCCGAGAGGAGGCCGGTGCTGATCGCGGTGGTGGCCGGGAAGGACGGTTCCAGCCTGTACGAGCTGGACGAGGACCATGCGATCATATCGAAGAACGACGTACACACCGACCGGGTGCCGGTGCTCTACCTCGTCTCACTGAAGCTTTCCGCGGACGGGGCCACCGGCAGGGTCAGGAGCCTCATCTCCCTGCTCGAAAGGGTCAAGAGAAAGATCGCCCCGTTGTACCGGGAAATTGCGGAGATATATCTTGATGAAACTTCAATCAGGGTCGTGGCGCGCGGGAGAAGAACCTCTTTCGTACTGAGGCCTCGGGACACGGATTTCATCAAACTGAGATATATCATCGGCTATTGCGACCGGACAGGGGAATGCCCGGAAGAGATAAATTTATCTGACAATCCCGTTATTGTCAGATGACACCAGGAGTATAGTATGGAAGACGTACTAGTCGGTTTGGATATCGGCACCACGAAGACCTGCGCGGTCATCGGCGTCATGAACGAGAACAGCCAGGTGGAAGTGATCGGCGTGGGCGTCATGCCGTCGAAAGGCCTGAAGAACGGGGTTATCGTCAATATCGACAACACCACCTCCTCGGTCGTGAAGGCGATCGACGAGTCAGAGCTCATGGCCGGCTACGAGGTCTCGGACTGCATCGTGGGCGTCAGCGGACAGCACGTGAAGGGGCAGAATTCACGGGGCGTCGTCGCCGTATCCGGCAGGAACAGAACGATTTCGACCCATGACGTGAAGCGGGTCATCGAGGCGGCCCAGGCGATCGTCATTCCCGTTGACCGGGAAATACTGCACGTGCTCTCGAAGGAATTTTCGGTCGACGACCAGATCGGGATCAAAGACCCCATCGGCATGAGCGGGGTCCGCCTTGAAGCCGAGGTGCACATCGTCACCGGAGCGTCATCGAACATACAGAACATGATCAAGGCGGTGGAGAAGGCCGGATTCCAGTACCGGGACATCGTTTTCAACCCGCTGGCGGCGGCCGACGCGGTGCTCTCCCGCGACGAGATGGAGCTGGGCGTGGCGCTCCTGGATATCGGCGGCGGCACCGTCGATGTCATCGTGTATCTTGAAGGCGGCGTGGCGTATTCGTCGGTGCTGTCCATCGGCGGCATCCACGTCACCAATGACATCTCCATCGGCTTGCGGACCCCGATCGAGAGCGCGGAGCTCATCAAGAAAAAATACGGCTGCGCGGTGCTGGAGCTGGTCGACCCGTCGGAGGTAGTGGAAGTTCCCTCGGTGGGCGGGAGGCCCCCGCGGAAGCTCCTCCGTCAGGAGCTCACGCAAATCATAGAACCGCGTATGGCGGAGATGATGGAAATGGTCGACCGCGAGCTGTCTTTCTCCGGCAAGAAGGAGATGCTGGCGGCCGGCGTTGTGCTCACCGGCGGCGGGAGCATGCTCGACGGGTCCATTGAGGCGGCTGAGCGCGTATTCAACATGCCGGTCAGGATTGGAGTGCCGCGGGACATCGC
>MIBH01000025.1:36068-38316 GCA_001829455.1 Spirochaetes bacterium RBG_13_51_14
AGCAGGAGAGGATTCCCGCATCCGCGGGAATGGCAGCTCCGGTGGAATCACCGTTTATGGGCATATCGGATTTATATAAACGCTTCGGCGAGGAAATATAGTTTAATGAGACATAATACCAGAGGGGGAGTGACATGTTTAAACTAGAAGAAGAAAAACCATTGACGACAATCATCAAGGTCGTTGGAGTCGGCGGTGCTGGATGCAACGCCGTAAACCGAATGATCGCCACCGGCATGGAAGGCGTCGAGTTCATCGTGGTGAACACCGACGTGCAGCAGCTCAGGGACAGCCTCGCTCCGGTTAAGATACAAATCGGGATGAAACTCACCCGGGGGCTCGGCGCCGGGGCGGATCCTACGGTCGGCCGGGAGGCGGCCAATGAGGACCGGGACAAGATCCACAAGGCTCTCAAGAGCGCCGACATGGTCTTCATCACCGCCGGCATGGGCGGCGGCACCGGTACCGGCGCGGCGCCCATCGTGGCGGAAGTGGCAAAGGAGCACTCGGCCCTTGTGGTGGGCGTGGTCACCAAGCCGTTCAAAGTGGAAGGGAAAAAGCGGATGACCCAGGCCGAGGCGGGCATCGCGAACCTGAAAGAGAAGGTCGATACCCTCATAACCATTCACAACGACTTATTGTTGAAGATCATCGACCGGCGCACGCCCATCGAGGACGCGTTCAAGCTGGCCGATGACATTCTGAGGCAGGGCGTGCAGGGAATCGCGGACCTCATCATGGTAACGGGACTGGTGAACGTGGATTTCGCCGACGTGCGCACCGTCATGAGGGAGACCGGGGACGCGCTCATGGGCGTCGGCATCGGCACGGGCGAGAACAAGGCCCTGGAGGCGACACAGCAGGCCATCAACAGCCCGCTCCTTGAGGAGACGAGCATCGAGGGCTCCAAGGCCGTGCTTATCAATATCGCCGGCGGCAATGACCTCTCGCTTCACGAGGTGAACGAGGTCACCGACGTCATCACCCGCCAGATCGATCCGGACGCGAACATCATTTTCGGCACCACCATCGACCCGGCCCTTTCTGACCGGGTGCGCGTTACGGTCATCGCCACCGGTTTCGACCGGCGGAAGAACTTGATCAACCGGGGCGGGGCCCAACAGGGCGAGGCGCGAAACGGCACGTCCCTCACGCTCATTGAGGGGAGCCAGACCCGACCGGAGAAACGGGTACCGGCCAGCCTGCAGACGTTTTCCCTCGACTACGAGCGGAAGCGGTCGCGTGACTCCCTGACCGAGGACCTTGACATTCCGGCCTTTTTGCGGCGGGGAGTTGAATAGCGTTTCGTGCACGCGGCGATGGAAATCCGGATCGACGAAGACATCCGCTCCTTTCTCGGCGAGAACGCGGTGAATTACGCTGCGGTGAGGCAGCTGGACGGCGACGCCTCGACGCGCGCGTACTGGCGCGTATACGCTGAAGGGGCCGCCTACGTTCTCTGCCGGGACCGCGGCTTCATCGACATGCCTGAAACAGAGTACCCCTTCACGGTAATGTACCGCCTGCTGCGGGGGCGGGTTCCCGTGCCGGAGATCATCGCCATGGACAACCGCAGGGGCCTGTTCCTCCTTCAAGACCTCGGCGACGATCTCATGGAATACGTCTGCTCCCGTCTGGATGCGGACGGTGTCACTCGTCTCTACGCGTCGTGCGTGGAGAACCTCTTTTTGATACAGGCGATACGGGGGGAATGCGACACGCCCTTCTCCCGCGCTTTTGACATAGAGCAATTGATGTTTGAATTCGATTTCTTCATCGAGCACGCGCTGAACGGATACTGGAACGCATGTCTCGCCGGTTCCGACCTGATCGAACTGAGATCCGAGTTCCTGAATATATCAAAACTCTTGTTCCGCCCGGAGCTCTTCGTCCTCAACCACCGCGACTATCATTCGCGCAACATCATACTATGCGGTGATATCCCCTACATCATCGATTATCAGGACGCGCGCATGGGCCTTCCCCACTACGATGCGGTTTCCCTTCTCAGGGACTCCTACGTCGTTCTCGATTCCGGCGTGTTCGAGTATCTGTTAAACTATTATTATGAGGGAAGCAGGGAGATGGGCATCCACTCCATGAGCAGGGAGGAATTCAATTATTATTTCGATGTCATGGCCTTCCAGCGGAACGTGAAGGCCCTGGGCACGTTCGGGAACCAGGTGACCGTCCGGGGAAACGCCAGGTACGAGCGCTACATCAGGCCCACGGCCGCTTACCTGGGCGG
>MIBH01000026.1:0-6210 GCA_001829455.1 Spirochaetes bacterium RBG_13_51_14
CATAGAGCCGGTCGAGTTCGGCGCTGAATCCCTTCCTGATCACCCGGCCCTGTTCCGGCGACAGGGCCGGTTCGTCTTCAATGGCGGCCTTTATCATCCCCGCCAGCGCGCCCGCGTCCGGGATGCTCTCCGACAGCTCCCTCATCTGATCGTGGGGCTGTTCGGAAAGAAGTGATTTTATCCTTAGGGCGGCCCTGATGGAGTTCATGAGCGCGATGAAGCTTCTCGGGAATATCTTCCCGATGATGAACCGGGACAGGAGCCGTTCTATGTCATGGATCTCCCCGAGGTGATCGTGAACCGTGACCGCCAGCTCCTGGAATTCATGAAGGTACTGCACGGCATCCAGACGCTTTTCGATCGCCGTCAGATCGAGCAGCGGCTGGAGTATGTTTCGCTCCAGGAGCCGTTTCCCCATGGCGGTCATGGTGCGGTCAAGGACCGAGAACAGGGTGCGGTTTTTGGTCCGGTCCTGAAGGTTGCTAACGAGCTCCAGGTTCGAGATTGTCGCGTCGTCAAGGGTCATGGCGTCCCGGGAGAGAATCTTCCGGGGGAACTTGAGATGGTCGAACGTCTTGCGGTGCGTTTCCCTGAGGTATTGTAAGATCGATCCGGCGGTCATTATGTCCAGTTCTGTGGTGATGCCCAGTCCCTTGGTGCCGGCGGTTTTGAAGGTCTCACAGATGATAGTCGTCATGAACTCGGCGTCGTAGAGCCATTCGTTAATCCGGTAGACGGGGATGTCCCTCATTGCGATGAAATCGGCGTAGACTTCGCTGTCGGGCGAATCGCCTTCGTGGAGAACAGCCTCCCGGGGATTGAATTTTATGATCTCGCCGCGGAAGAGATCGGGCGACTTGTCGATTGAGGAGAGGAAGAAATCGCCGGTGGATATATCGATAAAGGCGAGGCCGATCTGTTCACGGTCGATGATTATGGACGCAAGGAAATTATTGTCGTCCGAGGGGATCAGGTTCGCTTCCACCACGGTGCCGGGCGTTATGATTCTCACGACGTCGCGCTTTACGATGGGACCCGACGAGGGTACCGATTCCATCTGCTCGCAGATGGCCACGCGCTTCCCCGCCTTGATGAGACGGGCGATATAGCTTTCAGCGGCGTGGTAGGGGATGCCGCACATCGGGATATCGTTCTGCCGCGCCGTGAGCGCAATGTCCAGGATCTTTGATGCGATGTGGGCGTCCTCGAAAAACATCTCGTAAAAATCGCCCATCCGGAAGAAAAGAATCTCCTCCGGATACCGCTTCTTCAAGTCAAGATATTGCTTCATCGCGGGCGTAATTTTCGGATCCATCCCTATTCCCCGTATATATATGAGCGTTCACCGTCGCCGGAAATACGGACGATGCGGCCGTTGATTCCGTACTCTTCCGCCAGCCTGATCTTCAGCTTCAGCACCGATTCTTCATCGGGGCACCGGCCGACATATAGTGCATATCCCTTTTTCAGGCGTACGGTTCTCATGGTATCGAATTCGTTCAGTTCCCGCTTTACGCCATTAGCGTCGCCGAGGGAGACGAACGGCCCGACCGATATGGAATAAAAAAAAGACGTGCTCTCCTCGGGAATATCCTTTTCCGGGCTTATATCTATGCTCTCGGCATCTTCGACGATCTTTCTACCGGGCAGGTAAAAGACGCGCCGGGGATGGTGCTTCATGATTGATTTTATCCTAACCGACGCGTCGGACGCCTCCGGCGATCCGGGATATTTTTCAATCAGGTCCATATAGGCTGAATATGATTCATCGTACTGTTTTTTTCTCTCGTAAAATTCCGCGAGCATGAAAAGAGCCGTCTGCGAGACCTCGGCATTGCCGTATCCGAGGATGATTTCCCTGATGGTATTGATGTACTCCCGGGAGAGGCCGTACTCGTTTCTGTATATGTGGGCGAGAATCAGCATCGACCGGGCGAGGTCGTTATAATCATGGTTGGCGTCAATAAAGCGCCGGCATTCCCGCTCTGCCGAATCGTATTCGCCACGGTGGATGAGGGAGATGATAAGAAAGAACATAAATCGTCTGCCGTATTCGCTTTTGCCGAGACCCAATCCGGCACGGGCATCGGAAGCGAGCTCTTTCCAGCTGGAGCGGAGATAATGGATTTCGCATATGCGGTACTGGGCATAATCAAGCCGGGGGTAGTATTTATAATTGCTGATAATAATACGGTATTTCTTAATCGCCTCGTCAGGTGCGGGCTCGCTCTCCGCCAGGATGAGCCGGACGTCGGGGACCTGTTTGCTTCTCGGATAGGCCTTAAAGAATGCCGCCGCTGTTTTTTCCACGGCTGCGTAATCTTTCTTTGACGAATAGGCGCGGATCAGGTCCAGGTAGTGGCTTTCGGACATCAGGTCCGGTGCCGCTGGAGCGCCCCCTCCCGGTGACGGATGGCCGGCAATGAGCAGGCCGCAGGCCAGTAGTATGATCGCTTTACGCAATTCGTGTTCCCTGCAGGGTCGTTCCCGCAACCCCGTTGATTTTAACTTGTATCATTTTACCGAAATCCTCACTGGTTCCCGGCATTATTACGATATGGTTCAGGAACGTGCGGCCCATAACACGATTCAGCGATTTCTTGCTGAAGCGTTCGATAATGGAGTCCTCAACACTGTCGATCACCTCGTTCAGCTTCTGGAGCTTTATACGGCGCTGGAGGGCGATGAGCCGTTCCAGACGCCCGATTTTTTCGTCGCGGCCAAGCTCTTCTTCAAGCGCGTAAGCCGGCGTTCCCTGACGGGGCGAATAGGCGTAAGTGAAGGCGTCGTCGAAGCGAATGCGCTCAACGGCGGCAAGGGTCTCCTCGAATTCACGTTCGCTTTCGCCGGGAAAGCCGACAATGAGATCGGTCGAGAGCGAGGAACGGGTAATATAATGTTTTATTTTCTCGACGATGTTCATATAGTCGGTAACGGTATACCGGCGGTTCATGAGGTTCAATATCCGGTCCGAACCGCTCTGCAGAGGAAGGTGGATCGAACGGGTTATATTATGATGATCCCTGATAACGCGCAGGAGGTCATCGGAAAAATCCTTCGGATGGGATGTGAGGAAATTTATTCTTTCGATACCTTCGACGCCGGCGGCGGATTCGAGGAGTGTATGAAACGCCACATCGTTATTATCCATGCCGTACTGATTGACGTTCTGGCCCAGGAGCGTTATCTCCTTGATGCCGCGGGACGCCAGCGCCCGGATGTAAATCAGTATCTCACCCGATGGGAATGAAATGAGCCTTCCGCGGACGAAGGGGACGATGCAGTATGAGCAGTAATTTTCGCAGCCGTGGGTTATGGTCACCCACTTATGCCACGCGGGAGTGTCGCTGACCCGGTACAGGTCCGGGTTGATTCTTCCAGAAAAATCGCTTTCGTTCTGCGAGAGAAATAACCGATGGCTCCGGTCTGCAAGGTGGCGGCGCAGCAGCTTCCCGATATCCGGAGACTGGTACGGGCCCACAACCATATCGGCTATCCTTTTTTCTATTAATGCGCCGCCGATTCGCTGGGCCATGCAGCCGGCCACCACGACGACGGTGTTTCTTCCCTGAATCCTTTTACGGTGAGATCGTATTCGCGAAATCACGCGGTTTTCAGCGTGCTCGCGCACGGAACAGGTATTGAAAATTGCGATATCCGCCGCCAGCACGTCGCCGGCGGGGGTAAATCCCTGTTCGACGAGCGAAAGTGCCATGAGCTCCGAATCGTTTTTATTCATCTGGCAACCGAAGGTCTCAATGTAGTAGGTTTGTGTCACGGCTGGGCTCTGCTTGTATCGTTTGTACCGGTGCATTCTCTTATAACCTGCCGGATAGTTACAACAATTTTTTATCTGCACTATTGAAAACCGCCTTTTACAGGGTGGATCCGGTATGAAATCCGACTAAAAAATATTTATCGTGCGGTAAATTTTTCTTGAATATTTTTGTTTTATAAATTAGATTAATAGTATCTGCAGAATCTGTTTCATATGCTTACTCGCGGGGCGCAGTGCGTGTTGTATTATATATAAAGGGAGGTATATATGGCAATTCAAAAGGTCATTCCGAATCAAATACAGAAGGGTGCGATAGAAACCTACCGTGAGTACTTGGATGAGGTTTCAAATCTGAACGTGCGGAAAGTCGAAAAACAGCCGAAGGTTCAGGTAGAAAATAAGGGTTTTAAAATCGACACAAAAGCGTAATATATAAGAGATTCAGCAGAGATGGATGATGATATCATTCATCTCTGCGATAACGCCTTAACAACTTCGTCCATTATTTTTCCGGGGTATTAATTATCAGCAAATAAATAAAAGACGTCTGTATCGGAGAATATGAGCCGGATCCGCCTCTGCATGTTAGATCTGTTTACGAGCGAAATGGATTTTTATGAATAAAGCGGCATTGCTTTTCCTGATGATCGTTATTATATCGATGGCGAGCTGTACATCTCTCAAGCAGCGCCTGTCTATTAAGAAGTGCACATTTAAACTCGCGGACGTGAATATCGGGACTGTATCCTTGAGCGACATGACGATGGGTTTGCGTGTCGCAATTGTTAACCCGAATGATATTGAAGTGATAATGGACAGGATGGACCTTGACCTTTACATTGGGGATGTAAAAACCGTGAATATCGTCTTTAATGGAGTGACGATACCCCCCCGACAGACGAAGACCGTCAACGCCATGTTGACGATTCCCTATAAAATCATGGGAATGTCCGCTGCCGGCATCGCCGGTCGTTCCGGCGATATTCAGTACCGGCTTTCAGGAACCGTTTCAATGAGCACATTGCTGGGAGTAGTAAGGTTTCCCGTCACCATATCCAAGAATTAGCAGGAGTTGAAGCATGGCTGAAAAAGAAACAAAGAGAGACTATGTGCGCGTAAACGATGAATTCAACGTTCGTCTGGTAAGGATGAATGATACGGCGCCCCATGCCGCCCTTGAAATATATAACTCGAAATCGATTAATATAAGCGGCAACGGGTTGCTGATAAACACCAAAGAAAAGCTTGATGTGGGGAGCATCCTCAACATAACATTCATGAAGCCGAACACCTTCGATTTTTTCAAGGGGGTGGGCAAAGTGGTGCGCATCGAACAGGATCAGGATGATTCGTTTAGAGTGGGCATCAATTTTATCAACCTGTCAATGGATGACATGCGGGAGCTCGATTATTATATTACCCTGGCGAGGTCCTGACTTCATAATCCAGACGGACGGCATCGCGTTTTCAATTCCAGTAAACCTCAGAAGCTCACCGTGAAAACGACAAAAGGAACGGGAAGGATCATTCTGCTCCCCTTCGTTTTTTTCATGCTCAGCGTGTCCTTGACCTCGTAATCGTAATTGAGCCATACGCCGAGACCCGCCGCGTATCGGCTCGCAAACATAAAATTCAGACCTAATCCGGTCCCGAAGGTGATATCATGGATGGCTCCTTTTCTGATGGCGGCCGCACTGTTTATATGCAGGTCCCGGCTGGGTTTTGACTCCCAGTGATGAAATGAATAGACCGCGCCGAACATGAGAACCGGATCAACGAAATCGGATTCTGGTATAAGGTGGAACACGGGCGCAATAATACCGCTCAGTATGTATTCATCTGCGTTGAGACCATTGAAGTCGACGCCCCATATATATATGCCGATAATTCTGAGGCCGAAAACCGGCACGGGCCGGTATTCCCCCTGGATCCCGGCCACGGAGACGCCGATGATCGGCCCGACCGACCCGAACATAGAATCCTTCTGTTCTGAGGATCGCCCGGCGTCACGCTCGGTCTTTTCTTCCGCAGCAGCAAGAGCGGCCGTCAGGATTCCGACGGCGATTACCGCGATGTAAACAATGGCTTTCATAGGCGGTTGTCCAGAGCCTTAATCGATGCTGACGCGCTGCTCGATGCGTCCCATAATATCCTTGACGGCTTCTGCCACATCATCAACTTCGAGGGTTATGGCCTTTTCCGGGCATACCGCTGCGCACCGGCCGCATCCCTTGCACCGAGAATCATTCCGTAGGAGTTTTCCTTCATGAACGGAGAGCGCCCTCGTAAAGCAGTTGTCGACACAGAGGCCGCATCCGTTGCATGCCGCGAAGGAGGTAACGGCCCTGAGCCCCTTGAGGCGAACCACTGAATCGATGGTTTCACGCGGGATAAAGCGAGTGTTCTTGAATATGGTGCAGCAGCAGGGACAG
>MIBH01000026.1:6250-12112 GCA_001829455.1 Spirochaetes bacterium RBG_13_51_14
CACCGGTCGGAGTCCCTGCAGGTGCAGCGGTTGATGATCACCCGGTGGGAGGAACGGCGGATGAGTTCCTCGAGAATCTTCATCGGTATATAGGTGCTGCCGGCGCCGGTGATGTCCCGGTTGATCGGAATGTAGCTGACGTTGAAATTTTTTCCGGAAAAGAGCGGGAGGGCCAGTTTAGTGACCAGCCTTCCGATCACGGGCCATTGCGCTGCTTGTGCGCTGAGCGAGTTCAACGGCCATACGGTTTTAAGGACACTCAACCACCAGGCTGGACGTTTTGACATGGAGTGCACCTCGATAGATTATACTTGTTCGAAATACCGGGAGCGCTCCCAGTCGGTGACCGCCCGGTCGAAGCTATTCTGCTCGGTCTTGAAGAAGTGGATGTAATGTTCGATGACGTCCGCGCCGAACGTGTCGCGCGCGAATGCGCTCTGCTCCAGACCGGTAACGGCGTCGCGGAGCGAGCCGGGCACACGGGGTAGCGATGAAGCCGAGTACATGTTGCCTTCAAATAATTCAGGGGGCTCGATTCTGTTCCGGATCCCGTCCAGACCGGAGGCAAGCGCGGCGGCAAAACAGAGGTGGGGATTGATATCAGCGCCGGGTATGCGCGATTCAATCCGGAGGGAGTCGTTTCTGCCGATCACCCGGAAACCGGCGGTGCGGTTGTCGTGGCTCCATGAAAGCGCCGTGGGAGCCCATGAACCGGCCTGGTATCGCTTGTAGGAGTTGACCGTGGGCGCGTAAAAGGGCATCATTTCCGCCGCGTGATACACCCACCCGCCCAGGAACCAGCGGAAGAGGTCCGATGCCATAACCGGGCCGATCGCCCTGTCACCTGAGAAGAGGTTTTTCTTTACCGAGGGATCCCACAGGCTCAGGTGGACGTGACAGCTGGAACCGGCGAGTTTCTCGTCAAACTTGGCCATAAAGGTGACGGCGCGTCCGAGGCTGCCGGCGACGTCTTTGAAGCACTGCTTGTAGATAGTATGGTTGTCCGCCATGGTGAGGACATCGGCGTACCTGACGTTCATCTCGTGCTGCCCCGGGCCCCATTCGCCCTTGCTGAACTCAACCGGCACGCCGCTTTCACACAGGTATCTGCGCAGAGGGGCGTGGAGCGGCTCCTCGCGGGTGCCCTGCAGAATGTGGTAATCTTCAAGATAGGTACTGGCATGCGTGAGATCGCGGTAATTCTTTTTCCGGGCGTCATCATAGGTCTCGTTAAATATGAAGTACTCCAGCTCCGAGGCTCCGACGGGCAGATATCCCATCTGCACCGCAGCGGTTACCTGTTTTTTAAGCATGGTCCGCGGCGCTATGGCGGTGAGGGAATCGCCGGGCTCGTCGTATATGTCGCAGATGACCAGGGCCGTCTTGTCCAGCCACGCCGCCCGCCTCAGGGTGGGCATGTCGGGAACGCAGTGAAAATCGCCGTAACCGGTTTCCCAGTTGGCGTACCGGTAACCGGGAACCGGATTCATCTCCATGTCAACAGTGAACAGGTAATTGCACGCGTGCATGCCCGATCGGGCCACCTGTTCGAGGAAGAAGTCGCCGGTGATACGCTTGCCGAACAGACGTCCGTACAGATCGGGGAAGGCGGCGATGACGGTTTCAATTGCTCCGGATCTGATCTTCTCTTCAAGCTGGGGGAGGGAGAGCATGCCTTTAATCTGTTTTGTGTTCATGTGGATTCCCTGTATCATCTATCGAGTCGCCGCAAGGGGGTGAAGTCCGATTTCCGCCCTTTCGCGTGAACTGTAATCTCGGAACGGAGCGCGTTTGGGCATGCAAAACAGAGCGGCAGCGATGAAGAAATGTCAAGCGGAAAAACCGGGGTGAGCTCCCGGACGAGAATCAATCATGCAGAAAAAAATATACGACATAAAAATTTTAACTTGTTTTTTTAAATGAAGCATTTATCATTAGATTTGTTGCTAAACTCAATAATCAGTGATTTTTGCCCCCGCCGCCGGAGGCGGCGGGGGCAAAAATGAATAATTATGAGTAGTTATGCAACAAGTCTAATAATCATGTTGCTTGAGCGGACAGTGAAGCAATAAGACGATAAATCCGTTGCATGGTGATACCATGAGCTCCTATGCCGTTCTTACGGCCATCGGGCCTGACCGGCCCGGCCTGGTTGATGAAATCAGCGCATTTCTCGCGGACAGAAACATAAATATCGAGGACAGCCGCATGGCGGTCCTGGGTGGTGAATTCGCCGTGATACTCCTCGCTTCCGGCGAACCGGACTTTTCTGACAGGCTGATCCGTGAGCTGGCAGCGATCGAAAAAATTACGGGCCTCGCCGTTCATCTAAAGCCGACCCTCGCGCCGCACGAACGCAAGGTTCACCAGTCACTGCCGCACCGGCTGACTGCCACCAGCATGGACCACCCCGGCATCGTGCACGAAGTAACCCGCGTGCTGCATAAACGCAACATCAATATCGAATCCATGGAGACCCATCTTGCCCACGCCCCGGTGAGCGGCGCCCCCATATTCAAGATGAAGTGCGTCATCAATATCCCGGTGGAAGAAAAGCTGTCCGCGGTGCGGAAGGAACTGGAAAAGCTGGGAGACCGGATGGATATCGACATCGAGATCGAGGCAGCCGATTCGTATTAGCGATGAGCGACGAGTTTCTATTGACGGGTGAGGCATGGAACCGAAACACACGCCCCTCCATAACGAGCATGTCAGGCTGAATGCGGTCATGGCGCCCTTTGCCGGATGGGACATGCCCATCCATTACGGCAGCATCCTGGATGAGGCCAGGCACGCCAGGGACGCGGTATCCATATTCGACACCTCGCACATGGGTGAATTCATCGTGAAGGAGCGCGCGGGCTCATCGTCCCTGGATCGCGCCGTAACCATACCCGTGGCGAAGATGAAAATTAAGCGGTGCCGGTACGGGTTCCTCCTGACCGAGGAGGGTAAGCTGCTTGATGATCTCATCGCCTACCGCATCGAAGACGGCCAGTGGATGCTGGTGGTAAACGCCGGGACCGTTGATAAGGATTTCCGCGTCATACAGGAGCGGCTCTCATCGGACGCTTCAATAGAAAATATATCGGAAGCCACCGTTAAGATCGACGTCCAGGGGCCCCGGTCGCTGGAGGTGATGAAGGCCCTTGTCGGCGATACCATCAAAAAGCTGACATACTACGGCCTTGATTTTTTCAACCTGATGGGAGGGACCTTTCTGATCAGTCGGACCGGCTATACCGGCGAGCTCGGCTATGAGATATACATCGATTCACGAAAGGGCGCGGATCTCTGGAAACAACTTCTCAGCCATCCGGCTGTGAAGCCAGCGGGGCTGGGGGCCCGGGACATACTCCGCCTGGAGATGGGCCTGCCGCTGTACGGCAATGAGTTCACCGAGGAGACAACGCCGCTGGACGGGGGCATGGAGCGGTTTCTGGACATGGATAAGGATTTTACCGGAAAACAGGCCCTCCTGGAACAGCAGAAGCGGGGCGTCGTCCGGCGCCTTGCCGGATTTACCGTTGACGGCAGGAGAACGCCCCGGCACGGCAATAGAATCCTAGCGGAGCTCAACGAGGTCGGTTTCGTGACGAGCGGAGTCTTCTCGCCCCATCTGAACAGGGGGATCGGCATGGGCTATATAGATGCCGGCCGGAGCGGCCCGGGAGGGGAGATCAGCATAGACACCGGAAAGGGAGAAATCCGGGCGGTACTGGAGCCGGTTCCTTTTCTGAAAAATACATCGATAAAATATTCGGAGGCATAGGAGGATATGGATATCACCGTTCTGGATGAATATTTTTACACAGAGGAACATGAATGGGCGAAGATCGAGGGGAAGAGGGCCAAAATCGGCATATCCGATTATGCCCAGCAGAAACTGGGGGATATAACCTATGTTGAGCCGGCTGAAATCGGAAAAGGGGTGAAGCAGTTCGAATTCCTCACCGGGATCGAATCGGTGAAGGCAGCCAGCGATATATACGCTCCGCTCTCCGGCACGATTGTATCGTTTAATGATTCACTGAATCAGGCGCCGGAACTGGTGAATAGATCGTGCTATGGCGAAGGCTGGATAGTCGAGATCGAGCTTTCCGACCCCGGGGAATCCAAAAACCTCATGGACGCCGCCGGCTACCGGGAATACGCGGGCGGACTGGAATAGCCATGGCGCGGTTCACGCCCCATACCGAACAGGACGTGCGGCAGATGCTCGACACAATCGGCGTTGATTCGGTGGAGAAACTCTTTGCTGATATTCCGAAAGAACTGCGGCCGCGATCGTTCGACCTTCCGGAAGGCATGAGTGAAAACGAGACGGTAAAATTTTTAACCGCCCTGTCGCGCCGCAACCGCACCGATTACGTCTCGTTTCTCGGCGGCGGCTATTACGATCACTTCATACCCGCGGCGGTGAACGCCATATCGTCGCGGTCCGAGTTCTATACCGCGTATACGCCCTATCAGCCAGAGGCCTCCCAGGGCACCCTGCGGGCCATATTCGAGTACCAGACCATGATATCCGGCATAACCGGCCTCGATTACGCCAACGCCTCGCTCTACGACGGCGGCACGGCGCTGTATGAAGCCGTCGCCATGGCGGTACGGTCGAACAACCGGAGAAAGATAATAATTGACAGGGGCGTCAACCCCCTGTACCGGCGTATCGTAGCAACGTACGTCATCAATATTGATGTCGACATCGTCGAGGTCGATCTGCGCGATATATACCCTGACATGGAAAAGATTCGCTCCCTGCTCGACGAACACACTGCTGCGCTGGTCGTACAGAATCCGAACTTTTTCGGTCTGGTCGATGATTATGCGGACCTGTTCGCGCGCGCCCGGGAGTGCGGCGCGGTTAGCATTCTTGTTTTTTATCCGGTCTCGCTGGGGATCCTGAAAACACCCGGCGAGATGAAGGCGGACATAGCCGTGGCTGAAGGCCAGTCGCTGGGACTGCCGCTCTCATTCGGCGGGCCCTATCTCGGTATCATGGCGGTTGAAAAAGAATTCGTCCGCAAGATGCCGGGGAGGATCGTGGGCGAAACCCTGGACCGGAGCGGCAGGAAGTCGTTCGTGCTAACCCTTCAGGCGCGGGAACAGCACATCCGCCGGGAGAAGGCGACGTCCAACATATGCTCCAACCAGGCCCTCTGCGCTCTGCGCGCCGTGGCCTACCTTTCCCTCCTGGGCAGGGACGGTTACCGGAAGACGGCTCTCATCAATCTGGAGCGCGCGGAATATCTGAAAAATGCGCTGCGGAAGATCCGGGGCATCGATGTCAGGGAAGGCCAGACCTTCAACGAGTTCACGGTCGCCATTCCCGTGCCGGCGGGAGATCTGGTTGCGAAACTGCTCGCACGCGGATACGCCGCCGGCCTGACGGCTTCACTATTCTACCCCGTTATGAAGAACTGCCTGATACTTGCCGTAACGGAGAAGCGTTCGCACAGAGAGATGGACGCCTTTGCCGAGGCCGTGCGGGAGGCGCTGACATGAAGCATATTTTTGAAAAGAGCGTTTCCGGGAGAACCGGCGTTGATCCCGGCTCCTACAATCAACAGACCGAGCGCACGCTTGACGAGCGGTACCGGCGGAAAACCGACAGCGGGCTTCCCGAGGTTTCCGAGCTTGACGTTATCAGGCATTACATCAGGCTCTCGCAGCTCAACTTCTCGGTGGACACCCATTTCTATCCCCTCGGCTCCTGCACCATGAAATACAACCCGAAGGTGAACGAGGCGGTGAGCGCGCTCCCCGGCTTCGCCGATCTTCATCCCTTTATGGGGTACCTCGACGATGGCTCCGTCCAGGGCGCCCTGGAGCTTATCTACCGTCTCTCGTCCCTCCTGG
>MIBH01000026.1:12134-23069 GCA_001829455.1 Spirochaetes bacterium RBG_13_51_14
GGTCACCACGCAGCCCTATGCCGGTGCACAGGGAGAGCTGGCCGGCATTCTGCTCGCGGCAGCGTACCATAAGAGCAGGGGGAACGCGAAGAAGTATGTGGTGGTCCCGGAAGAAGCGCACGGCACCAATCCGGCCAGCGCGGCCATGGGCGGCTATTCGGTCATTTCCATTCCGGTGGACCGCGACGGCGGCATGGACGTGGACCGGTTCAGGGAGGCGATGAACGACGAGGTCGCCTGCGTCATGCTGACCCTGCCCAATACCCTGGGGATGTTTCACCGGAGAATCGGGGAGATCGTGGAAATCGCGCGGGCGCACGACGCGATCCTCTATAACGACGGCGCGAACCTGAACGCCATCCTGGGCAAGGCGCGGCCCGGCGACATCGGTTTCGACATCGTTCATATGAATCTTCACAAAACCTTTTCCACGCCGCACGGCGGCGGCGGGCCGGGCGCGGGCGTGGTGGCGGTTTCTGAAAAGCTGGTTGATTTCATGCCGGTGCCGATGGTGGGAAGGTCCCCGGACGGGAGCTATTTCCTCGACTTCAGCGTCCGGCGCAGCATCGGGAGCATGGCATCGTTTTTCGGCAATTTCGGCGTACTGGTCCGCGCCTACGCCTATATCACGATGCTCGGGAGGGAGGGGCTCATCGACGTTTCAGAGAAAGCGGTGCTCAACGCCAATTACATACGAGTGAAGCTGAAGCCGTATTACGATCTCCCGTACGACCGGGCCTGCATGCACGAGTGCGTGTTCTCCGCCAAGCGGCAGGTGCAGAAGAGCGGGGTTCACGCCCTTGACATCGCCAAGGCGCTGATCGAGCGCGGTATGCATCCACCGACCATATATTTTCCCCTGGTGGTCGATGAGGCGCTGATGATCGAGCCAACTGAAACCGAATCGAAAGAGACCATCGATGAATTCATAGCGGCGATGATTGAAATCGCGGAACTTGCTGAAACCGATCCGGAGCGGATTAAAAACGCCCCGAATAACACGCCCGTGTCGCGGCCCGATGAAGCCAAGGCGGCCCGGGAGCTGAAGCTGACATGCGACCGGTGAGAGTGCGGCTGATATGCTCCGCGGGCCGGGTCGGCCCGGAAAACATGGCCGTTGACGAATATCTGATGCGCTGGCATCTCCGTGCCCTGAGGCCGGTGTTACGGACCTATGCGTGGGACCCGCCGGCTATATCGATCGGGCGGTACCAGACAACCGACCGCATATATTATGAGGCGTGCCGGAAAGACGGCGTCACCGTTGTGCGGCGCATCACCGGCGGCGGCGCCATATTCCATGACAGCGAGGTGACCTATTCGTTCGTATGCCCGGAACGGGGCGCCGGGTCTCCGATTTCGGTGAGCGAATCATTTGAAAGGCTGAACGGCTTTATCATCCACGCGTATCGCACTCTGGGATTGGACGCGCGGTACGCGAAACAGGGGCCGGGGGCCAACAGGTTCAATACATCCGACCACTTCTGCTTTTCCGGCAGCCAGGAGTTCGACATCTGCATCGGCGGGAGGAAAATCGGCGGAAATGCCCAACGGAGGACCAGGGGCGTCATCATGCAGCACGGGTCGATCCCTCTTTCGATAGACCTCGTGCGGGTGCGGCGCTATTTCAGGGACGGAATTGATCAAACGAGATTCACCTCGCTTCGCGATGCGTTAGGCTGGGACATCGGCGCCGAACAGGTGGTGCGAGCCGTCGAACGCGCCTTCAGCGAAATGATGAGCGGCGATCTGATCGCTGAAGAATTGAGCGCGGTTGAAGAGAATGAGGTGCGCTCAATCATGAATCAGCGGTATTTACGGGAGGAGTGGAACAGCGACGGAAGGCTGGAGGAGCATGAAGACCGAACGGCCCGCATGGCTTAATAAGAAGATCGATTTCCGCGCCATGCACGGCACCGAGCTGCTTCTCCGCGGACTTGACCTGCACACGGTCTGCCATCAGGCGCGATGTCCCAATATATCGGAATGCTTCGGGCGGGGGACAGCGACCTTTCTCATCCTGGGTGATGTCTGCACCAGGGGGTGCGCGTTCTGCGGCGTCAGGCGGGGCACGCCCGCGCCGGTTGACGAAGGAGAGCCGGCACGGGTCGCGGAGGCGGTGCGGCGCATGGGGCTCAGGCACGCCGTTGTCACATCGGTCACCAGGGACGACCTGGCGGACGGGGGCGCCGGCCTCTTCGCTCGTACGGCGGGAGCGATAAAAGAGATCGACGCGTCCATTACCGTGGAGGTGCTCGTCCCGGATTTTATGGGCGATGAGGGCGCGATTCGCACGGTCGCCAGCGCCGGGCCGGACATCTTCGGCCACAACATCGAAACGGTGCCGTCGCTCTACGGCGTCCGGAAAAAATGCGACTATGATCGGAGCCTGAGGGTGATCACAGTCGCGAAGGAGCATTCTCCCGGTACCCGCACGAAATCGGCGCTGCTGGTCGGCCTGGGGGAACGGGGAGACGAGGTGGTCCGCGCGCTTCATGACCTCCGCGCGGCCGGATGCGATTACGTGAGCATCGGCCAGTACCTCCAGCCTGGCCGGCACAGCGCGCCGGTGCGTGAGTACATACGCCCCGGTCGATTCAACGAATACCGGACAATCGCGCTGGACATAGGCTTTGTTCATGTTGAGAGCGGGCCGTATGTGAGAAGTTCATACATGGCAGACCGATACCGGTGACGGTTGCGCCTCAGATTCGATCATTCAGACTGGCTTTGTCATTGCTGGTCAGGAGATATACGTGCCCCCATACGATATCATAATCATCGGGTCCGGCCCGGCAGGTTATACGGCGGGTTTCGCGGCTGTGAAATACGGATTAAAGGCAGCCATAATCGAGAGGGACCTGTCCCGGCTCGGCGGCGTCTGCCTGAGCGAGGGATGCATCCCCCTCAAGGGCCTCATCTACCATGCCCGTTCAAAAGGCGGTTACGGAGCGGTCCGTGATCTCGTGATGGAGCGCGTGGAGCAGATACGGTCAGGGCTGAAATCGCGGCTGCAGGCGCAGGGCGTTGACCTTATACAGGGTAGGGCGGTGTTCGCCTCCAGGGATGAGTTGCGTGTTGATGGTGAGTCCTTTGCCGCGAAGCATTACATCATTGCGGTCGGGTCGTCGCCGAAACGGCATTTCTATAATCCAACCGTCCACACCTCTGAAACAATATTCGAACTGGATGCGGTTCCGGAGCGTATCCTCATCATCGGCGGCGGCGTCGTTGGATGCGAGTACGCGTCGTTCCTGAGCGCCGTGGGCGCGAAGGTCGATATCGTAGAGCTGCTGGATTCGCCGCTCTACGGCGAGGACGAGGAGACCGTCCGGGTGTTGCTTCGCGAGTTCAAGAAAAGAAACATCGACGTTTTCGCTAAAAGCAGGATCGCCGACATCGGTACGGGGGGCGAGGTCATCATCGAAAATGGAAAAAAAATACGGAACACCTACGGTATGATTTTCGAGACGACCGGCCGTGTGCCGAACACCGCTGACCTGGGACTGGAGGCAGCCGGCGTGAAGCGTACCGATAAAGGCTTTATCGCGGTCAATGAGTTTCTGCAGACATCCGCCGGAACAGTCTACGCCGCCGGCGACTGCATCGACACCCCCATGCTGGCCTATGCAGCCGCCAGGGAAGCTGAAACGGCGGTCCGTCACCTGGCCACCGGAACGGCGATGAAGATCGACTATGCGGTCATGCCGCGCCTGGTGTTTGCTTCACCCCAGGTGGGAAGCGTCGGCCGGGTCGCGGACAGGGCCGTGGAGCGGAACGGCGGCCTGAAAATTTATAAATACTTTTTCAGGGCCCTGGGAAAGCCGGTCATGGAGGGCCGTGATGTCGGGTTCGTCAAACTGGCGGTTGACCGTGACGCTGATACGATTATCGGGGCGTCGGCGGTGGGAGATGACATAGCCGATATCATGAACCTGCTTGCGCTGATTGTCAAAAGCGGGATGAAGGTTACGGACATCAAAGAATGCATGTTCGTGCATCCGTCGTATTCGGAAATTATTGTAGAGGCGCTCCAGTACGGGGGATGATGAGAGGAGAGGTACGCCATGCCACATGGATTTCATGATAATATCCTTATTGTCGATCTGTCAAAAGGAACGATTGATGCTATCCATCCGGGGGGTGACTTTTACCGCATCTATCTTGGCGGAAGTGCCGTCGGTTCGTATTTTGTGCTGAAAGGAACCGTGGCCGATACGGATTCGCTCTCGATCCGGAACGTCATGGTTATCGCACCCGGCGTCGCAACCGGGGCGGGGATATCGGGCGTAAGCCGCTGCTGCGTGACCGCGCTGTCGCCGCTTACCAATATGGTCGGGGACAGCCAGGCCGGCGGGAGCATCGGCCCCATGATAAAGAGAGCGGGTCTTGATGCCATCGTCGTGAAGGGCCGCGCGGACCGGCTCTCTTACCTGCTGGTGGACGGCGGTCGGGCCACGATCAACGACGCGTCTCACCTGGCCGGAAAGACGGTTACCGAAGCGTACGATATCCTCACCGCGGAACACGGCGTGAAAAATACCAGCGTCATGCAGTGCGGGCCCGCGGGCGAGAGGCTGGTGCGGTTTGCCAATATTATGGCAGATACCAGCGACGCCTTCGGCCGCGCGGGCCTTGGCGCGGTCATGGGGAGCAAGAACCTGCGCGCCGTTGTGGTGAAGGGCACGGGGGAATTGAATTTTGCAAACCCGGAGGGTATGAAGGAGCTCGCCCGGATCGGGGCGAAGCGGCTGCCCGGGTCCGGTTTCCCGGAGACCCTGAAGAAATACGGAACCCCGGGCGCGGTGAAATTCCAGGCGGAGGCGGGCAACTTCGCCACGCACAACTACTCCCGCGGATGGCATCCCGACTACCTGAGACTGGACGGTTCGACCTATGAGCCGAACATAGGCGCCGGCCAGGTCTCCTGCTTCGGATGCGTGGTCGGCTGCCGCAAAAAGGTAGCGGCCGAATCACCCCACCGGATCACCGACAGACTGGGCGGGCCGGAGTTCGAGACCCTGGGCATGCTGGGCTCCAATCTGGACATTACCGACCCGGTCTCAGTCGCCAGGGCAAACGAGCTCTGCAACAATTACGGAATGGACACCATCACCATGGGATCCATAGCCGGTTACCTGTTCGAGTGCGTTGAAAGGGGTCTGATCAAGCCGAATGATCTTGGGATGGAGAACGCCGGATTCGGCGATGCGGAAGCCCTGTTCAGGATCATTGAAGCAACCGCGCGGCGCGACGGCATCGGCGACACGATCGCCGAGGGTTTTGAAGCCATGATCGAGAAATTCGGCGAGCAAACCCGTACCTTTGCGGTGCATGTTAAAGGCGCGGGGCTGGCCGTGCATATGCCGCAGGTGAAGCCGAGCCAGGCCATTATGTACGCCGCGTGCCCGATCGGTCCGGACCACATGTCCTCTGAGCACGACTGGCTCCTGGCCAGCGCGTCAGAAGCGGGCCGGGGGCTCGGCATACTCGGCCAGGAGGACAATCCGTCAACGAGCACGAACAAGGTGAGGATGACCGTTTATTCTCAGTTCTACTACAGCCTGCTCGATACCCTGTCGCTCTGCATGTTCTGCTGGGGACCGGGCAACCTCTTCACCTACCGCGAGCTCGAGGATCTGGTCAATTGCGCGACCGGCTGGCAGATGACATTCTGGGAGCTCATGAAGGCCGGGGAGCGCAGGATCAACATGATGCGCCACATCAATGCGCGGCGCGGTTACACCAGACTTCATGATGTTCTGCCGGAGCGGCTCTACAACCCCCTTCCAGACGGTCCCAGCCAGGGGCGGTGCGTGAACCGTGCATCCTTCACCCGCATGATGGAAGAGTACTATGCTTTTATGGGATGGGATCCGCAGACCGGAAATCCGACAGCGGGGAAGCTCCTTGAGCTTGGGCTGGAGTGTGCCCTGTAACGTATGATAGCCGCTTATTTGGTTGACAGGATCGCCGCAGGAATAATGCTGATATAGAGGCAGAGTATGGTACAGTACAACTATCCAACCACAATACTCCTTGGCCGGGATGCGCTTTCCGAATTTATCAATCGCCTCAAAGAGAAGGGTCATAAAAAGCCTCTCATCGTCGCCGACAGAACACTTGAAAAAATAGGCATTGTCGGAAAGCTGACCGATCTGCTGGCATCGGCGGGGATCGATTTTGACGTATATACGGATACCCATCCGAATCCGGTTGAGGAGGACGTTGAAAAGGGCGTTGTCGCCTATCGGGAAGGAAACTGCGACAGCATCATAGGGCTGGGCGGCGGTAGCCCAATCGACGTCGCAAAGGTGATCAAGATCATGGTTACGAACCCTCCGCCCCTGGCGCAGTACGACGACTGCCGGGGAGGCGACCGTCTTATTACGAAGCCGATGCCGCCCCTCTACGCCGTGCCGACAACCTCCGGAACCGGGAGCGAGGTCGGCCGCTCCGGGGTTATCATATTGCGGGAGACGGGGCGGAAGACCATATTTTTCCACCCGAACCTCATGCCGGCCATTGCAGTGCTGGAACCGGAGCTGACGGCCGGAATGCCGCCGCTCCTGACCGCAGCCACCGGCATGGACGCCTTTGTCCACTGCATGGAGGCGTATTTTGTCGGCATGTTCCATCCCATGGCTGACGGCATCGCTCTCCAGGGCATGGAGCTGGTTATCAAATGGCTTCCGGAAGCCTGTAAAAACGGCGTGGACCTTGATGCGCGCGAAAAGATGCAGATAGCCGCTTCCATGGGCGCCGTCGCATTCCAGAAGGGTCTCGGTATGATCCACTCAATGGCCCACCCTCTCTCGAGCCTATACGGACTTCACCACGGGATGGCAAACGCGCTCCTCCTGCCGGAATCGGTTCTGTTCCTCGAGAAGGCAAAGCTCACCGCTGAGCAGATGGCGAAAATTCAGAAGGTTCGCTCCATCTTCGCTGAATGCGGACTCGGACGCGGAAGCCTAACGGAAAGCTGCGGGGACTTCTGCGAAATGGTCGGCATACCGATGAGGTTGTCGAAACACGGCATTACGGCAGCGGAACTGGCAAAGCTGAGCGACGAGGCCTTTGAAGACGGATGCCACGCGAGCAACATGGTCCCGGTGAATAAGGCTGATTTCCTTAAAGTGTTGAGCGCGGCGATGTAAAAACAGCTGAATGTAGACGAATGGAGAAGGCTCCGGCATTTTCAGCAGCAGAATGATAATGCTGCTGGTATTGCTATACGGGAATATGCCCTTCCGGTCGCACCGGGCCGAGCGTGACCGCGCTGACCGGGCAGACGGTTGCGCAGAGACCGCACCCCATGCAGTCATCGGCCTTCACCGAGGCGATACCGTTCATAGCTATCGCGTTTACCGGACAGACCTCGACACAGGCACCGCAGGAGGTGCACTCTTCGCTGATAGAAGCCAGGAAGCGACTCGGAGCCAGGATCCATTTCTTGCCTGAGGATTTCATCAGCCGGAACATCTCGCAGCAGCAGCTGCAGCAGTTGCATATGACGTTTCCCCTGCTCCGGTTCTCGACCATGTGAACGAGCCCGGCTTCCTCGGATCGCTTCAGTATTTCCAAGGCCTCCTGCTTCGTTATCTTCCTCCCGTGCCCGCGGTCGAGCGTGTATTCGGCGCCCCGGTTGACCTGGATGCATGCCTCGAGGGGGGCGTTGCAGTTTCGCTGGCTCAGGCGGCAGGGACACTTTACCACGGCGACGCTGTCGGACTCCTCGATTATTTTCGCGCACTGTTCATACGTGAGGACCGTGGTCTGCGGTTCGATGGACTCATGGACGGGGATGACCCTCATGAAGGAAGGGAGCTTTACGGTGTCCGGCAGGCTTTTCATGAAGCCGGTGAAGTCCTCATCCATGACCTTTTTCCACAGGTCGTAGTATTCCTGCGTGGCGCCCTCCCAGAGAAGGCTGGCATCGTGGAACTGGACAATATTCTTTGCCAGCTTGTACTTCGTTTTGCCGTTGGTGGTCGATTTAAATGCAACACCTTTCTTAAACAGGGAGAGGAGGGTCCTGTTCGTGTCATTGATGTCCGTGCCCGTTTTCGCGGAAATATCATCCGCGGTGCCAGGAAGCACGTTCGCGGTTTCGGCCTCTTCATCGGTGCACAGGATTTGCCATATCTCGGTCAGATATTTTGAATTGCCGAGGCCGAATTTTGTGTTCAGCTGTCTGTACAGTTCTTCCATTCTTATAGCTCCCCTTGATGTTAATTTAAACATATTACATTCGTTGAAAAGGCAAGCCAAATTTATTTAAACCGCATCAATATTCATGCATATGATAAATTCCGAAAAAATAAAATATTGACATCGGGCGGTATTGACGGGATGTATGGAGCAGAGATTCTTCCGCGATCGGAGGCATGTGATGATTGTGCTCGGTTCCAATGAGCTGCGAGCGGACGTGTTCGACAGGGACTTATGCATCGGCTGCGGTGCCTGCGTGTCGCTCTGTCCCTATTTTAAATCTTACAACGGCAAAACCGCCATGCTGTTTCCCTGCACCCGGCCGCAGGGACGATGCTTTGCCTACTGTCCGAAAGTGGAAGTTAATCTTGACGAGGTGTCCCGCTATGTTTTCGGCGCGGACTATTCGCCCGATCCGCTGGGCCGGTATCGATTCATCAAAATCTCCCGGGCCGGCAGCAGAGCGGCACCGGGAAACGTACAGGCGGGCGGGACGGTATCGAGCCTCATGATATACGCGCTCGAGAAAAAGAGGATTGATGCGGCCGTGCTTACCGGGAGCAAGGGCCTCCTCCCTGTGCCGGTAATCGTAACCGATCCGGCCGCGGTGCGGCGATACGGGTCTTCCAAATACGCCGCGGCTCCCGTTTGTGAGGCGTTCAATCAGGCTGTGAATGAAGGATATGAGAGAATCGGGGTGGTGGCGACGCCCTGCCAAGCTCTGGCACTGGCGCAGCTGCGGAGAAATCCCCTGGGCGAGGAGGGTTTCATCGATCGCGCGGCCCTTGCCGTGGGGCTGTTCTGCACCTGGTCGCTGGATTACCGTGAATTCAAAAAATTCATTGCCGGGCGGGTGGATATCAGCGCCGTGAAGAAATGCGACATACCGCCGCCGCCCGCGGAAATTATGGAAATCCATACCGATGACGGCAGAGTCGAGATTCCCCTCGGCGAGCTGCGGAAGCTGATACCCCTCTCCTGCGATTACTGCATTGACATGACCGCGGAGTTCGCCGATGTTTCCGTCGGCGTGCTCGAGGGTCGTGCCGACATGAATACGCTCATTATTCGAACGGAGCGAGGGCAGGATCTGATCGACGGTGCCGTGGAGGAAGGCTATATCGAAGTTGATGACATACCGGACGAGAGCCTCGAACACTTACTGACGGCTGCTGGAAATAAGAAGAGGCGCGCGCTGAAGAAGGCCTTCGATGAGGGAATGATCAACACTGGCGGTGCGGGCCGGCGCTCATATCTAAGGATTGACGGCGCCATCCTTGACAAGATGGTATAGAACCGGGAGAGAGCACAGAGATGTCGTATCTTTTTGACAATAGGGAAGGGGCGGAATACCTGCTCATGGGCAACGAGGCCATCGTCCGCGGCGCGCTGGAGGCGGGCGTCAACGTTGCGAGCGCGTACCCGGGAACTCCCTCGTCGGAGATAATCGAAAACCTTTCCCGCGCCTCCGGGGAGAGAAACATCTACGTGGAGTGGTCGGTGAACGAGAAGGTCGCCGCAGAGGTTGCGTTCGCGGCGTCGATCGCGGGCCTCCGCTCAATATGCGCCATGAAGCAGAATGGCGTGAATGTCGCGTCAGATTTCCTCCTGCACGCGGCGCTCTCCGGCACGCGGGGCGGCATGGTCCTGGTGCACTGCGACGACCCCGGCGCGCTCTCCAGCATAAATGAGGGCGAATCGCGCCACTTCGCCAAAATGCTCGAACTGCCGCTCCTCGAGCCGGGCGATTTCCAGGAAGCGAAGGACATGACTGCGTGGGCCTTCGGGCTGTCGGAGGAACTGCGGTCGCTGGTGATGATGCGGAGCGTCACGCGTCTTTCCCACGCGAGCGGAAATGTAAAGATCGGCAGGCTTCCCGCGCAGGGCCGGAAGGCTTTTTTCCGGTATGAGGCGTCGCCCGACGAACCGGATTCCGGGCCGGTGATAACCATGCCGGTGCCGCATCACCACCGCCTTCTCCAAGAAAAGCTCCAAAAAGCCGTGGAGATTTTTGAACGATCCCCCTTTAACTGTTACACCGGACCGAAAAAACCGGACCTGCTGATCATCACCAGCAGTGCCTGCACCCTCTACTGCAAGGAGGCGGTGCGCCTTCTCGGTGCGGAGGAACGGGCGGGAATACTCAAGCTCGGAACCACGTGGCCACTGCCTCAGCGTATCTTGAAACAATACCTGTCGCTTGCGGATACGATTCTTTTTGTCGAGGAGGTGCTCCCATTTACCGAGGAGAACGTTAAGATACTCGCCGCGGAGATGGCATCGGAAGTCGGCATAAAGAAATTTTTCGGCAAAAACGACGGTACCATGCCCATGGCGGGTGAGATGAATCCCGATATCGTGGCGGATGCCGTTAAAAAAATATTGCGGATCGATTACACGGCCATGCCGGAAGACTATTCGAGGAAGGCGCAGGATCTGATGCTCGCCTTAGCACCCGTCAGGGACCTGACCTTCTGCCCGGGCTGTCCGCACCGCGCGTCGTTCTGGAACATTCATAACGCTCTTGCCGCGGACAACCGCCGCGGCTTCGTCTGCGGAGATATCGGCTGCTATACTCTCGGATTTCTCCCCTGTGGGTTCAGCACGATGAAAACCTCCCATTCAATGGGATCGGGCATCGGAATCGCAAGTGGCTTCGGCAAGCTGTCTCAGTTCGGCTTGGACCAGCCGGTCGTCACGGTGTGCGGCGATTCAACCTTCTTC
>MIBH01000026.1:23077-39217 GCA_001829455.1 Spirochaetes bacterium RBG_13_51_14
CATGCCCGCCCTGGTGAACGCCATACATAATAAATCGAGCGTCATCTTCGTGCTTCTGGACAACAGCGGCACGGCGATGACCGGCTTTCAGCCCCATCCGGGCACGCCGGTGGACGCCATGGGACAGGATGTACCGCCCCTGGATCCGGCGGAAATATGCCGGTCCATGGGCGCCACGGTTGAATTCGCCGACCCTTTCGATCTGGCTGACACGCAGGAGAAACTGCTTGAGCTGATGGCGGGCGGCGGCGCGCGCGTGCTTATCTTGCGCCAGATGTGCGCGCTTTCTCCTGACAAAAAGGGTAAGAAACGGTACGCCGTCAGCGTGAATGGCGAGATATGCGTTGGCGAGAATTGCGGGTGCGACCGTCTCTGCACCAGGATCTTCCGGTGCCCGGGGCTCGTTTGGGACGCGGATACGGGGGCGGCCGCTATCGATGAGGTGATATGCGCCGGATGCGGGGTGTGCGCGGGCATCTGTCCGGCCGGCGCCATCACCTGCGTGGAGGCCCCGGAATGAAAAGCGGTATCGCCAGAGACCCGTACAACGTCATCATTACCGGGGTGGGGGGCCAGGGCAACGTGATGGCCTCGCGGATGCTGGGGAACATCATGACGCGCAAGGGATACTGCGTGACAATAGGCGAAACCTTCGGCGTGTCCCAGCGGGGCGGATCGGTGATGAGCCACATCCGGATATCGAGGAAATCAACCTGGAGCCCGCAGATACCCCGCGGACAGGCCGATATCGTGGTGGCGCTAGAACCGATCGAGGCGATCAGGGTCATGGCCGCGTACGGGAACGAGCGCGTGAGAATTCTATGCAACATCCGGCCCATCTATCCGGTCGGGGTGATCGCCGGGGAATTGAATTATCCAGCAGGGGATGAAATACGGAGCGCCCTGGGACGGCTTTCACCGGATGTCGTTTTCTTAAACGCCACGGATGAGGCGATAAAGCTCGGCAATCCGATACTCGGTAACGTGATCATGCTGGGGGCGGTCGCCGGCGCCGGCGCGCTTCCATTTGACCGGAACGATTTCCGGGAAGTTATAGCAACAAGCGTGCCTGCAGACCGGGTTGAAATCAACATGCTGGCATTCGATACAGGGAATGACCTGGTGAAAACGGCCGGTCGGGGCTTATCGTAAATGCCGTTAAATGGCGCCGAACATGCATCCCGCGTTCATGTAGCCTTCATAGTTAAAGCCGACGTTTTTGAGAACATAGAATCCGCAGCGGAAACCGCCTTCCAGCGTGAGAGCGATATTCTCGCCGAGACGTATGTTCAATCCCAGCGCGATTCCGATCGGTATATAGACGCCGAAGGTGCGTCTCCAGACCCGGTCAAGATAAATATAATAGAGACCATATAGCTGACCAAGCGTCGAAGCAGATGCGAAGGCGGATAGATAATAGTCGACTCGATCAGTGGACCAGAGCGCATTGCGGGTCGTGTCGGAGAGGCCGGTCAGGAGATTCAATCCCAAGAGCGGACCGATCCAGAAGCGGACATGGCGTGAGCCGGCAATGCGGAATGCGAAGACATTTTCGATTTTTGCCCGTATGAGGCGCCGGTAGTCGTATCGTCCGCCATAGGTGTCGGAGCCTTCAATTCCTGCATTCAACCGGTTATGGTATCCTTCGGATTCGTTTCCCGATTCCCACATAATCCCGCCGCCGTAGAAAGAATTTTCTGCGGAATATTTGACCCTGTAATCACTGTAGTTATCAACGGGCTTTAACATGTCAACCTTGCCATAACCGCCGGTGCCATAAAATCCGAATCCAGTGGCAAAGACGGGCGCACAAAATCCGACTAAAAACAGTATGCTAATACATATTTTTTTCATGTTAAACCTCTTTGAATTACCACTATCGTAAGGACTACCTGAAAGATCAGCATCTTTTCAGAACGTACCTTTTTGCCGTGGAATTCATAAATAGAAATACTCATGGTAACCAATACAGTGCAAAAATTAAACCGTCAAGCCAAGTTTTTTTATAATTCACGATTATTCATTAGACTTGTTGCTAATGTAATACTTAATTATGCCCCCGCCGCAGCTGGCGGCTGGGGGCATATATCAATTTTTATTTAGATATGCAACAAATATAAGACAATTTCTTCATTATCAGTAATGTATTGACAGAAATATCCGAATGCGCTGTTATTATTAAAATTCTCAAGGGGGTCATTATGAAGATCTCAGATGTGGCTGCGGTCGTGACCGGAGGCGCGTCAGGACTCGGGGAGGCAGTGGTCAGGGGGATTGTCGCGCAGGGCGGCCGGGCTGCGATACTTGATATAGATGAAGACAGAGGAGCCCGGTTGGCGCGAGAGTTAGGGGGAGCGGCGCTATTCTGCAAAACCGATGTCTCGGATGAGCAGAGCGTGTCAGCCGCGATCAAGCGTGCGATAGACACGTTCGGCAGAATCAACGTTGCCGTGAATTCTGCGGGCATTGCGGTGGCCGGGAAGACCGTCGGTAAAAAGGGGCCCATGGACCTGAAGAAGTTCGAGCGGGCGATCAGCGTCAATCTCGTAGGCACGTTTAACGTGATCAGGCTCGCGGCGATGAAAATGTCGCAGAACGACCCAAACGAGGAAGGGGAGCGCGGCGTGATCATCAACACGGCCTCCATCGCCGCCTTTGACGGGCAGATCGGCCAGGCAGCCTATTCGGCCTCCAAGGGAGGAGTAGTGGGCATGACGCTGCCGATCGCGCGGGATCTTGCCGCATACGGCATCAGAAACGTTACGGTCGCCCCCGGGGTGTTTGATACACCCATGATGGCTGGTTTTTCTGAAGAGGTGCGGACATCAATCGGTAGAAGCATACCATTTCCGCAGAGGCTGGGGCGGCCCGACGAGTTCGCGCGCATGGTGATCCATGTCATTGAGAACACCATGCTCAACGGTGAAACGATCAGGCTTGACGGCGCGCTCCGCATGGCCCCTCAATAACGCGCTACTGTCGAATAACAAGTATGATTATCGTGGAGGTATTATGAAAAAGCTGCTGATTATTATCGGATCGGTTCTCTTTGTCATTATAGCAGCTTCCGGTCTGCTCTTCTGGGAACAGTACCAGAGGATCATGGCCATGGAGATCATTCGGTATGACCCTCAGTTGATGATTTATCTTGGCGGCGGAGGCAACACCATCGTACTCACCTCCGAGGACGGCTCAAGAGCCCTTATAATCGATACCAAGATGTTTAGCGGGTCGAAAAAACTTCGGGAAAGCGTGAAGGCGGGTGATACCATTATCGTTAATACTCATTCTCATTGGGACCACACAGGCGGGAACCCGCTTTTCCCTTCAGCAAAGTTCATCGCGGGCGCGTATACCAGAGAGCAGTGGGACAGGGACTCGGCCGGGGTCAAATATCCCGACATGGTTTTGAAACCGGGCGTGGAATGGACGATCCGCATCGGAAACGAGACCGTTCGAATTCGCAATATGGGACGGGCTCATACGTGGAACGACGTGGTTGTCTATTGTGAAAACCGAAAGCTCCTCGTCACCGGCGATTTGGTGTTTATCAGCATGCACCCGGCGCTTTCGGCGAAGAGCGGCGCACATGTCGCATCATGGATCAGCGTCCTTGACCGGCTTTCCAAAATGTACGATATAAAGACGCTCGTTCCGGGTCATGGCGTGGTTGCCGGCCGGAATGGACTTCTCGCAATGAGAGACTACTTCGTATCAATCAGCGATGCGATCGACAACCCTGAAAAGCTGGCCGCTCTGAAAGAGAAATATAAGAATTATTCCTCAATACCGCTTATAAGCGGATGCGATGAAACAATAAAATATATTGAAAAGGAAAAAAAGGCAGATAGAAGCGTTCCGGTTGTTGAAAAAAAGCTTATGATGGGCCATTAACCGAATCGCGTCCATCTCCGGAAAAACGCAAAGATCAATGTAACCGCGTCCGATCATTTCGAATACTTTTCCACGTATTGTGCAACGATTCCTTCAAGCGTGACGTTGGTCGCGCCGCATTCGGTGCTGATCATGTCAGTTATCTCCGCGATCATATTCTTGTCATTTTTTATCCTGTCGACAAGCTTCTCGTCGGTAATGTACCGCTCAAAATACGTGGCGAAGATGTCCGTCGTGGCCTTTTCGACGCTCGCATAGGAGCCGCCGCTGCTCATTATAGCCTTGATGCCGCTGCTTTCTCTGATAAGGGTCCATCCATCGGCGGCGTTTCCCGGTTGCAACGATATGAAACAACTGAGTATGAAAATTAATACAGGAATAAAATATTTTTTTACGGCAATACTCCTTACGCGTTAACTATAGATCACTGAAAGCACACTACAAGAACTTTTTCCCCTGATTCACATTGGTATCGGAGATTTCAAGACGGAAACGCGATCTCCGGAAGGTGTTTTCAGCATGATGATTAATATGCCTTGAAAAAATAAAAAATGTTTTGACTTTTACAAATATAGTTGATTAAGATAGCCGCCACTGCCATGGATACTGCAACTCAAGTGATCATTTTTATAGTTGCGCTGCTCTTCTCGGCCGGCTTTATAGCGATCGTGATCGTCATGGTCCCCGCCATCCGGGAGCTCAAGGCGCTCCTTGTCGATCTCAGGAAGACATCTGTCGAGGTGCGCGAGCTCGCCCTTGAGATGAAAAAGATAAGCGCCAACCTGGAAGGAAAGCTTGAGGGCTTTGACGGGATATTGTCTCACTCACAGAAGATCGCGACCCATGTCGGCGGCGCATTGAAGGTTTTTAACAATACCGTGTTTAAACATGCGGAGTGGCTGGCGCTCATCCCCGCCGCACTCTGGGGATGGAAACAGGTCGTCAAGCTGAAAAGGAGGAAGAATGAGCGACAGTAATGATGGATTAAAAACGCTTATGAGCTTTCTGGTTGGCGCTGCCGTCGGCGCCGTTTTCGGCGCGCTCTTCGCGCCGAAGCCCGGGAAGGAGCTCCGTCAGGATCTCCGTGAATTTTCCGAGAAGCTCGCCGAGGACGCCAAGGCGGAATATGTAAAATTGAGCGAAAAGGCGAAGGATCTCGGAGGACGGGCCAAATAGTTCGCCGGGGAGTCAAAGGGCAGGCTGCGCACGGGCGGAGAAAACCCGGAGACGACCGCCTGATCGTTCCGATCAGATGATATAGTAATCATTCAGCTCCCTGAACAGGGTGGAGATAAACTCCTTTACCACTACGATTGCCGGTATCGCGAGGATCAAGCCCGCGAATCCGAAAAGCATCGATCCGGCGATTATGCCAATGAATACAACCAGGGGATGGAGCCGCACTGCGCCTCCCACGACAAAGGGTTGATACACCACGCTGTCGAGAATCATCACGATGAGCACGCACACGGCAACGGCTACAATAAGATTGTTCGGCGTGATGAACGGCAATAGTGAGGCGGTGTTCTCTGCGATAAGCGCGTATGATGAGCCGACCACCAGTGCGATAGCCGGTCCTACCAGCGGTATCGCCGTGGCGATACCGGCCAAAACGCCGATGATTATGGCGAATTTAAGCTCGAATCCGATTACTATAAGGAGTATAATGTATGATATCCCCACGAGGGATGATTCGATGAGGATGCCCCGCAGGTAGTTACCGATCGCCTTGTTCACTTTATCGAATACCGCGAGTGACACTTCAAAGTAGCGGTTTGGCACAAGACTCAAAAAAAACCGTTTGATCTGTCCGTCATCGATCAGAAGAAACAGGAATACGAGCGGCAGTATGATCCAGAGTTTGAAGACACCCATAACGATCGAGATATGCGAGGTCTCCTGGAGATCGCCGGTTGTTCTTTTTTTGTCCTTTTTGAGATCGGCGATGCGATCGTTATCTAAATTTTGCTCCGGCTCGGTATTCTTCAGAAAATATTCGTAGTATTTGTCCTTTATCCGAGGCTTGTTCTGATACCCTTCGCGGTATTTCAGAAAAAGAATGCGCTCCACCTTGTTCAGGCGGAGAAACGCGTTGACGCCGTACATGATTCGGTCAAGGTCGTTGCCGAAATATTTATACACGATATTACCGGTGTCCTCGGGCCCGGTAAGACCCATGAAATGATGATACCGCTCATTGAGCTTGTATTGAAAGCGGGTGCGGAGGACCAGCTCCTCGCGCTCGTCCGGGATGATCTTCCCGATTTGATTCGCTATAACCATTGCGGCCAGGAAGAAGGCGCCGAAGAGGAGCAGAATCCCGGCCGGCCGGGGGATCCCGATTCTGGTGAAGAGCTTGAGGAGCGGAAAGCAGATGTAGGCCACGAAGGTGCCGATGATGCAGGGGAGGATGATCGAACGGAGCGACCAGAGGAAGAACGCCGCGGCCAGCACCGAGACTATGGCGGTAATGGCGAACACCACCCTGCGCGTCTGCCGGTGGGTTGACGGATTGAGTATGATGGCATGTCCGTGTCTGCGAGCCGGTGCGCCTCTCTCCATGCTATTCGCTCCTGGAATAGAGCTGTTCGTTGGACGTCTTGAGGCGCTGGCCGATTATTATTGAAAGATCTCTCAATATTTTGCTGGCGATAACAGGATAGGTCTCCAGCAATTCCCCAAGGTCTTCACGGAAAAACGCGAGCGCTTCGGTCTTTTCAGCCGCCTTTGCCGATGCTGAGCGCGGGCTGTCGTCCAGGAGGGCGAGTTCACCCACGAAATCCTCGGGCTCGAGGGTGGCAAGCTCGGTCTCCTCGCCGTCGCGGCCGGGAACCACAATTTTGATCAGCCCGCTCTTTATGATGAACATCGCCGTGCCGGGCTGGTCCTTCTCAAAGAGGTATTCTCCGGCCTGATACCGCCGCTCGTATATAAGACCTGATATTTTACCCAGCTCGCGGACGGTCAGGTGCTGAAACAGGGGACAAAGCTTTAATACCTCGACATTGGTGATTCTTCTGCGCGACTTATGCTTTGAGAAGATGTCTCCCCAGAATGCGTTTATCCGTATTTTTTCTTTTCTTTTCGTCTCTGTCATGGCGGTGACGCTTTCCTCTGTTAGTGTCTTGGTATATAAAACGTAGGTGATAAATTGATCACTGTCAATATATTTTTTTGAATATTGCGCGGTTACTTTCATGTTGGATGAAGGCAATAAAATCTAATTGACATTGCTCATGATGCGAATCAAGCTCATAAGCAAGCAGGCATTGAATTTTTAATAGCTACAATCCAGGAGCATCACAATGAAAAAGGTGTCAATTTCTGAAATACAGAATGCGTTGAATCCGGAGATTGTTCGATCGTTTCAAATTATCTATATCGGCATCATGGCCGGCGCGACGTTCTTTTTATGCGTGATTCTGTTTATGTATCTGACTGGTTCGCCCGGGGAGGAAATATCAATGCACAGCCTGGAAACAGTCAATCTGTTAACGCTCATGCATCTGATATCCTTTGCCGCCGGTATGGTAGTGTCAAAATATCTGTATAATAGATCATTATCGGAGCCTGCTGTCGAGTCCGCCATTAATGACATGAAAGCTGATGCCGTTTCAAATATCGCGGGACATTATATATCTATCATACGTACTGCAAAAATTATTAGATTGGCGCTGATTGAGGGACCGGCTTTTTTCGGATTAGTAACGTGTTTTCTGGCGGTAAACAATAAAATTATATATCAGTACGGATATTATTGGATTAATATATTTTCGTATATCGTATTTATCTACATTGTGATAAAGGATTTTCCCACCAGGGAAAAATTATTGGAAATATTTAAAAATAAATTAAAATATTTGATAGAATAATAGACTTGTTGCAAAACTTAATAATCAATGATTTTTACCCCCGCCGAAGGCGGCGGGGGTAAAAATGAATAATTATGAGTAGTTATGCAACAAGTCTATTAATTCAAATTATATGATCGAGTGTCATCGAATATCCATATGATGGTTCATTTGAGCCTATAAATATCAATTTATATTCTTGACAAAAATATTTATATGTGCAATAATTTCCTCATAAGTCATTGACATATTAAATTAAACTGTATAGGTTATAATATATGATGATATCACCCAAGAAAAAAAATAGAAGGCGGGGTCCTGATACCCTGGTGAAAATCGTAACCATTTTCAGCGTGTGTACGTGGCTTATAATCATCGTTGTTATGTTCATATACGTTTCCTACAAGCCTTCGTATTCATCCTCATCGTATTTTTACAAACATGTGTCCGCAACAGGGTCCGGGATTGGAATAACCAGCGCCAAGTTGCTGCTGTTTTTAAATCTCCTCCTGTGCATCTGGGGGATAATCGCGAACATGCTGAGAAACAGGAGAAAAACGGACAGGATCCGCTTATCGCTTGTTGTATCGACTATACTTTCCTTCATCGGTTTCATTCTTATGATGGTTCTTCTGTAGAATTATTCTGATAATGACGCTTACCACCCGGTTCACCGTGGCCCGATCAGGGTATCAATCAATGAAATCCGCGGCTCAGCTCATCATGCTTTGATAATACGCGGAATTAGCGCAGGCGTGAGAATCTCGCACCGGTAACCGATGCATTGGATTGAATAACGTTCTATTTTTCAGTATAGATCTGCTTATCGTTATCCTTCGCGTCCTTCCGGTATTTATCCGGCACGTTCTTTCCGGCCTGCTTGTATGAATCGATAACGAATTTTTTGGCGTTGCGGCAGAGGTCTACCGCCATTTTATAGCGCTCGCCTTTCTCGGATGATTTCGCGTCGTTGAGGTTCTGTGCGGCGAGCCTGAAGTACTGGCTGATCTTTTCATTGTCGAGAAAGTCAACGAGCTCGGCGGTGATCTCGTTGATCATTGCCTCGGTGCGGGCGCTGTACGACGATGCGAGGCTCTTATAGATCTCGCTCTGCAGCTTCAGGTAATCGTTGTATATTGCTTTCGCGTCAAGGTACTTTGACTGCGCCAGCTTCACCTTGCCCGTTTTGAGCAAGTCGATCCCCTTCTGCAGGCCGCTCACGTCGGATTCACTGCCGAAATTTTTTACCACGATCTCAAGATGTTTGAACTCGGCTTCGCATTTCTCGCGCAGCGTGGTCGCGTCAGAGCGGTCGCTTGCCGCTGCGATGGTCCATGAGAGGGCCGTGAATATGACAAGAAACGACGTGGATGTTATAGTGTGCATGATCCTTTGAAAAGTGATGTTGCGGTACGGCATAACGATATCTCCTTTACGGTGGGGTATTGAGGAATTGTATCAATTCCAATAATAATACGCATGCGGTCGATGCTTTGTCAAATTTTTTAATATGCAGGTGATGAAAAAATGCCTGCATATTATACGGCATCAAACTATCAGATGCTGATGTAAAATACGATACAATTTTTGTGGAATAAATTTGGTCAATGTCCAATAAATTATTGACAACCTGCCGAATACCTATACAGTAACACCAACACATTCATTCTCTGAAGACTATTATATTTGTATCACGGATCTCAGCTTTCGATGAGTGTTGATGAAGTCGGAAAGATATATCCGACACCCGTTACTATTATGTCATATTATGTTGGCAGAATAAAACCGTAAGGGAGGGCATATGAGACATAATAAATTAGTTATGGCCGCATTCGTATTGTTGCTGCTCATCGAGTGCAGAACGTACCGTACGGCAAAAGAGACGCACCTTCATGGCGTTAACTGGCCGGCGCATGATGAATTTTCTCCATCACCCCATCATGTTTTTGGAGAGCCGGTCTATAAACACCATGATGCGTGTCATAATGTCCTGTTAACCTACCAGGCGTTTACCGTGTATTACGACGATACGGTGCTGGCTCCGCGGTGGGCTGCAATAAAGCTGACATCATCAATAGTCGATGCCAACAGCGACTTCAGGCGGCCGGCGCGATTTAAAACGGATCCGCATCTCAAATTCATGGGATACCAATACACCACTCATGATGATTATGATAATGTCGACGCCGCTTCAGTGCATTGGGACCGGGGACATATGATCCAGTTTGATGACGCCCGCGGTTACGGCGACCAGGCCGGTCTGGAGTCGATGTACACCACGAATATATGCCCCCAGCTGGCCGATCTCAATCAGAACGGCTGGCTGTCCCTTGAGAACAGGATGACGGAGTTCGCACGCGATTACCGCTGCGTCTGGATTATCGTCGGGCCTGTGTATGAAGAACATCCACAACCCTACGCGGAAGGCAGGCGCGTTCCGGCGCCTTCATCCTTCTATCGGATCGCGGTCAGGCTGGATGACACCGGCGCTGTTAAAGCGGTCGCGTTTATTATGCCCCAGGAACCAATACCCCGCAATGCAGATTTAACCCGTTACATAAGCTGTATCGACGATATAGAAAAAATGACCGGCATTGATTTTTTTCATGAATTGCCGGATGAAATCGAGAATAGAATAGAATCGGAGAAGGGAGAGATCTGGCCGCATTGAAATAGCAGGCCTGAATGAACATGCATGTATCGTATTTCTTCATGAAAACCGGTACAATAAAACATCAGAAAAGGAGGCAAAGAAATGTATTCCCTTAATAAAAAAGTTGAGATGCCAGGTACAGGAGAAATCGTGGGTACGGGATGGCTGCACCCTCTGCCGGATCTCCGCGATTATACAGAAGAACATCCTGAGATTGCGGCGATGGCCGAGATGCTGGGTATCCGCCCGGGAGAAAAGCAAAAAGAGCCGCCGGCGAAAGTAGATTTACGACAATGGTGCTCTCCGGTTGAAAATCAGGGCGACCTGGGGTCGTGCACCGCGCATGCTGGCATAGGTATTGTTGAATACTTTCAGAACCGCTCGTTTGGCAAATATATCGACGGGTCGCGCCTCTTTCTCTATAAGACAACCCGAAATTTGATGTGCGAAACCGGAGACACGGGCGCATGGCTTCGGAACGTGATGGGCGCGTTGGTACTCTGCGGTTTCCCCCCTGAAAAATACTGGCCCTATGTCATTAATGATTTTGACAAGGAGCCGCCGTCTTTTGTCTATGCCGTGGCCGATAACTATAAGACTATTAAGTACTTCTGCCACGACCCGCTCGGCATGAACGTCGCATCGGATGCGGTGCTTGCGAATGTAAAAAAATACCTTGCAGCGGGAATTCCCTCCATGTTCGGTTTTTACGGATTTCCTTCGTTCGACCAGTCTAATGTAAAAGGCGGTATTCCTTATCCATGTCCCGGCGAGCAGGCACAGTGGGGGCATGCCATTGTCGCGGTAGGGCATGATGATACGAAGAAGATCAAGAACCTGAAGTGCGGCAGGGAAACCACCGGCGCGCTATTGATCCGCAATTCATGGGGAGTCGGATGGGGCGACCAGGGGTATGGGTGGCTGCCCTACGACTATATCATGAGCACGCTGGCCCAGGATTTTTGGTCTGTCCTGTCGATGGAGTGGGTTGAGACGAATCAATTCGGCTTTTAATGTCGGCTGTTAACGGGTATGGCTGTATCATGGTTTTGAGCTCAATGTAACAAGAATCGGGAGGGAAGCTCATGAAAAAAATGGTGATCATCATAGCGCTCTTGACCGGGTGCAACACGTTCTCATATTACAACCAAAAATATAGCGAGGATCCTGGAAGCGAGAAAGAGTACCGGGGGATCGCGACATTTAAAATTAAAGAAAAGGATCATAATGACAGAAACCTGGTACTGCTGGCGTTGTCCGGCGGCGGAAGCAGGGCCGCATATTTTTCCGCGGCGGTTATGTTCAAACTAGATAAAATGGGCATATTGAAGAAGGTTGACCTGATTTCATCCGTATCCGGCGGTTCTATAACAGCCGCGTATTACTGTATTTCGTCTGATCCTTCAGATGCAAGTGCTGTTTCCGGAAGGTTATGGGAGAAGGAATCCGTAAAAAAGTTGTTGAGGCGCAACCTGATCGCACGGTGGATCGGCAACTGGTTCTGGCCGCATAATTTTTTCAAATACTGGTTCACCAGCTATGATCGCACGGACATCATGGCGCAGACGCTGGCTGATAATTTTTTTGACCGGAAATATTCCGGCAGGGATCTGAAATTCAGCGAATGCAACAAAACGAGGCCGAAGCTCGTTATCAACGCCACGCTGGCCACCACGTATTACAACGGCGAGCCGTTTACATTTACCAATGAGGACTTCATGGAATTGATTGACTCGAACATCGATGAGCATCTTGTATCCCGCGCGGTCATGGCTTCGGCCGCTTTTCCGGGAGCTTTCCAGTATAATGTTTTGAGAAACTTTTATCCCCGCAAGGATCCGGATAAATTATGCGAACTCAATGACAATGAAAGTAGTAAGGGAGAACAGTATATTCATCTGTTTGACGGGGGTATACATGATAACCTGGGAGTAAGCTCGTTACTGAGAGTCATATACGGATCATATAATTTTAAAATGTGTGAATTCAGAAACGCTTCTTCGATCCCTAAGCTCTGCACGAGAATATATAATGATGGATTACGTTTCAAGCTCTATTCGCCGCATTGCAGCATTGAATGGCTCAATGAATTGTTGAGCAGGCCAGACTATTATTGCGACGCGTTGAAAATTATTAATGCGAACCCTGACATAAAATCAACAATTGAAATAATAAAGCAGGATACGCTGGGTTACTTTGATATAGAAAAATACTGCGGCCGGATGCAGGAAGAAAGAAACAACCCCCAAAGCTACGGTTCTCTGGATTACCGGATGATAACAGATTTCCAAAAATTGAAAATACAAAAATTGAATCGGCGTATCATTGAAGCCCTTTACCCGGATTATTTCCAGGTGAAAAAAGAGGACGGGAGCATCGAACGATTTGACAATATCTATATTATACTGGTGGACGCATATAATGATCTCAAATATGGAGTTGATCCTGAAATATATGACCCCAGGGGCTGCAGCGGACGATTCATTGATTCGACGTTGTCAGACAGCTTTACTGTTTTATTGAAGGAAAAGAGGGATTTAGCCCTGCAGAGCATGGTTTCGTTAAAAAAAGATTTACAAAAACGTAAAAAGAATCTGAGATTCATCCATTTCTCATTCGAAAAATTAAAAGATATATATGTTAATACTGCTGATATATCCATGAAAAAGGATTTATTCGATTTATATAAGAAACTCAACAATATTAAAACAAGCCTATCGATTACCGACCGGAATATAAAAACTATCGATAAATGCACGGAAGCATTGTTTATATATTACAATAACGAGTTGCAAAATGTAAAACGTGAATTGTGTTCGGGCGATCGGAGCGCGGCCGCCGGCCACTAAAATTCATACGCCCGCATAATATTTCATGATAGATTGATACATTGATTTCATGATGAATTCATACTCCCCGTTATAATTAAACAATCCAGTTCGGCCTATTCGCCTTCCATGTATTAACCAGCTCGCTCAGGCCCGGCTCAAGCCCCTGAGCCATGTAGAAGCGCGGGCGGAGGAGGTCTTCGTCGGGCGCGATGAGGCAGTCGCGGGCAGCCAGCAGCGCAAGTTCTGTATTCGGATAAATGCGGATGCCGATGGTTATCTTCAGTGCATCGAGATCGAGCGAATCAGCAAAGCGCAGGCTTTCTTCAACTGTTTGCATTGTCTCGCCCGGTCCGCCCAGCAGGAGAAAGCCGTTTCTTCGCATTCGATAGCGCGCCAGCAGGTCGGCCGCATGGCGGAAATCCCCCGGCGAAAACTCTTTGTTCAGGGCGGCAAGCATCTGCTCCGAGCCGCTTTCCGCGCCCAGGCTCACCTCGGTGCAGCCTGCCAGCGCCATCGCCTCAACGAGCTTTTTTTTCAACCTGCAGGGGTAGAGGATGCATCGCCAGGATATGTTCAGACGCGCCCGTATCATGGCTTCGCACAATTCAAGAGCGTACGATTCGGGCAGGTTGAAGGTATTGTCCACGAAATAGAATTTTTTGATCCCCGAGCGGACGCAGTCAGACAGCCATGAAACCACCATTTCGGGCGACCGCGATCGCACGGTGCGGCCCTCTATGACCGGCGTGGAGCAGTAACTGCAGGCAAACGGGCATCCGCGCCGTGTCTGTACCGGCATCAAGAAATCCGAACCGGCGTAAGCCTCAGTGGGAATAAGCGAGGGCTCGGGCAGGGGGAACCGGTCGAGGTTCTTTACGATAGGCCGCATTTCAGCGGTTTTCGCAACGGGAGGGTAGATGCCTGTAAAACGCGATCCGCCCTTGAGGAGCCCCGCCAGCTCCGGAAATGCGGCCTCGCCTTCGCCCGGAATGCCAGCGTCGGCTCCCAGGTAGCGCAGCGCGCTCTCAGGGAAGATACTGTAGCCGGGACCGCCCAGAACGACCGGCGCAGAAGACACTTTTTTGCAATGAGCTATGATTCTTTTGGCGTCATCCAGATAGAACATGGTGTTCCGCATGCACTGGTCGTCGATATTCCTGACTGACACGCCGATGACGTCCGGACCGCATTCTTCTATCACCTTCTCAAGGGCAATGAGAGGATCCGAATGCTGGATCAGGTCAAGTATGGTTACGTCGTGCCCGGCCTGTCTGGCCGCTGCCGCGACGCAGGCGATCCCCAACGGCCAGACAGGCATGTTTATCTCTTCCCGGTTGGCAGAGACCAGAAGGACTCTGGCTGATTGCGCATCAGTGGTCATGACTCTATGTTGCACAGCCATGGCCTGCATGCAAGAACAATCTATGGATGAGCATGTCTACGGTGGGCTAAAAGTCGTTGACAGAAGCTGGCAAAACGCTTTTATTTAATCTATCATTCCTCCGGCGAAGATTAATTATTGCTCGCATCACAATCGGCAGAAATGGAACAGCACCAAACTGAAATCGATGCTTTTTGTTGTCATGGCGGGCTTAACTTCAATACAAGGAGCAGTTGTGCAGCAGATGCGGGACCTGCATATTGCGCATGAACCCCGTACTATGGATGCACAATGCAAGGGCGTGATGCTATGAAATACCAATACCATATTATCGTGATCGGAGCCGGAAGCGGCGGCTTGGTAGTTGCCGCGGGGGGCGCTTCCATGGGAGCAGCGGTAGCCCTTATCGAAGGGGACAAAATGGGGGGCGACTGCCTCAATGCAGGATGTGTCCCCAGCAAAACCTTTGTCCGATCCGCGCACCTTGCCGCTGACATACGGGACTCGGCGCTCTACGGCCTGTCAACCGCGCTTGATCCGGTTGACGCATCGGCGGTCATGAGGCGGGTGCGCGGCGTTATACAGGCCATTGCGCCGCATGATTCGGCTGAGCGGTTTACGTCCCTGGGCGTTGATGTCATGCTGGGGAAGGGCGTCCTTGTGGACAAACACACAGTGAAGATCAATGATAAAACAATTACCGGCAAGTACCTGGTTATCGCCACCGGTTCGGAGCCGATCGTGCCGCCGATACCGGGACTGAGAAGTGTGCCGTATCTGACAAACAAAAATATTTTCAACATACATACGCTCCCGAAGAAGCTGATCGTTCTCGGTGGCGGTCCCATCGGCCTCGAGCTCGGCCAGGGGTTCAGACATCTCGGATCCGAGGTTGAGATCATCGACATGTCGCCTCATCTGTTCCCCAACGATGACCCGGAAGTAGCGCCCCTCATGGAAACGATACTCCGGGACGAGGGAATCGCGCTTACTCTTTCAACAGAGATTAAAGAAGTAAAGAAAACCGACGATGGAATCTCGGTTGTGATTGAAAAAGACGGGAGAAATACAATCGTGACCGGAGACCAGGTTTTGGTTTCTCTCGGAAGAAAACCGGTCGTCCATGGACTGGACTTAGAAAACGCCGGCGTACGCCTTGAACGGCGGGGATATATCGCGGTGAATAAATATCTTCAGACCAGCAGTAAAAACATATTCGCCTGCGGCGATGTCGCGGGACCGTATCAGTTCACCCATATGGCCGGTTATCAAGCGGGCGTGGTACTCAGGAACATGATCTTCCCGTTGGTGAAGTCAGGGGTCGATTATTCAGCCGTTCCCTGGACGACCTACACCAGGCCTGAAGTGGCGCACGTGGGGTATACCGAGCAGCGGGCGCGTGAACGGGGCCTGTTCAGCGATTCGATCATGGTGGACCTTGCAGAGATCGACCGGGCCCGGGCTGAACATGATACTGCGGGTTTTTTGAAAATCATTCTCGGGAAAAAGAAGCGGATCATCGGGGCCACC
>MIBH01000026.1:39249-47243 GCA_001829455.1 Spirochaetes bacterium RBG_13_51_14
GCTCGCTTCGTTGGCGATCCGCACCCGGATGAAAGCGACGGCTTTTATGTACCAGATATTCTCGTATCCGACCGAGGCGGAGATCTTCAAGTTCGCCAGTCTGGATTTTGCAAAGAAGTCGCTCAAGCCGTGGATGAAAAAACTCGTTCGGAACATTCTCCTCCGATGAGCAAGAGATGTTGCATGGCGGGAAAGGGAGACGATTGAACCGGTTTCCGTAAAAAATTGTTTATGAGGGGATTTCAATGCAGGAACATACATCGGGAGCTATGAAGAGCAGGGCGGGAATCATTGTAAAAATTCTCATTGCCGTTGTGGCAATAGTCATAATGTTTTTACTATTCCGGCATTTCAAGATCAATGAACTGCTCCGGACCGCACTGAATTGGATTAACGGCATCGGCATAGGCGGCATGGCCGTGTATGCGATATTCTACATTGCGGCCACAGTGCTTTTTATTCCCGGTTCGATATTAACGCTGGGCGGCGGGTTCCTTTATGGCGTGGTGTGGGGCACCGCGCTGGTCTCCGTTTCATCGGTAACCGGCGCTTCGCTGGCATTCCTTATCGGGCGGTACCTCGCGCGGGGCTGGATCAATAAAAAAATCGAGAAGAGTGAAAATTTCAGGGCTATAGACGAGGCCGTAGGGCGGGAAGGGTGGAAAATCGTTTTGTTGTGCAGGCTCTCTCCGGCATTCCCGTACAACATGCTGAATTACGCCTTCGGATTGACCAGGATCCGCTTTTGGCACTACCTCCTGGCTTCGTGGATCGGCATGCTGCCGGTGACTGTGATGTACGTGTACCTCGGCTCCCTTGCGTCCGATATCTCGACGCTCGGTAGCGGCGGGAGGGTGAGGACCCCGGCCGAGTGGGGATTGTACCTGGTCGGCTTTCTGGCCGCCGTTGGCGTTACCGTATTCGTCACCAGGCTCGCCCGGAAAGCATTGCGAAAGACAATCGGGGATGAATTAACATCCGTAGATAAATGATTATTATTTCATGATGATCGCCGTGTATCAAATGTAATCAAATTTCCTCTCTTGGATTATTGCACTAACGATGCGCTTGCATACTTCGTTTAATAACTACATAATGGTTGTGAGCATGCTTCTTTCGTAACGTTATCGGTATCTCGTGCGAGGAAGGGAGTTGAATCCACGGCTAAACTTTTAAATAAAGCGGAATGCAATACATAACTAATTAAAATTGCATATTTATTAAAAATTAAATGAATTCTTACAGATTGTTAAAAATAATTTATAAATATAAAAGTATTTATCTTGACGAATCCATTTTTAAATTATAAATCTCATTTTCGCAAACCGGATCTTCAACCATTGCAATGGCCTGGAGAAGAGGATATGACAACGCCCCCGGTATTGAGTCTTCTGACATTGCAGGGTAGTGTTGAAGCCATGAACCCTTCATTCACGCAGAATACACGCTTTGGCTAGATAATATCAGGAGAGCTAACATGGATTATAGTATTCCTCGATCAAAAACAAACGACTATACAAATGAAATTATTGAAGAACGTCAGCGTTTTCTCCAGGACAAGACCGACATTGAGCTGAAACATGTCAACAAATACTCCTTTGATCCGGCAATACTTCCGGGGAATATTGAACATTTTATTGGAGTCGCCCAGGTGCCCATAGGTCTCGCAGGGCCGCTGCTCGTGAACGGAGAATACGCCCAGGGCGAATTCTATGTTCCCATGGCGACAAGCGAAGGGACCCTTGTCGCGAGCTACAATCGAGGAATGAAAATTATACGGGAATGCGGCGGCGTAACCACGACGATCCAGGAAGAAGCGATGCAGCGCGCCCCTGTTTTCATATTTGATAACGCCCGTCAGGGGCGCGATTTTGGGAACTGGATTAAGGAAAATTTCGAAGAGATAAAAAAGCAGGCGGAAAGCACAACCAGGACCGGAAAATTGATCTGTATCGAGCAGTATCATGCCGGCAGGTTCGTGTTTACCCGGTTTGACTATACCACCGGCGACGCCGCCGGACAGAACATGACGGGAAAGGCAACCTTTATAGCGTGCGAGTGGATCAGGAAAACCCACCCTAACGCTAGGAGATATATGATAGACGGCAATTTTTCCACGGACAAAAAGCATTCGCGAATTAATGTTCTGAGAACAAGAGGGAAGCGGGTTACGGCTGAAATTACTATCCCTGAAAAAATTGTCAGGGAGATGATGAACCAGTCCCCGCAGAGGCTGCAGTACTATAACAATATCAGCAATATCGGTTCAATGATGTCAGGCGCCATAAACAACGGGAGCCACTCGGCAAACGGCATTACCGCGGTCTTCATCGCTACAGGTCAGGATGTGGCGAACGTCGCGGAGGGCTCTGCGGCGATAACCTATAGCGAGAGGACGAAGGAGGGCGATTATTACTTCTCAGTTGTGATTCCTGCGCTTATCGTCGCCACTCACGGCGGAGGCACGGGGCTCGCGACCCAGCGGGAATGCCTTGAGATACTGGATTGCTTCGGAGCGGGTAAAGTTAAAAAGTTCGCGGAGATCGTTGCCGCCACGGTTCTTGCCGGAGAGCTTTCATTGATGAGCGCCATGAGGGTGAAGAAAGACGGCACCAGCGACTGGATATCAAGCCACGATAAATTGGGAAGAAACAGGTGATCGCATTAATCTCAGAGACGGTTCCTGCCTTCTCTTGAAGCCATCAAGTGGAGGACGTTACATGACGGAAAATATCAATCGGAAAAAGGGTTATGTGATTCCAGAAGAGGAATACAAGAGGCAGATGGAATATATAACTGTCATGGATCCATATCCCCCGCAGATTTTCTACCAGAGATTTATTGAGGAGATACACAAGGCAAAAACGCAGGGAGGAATAAACTGGGGGACCATACTTGAAAGCTCCGCCGAAAAATATCCCAACAGGATTGCGGTAAAATGGGATGATCATGATACGCCGCTGACATCCATGCAGATGGTCGTACCCCATATTAAATATAAGGAATTCAATGAAGCGGCAAACCGATATGCGAGCTATTTTTTAACAAACGGTATCCAGAAGGGCGATATCATATGCATCCTGTTGGCCAACAGAGTGGAGTCGCTTGAGCTGCATGTGGCGGCCGCTAAAATCGGGGCGATCTCGTCAATGATGAATACCGGGTGGCGCGGCAGAACCCTTGCCTATGCCTTGAATATCAATCACGGTAAAGCGGTCATAGTTGGCGAAGAGCATGTCGAGCTTTTCAAAGAGGCAATACCCGAGATGGAGCGGGTCGACGGGCAAAAGATTTATTATATGAAAGATACCGGACAATCAACCGCTCCGGAAGGATTTATCGACATCAAGGACGCGATAAAGGATATGTCAGCGGACAATCCGCAGACAACAAAATCGATCAGCATTTACGATCCCTGCCACTTCGTTTTCACATCCGGCACTACGGGAGGCCTGCCGAAGGCGGCCATAACGACACATAAAACTATGGTGGAAAATGCGAACGCCTTTCAGATGATCCTTGATTTACAGAAGAATGATACCATATATGCCCCGCTCCCCTTCTTCCATAACACCTTTCTTGTCGCGGCCTTGCCCCCTGCGATGCTCAGCGGAGGGGCCATCGCCATTCGCAGAAAATTCAGCGCACGTAATTTCTGGAATGACACCCGTAAATTCAGGGCCACCAAATTCTGTTATGTGGGGGAATTATGCCGCTATCTGATGAACCAGCCGGAGAAGCCGGATGATGCCGCCAATCCTGTCGAAGGGATGTTCGGCAATGGTCTCCGTCCGGAGATATGGAAGGCATTCAAGGAGCGCTTTCGTATACCCGCTGTTAATGAATTCTACGGCGCCGCGGAGCTGCCCAGCGGTTTCGTAAACCAGTATAACTTCGACTGTACCATAGGGCGCAGCGTGAAGAAGAACGTCGTTGTGAAATATGACACGCATAACAATACACCGATACGGAACAAAGACGGTTTCATGGAGAAGGTCGATTACGGAGAAATCGGTCTGGCGATGTTTGAAATTTCAGAATCGGAACCGTTAATGGGATACACCAACAAGCGAGATACGGAAAAAAAGATATTCCGCGACGTGTTCACTAAAGGCGACACCTGGTTCAATACCGGCGACCTGATGAGAAATATCGGATATGGGCACCGGCAGTTTGTCGACAGGCTGGGCGACACCTTCCGCTGGCATGGTGAAAATGTTTCAACCACTGAAGTTGAATCGGTGCTGGATTCATTCAAGCAGATATATATAACGGCCGTATATGGCGTCGAAATACCGAACACCGACGGCAGGGCCGGAATGGCGGCTATTGTGCCGTTAAATCCCAAGCTCGAGGATTTTGATTTCAAGGCGTTGGCGGACATGCTGAAGAGAGAACTCTCGGATTTTGCCATTCCAAAATTCATCAGGATCAAAAAAGAGCTGGACCAGACCCCGACCATGAAGGTGAAGAAGGAACAATTGAAGATCGAAGGCTACGATATAGAAAAAATCAGCGATCCCGTGTATGTCCTGCTGCCGGATGAATCGGGGTATGTGCCGTTAACCACAGATTTGAAGAAAAAGATCGATTCGGGACAGTACCGGTTGTAAGGTTACTCGAGGAGCAAAATCAAAAAGTCTGTTCCAGGACTTTTACCACTACCCGCCCCTTCATGAACGAGCCTTGTTTTTATTACAGCAATAAAATATTTTTATCAAATACTATTTGTGCGTGAGCGGGACTGTATTGAGCGAGTAGCATTTCTCGCAAATAAATCAGTCTATCAGAAAAATGATTTGATTTTCCCACAAAAAATAACTATATGGGGATGTCTATGAATGGATTCAAATATATACTTTTGCCTGCATTAATTTCGTGTTTTAATATTAATCTAATTTACGCGAAAGATACTCCACCGCCCAGAGATACCATCTCCGTGCTCTATTTCGATAATACGACAAGGAACGCGGAATATGCCTGGCTCTCCAAAGGAATCGCGGACATGCTCATTTCCGAGATCGCGGGCCGCGGCGTGGTTGATGTCGTGGAGAGGGCGAATTTAAAAAAAATTCTCGATGAACAGGAGCTCTCTCTTACGGGGCTCGTGGACGATAAAAAAGCCGTTGAGCTGGGAAAGCTGCTCAGCGCAAACAAACTCATCTACGGATCGTTCATCGTTCAGGGAAACACCATAATCATCAACGGGAAACTTACAGAAACTGAAAGCGGGAAGATAACAGCGACATTTTCAATTCGCGGTCCATCGGAAGGCATTCTTGCCCTTCAAAACGACCTTACGCTTAAAGTGCAGAAGGCACTGGGAATGGAGGTCCGGGAGGCGCTAAAAAAAGCGCCGGAACATTCGCTCCAGGCAGTGAAAAAGTATTATCAGGGGCTGGATCTGCTGGACAAGGGCGCTGTTGAGGATGCGAGAAAGAAATTCGAGGAGGCCAGCACGATAGATCCCTATTATCTCAAACCATACCAGGGTATTGAAGAGTCGTATAAATATTTGAAGGATTTTATAAAGATGCGCCAGCAGCGAGAGATCGCGGGCCTGTACGACAAGATCATAAAGATACAGAACCGGCTAAAAGAAACGCCCTGGCGAACATTCGCCGACATTGCCCTCAATCCGCAGTATGCGGAATTGCGCAAGGAGAATCAGGCCCTCTATGAAAAGGAAGTATACGCATACTATCAGGGAGACACGCCGGCCGTGTGCACCTGGAATCTCCAGAATAACCTTTTCGAACTCGCTGATCTCTATGTGGAATATTTCAATGAAACAGAAAGGGCGGCGGCGCTTAACAGGGAGATAATTTCCATTACGGAAAAGTCGCGGAAGGCTTTTGCGAAGGACCCCTTCCTTCCGGAAATACTTTACTCCGGCCTTCGCGCGAAGGTTTTTCTGGAGGATTGGCAGGATGTTAAAAAAAGATGCGAAGAGCTTATGGGGAATTATCCTGACTACCGGATGATGTGGGCCATAGAGGATTTTTATAAAAATGCTCTGGAGAAATTATCGCATGATAAATCTGACAAGTAAATCCGCTGTTGTTGATTTCTTGCAGACGACAATCGGGGCAATGCCTTGAGTTTAAAAAAAGCAATGAATGCCATGGTGCTTAACGAGTGCCTCGAATCATTGGGTTTGGTGCTGGAATACAACCTGAAGGATTATCCCCTGCATCAGCACGCCGTACGGGTGGGGGAAGGCTGCGCTCTGTTGGGTTACAAAATGGGCTTCGACGAAAAAGTTTTGCAGCACTTATATTTCGCCGGACTGCTTCATGACGTAGGCAAGATATCAATCCCCCTGGATATTCTGAACAAGCGGGAAAGCCTCACTGCAGAAGAATTTGAAATCGTAAAAAAACACTCAGTGCATGGCAGCAGAATCATTATATCCCTCCCTGAGCTTGACAAACTCGCCTTCTGGATCCGCTGGCACCACGAGTGCTGGGACGGTTCCGGCTATCCGGATGGACTGGTTAAAGATGAAATACCCATGGAAATACAGGTTCTGAGCGCCATCGACTGCTTTGACTCGCTCCAGACCCCGCGCATGGACAGGGACGCCCATACGCCCGATGAGGCCATGAATATCATTCGGCAATACAGCGGCACTCATTTTAATCCCGATATCATCGATCTGATATTCGAAATGCACCGCGAACAGACGCTGGTGCCGGGGAAATCTTCGCGGCAGTTCCTTGAAATCAAGGATAAATATCTGAACGTGCCACTCGTTGGAAATGAAAGAGATTACCGCCAGTATTACGGGATCACCGGGCTGTATCCCGTGTTGCGCTTATTCGCCAGGGTCATAGACGCAAAGCATCATTATACATCAGGCCATTCCATCAGAGTCTCCATACTGTCAAAATATATGGCAGAGCAGATGGGCTTCCCGATTGACGATCTTATAAAGATCGAAATCGCCGGGCTGATGCACGACGCCGGCAAGATAAGCATACCGGTTGAGGTGCTTGATAAAAAGGGTCCGCCCACGGAGGAAGAATGGATAAGCATCAAGAAACACCCGATTCACTCGTCGGAGCTTATAAAAAATATCTCCCTCTTCGATGAAATCTCGCATATCGTGTATTACCATCATGTCTGGGTGGACGGACGCGGGTACCCCGATATAAAGCCCGGTGAATCGATAACGGTACTCTCGCAGATAATAGCTGTCGCTGATGCGTTTGATGCCATTACCACTGAGAGGGCCTACAGCAGGGCGGAGAACACTGAAACTGCGTACCGTATCATCAAGGAGGGCCTGGGGTCGCAGTTCCATTATGAGGCGGGGGAGACGCTCATCAACATATCCCCTAAATACATTAAAGCCCTGTTTGACATGCACGAGGTTTAAGGAACCCGGACACATCGGTTCGCCTTCATGAAGGCCTGGCCTTGGCCATGTCATGTTTTGCGATTAATGTTAACCGTCTCACGTCATGGATGATGTCATTCAAGCCATCCCCTGAATATCCACATCATGGCGCCGTGGTCTGAACGATCTGCATGACCGAATAGCCGGTGCTGTTCTGCGCCACCACGATGATCCGATACGTGGTGTTCGCCGACAGGCTGTTGAACTGGTACCCGCCGGAGGAAACATCGACCGGCCCTTCCAGGATGGTGCCGCTCACCGTGGATCCCGCCACTGAGATGCTGCCGTTCACCCCTATGTAAGCCTCAACCGTGGGCGGCGGGTTGCCCGCTGTCGAAAAGGTCGGCTGTGCCAGGGTTATGGAGCTTGAATCAAAGACCAGTATGGCCAGGGCGTTCAGCACCGGGGGGATGCCGGCGGTGCTCTGTAAAATTTGCATGACCGAATAGCCTTCGCTGTTCTGCGCCACCACGATGATCCGGTGGGTGGTATTGGAGGAAAGGCCGCTGAACTGGTACTGACCGCCGGACACGTCGACCGGCCCTTCCAGGATGGTGCCGCTCACCGTGGACCCCGCTACCAAGATGTTGCC
>MIBH01000027.1:0-1403 GCA_001829455.1 Spirochaetes bacterium RBG_13_51_14
GTAATCAGATGTATTAGTGCGTGCAGAATTGTACAGTGGTTTTAAAAAAAAGTTGCTCTGACCCCGGAGTTTATAGGGAGTTTAAAAATATCATTTAAGTCTATTTAATTCCAAAATTTTGCTCTGACCCCGAAATACCCCATAATATATAAGGAGCGAATTTCAAAAAGATCAACTTTTCTTTTTCTGCAATGCTTCCACTCGCAAAGGCAAGCCATATATCTTCAGAAAACCAGTGGCGTCCTTCTGGTCGTACAGAATGCTTTCATCAAAGGTGGCGATATCCGGCTCGTACAGGGTCACGGGCGATTTTCTTCCCGTAACGGCGCAATTTCCCTTGTAGAGCTTCACGCGGACGGCACCGGTGACGTTTTTCTGCGTTTCCTCGACTAAGGTGTCCAGCGCCTCACGTTTTTTCGTGAACCAGAGGCCGTAATATACCAGCTCGGCGTACTCATGGGCCAGCCGGTCTTTCAGATGCTGGGTCTCCCGGTCAAGGGTTATGGACTCAAGATCCCGGTGGGCGATGTGGAGCACGGTCCCTGCCGGCGTCTCGTACACGCCGCGGGACTTAATGCCCACCAGCCGGTTCTCCACGATGTCAACCCGTCCCACGCCGTTTTCACCTGCCAGTCTGTTAAGCCGCTTCATGAGCTCCACGGGCTTGTGCTTTTCGCCATCCAGTGAAACAGGATTACCCCGCTCGAAGCCGATCTCGACAGAGGCTGGTTTATCCGGAGCCTTTTCTGGCGATTTTGTCATGATGAACATTCTCTCGTCAGGCTCTTTGTATGGATCTTCCAGTATGCCTCCCTCATAGGATATGTGCATGATGTTCCGGTCCATGCTGTAGGGCTTGTCCTTGGTGACCGGGACCGGGATATGGTGCTTCTCCGCATAGTCGAAGAGCTTCGACCGGGAATTGAGGTCCCAAATCCGCCAGGGGGCTATGATTTTCAGCTCAGGCGCCAGGGCCATGTAGGCCATCTCGAAGCGCACCTGGTCGTTTCCTTTCCCGGTGGCGCCGTGGCAGACCGCGTCCGCTTTCTCTTTAAGGGCGATCTCCACCTGCCGCTTGGCGATGACGGGACGCGCCAGCGAGGTACCCATGAGGTACCGGTTTTCGTAGACGGCGTTGGCTTTGATGGCCTTGAATATATAACCGGTTACGAATTCTTCTTTCAGATCCTCGATATAGCATTTGCTCGCGCCGGTATTGATGGCCTTCTCTTTCAGGCCGTCCAGCTCTTCTTCCTGGCCCACGTCGGCCGCGACGCATATGACCTCACAGTTGTATGTTTCCAGAAGCCACTTGACTATTATGGAGGTGTCCAAGCCACCTGAATAAGCAAGCACGACTTTTTTTATATCCATAATACACCTCAAAATTTATTAGAGCCGGC
>MIBH01000027.1:1419-5999 GCA_001829455.1 Spirochaetes bacterium RBG_13_51_14
ATTTTCACATAACGCATACCGTGAATGGAAAAAGCTCTGGACAACGGATACCCCAGCACGCCTATCTCAGTTTAAATGCGGGCCTTGAATCTTTTCCAGCATTAAGTTGTACTCTCGTGAAATAACAATTGATAACTGATCATTGCTCAAAATACTGTGAATCGAGGTGAATATGGAGATATTTTTATTTTAGGCGATTTTGCTATTTTTTCAGAAATGGTGAAAATTTAATGGCGTGTTACCGGGCTTGTAACCAGTGCAATGGTTTGCATGGTAAAACATTGCACCGAACACTAGTGAACCTTGATTTTCTTCCGCAGCCGGTGTTTCTTCCCCGGTCTCCTTGCAAGCCGTTGGCGCCTGATTTTCTTAAACTCTTCGATAAATTCTTTAGATGAAAGATATTTATCCGCAAAGGTAACGATGAAGGATTCTTTGTATTTCGGCGGAACCAGTGTAAGGGGCCACATATGCTTCTTGATGATATCCTTCTCGATTTCATTCAAAGAAAAATATTTTTCAGCGTTGGCCAGTGCTATCTTGGGGTGCTCAATACCATGATTATTCTCCTTGGGGAGGTCCGGCGCATCATGATCCCGCCAGTTATACAGGAAAAAATCATGCAGGAGAGCGCCGCGTGCAGCGGATCGGTAGTCCAGCTTCAGCCGCTTGCATATGCGATATGCGAAATACGAAACATCCTTCACATGATCGTAAATAGAGGAATTGTGGTGATAATAATTTCCGAGTTTCATGAATTCTTCATGTTGATAAATATCATTGATTGCATAATAAAATTCCTTTTCAAAGGGCCTTCTGCCATTCAGTTCCCCAATGATCTTCTCCTGTATTGATTTTAAAATCGCTCGTATCCTGTTTTTTATTTCTCCGTTGATATTGTTATCGATATATCTATTCAAATAGGGGAACGCATTACGGAGCCTCTGAAAAGAAGTAAAAATCTTTTCGATTTCAACATTGCTCAGGTTGAAATATTCAGAATAAAGATAAGCGATCTTATGCCTAAAGGCGCCGATGGAAGTTACTGAAAAAATAAAATCAGCTGCACCATAAGTCAGAAATATTATTGACGCCGCACCGACAAATGTTCCATCCAGCATATCCACAGACCGTGAAACAGCAGGATGAATCAAGGTTAAAAAGATCAGGGCGAGGGCGGTCCAGAATGCTGAAAAGAGAAGGCATACCCGTCCATGAATATTGAATGCATTGCCGCAATAATCCCATAACTTCAACTTGAAAATCTTTTCAAAAAGGAAGCTGACGATATATTCCATGACTGTTAAAACAGAACCGAACACGAACATCTTTATCACAGGATGAAGCGTATGAAAAAGATATTCCAGTACAATGACAAAAATTGCTCCAAAGCCATAGAGGGGTATAAAAGTACCGTGTAAAAACCCGGCATTGATAAATTTACGTTGAGTTATCGAACGATAAACAACCTCTATGATCCATCCCATGAACGAGTAAATTGCGAAAAGGATCACATAGTGGAATATAGCGGTAGTGTCATACTGTATGATATGTTTTATCATCGTGTCATTAAAGATAATTCCATGTATCAGAAAAAAAGGATGGAATGATATTTAAAATAATTTTGAAAACAATTCATTAACTTATGGCTATCTGCCCATAAGCGCGCACATGATGGCCTTTTGAACGTGCAGACGATTTTCGGCTTGATCGAAGACGATGGAGCGTCCTGAATCCAGCACGTCGCTCTCGATCTCTTCATCGCGGTGCGCCGGCAGGCAGTGCATCACCTTGGAATCGGCCCTTCCTTTGCTGAGCAGTTCTTTTGTAATTTTATATTTGGCCAGGGCTTTTTTCTTTCTCGCGGCCTTTTTTTCCTCTCCCATGCTTATCCAGACATCGGTGTACAGGTAGTAGGCGTTTTCAACCGCGGCTGCCGGGTCCCGCGTGATCTCAATTACCGAACCAGAGCCGGTGGCCGTGCGCCGCGCCTCCTCGACCAGATCCTGGTCCGGTTCGTACGCGGCGGGGCAGGCGATGGATATGTCGACGCCCAGGAGGGCGGCGCATTGGATGAGCGAGTGCGCGACGTTGTTGCCGTCGCCTATATAGGCCATTCGCATTCGGTTTGCGTTCTTTTCGCGCTCGAATATGGTGAAAAAGTCGGCCAGAGCCTGGCACGGGTGGTGCTCGTCGCTGAGACCGTTGATGACCGGAATGGTGGCGTTCCGCGCAAGCTCCACCACATTATCGTGGGAAAACGTCCGGATCATTATCCCATCCACGTACCGGGACAGAACCCGCGCCGTATCGTCGATCGTCTCCCCGCGTCTGAGCTGGATGTCGTTGCCGTCCAGAAACAGGGCGTGTCCTCCGAGCTGGGTGATTCCCGCCTCGAAGGAGACCCTGGTCCTGGTGGAGCTCTTCTCGAATATCATGGCGAGCGATTTTTTGTTGAGGAGATCGCGGTGTCTTCCCCGCCGCGCGTCCTTTTTAAGAGCCGCCGTTAAGCGGAAGATCGCCATAATCTCGCCCCTGGTCAGATCCGTCACGGTTACCAGGTCTTTTGTTTTCAGCTTAGGTATTATCACTGCTTTTCCTCTCTTCCATAAGTATGGTTTCAAGAATTTTCATTCCCGCCTGCGCGGTGTTAAGGGAAATGGTCAGGGGAGGCATGATCCTGATCACCTTTTCCGCGGTGCAGTTGATCACCAGCCCTCTTGCCAGCGCCTTGGAGACCATCGGAGCGCCGGGAATGGAAAGCTCGATTCCGATATGCAGTCCCATGCCGCGAACTTCTTTTATGAAGGCAACGTCTTGTTTAATTTCATTCAGACGTTCCAAGAAATAGGCGCTCACTTTCTTGATGTTGTCGAGGAAGCTTTTATTCTGCACCTGTTTCAGCACAGCCGCCACAGCCGCGCATGCCAGGTGATTACCTCCGAAGGTGCTGCCGTGGACGCCCTTGGGAAAAAACTCCGGCAGAAAGTTTTTTGCATGAATCGCCCCCACGGGTATGCCACCGCCGAGACCCTTGGCCAGGGTGATAATATCCGGTACGATGCCATAGTGCTGATAGGCGAATAGCGTCCCGGTTCTGCCGATCCCGGTCTGCACTTCGTCGACGATGGTGAGGATGTTGTTCTTACTACAGATCCGGAACACCTCCTTGACGAAGGCGTGGTCTGCTATCACGATGCCGCCTTCTCCCTGGATCAGCTCGATTATGATGGCGCATATGTTCCGGTTTTTTTTCACCTCTTTCGCGAATGCCGTTGCATCGTTATAAGGAAGATAGATGAAGCCCGGCACCAGGGGACCGAAACCGTCATGTATCTTCTTCTGCGCCGTTGCGGACATGCCGCCGAAGGTTCTTCCGTGAAATGAATTGGTGAAGGAGACGATCTGGTAACGATCCTGGTCCTGGTTCAGCCCGTACCGACGTGCCAGCTTGATCGCGGCCTCGGTGGCCTCGGTGCCGCTGTTGACAAAGAGGGTCTTTCCCGGGAATGATGCCTCCGCCAACTGCTTCGCCGCCTCGTTCTGTTCGCGGTTGTAGAACCAGTTGGAAGTGTGGATGAGGCTGTCTATCTGGCGGTGGAGGGCCCTTAGTAATAATCTGTTTCCGTATCCCACGCTGGTCACGGCTATGCCGGAGAAGAAGTCGATGTATTTTTTACCGTCCTGGTCGTAGAGGAAGCAGGTATTGCCCCTGACGAAGCAGACGGGGAGCCGGTCGCCGTAATTCTGGAACAGGTAATTCTTGTCGTCGGTCATTATGCTGTTCAATTTTTTGGAGCTCATAATCCATATTCCGATATCTTAATAGATTTCCATCCTGATAGCGGATCCCCCCTGTATGTGTCATTAAAAAAAATAAAATCGGGAACGATCCCGATTACATTATCTAAATACCAATTAATTGGATATATTTGCTATCGTATAGTAAATCATAGTAAAACAGTCTGGTAAGTCAAGAAATTAATGGAATAAAAGCGACGAATATATACTTTTTTGCTTATACGGAAGGTCCTAATCGTCACTTAAAAGCCGGTATCCCACGCCTGGTTCTGTAATAAGCAATCGGGGATTTGAAGGGTCATCTTCAATTTTTCTTCTGAGTTGCAGAATGTAAACCCGCAAATAGCTCATGTCCGGTTGTGACCGGGGCCCCCATAATTCATGTATTATCTGATTATGGGTCAACACTTTTCCGGCATGTTGCGCGAGAAAGCGCAGCAGTGAATATTCGGTAGGCGTCAGTTTCAGTTCGATTCCGTTTTTAGTCACCAATCGGCGCGAAAAATCGATTGAGACATTTGCCGTGCTGAAAACCCCGTCAGAAGTATCGGGAATACTATGACGCAGCGCTGCTCTCATTCGCGCAAGAAGTTCGCCCATGCCGAACGGTTTGGTGATATAATCATTCGCACCTGCGTCAAGAAGGTTTATTTTGTCCTGCTCGGAATTTCTGACTGAGAGTACGATAACGGGCGTCTGGCTCCATTCCCGCAGTTTTTTCAACGCGTCGAGGCCTTCCATGTCGGGCAGGCCGAGGTCGAGAATTATACAATCGGGCC
>MIBH01000028.1:0-17558 GCA_001829455.1 Spirochaetes bacterium RBG_13_51_14
GGCAGAATCGGTCCATCCCATGGTACAGCGGCGCGACCGTGCTTGACGCACTTGAAGAGTTCGAGAATGCGAATGAGATTGAAGACAAGCCCTTTCGCATGCCGGTACAGGACGTGTACAAGTTCACCCGCTTCGGAGACAACCGTAGAATCGTAGCGGGCACGATCCTGACCGGTTCCCTCGCCGTGGGCGACAGCGTCCTCTTTTTCCCCTCCGGCAAGAAAAGCGTCATAAGGAGCATTGAAGTCTTCAACGCACCACCCCTGTCATTTGCTGCGGCTCCCTCCGCGGTGGGCTTCACCCTGGACGAGCAGATATATGTACCCCGGGGCGAGCTTGTCGTCAAGGCCAATGAAAAGAAACCACACGTCACATCCCGGATTAAGGCAAACCTCTTCTGGCTCGGCAAAAAACCGATGACGATGAAAAAAGAATATCATCTCAAGACCGGCAGCGCAAAAGTTCTGGTAAAAATCGAACAGATTTCCCGAATACTGAACGCGGATACCCTCCAGTGGACCGACACAAAAGTAATCATAGATCGGCACGACGTTGCCGAATGCGTTCTTCAGCTCGCCAGCCCGATAGCCTTTGACACGGCAGAGGAAAATTCGATGACAAGCCGTTTCGTCATCATCGACGAGTATGAAATCTCGGGGGGCGGGATAATCCATCAGGATATCAACGACAGCCAGACCTGGGTCCGAGATAACGTGTATCTCCGCAACAACAAATGGGAAACAAGCGGAATCCCAACCGAACAGCGGGCCGATCGATACAATCAGAAATCGGCGTTGATCCTCATCACCGGCAAAAAGGATACGGGTAAGAAGACCATCGCGAGGGCCCTGGAAAAAAAGCTCTTCGATGACGGCAAGATCGCATATTTCCTCGGTATTGGCAATGTCCTCTATGGAGTCGACGCCGACATCAAAGGACGCTCCATTCTCGAAAATGAGAATCTTGAACACATCCGTCGGCTTGCGGAAATCGCCCACATCATGATGGAGGCGGGCATCATCTTGATCGTGACCGCCATCGAGCTGCGGCAGAGCGATCTTGAAATAATAAAAACCATCGTGAATCCGGACAAGATAGAAGCGATCTGGATAGGCGATGAGGGCACCACCGATCTTGTTTGCGATCTGTATATTGAAAACGTTGAAAACACTGATGAAGTAGTCGGCATCATAAAAGAGAATCTTCAGGAAAAAAGAATTATCTTCAGGCCATGATGATGCTCTAACCTTATGGAACGCACCTATGCTGTCATACTGGCGGGCGGCCGGGGTCTGCGTCTCAACAGGACCACCCCCAAGCAATTTCTTTCCCTTGGCGGAAAGCCGATTATCGTTTGGTCGTTGGAGGCATGCCATTCACTTGCGGAAATCGACCATATACTCGCGGTGATACCGGAGGAATATATAACGCAAACTGACGAGATCGCGCGGGTATTTCATATCCACAAGCTTCTGAAAATAATTCCCGGGGGCTCCACCCGCCAGGAATCGGCTTATAACGCGCTCATCTCCCTCCCTTTCAACGATGAAGATGTTCTTATTTTCCATGATGCGGCCCGTCCGTTCATCAGACCGGACACGCTCCGCAAATGTGTCATGGAAACAAAAGAACACGGCGCCTCCGCGGTCTACGTCCCCCTTCAGGATACCGTAGCTGAAATCAGGAATGATTTCGTCTCGACGGTCCCTCCCCGGGACCGCATGTATTACGCGCAGACGCCGCAGGGATTCAAGTTCGCGCTCATCAAGAGCGCGCATGAAACGGCTGTCCGCAACGGTGTTACCGCAACCGATGACGTTTCCCTGGTGCTCGCCGCCGGGTACAGGGTCAAAATGATTGAAGGCGAATATTCCAATTTCAAGATTACCACAGACTTTGATTATCAGGCCGCCTGCCGCATGGCGGAAACCATCCATAAAAAACGGTGACGGTAATTGCAATGTACGGTAAACCGGATGCCCGGAAAAGGCTGACCGCTCTTATTACCGGGGCCTCATCGGGTCTCGGAGAATCCATGGCAAAAAATCTCTCCCGGCGCGGTCATGATCTCATACTGGTGAGCGAAAACCTCCCCGAGCTTAACCGCGTGAAGGGCGAGATCGAAGCGCTGCGAGCCGGTCCCGTCACGGTGCTGGCAATGGATCTTTTCAAGCAGGATTCCGCGGAACGGATTTTCGAATTCTGCCGGCGCCGCAACATGCCGGTGGACATCCTGATAAATTGCGCCGGCATATTTCTGAACATCGATCGCGAGCTGAACAATATCAAGTGTGTTGAAAGCATCATCAACCTGCATGTGATGTCGCTCGCAAAGCTCTGCTTTCTTTTCGGCGGAGTGATGATGGGGCGGAAGCAGGGGTATATTCTCAATGTGTCTTCAATCGCGGCCGAATTTTGCGACCCGGCCTCCCTTACCTACGGGCCGACGAAACGATTTATTCTGGCATTATCGGAAGCGCTCCACTGCGAATGGAAAAATCATAATATCACGGTCACCTGCCTCACGCCGGGCGGAATCCGCACCAATTTCTTCAGGGCCAATGACGTTCTTCTTCCGCCGGTCATTAAGTACAGCCTCATTGAACCGGATGCCTGCGCCGAAATCGGGATCAATGCAATGTTCCGCGGAAAATTGAGAATCACGCCCGGAATTTTCGGCAAGCTCCAATCGCTGTTTCTGAGGATTGTGTCGCGACCTTCCACGTATGATTGTATTAAGAAATCGTACTTTTCTATGATGAGCAGAAGATAGGCTGTATCATAGTTTAATACGATGGACAATTATTGTTACCTCCCGCGTGAAATGACATCCCCCTACAAAAAAAATATCAGGCTTAAAAAAATCAGTTGATTATTTAATCAAAAGACGGAAAAAATCATGCATATCGCAACGCTCCCTGAATCGGCGTGGCACGTCGCAAAAGAGCTGGTTATTGCATTAAGCATCATGGTATTCAAAAAATTCTCATTGCTGATCACCGTTGCATCAGCCGCAGCGATAATTGCATCGCCGATACCGGCATTCGCCGTGGATATCAGTTTCGGGGGAACCGTGAAATGCAACTGGTGGAAGCCCGCATGGAACAACGGCAGGCTGATTCTGTATCCACCAGACAATGTGAGTTTCATTGACACCTATGCCCCGAAATATCCGGTCATTCAGAATTTCATGTACGGGCCGGATCTATCAATACAGTTCCTGCGCGGCTGGGAGACAGCCATCTCATTCAGGTACGGACAGGCGTCTACGAAAGGGGGCAATATGTCGATATATCCCGGCCGTGTATATCGAATCATTCGTATCGACATAAAGGAGTACGACATCTATGCGAACCTCGGTTACTATATCCTAGATTTCTTAAAACTATACGGGGGTTTGCGTGTCGAGGTGATCACGTATAAAAACGAATATGATCATGTCGAAATAATGCCCCTGGTGAACATGTTCCATATCAATATCGAAGGCCAGACTCTGAATGTAATCCCTGAGATCGGCATTTCTCTCAGCGCCCCGTTATCACGCTTCTTCACCCCCATATTCAATTGCTCAGCCGCGTTCCTGTCCGGCTCAGAAAAAACAGAATACAAAAACTCATACGACCAGTCGGGTCCGCAATTGAACTTTTCCAGAATTCCAGCCGGGCGGTACTATGCCGTAGGCGGCACGGCGTCTTTGAGCTTGAAAATTACCATCCCCCGGACCGACGCATCCGTCGGCATGGGCGCGTATTATCGCATTCTGCGGTATATTCAAAAGACAACGGACCGCGGCATCTTTGATCTCGACGCGTCGCACGATCATAATTACGGACTGTTCTGCTCTGTGTCATACTCGATTTCGTTTGATGAAAGAAAAAAACGTCGCGTATGGATTCCCCGCCCCAGTTATGATTGACACGGTCATGCTGAAAATAATCTCTGTGAAACCGTTTTCATCATTAAAAAACTTGACATCAATGTGAGTAATACATATGTGTCTTTGAACTAAATCACAAACGAGGTGGTTTTCATGATAGGCTGCACGTACGGTTCCTTCTTTCAGGTTACCGTTGCCGGCGGATCATACCAGGAGGGCCTGGTTACCCACATCCAGGGCGTCCCCTCCGGCATACCCGTGCTGGAGGAGGAGATATACTTTGACCTGCTCCAGCGGAAACCGGGCCAGGGCGAGCTGTCGTCGCCCCGGCGCGAGCCGGACATACCCGTCATCTATACCGGCTTAAACGCAGCGGATACCATGACCGGCTTTCATAATGAAGGATACACGAACGGAACGCCCCTGACGATCCTGATACCCAACCTGGACCGGCACTTCGAGCATATCGAGCAGTACCGCGCCACGAACCGGACGCCGCGCCCGGGACACGCGTCATACGCATCGTACCAAAAATACGGGCAATGGGACGACTCGATCGGCGCCGGGATCTTCAGCGGCCGGTATACCGCTACGATCGTCGCGGCCGGCACGGTCGCGAAAAAGATTCTCCTCGATCACGGCGTTGAAATTTTCGCTTTCGTGCGCGAAGCCGCCGGGGTCGCCATGGAGGATATTGATTACGACACCATCCGCGACCGTGTTGCAGCATTTAAAAAGGTCCGCCGCGACATGGATCCCGTTTACAACCTTGTCTACCGTGAAGGCCGTATCACGCCCGGCATGCGCTTTGTCGAAAAAATATCCGTGCTGGCTGAAATTGAAAAAATGGTCCCCGACATAAAAAGAAAACCGCTCACCGAAAAGGAAACGGCCGCTCTGGCCGAGCAGGGGCTCCACCCGGTCCTGAACTGCCCGCACCTGGAAAGCGCGCGGTCCATGTACGATAAAATCATCGCCGTCCGCGACAGCGGCGATTCCAGCGGCGGCATCGTTGAAGTCGTAGCACGGGGAGTCCCCGCCGGAATTGGCGAGCCGGTTTTCAGCAAGCTTGACGGTGAGCTGGGAAGAATGATGAGCATCGGGACCGTCAAGGCCGTAGAAATCGGGGCGGGCGTGAGCGTCAAGAACATGACCGGAAGCCAGAGCAACGATCAGATGTTCATGAAGAACGGGAAGGTCTCATTTTCAAGCAATAACAGCGGCGGAATCACCGGCGGTCTATCCACCGGCCAGGATATCGTCGCACGTTTGGCCATCAAGCCTACCCCGACGATCGCCAAGCCGCAGAAAACCATCGACAAAGTTGCGCTGTCGGACGCGGAACTTGCCGCGGTTACCCGGCGCGATCCGACCATTGTTTCCCGCGTATGGCCGGTCGCAGAGGCCTTCATGGCTATCGTGATCCTTGATCAAATGATAATCAACATAGCTCATCAGGAAATGAGAAAGAAATACGACAGGTAATTGATGCGAACAGCCGCCTGCGGTTCCGGGTGGTATGATAAAAAATGAAAATCTACCACCATTTACCCGAACACAAAAATCTCTTCGTAAATCCGGTGGCCACTATCGGCACCTTCGACGGAGTTCACCTCGGCCATCGGAAAATACTCTCCGCACTGCTGGAAGCATCCAGAGAAAAATCCGGAGATCCCGTGGTTATCACCTTCTCGTCGCACCCGCGGAAAATCCTCAATCCGGAACTGCCGACAAAAATATTAACCACGACTGAGGAAAAAGTCAACGCCATATACAATTTTGGAATCCCCAACATCATCCTTCTCAACTTTACCCCGCATATGGCCCAGATGCACGCCATCGATTTCTACAATGAGATCCTCATTGGAAGGCTGGACGCAAAATATCTCGTTGTCGGCTACGACCATGCGTTCGGTAAAAACCGCGAAGGTGATTACGACTTCCTGACTGAACTCTCTTCGAAGACCGGCATGGAAATCATCAGAATTGAAGAAGAGGACCGGTACGAGCAGCCGGTCTCGTCGACGTGGATCAGGAGAGAAATCGAAAGCGGCAACATTAGCAAAGCCAACAGACTGCTGGGATGGCGCTATACTCTCGCCGGCACGGTGATACCGGGCAAGGGACGCGGCAGGGTCCTCGGTTTTCCCACCGCCAATATCAATCCGGTCAATCAGGACAAAATAATCCCGGGGGACGGTGTCTATGCGGTCTGCGTTATGTTTGAAAACGGCATGAAGAAAAAGGGCATGCTCAACATCGGAACAAACCCGACATTCTCTGATGACGTCAGAAGTATTGAGGTTAATATATTTGACTTCAGCGATTCTATATACGGCAGGGTCATTACCGTGGAATTTCACGAGCTGATACGGAATGAGATAAAATTCGAATCAGGAACAAAACTCGCGGAACAGATGGAGCGCGATAAATATTCCGTGATGCAGCTCCTGGGTGCGCCGGATGATTCAACATAAATTCATACAACGGCTGAACCAGTCCGGCGATATGCGGTATTCCCGGTATACCGCTGCGGAATATGGATCAAAGGATACCTGCTCAATCATGAAAAAAAGACGCGCATCGATTCACCGTAATAAACACCTTCGATAAACGTTACGAAATCTTTTACAAATATATGTACATGTGTACATTCCCATCGTCTATCTGACTGCGAATACCAGCTATGAAGTGATTCAGCGGGCAAAGGAAGAAACCAAATCCTACGGATATTTGTTAAAACCGGTTAAGGGGATCGATCTCCACTGGACCATCAATACCGCCCTGAAGCGTCACCAGCTTGAACGGCCCGGGTAACCGTTATTCCCATTCTATCGTGCTCGGCGGTTTTGACGAAATATCATACACAACCCGATTGATGCCCTTGATCTCGTTTATAATCCGGTTGGATATTTTGCGGAGCACCGGCTCAGGCAGATAGGCCCAGTCCGCGGTCATGGCATCAACCGAGGTGACGCCGCGGATGGCGATCACGTTCTCGTAGGTTCGGCTGTCGCCCATGACCCCCACTGACTTGACCGGCAGGTACACCGCGAAAATCTGCCACAGGTCATTGTAGAGGCCTGCCTCCTTGATTTCCCGGACGACGATGTCATCCGCTTCCTGTAGGATTCGTATGCGCTCCGGAGTCACCGCGCCGATGATGCGGATGGCGAGTCCCGGTCCCGGGAAGGGCTGCCGGTTGATGATTTCCCCGGGCATGCCGAGGACCCGTCCGAGTTCCCGTACCTCGTCCTTGAACAGCTCCTTCAGTGGTTCAATAACCCTTCCGGATTTTATCAGCTTCAGCACTTCGGGCACGCGGTTGTGGTGGCTCTTGATGGTATCGGACGGTCCCTTGGTGGAGACCGATTCGATCACATCCGGGTACAGGGTGCCCTGGGCAAGAAAATCAAACTTCCCGATTTTCCGCGCCTCTTCCATGAAGACCTTGATGAATTCGCGTCCGATGATCCGCCGTTTCTTCTCGGGATTTTCCACCCCTTTAAGCTTTTTCAGAAATCGTGCCGAGGCGTCTACGTATATCAGGTTGAGCTTCATGTGCTTCTTGAACCGCTCAACCACTTGCTCGTGCTCGTTCTTTCGTAAGACGCCGTTGTTGACAAATACGCAGAAGAGACGGCTGCCGATCGCCTTCTGCAGCAGCACCGCCGTAACCGACGAATCCACGCCGCCGGACAGGCCCAGCAGCACGGCTCCGTCTCCGACTTCCTTCCTGATTGATTCCACGGACGATTCAATGAATGATCGCATGTTCCATGAGGGCCGCAGACCGCAGACCTCAAACAGGAAATTGCCCAGTATTTTGTTACCCTTGACGGTATGATAGACTTCTGGATGAAACTGGACTCCATACACCTTTTTTTCCCTGTTTTCTATGGCTGCGATCTCGGCATTTTCCGACGACGCCACGACCGCGAACCCGGCCGGCGGCGATACAACCTTGTCGCCGTGGCTCATCCATACCTGTTCGCGCCGGTCCATCCCTTTAAACAGAGGCGACGACCCCTTTATATCGATCATCGCCCTTCCGTATTCCTTGAATGAGGCCCGGTCGATTGATCCGTTAAAAGCCCTGACTACCTGGTACAGACCGTAGCAGATCCCCAGGATTGGAATGTTGAGTGAGAAAATTTCCGCCGCGGCATGGGGGGCGTTCTTCTCATACGTCGATGAAGGCCCGCCGGAAAGTATGATGGCCACCGGCTTTTCCTTCGCGATGTCCTCAACCGGATAGTAATACGGCACTATCTCCGCGTACACCTGCAGATCTCTAATCCTTCGCGCGATGAGCTGCGTGTACTGGGAGCCGAAATCAAGAATGACGATTCGTTCTTCGGGAATCTGTACCGTATGTTCTATCATGCATTATCCTCTGTCGCGCTTGATGTAGTCCCGGTACCCCATCTTGTTCAATGCCTCGTTTCTTCCGGATATTTTTTCCGCCATCTCCTTCCGGTACTGTGCAAGACGTTCGGCGCATGATTTGTCCCCTAGCGACAGGATGCTTACGGCAAAGAGCGCAGCGTTGGCGCCGCCCGCTTTCCCCGCCGCCATGGCGGCAACGGGAATTCCCGCCGGCATCTGGATAATCGAAAGTATCGAATCCAGGCCGCCGGCAATGCTCGTTTCCACCGGCACTCCGATTACCGGGAGGGTCGTGTGTGCGGCGACAACACCGGGCAGGTGTGCGGCGCCTCCGGCAACGGCGATGATGACCTTGATCCCCCGATCGGCGGCGGAGGCCGCCCATTGTCGTGTTTGTTCAGGAGTCCGGTGCGCCGATGAAATTATTATTTCAAATGAGACATTGCAGTACTCGAGAATCTCAAAGCACTCTTTAACTTTCGACAAATCCGAATCGCTCCCCAGTATTACCCCTACAGCTGCCATGGCCTTCTCCTCGGTAGTAAGAATATTCGATTATCCAGCGCCGCGCCCGCGTGAATTTAAATCAATACCGACTTTTTTCATTAAGGAAATAACCGCGGAATTTTTGTCAATAATGAAATGGATATTGGAACACTAGACTTGTTACATATCTAAATAAAAATTGACATTTGCCCCCGCCGCAAGCGGCGGGGGCAAATATTCAATAATTATGTTAGTTTAGCAGCAAGTCTAATATATAATTGAATCATATAATCTTCTTGACTAAAAGAATCAGCTCTTACTAAATACTTCACGGAAACATTATTGCAGCGTACCTGTATGATAAGATGCCCCGGCATCTCGGAGTAATGAAAAAAACCACGGATAATACGCGTTAATCTTAATGAGATATGCCATAGTTATATTCTGCGTTGTCATTATCATTATCATAATCTTTATTCTAAAATCAACCTCTTTTCCGGCCAAAATACGAAAAGCCGAAGAATATCTTGACGGCGGCTTTATCAGCAAGGCGAACGAGATAGTAAAAAAAATCCTTGAACGGAAGGGCGATTATGTTCCCGCACGCTATCTCCGCGCCCTGATACTGATGAAGCAGAACCAGTATCTGCTGGCGATATCTGAATTCAACGCGGTTCTGAGCCTGCCGAATTTCAACAAGTTTATCAATGAAATCGATATACACTACCATCTAGCCCGACTCTACAATGAGACCAAAAACTTCCCCAAAGAAATTGATGAATACAAGATAATACTCACCTTTAATCCAGACGACCTCGTATCAAACCATCGGATCGGTCACGCGCTGTATCAGAAGAAGGATTACAAGAAAGCGCGGGAACACCTGACGAAGGCGATCTCCATAGATCCATCACTCTCCGACGCGTATCTCCCGCTGGGGATATCCTGTTTTTATATTTCCGATTTTGAAAAGAGTGAAGAATATCTCACTCAGGCGCTGAAAGTGCCGGGCGATCATAGCGATACCCAGTTTTTCCTGGGGTCCATCTATCAGATGAAAAAGGATTATAAAAACGCCATTCCGATGTACGAAAATGCGAAGCGTGAGCGTAAATATTATTTAAAAAGCCTTTATAAAATCGGGGAGATTTACTTTCACCTTGAAGAGTATGAAAGCGCCATTGAAGTGCTCGAGCAGGGCCTGGTGGCTCTCAAGGAAAACAACGAGGAATCGCATGAATACCGGTATCTTCTCGCCGAATGCTATGAGCATCAGAATAAAATTAAAGAAGCCTATCATCACTGGACAAAAATCTCCGAAGAAAATCCGAATTTCCGCGGAACGCGTTTGAAGCTGGAATCATATCAGGAGATTCTGGGCAATGAAAGCCTCATGACCATGTTTCTTTCATCGCTTGAAGCGCTGCAGCCGACCATTGTGGAAATGATATCAAGCCTCAATTTCAATATCATCTCAAAAGAACAAATAAGCCCCAACGAATATCAGTATAAAGCCTACAATATTAAAAGAATAAACGATCCTCCCATACTCATTTATTTCCACCGTACCACCCGTGAAATATCCGAAGACAGCCTCAATGATTTCCAGAAAAAGATAATTCAGGAAAAATGCAAAAACGGTATGTATATAACAACGTCCAGATTCAGCATCAGAGCAAAATCGATCGCGCAGTCAACAACGATCGAACTGTTTGATTCTGAGTATCTTAAAAGGGTCATTGAAAGAATACGATCCAAGAGGCGGGTGAAGTAAAATATGAAGAATCATTTTGTTGTCGCATGCTGTTGTGTGTCCCTTTTCCCCGCCATTTTTGGATGCTCTCTTGACCCGGAAAAAAAATTAAACGACGCCGTTGAGCAGTACATTGAAAAAAAGCCCGGATCCCTCCAGTCGTTGGAACAGCAATTCATTCGTGCCGTTTCAGTCGACTCTGTTGAAAAAACTGATCTGCATACGAACGGGACCGTTCTCTTTACCAAGGATGAAAACAGCATAAAAACCCTTTATACGAGAAATTGCACCCTCACCCTTGATGACGGCAATGAAGTGAAGTATGTCGATCTCAACAATGATTACGCCGTGATCGGCGACGAATTGCGGTTTTCGCTTTTTGACGGTGCCTGTGATCACTATTTCGATGAAACAATCGGCGATAAGAAAAATCCCATCAAGTCCCTTGTCATCGACAATGGAGATATAATCTATTATAAGGACTACCGGCTCTATCGTTACCATATCATGCATCGTTCCAGCGAGCAAATCCTTGATGAAACATTTCCTCCACCGTATACGAATTACTTCACGGTTCAGCTGTACGTCAAGAAGACAGTGCTGTGCGTTCTGGCCGGAATAGCCGGCTCATACTACTACAGCATCGTGAATACCGGCACAAAATCAGTTGTTCTCAAAAATATCAACATGTCCTCATCAAAACATCACACCGGCGACAATGCCATTTACTATATAGCCGGTGATTCCGGTAACTGGAATCTGGCGCAATGGGATATGGATAAAAAGTCAAAAAAATCACTGGCCGATTTTTCAGACCTTATCGACATCGAACTGACCGGGCAGGGATACCTGTGGGAAAACAGCGCCGGTATCTGGTTATCGGAATACGGCAAAAAAGGAACGCGCATCCCCTTCAACTATGAACTCGCTGGAAAATACAATGACCGGGTGTTATTAAAATATCGGGAAACATATCACTTTATTGATATGAAAAAGATGATCGCCGCCATCAGCATGCTCGTTGATAAAGCCCCGGAACTGTTTGGAAGTGGCAATAAACCGAACACTCCTTCTGTTAAACAGCCTCTGTAAATTAACCGGCCCAAGCAGCCGCCATATTGTTTCATACCTTATTCGGACGATGCACGTGTCTCAACATTATGTATCTACGTTTAAGAATTAAAAATACCTCTATTGCTCTTGACAAATCGAGAAGAAAGAATAATATCATACAAAACTGCCATCAATGTAAAAAACTGTTCGTGTAGAGTAGCAGTCATGCTTGAAATTATTACCGTGGGCGTCGCGCAGATAAAAAATTCATCTTCACCGTCCGTCCTGCGAACAATTCTCGGCAGCTGTGTCGGGATCTGCCTATACGATCGCGTTAAAAAAATCGGCGGAATGGCCCACATCCTACTTCCGGTCAACCAGAAAGTTGGCTCAAGTCCTGAAAAATACGCGAATACCGCCATACCGATGCTCGTGAAAATGCTATTACACGAAGGAGCGAAAATTGAATACCTGTCCGCAAAAATCACCGGCGGCGCATCCATGTTTAAAATCGGTTCCAATATAAGCCTTGGCCAGATTGGCATCCGCAACATCGAACAGACAAAACAGGAGCTGCAGAAACTGGGCATTGCCATTCTTGTGGAGGATGTCGGCGGAAATCAGGGCAGGGTTATAGATTTCTACCTGGAAGACGGCCGTATGAAGGTCAAGGCCGGCGGACAGGAAAAGATCTACTATAAAGTTTAATCTCGGTCGTCCGGAGACTATTTATGGACCAGAATATAAAACAGCGAATAGAAACAATTATAAGCAACATTGATCAATTGCCGCCACTTCCCGAAGTCGCCAGCAGAGTCATCAATATGGTCAACGACCCCGATGTTTCTTTCAAGCAGGTCGCTCAGGAAATATCGAAAAACCAGGCCATGACGACGAACATCCTGAAACTGTGCAACTCAGCCTATTTCAGCAAAGGAAATGAGATCATCTCCATAGACCGGGCAATCGTAACCCTGGGTCTTAAGGAAGTGAAAGATATTGTCCTCCTTGTCGCAGCAAAACCGATACTCGACAAACCGGTCATCGGGTATGACCTCGGACAGGGAGACCTGTGGAAACAGGGTCTCGCCGTCGCCACTATGTCCCGCGACATCGCGATGGGGAAAAAAAGAAAAGACATAGCTGACGTGGTGTTCACCGGCGGTATTATACACAATGTGGGGAAGGTGGTCATCGCCCTCTTCGTCCAGCAGGCGTTCAAGCAGATCATCGACCTCGTCCAGACGCAAAGCATCACCTTCCCCCAGGCGGAAAAGGAGATCATGGGATACAATCACCAGGAAGTGGGGGAAAAAATTCTGGAAAAATGGAATTTCCCGCCCGTTCTTCGGTCAATCGTCCGGTATTATCAGGAACCGGAAAACGCGCCGGAAGCTCACCGGCTCGAAGTTTCCATCGTGCATATCGCAAACGCGATCTGCCTCATGGGCGGCATCGGTATCGGCAGCGACGGACTGTTTCATGAAATAAATGACCGGGCGATTAAAAAAACCGGCCTCACGCAGGCCGACCTTGAGGGGCTCTATGCGAGGATGCCGGATCTGTTAAAACAAATCATGGATTTACAGTAACGCCGATGTATCTGATAAAAATATGCCCCTCATGCAAACTGAAGCTGAGGTTTCCCATCGACAAGGGAACGATCAAGGTGTCCTGTTCCTGCGGGCACAGCTTTATCGCCAATCCTGACAGCACCGACATTTACCAGGAAGCCGTTTTTGATTTGAGCCATACGACCTGCGGGCTCAAGAAAATGGTCCCGCTACAGCGCTGGATAGACAAAATACAATTCAGCCGGATCATCCCCGCCATGATAACCGGAGCGCTCAACATTAAGTACAAGCTCCAAAACTTCAGGCTCCTTCCTGACACGGAAAAGAAAAGGATCATACTGGCGATTCTCTTCATCGGTGTAGGAATTATCGGGCTTATCGTGACCATTTACCTGCTAAGGCAGATATCAGATTTCACGGACAAAATAATAATCTGACTGCGGCTGACCCCGCGTCCCCCGGTGCCAACACCGCCTCGACATTATGAAACGCTACGGATTGAACGACACGAGCCGCTACCACCGTGAATCTCTATCAACCCTGGGATGGGAACTGACGGTGTGCAACGCGCTTGATGACACTGGCAGCCCCTGCCGGTACGCCATTACAAGAAAAACGACCTTCGGTGAACTGCTGTACGATTACCTCTCCAGCGTTATTCCCCTTGATGCCGTGAATGGATTGATTGAAATCGGAGGCGGATACGGATATACCATGCGCGATTTTATGAACAGAGGCGATTTCTCGCCTGCCGCAATGCTTGATCTTTCGCCGGCATTGCTGGAGAGGCAGAAACAGACTCTGGATGGGTTCACTGTCGAATTTTACCTGAGGGACTTTTTTGAAACCGACGCCGCGTTCTTCAAAAAATTCGATATGGTTCTGCTCATTGAAGTCGCGGGCGATTTTCCCGCGCTGTGCGATGTCGTCCCTGATGACCTCGCTCAACCCGGCGAAAAGCCGGACCCCCTGCTGCAGAAAGCAAAAAACATCCTCAGCGCTTATTCGATTCCAATGCCGGATTATCGTTTTAACCTGAACATCGGCGCCATTGAGGCTGTGGAAAAGCTCTGCGCCGCCGGAATCAAGTACATATACATCAGCGAACACAGCTGCGAATCAGCGGTGCCGGAATCTTTAAAAAATAAAATCACCGTGTCGAGCACCGGAAATCCCGAACGGATCCGGCTCATGGGACATGATGAATACACGATTAAATTTTCACACCTGGTTCAGGTGGCCGAACGGTATGGATACCGGGTGCTGAGAGGCCGGTATTCTGATTTTATACAATTTGAATACACCGATCGGCTGAACTATATTCTGACATCCCACTCACAGAAGGATGAGCATGAAATAATCCGCCACTTCATCGAGGACCTTTTTGCCTATGAGTACCTGGTGTTGATTCGCGGATAACAGCGGCATTACGCTCCCAGCTCGCGCTTTCTCTGAAGCAGGTGCTTGTAATATGTTGAGCCCGCCAGATTCCCCTTCTCGATTTCCTCGATTTTCGATGACAGATCCGCAGCGCTCATCCGGTTGATTTTTTTTGTCTTGTGGGCCGCCGCCTTCGTGCCTTCCGGTGCCACCGCCCCTTCATTGACAGGTTGTGCCGCTTGTATTTCGTCAGACATACGCATTTCCTCTTCGAATGTTATTGATTTCTGCATATACGTTCGTCACGGGCAGGGCCCCTGCAGGAGACCCAACCCTCGATAAAGAGCTTTTCATGATTCGTATTGTCAACCCTTTTATTCCGCTACCGGTAATTCTTCCACTCGCGTTGAATTTCCCGGTCAACCTCGCGTTTCTTGATATCGTGCCGCTTGTCGTATTTTGCCTTTCCTCTGGCCAGTCCGATTTCCACCTTCACTTTTCCATTCTTGAAATAGAGACGCAGCGGGACCAGGGTGAACCCCTTCTCCTGCACCTTGCCGATGAGCCGTTTTATCTCATGCCGGTGAAGGAGGAGTTTCCTGTCGCGGACCGGATCGTGGTTGAAGCGGTTCGCCATCTCGTATATGGCGATATTCATGCCGGTAAGGTATACCTCGCCGTTTTTTACGCGCGCGTAAGCTTCCTGTATGCTGGCCTTTTTCTGGCGCAGCGATTTTACCTCGCTCCCGACCAGTACGATCCCCGCCTCGAAGGTATCAACGATCTCGTACTCAAACCGTGCCTTCTTGTTCCGGGCTATTTCGATAACTGTGTCCGACATACCCTGCTCCTGTGACTGAAGGAGTAACGATGCATCAGCGGAGGGCATATCGTCAAGATTAATACCGGTGGCTTCGGCACTTTTACTGATGATTTGTTTTTATGATGACCAGTTGCCGCCGTTATCAAGATATCAAGCTCAATGCTGTATCCTCAAATATCCTGATGCCGTGAATAAAAAACTGGAACCTCTGATCCTTGGTCTGGCCGTGATAATACCGGTAATAGATCTGCTGCGCGATTACGGCCAGCCGGAACAGACCGAAACAGTAATAGTAATCGAATGATTCGATGACGCGGCCGGTCGTTCGCGAGTAATGTTGTACGAGCTGTTCCCGCGACAGCGCTCCGTCAGCGGTCGTCGGGTGCATCCGTACCATTTTCAGCTTATCCGTATCGTCATTTTGAACCCAGTAGGCAAGGCCTGATCCGAGATCCATTATAGGGTCGCCGATGGTCGCCATCTCCCAGTCAAGAAGACCGATTATCTGCGTCGGTTTCTCCGGATTGAGTACCACGTTGTCAAGCTTGAAATCATTATGAATCACGGCCGGCGCGGCGGAATCATCCGGCATATGTTCGTGCAGCCAGATCATTACTCTTTCAAAATCAGGGGCATCCGGTGTTTTTGCGTCGCGATATCTTTTGCTCCAGCCTTCCACCTGACGGCGGACATATCCTTCTGGATTCCCGAAGTTCTCGAGCCCAATTTTTTTATAATCAATTGAATGAAGATCCGCCCATAGCGTAATGTAATTTTCACACAGTTTTCTCATTTCATCGTGCGTAAATTCCAGTCCCTCGGGAATCTCTTTCCGCAGAATGATTCCATGTAACCGCTCCATGACGTAGAAGGGGCACCCCATGATGGACTCGTCTTCGGAATATGCGAGGGGCTCGGGACAATAGGGGAAAACCGGCTTCAGCGCTTTCAATATCCGGTATTCCCTGCCCATGTCGTGCGCCGATTTCGCTTTCTTCCCGAAAGGAGGCCGCCGGAGGATCAGCTCGGTATTCCCTATGCTGATACAATAGGTAAGGTTGGAGTTCCCGCTGGGGAATTGCTTTATGGTGATTTCCCCGGTGAGGCGTGGAACTGAGTCCCTTAAAAATTCATTAACCTTTTTAATATCCAGTTCCTCCCCGCTCCTTATGTCACGAGGTTTATCTATAACGTCCATAGTCTTATCCTCCTTCGAATCACCGCGGCGTGAATATTTCCATCGCCTAAGGTACCAGTCCTGCAATACAGCCTTTATTAACGATGCCGTCAGCAGCAAGTCGTTTTTATTAATGGTCAAAATATTTCTCTTCTGCTAAACCCGTCATTAATCGCTTGATTCCTCTATGATATGGTCAGCGCAGCGTATGCCATCCACCGCAGAGCTGACGATGCCGCCCGCGTACCCGGCGCCTTCGCCGATCGGGTACAAACCGCGAACAGAGACAGACTGGCGATCCGTTCCCCTGCTGATGCGCACCGGCGACGAGGTCCTGGTTTCCGCTCCGATGAGAACCGCTTCATCGGTAATGAAGCCCTTCATTTTCCTGTCAAAGCGCTGCAGCCCGGTCTTCAACTCGGCAGTCAGCCAGTCCGGGAGGTATCTCCCCACATCAGCGGGAGAGATGCCGGGCCGGTATGATGCCGGCGGCAGGTCCGCGTCAATCCTGCCGTGTAAAAAGCTGGTCACCCGCTGCGCCGGCGCGGAAAAGGAACCGCTGCCGGCGTCATGGGCAGCCTCCTCAATCATCCTCTGGAATGCAACGCCTCCCAGGACTCCGCCGGGGCAGTCGTCCGGCGTCACCGTCACGACGATTGCCGTATTAGATAAGGAGAGGTTTCTTTTTGAAAAACTCATGCCGTTGGTGCACAGCCGTCCCTGCTCGGAAGATGAGTTGATCACCTTTCCGCCCGGACACATGCAGAAGGAGTACACCCCCCTGCCGGTCGCGCGGCTGGCGTATGACAGTACATAATCCGCTGCCGGAAGGATTCCCCGATAGGGCGAATCGCCGTACTGGATTTCATCAATCAACGCGGCCGGGTGTTCGATTCTCACTCCCACGGCAAATCCTTTCTTTTCAAGCGCGACCCCCCGCTTCTGCAACATCGCATAGGTGTCGCGCGCCGAATGGCCGATGGCCAGAACCAGTCTCGATGTCCCTATTTCCCTTCCCTGTGAGGTGATGATACCGGCAATCGCTC
>MIBH01000028.1:17585-39880 GCA_001829455.1 Spirochaetes bacterium RBG_13_51_14
ATTCATTAAAGGTGATCATCGATCCGGAACCGAGAATGACCTCCCTCATTTTTTTTACGATCCCCCTGAGCCGGTCCGTGCCCAGGTGCGGCTTCGCTTCATACAGCACCGATGACGGTGCGCCGCATTCGACGATTTTCCTGAAAAACCAGTCGATCTCGGGCCTCCGTATGCGTGTGGTCAGCTTCCCGTCCGAATAGGCTCCGGCGCCCCCCTCTCCGAAAAGGACGTTGCTCTTTTCATTCAGGATCCCCCGGCTTTCGAGAAGTTCAATGTCCTTCATCCGTTCATCCACCGGCTTTCCCCGCTCAACAATCTCCACGCGGACGCCCGCTTCTATGAGCCTGAGTGCACAGAAAAGTCCGGCCGGTCCGCTTCCGACAATGATCACCGGTTCATTAATAACGCGGTTTTTTATTGAGGGGAAAACTTTCTCTTTATGTATTGAAACATCCTTATCTTTCAGGAAAAATTCCGCCCGGTCGTCAGGGACCTCGATGATGACCCGATACCGGTATACGATATGTTCTTTCCTTCGCGCGTCGAGAGATTTCCGCGCGATGGAATACTCAAACTCAAAATCGATATTGAATCGTTCCTCGATTATATTCCGTATGCGTTCGTGTGGCTCATCCGGAAGGATGGTGATATTGTCAATGATAAGTTTCATGCAATAATATGTAATGCTGCGCGCGCCCCCGCCGCTGCGCGGCGGGGGCGCGCGTCATCCATCACTCAACAGTAATTATTTCGTCGATGATCAGCTACGCGAGAATCCCGCCGTCGACCGTGATGCATGATCCTGTCGTGTAGGACGCCGCGTCCGATACAAGATAAATCACGGCCCCGGATATCTCGTCCGGTTGCGCGATTCTCCCCATGGGTATCGACGGCAGAATAAATTTATTCAGAAGCTCCGGGTTCTGGGTCATCACCGAGGAAAATTTCGTGTCGGTCATACCCGGCAGCACGGCATTCACGCGGATTTTAAACGGCGCCAGCTCTTTGGCGAACGACTGGGTCATGGATATCACGCCTGCTTTCGTTATGGAATACATGCCCTGCATCGGTGTGGGCCTGATCCCGTTGACCGATCCGATATTCACTATGGAACCACCCATCCCCTTTTCTTTCATAATTTTCGCCGCATGCTGAGTTATAAAAAAATATCCTTTGAGATTCACCGAAAATGTCTTGTCCCATGCAGACTCGGTCGCGTCAAGGTTGTTCCCGAAGAACGGATTGGTTGCTGAATTATTTACCAGTATGTCGATTTTTTCATATTTCCCTCTGATCTGGCTGAAAAGATTGTCTATTTCATTCATGTTCCCGGTGTTGCAGGGTATTGATGTCGCTTTTCCGCCTGAAGCGGTGATTTTTTTTTCAACCGCCGTAAGACCCTCAAGTTTTCTGCTTACCAGTATAACCTCCGCTCCCAGGGAGGCAAGAGACAACGCAATGGCCTCGCCGATACCCCTGCTCGCTCCGGTGACGAGCGCGGTTTTCCCCGTAAAATCAATCTGTTTTAAGAATGCGCTGTTTTTATCCATGGTGGGCTCCTTTGAGTGTGATATTCAGTACATCTTGCATAGCGCAGTGACCTTCTCATGCACGCGCAGCCCAATGCGATGTCAGATTATATATCTGATATTCGTGTTAAATGCCTGAGCACTGTTTCAAGTATGGCATTCCCTTCCCTGAACCATTGAAAGCGCTCATCCCTGGTTTGGCCATGATAATACCGATAGTAAAGCTGCTGCCAGATAGCGGCAAGCCGAAATAATCCAAAGCAATAATAAAAATCAAAGTTATCGATTACCCGGCCGGTGATCTTTGAATAAAGCGCTATCTGCTCCACGCGGGTGATCATGCCTTCAATGTTTGTCGCCATCATGGCGATATCGCCCAGCGGTCGGGCATCGTCCCATTCAACCCAGTACGCAAGGGAATTCCCGAAATCCATGAGCGGATCGCCGATGGTGGCCATTTCCCAATCGAGCACGCCGATGATCTCAAGCGGGTTTTCCGAGTCAAGAACCACGTTGTCGAATTTGTAATCATTGTGAATGACACAGGGAGTGCCGCTCTCTCCCGGCATTTTTTCCATGAGCCACCCCATGATATCTTCATAGTCAGAGACATCCGGAGTACGCGCGTCACGGTACCTGCCGATCCATCCGTTCACCTGACGCTTTACGTATCCTTCCGGCCTGCCGAAATTCTCAAGTCCCACCTTCTTATAATCAATGGAATGAAGCTCGCATAATACCGTTATGAAGTTTTCGGATAGTTTCCGCGCTCCATCCTTGGTGAGATGCATCCCCAACGGAAGCTGTTTCCGTATTATCAGACCATGGATCCGCTCCATCACGTAGAAGGGGCAGCCCATTATAGCGGGATCTTCAGAATATACCAGCGGCTCCGGACAATAACGAAAAATCGGCTTCAGGGCCTTCAGTATCCGATATTCCCTTGACATGTCATGGCCGGATTTCGGCTTTTTCCCGAACGGCGGCCTGCGGAGAATCATCTCCCGATCACCCGCTTGTATCAGATAGGTCAGATTCGAATACCCATTGGGGAACTGTTTAATGCGTATAGCTCCCATTGTCCCGGGAATCGCGTCTTTCAAGAATTCGCCGATGGTAGCAACATCCAGCTCATCGCCCTCCCTGACGGCAACAGGTTCATCAATTGTAGCCACTTCCATCTCCTCTGACATATTCTTGCATAATTGACCTGTTTTTCCTTCAGGGGGACAGGCGTGTCTTCCGATGAGTCATATCAATAACGAAGGATTCAATCACATCAATTACAAACTGCGCGTATTCTTCCACCGATATGTTCCGCTGCGCGTACTTCCATTGCTTGAGGTACCAGTCCTGCATCATCGCCTTGATGACAGACCCGGTGAGCTGAATATTATCAACCGCGAAGACCTTCAGCTTCACGCCTTCCTTTAGGATATCGGTGATGAAGCGCTCGGTCATGAGCTCGCTCGTAATCGATTTCCTTCTGTATTTTTGATTGAGATTCTTGGTTTCCATGAAAAAGAAGTAGAACCAGCTCTTCATCAACTCACTCAGATACAGGTGCACCCGTATGGCCGTGCGAAGCTTGCTGGCAGGATCGTTTCTTGTATCGATATGCTCGCGCAGTATTTTTTCCACGGCAACCTGCCCCTGGCTCTGGATCATGCCCAGGAGATCCTCCTTGCTCGTAAAATAGGAATAGAGCGCTCCCATGGACAATCCCGATTCCCTGCTCAGGTCCCGCAGGCTCATCGCGTCAAATCCCTTCTTGAAACTCAGATTCAGGGTGGTGGCGACGATGCTGGTCAGATTTTTCACCGCCACATCCTCCTTTTTGACTTTGAACAATGCTCGATTCTCCCGGTAAAAATCGCGGGACAGGTCCTCCACGGTCACCATCACCCTTTTTTTGAATTCCTCAAATGTCATGCCGCATTCTACTTTTTGCCTTTTTTCGCTGCCTCATCGTACCGGCGGAGCAGGCGCATCGCAAATGAGGTTTTGTGCACCTCATCGGCTCCATCGTAGATACGGGCGGCGCGCTCGTGCCGATAGAAAAATGCGATGATCGTGTCGTCCGTCATGCCGAGTCCGCCATGCACCTGCAACGCGCGGTCGACGACTTTGTTCATGGTGTTGGCCACCACCCACTTGATTATGGAGATGTCGTCGCGCGCATCCTTGGCGCCGACCGTGTCGATGCGCCAGGCCGCATACAGGGTGAGCAATCGCGCCCCCTGAATCTCAGCAGCGGATTCGGCCACCCAGTTCTGAACGGTTTGCCGCGTCGCAAGAGTTTTTCCTCCCGGCGCGATAATCCGCTCGTTGGCCCGCTTGCACAGCAGGTCGAACGACCGCTTGCAGATGCCGAGCCACCGCATGCAGTGATGAATCCGCCCCGGCCCCAGCCGATCCTGGGCGATGACGAAGCCATGGCCCTCTGTGCCCAGGAGGTTTTTCTGCGATACCCGGCAGTTCTGGAAAAGTATCTCACCATGACTTGCGTAGTCGCTTCCTGAATGACCCATGACCGGGATGTTCCGCACCAGGTTGTAACCCGGCGTGTCCGTGGGCACGATTATCATGCTCGCTTGTAAGTAAGTCGGCGCATCCGGATTGGTGATGGCCATGCAGATGGTGAATTTCGCACCGTCAGCGGCTGTTGTATACCACTTATGCCCGTTGATTATGTAATCAGTACCGTCTTTGACTGCGGTGCTCTCCAGCATTACCGGGTTCGATCCGGGCATGTCGACCTCGGTCATTGAAAAGCAACTCCTGATTTTCCCCGCCACCAGCGGCTTAAGGAATTTCTCCTTCTGCTCTGGAGTTCCATGCAGGTGCAGGATCTCGATATTGCCGGCGTCCGGTGCCTGGCACCCGAACACGTAATGCCCCAGGGGTGTGCGTCCCAGTGCCTCTGATACGAGCCCGTGCTCCAGCATCGTGAGCCCCATGCCTCCCAGCTCTTTCGGATGGTTGGGGCCCCAGAGCTCCATCTGCCGCACCATCCTGCGCTTCTCCTCAAGCACCGGGAGCATGTCTTTAAAATCCGTTGTTACGAACTCCGGTTCAAGTGGGATCAATTCTTTATCAACAAACTCATTGATCATCCCCAGCACGGTCTTCATTTTTTCTGATATGGTGAAATCCATAGCTTCCTCCTTCTGGTATCGTTATATCGACGATTGAAACCGCCGCTCATACATTACTCGAGTTAAGCGAATTTTTTATTGAAGCTGTCTAATAAGTCAACGTGGATGCAACATTCCCCTCCCTTGATGGGAGGGGATAGGGGAGGGTGATCGCCTGATGCATCCATCAGTTATTCACCCCCACCTAACCTCCCCCGTCAAGGGGGAGGGAGTTCTTGAATTAAATTCGCCTAACTCGAGTACATTATCTTACATGCATTGCGGCGTATTCATATTCTTCCTCAGCCTGATGTTTTGATGATTTTCATCTATATGTTATCAGCCTCTCATCGTTCTCGCGTTCAAGATGAGGATACTCATTGAATGTGAACAGCATGATCCGGTCGGTTGTGCATTTGAACCTGCTGATGGAAGAATTCACTATCTGTTCCGCCACCCGCATGGTGCCGTCATTGGAAAGGTTGAGCGTGCGCTGGACCGCCACGGATATGCTGCCGCCCGAGGTGAACACGGCCACGTTCTTGCCTGTTCCGTCCCTCTTCATGATTTCGTCGATCGACCGGTTCACTCCCGTAGTGAAGTCGTTCCAGGAAAGCAACCCGGCAACGGTGTAAGCGCCCGATGCCCAAAGGGACATTATGACCTCAAAGACTTTTTGAAACGAGCGGCGGTCCGTCATGAGACGGCTGATATGTTCCTGAAGGGAGGGACTCGCTTCCACCGCATACGGTGCCAGAGCGGGAAATATTTTTTCCGTCGGATACTCATTCAATCCTTCAAGCCGGCGCAACTCGGGAACGGGCTTCCCATTATTTCTCAGAAGTTCCAGCAGTTTTTCAGCAGTTTTCAGCTGGCGAACCAGCGTGCCGACATACATGGCATCGAAACGCCGATTTGTTTTCACTAAATAGTCGGCCAGAAGGAGAGATTGACGCACTCCGATCTCTGAAAGCTCGTCATAATTGTCCTTCCCGAAAGATGCCTGTCCGTGGCGGATGAAGAATATCGTGCCCATTGCGATTTCTCATTATCAAAGTAACGGCGGCGCCGGTTTTTGTCAATAAAAAAGAGCGAGCGCTCGCTTTTTTATTGACAGATCGTACGGGCGATTCTATTATTAATTCCACAGGTAGTAATGATGAAAATTTTAGTCTGCGTTAAACAGGTGCCCGATTCCGAATCACCCATTGAAATTGATGACGCGCATCAATGGATCCGTGTGGACGACCGCGCCTCCTATCGAATGAACCGATACGATGAATACGCCCTCGAGGAAGCGGTCCTGATTCGTGAAGCCTTCGTCGACGTCACGGTCGACGCCATTTCGGTGGGTCCTCCTCATACAGCTACAACGCTGAAGAAAAGCCTGGAAAAAGGGGCCGATAACGGCATCCATGTTCTTATTGAGGGTAATGGCTACTGCCCGCCTCTATTGGTCGCCGCTTGTATAGCGGACTTCGCACGGCAGAACGGCTATGACCTCATATTTACCGGCGTCATGGCCGAGGACGACATGCAGTGCCAGACGGGCCCCCTCATCGCTGCGCGCCTCGGCATTCCCTGCGCCGTGTCAGTAATGAAGGAAAGCATTAATACGAAAAATACCGCCATAACGGTCGATTGTGAACTGGAAGGCGGCATTTCCGAAACCATCATCCTTCCGATACCATCCCTGTTGACGATTCAGTCCGGCATAAACCGGCCGCGGTATCCATCGCTGTCCAGCGTTCTGCGGGCAAAGGAGCAGGCTCTCATTCAGTTGAGCCCTGATCCTTCCTTTCTGCCGGTCGCAACAGAGCGTCTCGTGTCGATATCATACCCGGAGCAGTTATTAAAAGGAACAATCATTGAGGGAACGCCGGAGGAGAAGGCGGAAAAACTCTTGGGCATTCTTCATGAGAAATCCCTGTTGTAGGCAGATACAATGAATGGAATTTTCGTCATCATCGATACGATCATGAATAAGCCTCAGGCGTCCGGATTCGAGCTGATATCCTTCGCGGAAAAGCTTGCCGAAATACGTTCCATGACAGCGTGGATAATAATCGCCGGGGAGAACATCAGAGACACTGCTGAAGAGGCAGCGCTCTCCGGCCATGATGTCATCGGCCTCGAGCATGAAGCGCTCCGTTTCCCCAATCCCGATCTCCTGGCCAGGGAAACCATGAGGTTGATGGACGAACACCGCCCCCGGTATGTATGCTTCCAGCACACCATGCGGGGTTGTCAGGCAGCGGCGCACCTGTCCGCTGTTGCGGGTGTTTCGTGCATTACCGGCGTTGAGTCTTTCACAGTGAAAGAGAACAGGCCGGTGTTCAGAAAATCTCTGTTCAACGGGAAAATCAACATTGATCTGGCTCCTGCCGGGGAACAATCGGCGGTCACCGTACTGCCGGGAGCATATGCGGCGCCGGATACGAGCGAAATTTCCCGATCGCCGGGACTGGTGGAAATTAGAAAAATCGACGGGAAATCATCCCCTTGCAAGCCGCTTGGAATCAGTGAGTCTGTCGAAGAGTCCGTTCGTCTTGAAGAATCCGACGTCATTGTTTCCGCCGGCCGGGGAATCGGCGCCCGCGAAAACCTGGATCTGATCCGCGCCGTTGCGAAACTGTTCCTCAACGCGGGCGTCGGAGCTTCCCGCACGATCTGCGACCAGAAATGGCTCTCCTACGCGCATCAGGTGGGCGTCACGGGCAAAACCGTTTCCCCGAAACTGTACATGGCCTGCGGCATTTCGGGCGCGCAGCAGCATATCGCCGGCATGAAGGGATCGCAAACGATCGTGGCGATAAACAAGGATCCGCAGGCCGCAATCTTTTCAATAGCCGATTATATTATCGTGGAGGACCTGACCACGTTCCTGCCCATACTGATACAAAAAGGCAATGAGAAGTACTAGATAAGACTTGCTTCTCAACTGCCATTGATCATTCATGTTTGCCCCCGCCGCCTTCGGCGGCGGGGGCAAATAATAAACGATTATTGAGTTTAGGAACAAGTTTATAATAGTATCAGTAATGGAGCGTAACATTAATGCCAACAGATGAAAGACTAAATGTCGGCGTCAACTCCATTCTCTCACCGGGAATGCCCAGTTTCTTGTTCACCAGTGCCCTGAAAGACGTACCCACCGTTGAGCCGATTGCATACCCCATGAACATTCCGGCAATATTATCGGACATCCAGTGACCCTGGTGAACGGTGATGCCGAGAATCGTATAGGTTATGAGAAGGACTCCGGCGATCTTTATCCACCATTTATCCGGATAATACGACATGAGTGACGCCATGGTCGCGGTCGTTATCATGACGTGCCCGCCCGGCCATCCGTAAAAGACCCCGCCGCGAAGGAATCCGAACCGGAAGACCGTGCTCTCATGGCGCATGTCGCTGTACCACTTCTCATCCGGATACGGCCTTCCCGTGATCGCCTTGGTAATCGTGGCATAAACGATACTGATCAAGGTCGACTGAAGAATCGAAAATGCGGCTCCTTGAGCTTCAATGTTTTTATTAAAATATCCGTACAGATAGAGCGGCGCGGATATCATGAGCCAGCATGCTGTGCCGGTATACAGGGATGGAAGGAAATAGGGCTTTGCTTTTCCCCATCCCTTGAATCTTTTATAAATAAGGTAATCCCAATCTTCAGATACCATTACCATTGTCGACGCTATGCCGGCCATATGCAGTAACGAAGTGCAACCGACAAAGCTCGCATATATATTATTACCCAGGTTGCTGAAAGGATTAATGTGTATTACCGTTTTCTGTTGAGTCGCTTCTGTTTGCAGCATTGATGCATCGTTACCGCCGATCGCTTCTGCAAACGCGATATTGACACATACTACAAAAATACATGTAATCGGCACGAATATATATTTTATTGTACGGTGCATCAACCAATAGTAACCGGTTAACGCAATTGCGATACTACTTTTTGCCTGTAAAAATTTATATTCGCAATCAAATCCTTATGCCGGAGAAGATGCCGACGTTAAGGTCACCGGTCCATATCTCCGCCTTAAAACGGTAACACGGATAAAATATGCTTTCAAAGAATACAAACACGCTGGTGAAAAACAGTTCGCCATTATAGCCCGCACATATCCTGCCAAAACCCTTGAGCGAATCGATCCTGAAATCTTTTTTCGTACCCGTACCGGTGAAGAATTCCATCTGATACGGATGGACGGCCAGCCCAATCACCGGGGCGATGAAAAAATCACCGGCCAGGACCAGTGTATACGCAAAACCAGCGCCGAATGAAAATCCTATGAACCGCCAACCTGTTATGCCATAGAGGTTGAGAAACATCATGAGCAGGCGCGCATATTCCGGCACTACTGGCAGCCCGCTGTCGAGTCTGCTGTAATCCGCGCCGGCGATAATCATGAACGCGCCGGCGCTCCTTGCCTGTTTCTCTGTTTGTTCAAAGGATGCCTGGTAAGAATAACTTTCATTGAGTGACGTCAGGTCTTTCATAAAGAGAAAGAGGTTCAGGCCGGCCGATTCGGTCTCCATGCGGGAGCCGCTATTCGCATTGTTCCATACCCTGCCGATTCCGTAAGGGCTGTTCGCTATGTAATAACGCCCGTACCGCTTATAGAAGAGCTCGGCGCCGAATACCCGGGAGAAGTAACTGGCCTGCAGGTCGAAATCCTTTACCCTCCGGTAATGCGGTCTTTTCGCGTCCATAACGCCGATGCGGGCGCCCAGCCCCACGCCCATGAAGGAGATTTTTGCCCCAGCGTACAGCATCTGATCGTGAAGGTATTGTACGTTTCTGCTGGTATATTTCCGGTCCCGCAGTTCCATTCCCATTATGTTAAACAGTGAGTCAATCCTGGCCGTAATTTGCTTTGATCGAGTCCTGGCAGGTTGATTCTGGGCGGGTTTGTTATCATAAATTGCCGTATGAGAAGAATTTTCATCTTGTTCGGAATGCGCATTAACGCCGTAAAATGGAAAAACAAGTGAGCATATGACGAGGATACATAAATACTGAATTCTTTTCATTTATGAATGTTTATAATCTGTATTTTAGATTGAAATCATCTGCAGCAATAATAGACTGGTTGAATATGTAAATAACTTAAATCAGAGACTGTCTAAAAAGTTCCCCCCAACCCCCCAAAGGGGGGCTTTTCAAGCCAAATGAGGGCGAAAAAGTCCCCCTCTGGGCTTCGGCCGTGAGCCCTTCGACCACGCTCAGGGCAGGCCCTGCCGAACGGGGATATAGGTGGCTTTTTAGACAGTCTCTAAGTCGAGTTAATAATTACTCGAGTTAGGCGAATTTTGAAATAAGACCTCCCTCCCCCTTGAGGGGGGAGGGCTGGGGTGGGGGTGAAAAAAGTATATTTCACGCAGTTTAGTGTATTCTGCGAGGCAATTACGAAAGAATCAATTTCTGTTCTGATCACCCTCCCCTCACCCCTCCCATCGAGGGAGGGGATTTGAAATCTCTTCAGTCGAATTAATTGCTAGACTTGGCGTTTTTTACGCAGATGAATCGATAAATATGCAAAATTCGCCTTTAAATAATTATATTTATCCAGAAAAATCGCCTAAGTCGAGTAATTATATTGAAATCTACTCCCCCCGCCTGTGGCGGCGAGTGGTAACTGTTTAGAGTGCGCCCCAAGTTTTGGGATGTGCTTTTAGAGAATCTCGTATTCCGACCAGTATATCTTGAAAAACTTGTCCAGCGTGGCCAGTCTGAGAATGTTGAGTACATCCTCGTGCGGGTTTAACAGTGCCAGCTTGCCATTGTGCGCTCGCATCTTCTTGTGCCCGGCCACCAGTGTTCCGATCCCGGAAGAATCCATGTAATTCACATCCCTCATGTCAACAATAACGCTGCGATGGGTGCCGTCGGTAATATTGAAGAGCGCCTTCTTTAGTTTTCCGACATTATACAAGTCCACTTCTCCGCTGACCCGGATTACTCTGTGATCTCCAATATTCCTGAACTGGATATCCATACATTCCTCCTCGACATGGTGAAAAACACCTGGCACGGCTGCGACGCAATTCTTCCCAAAAGTAGACTCCGGTATCTGTAAAACAAGCGGATTTAAAAATCATCGTGCCAAGCGCTGCATTCCACGTATGCCGCATTGAATCATTCCGGAAGCGTTTTTTCTCATCAAAATAATATATATTTCATCCGGTAGGCTGAACCGATCATTCTGTTATTGAATAACCACCATGCAACAACAGCATGCCGATTTCTAAACAATATTACATTACATCCCCGTTATCTTGAACGGATAAACATGATGTTAGTTCGCAATCAAAATAAAATAAAAACATTGTTCTGTCAAGTATTTCGAATGGTTATTGGGTTAGAGATTCTCTTGGTTTAATGCCAGCACATCGTTGGTATGTTTTCCAGACCGGGAGTCATTTTTTTATGTTTGATCCTACAGCTGGTATCGTGTTGAATATCATTCTTTAAAATGTTAAGTTTATATAATCGAGGATGGCATCCAGGATGTCCCATCTCAGGATTCTATGATCATTAATCAGAATTGCTATGCTGATATCCTTCGACGGCATGTAAAACATTAAGCTGTTAAACCCGATAATGGTGCCGGTGTGGCCCCAGAGCTCACTATTGCTTTCATGTTTCAAATATTCGATCCCGTAGCCGAATTTTCTTTCCTTAAAATGACTGGATGATATATCACCCTCATTGAATACATTACCGTCAATATATCCATTCCTCAATTGATATTGGTAATATACCTTAGCCCATCGCGCCAGTTCAGGCGCGGTAGATATCATGTTGCCGCTCGTCCAGGTTGACGAATATACGGCGATCGCATCCTCGGTGATCAGCTCACTTGAAGCGATCCATGTATCAATGACCTTCTCAAATCCGATTGCATTGGGGCCTGGTATTGATGTCAGCCCCCAGTAGGGATCAACGCCGGCCATATAGGTATCTTTCATATTGAGCGGATTGAGGATGTATTTATTAATAACCGATAATATTTTTTTACCGGTGATATTCTCAATTATCAAGCCGAGCAGAATAAAATCGGTATTTGAATAGCTAAATTGATTTTTTTCCGGGTCAATATAATTATAGATATAATACGGCTCAGTTACATACGATAGTGTTTTATACGGGTCCCAGACTGAGTTTAAATCAAAACATATATCTATATAATAGTAATCTCCGAGAAAATCATCAATGCCTGTTCTATGGTTGAGCAGATCTTTGATACGTATATGGGGATCGATTTTGCTTTTATATTCTTCATTTAATATTCCGGTGTCATACATCAATACCTGAAGCGTGTCATCGAGCGTAAGTCTATTCTGTTCGATGAGTTTAAACACGCATTCGGTTATATATGTTTTTGTGCAACTGCCTACGCTGAAATGCATGTCAGAAGTGACGGCATCAGTATCTCCCGACACGTTGGCAACAGCGCTCAATTCAGAGCCATCCCCTAACAAGATTGTAGCGGAAATACTTTTTGTGCCGGTTGTTGATCGTGCGGTTTCAAGAACGTTTTGAAATTCTCTTGTATAAGTATCAGGTATTACAGGACCATTCGATGAAATCAATAGTGGCTTTCGCGAATTTTCTGTATCATGATTACAACTAAATGTGGAGAATAGAGAAAAAGCTATGATTAATGATATAATTCTGTTGGATCGCTCCATATATTAACCCCCCAACATAGTGACGTACTTATGATGGAAACCTTACCTGGTGTTATTTTGATTTTTTACTTTTCTGTTTTTTGTATTTCGGCCATATATTAATATGAAATCTATATTTGTAATCGAATAATATACTAAATTAATAAATTTTAGATTTAAGTCAATTAAAAATCCGTCTGGACGGTAATATCATAACAAATTATTATAAATACTTCATTATAAAGTGACATAAACTTATATCTTCCTACATATCCAGATATTATTATAATGCTTGATGAAATTCTCAGCATAATCTCGTAAATATCGAAAGATGGATTATGACATAACTAAGAAATCCTGTTTGCATCAAGCCATTCCTCCGATACTGGCTCCTGTATTTCCATAAATAATCAGCATAAAATCCGATAGGGGGCGTTGATGTTCCTTACTCATCCCTATGGAACTGGGCATGCCCCGGACCTAAAATCGTATTTCATGAACTGTTCCGAAAGTTAATCGAGACCTGTAAATTCAGAAGAATATTACTTGTATCATTACCGCCTTTCAATTCCATGCAATTGCGACAGTTGCAGGATGCCAGTTCTGAAAAAAGTCCTTGCAATATAAAATCAACATTACAACTATGCTGATTTATCAATTCGTTTCAGGCAACGGGGCTCACATCCCATGGGCAGCAAGAGAATAACACTATACGATACGACCCTTCGCGACGGCGCTCAAACAGTGGGAATATCATTTTCTATCCACGATAAGCTGCGTATCGCCGGCGCTCTGGACCGTCTGAATATCGATTATATCGAGGGCGGCTGGCCCGGCTCCAACCCCAAGGACGACCAGTTCTTTGTAGAGATCCGGAAATCAAAACTTCACCATGCGAAGATAGTCGCCTTTGGTTCCACCAAACGAAAAAACATCTCGTGCAAAAATGACAAACTTCTTCAGGCCCTCATTGCCTCGAAAGCGAAAATCATCACCATAGTCGCAAAAACCTGGGACTTCCATGTTGTCCATGCGCTGAATATAAGTCTCGAGGATAATCTCAGGCTTATATATGACACCGTCGCCTATTTGAAGGACCGGGGCCTCACGGTCTTTCTGGACGCCGAACATTTCTTTGACGGCTTCATTGCAAAAGAGGACTATTCCCTCAAGGCACTGCTGAAGGCGCTCGACGCCGGCGTGGACATGATTGTCCTGTGCGACACCAACGGCGGTACCATGCCCGGCGCGGTGCAGCGGATCGTCGAGAATACGGTTCGTGAAATCCCCGTGCCCATCGGCGTTCATTTCCACAACGACGCGGGCGTGGCGGTTGCAAATTCCCTTGCCGCGGTGCAGGCCGGCGCTGTCTCAGTCCAAGGCACCGTAAACGGTTATGGAGAGCGGTGCGGTAACACGAATCTGATGACGCTCATCCCGAACCTGGTTCTGAAACTGGGATATCGGTGCAGCGCTCAACAATCGCTCGTCCACCTCACCAAGGTGAGCCGTCTCATCAGCGAAACGGCCAATATGGCCCACGACGAGCGCGCTCCCTACGTGGGCGACAACACCTTCGCTCACAAGGGAGGCATTCACGTCTCCGGCCTACAGAAGGACACACGGACGTACGAGCACGTGAAACCGGAACAGGTTGGCAACCGGCGGAAAGTGCTCGTATCGGAACTCTCCGGCAAGAGCAACATCCTGTTCAAAGCGAAAGAAATGGGTATCGAGCTGAAAAACCGGGTAACACTTCCGGCGGAATTGCTTCAGAAAATCAAGCACCTGGAAGACCAGGGATTTCAATTTGAAGCGGCAGAAGGATCCTTCGAACTCCTGATACGGGAAGCCACCGGCGAGTATCACCCCTTTTTCAAGCTCAAAGGATTTCGCGTCATAAGCGAAATGACGGGCTCAAAAAAGCTCATGTGCGAGGCCACCATCAAGGTCGAAGTCAACGGCCGTGAAAAGCACACGGCCGCGAACGGCTACGGTCCGGTTGAAGCCCTGGATAACGCCCTCCGGAAGGCGTTGGAGACGTTCTACCCCGATATCAAGGAGATTCAGCTCTCCGACTACAAGGTGCGTGTTCTGAACGAAAAAGGCGGCACCGGCGCTGCCGTCCGCGTTCTGGTGGACCAGAAGCGAAATACCGAGCACTGGGGTACCGTGGGAGTGTCCACCGACATCATCGAAGCGTCATGGCAGGCCCTGGTGGACGGAATCGAATATATGCTCTTTAAGAAAAAAAAAGGAAAATGACGCTTCCCGCTTCCGGCATCGATATTATGATTGGCTGGATGCGAGATCGCGATTAATGATCAACCATTACTCCCGCCGCCCTGGTAAACGGTAGCGGATCTTTCATGGAAATTCGTTTTCGCGACAACTCCAATACTTTTGCAGTAAAAAAATCTTGCAATTATAACTGAATCAGATAAGTAAGGAACAAAGGAAAATAGAAATTTTATACTTTAAATGTGCCTGAAAGGAAACATCCTAATGAGGTTCATAGAAATTTACTCTTGTCACTCGAGACGTTTCAAACGCTTGGATTCTTGTATGCAGAACAATAAATCTATAGTATAATTGGTCGGAAAAATGAAACACTGTACAATATTGCTGACAATATGCGTCATGCTGCTCCTTCATGGCGATCCCCTCTTTTCCTGGGAGGTGTATGACAGCGTCATCGCCGTGGTGAACGACGCTTCAATCATAGAGAGCGAAATAAACAGCAAGTTCAATCAACTGCTGAAGATAAAGAATATACCCGTGAACAGGTATTCCGTCGAAAAGAGCAGGATCCTTGACAAATTCATTGAAGACGCACTGGTCATGCAGGCCGCCGACGACGAAGCGATTGTGGTTACCGACCGCCGGGTGCTGTCTCATATCGAAGAACTGATGAAACAGTATTTTTCCGGAAAAATTCATGATAAAAAAAAGCTCGACAAGCAAGTCAGCAAGATTATCGATCGGCTCGAGAAACAGCTCAGCGAAGAACCCATGATTGAAGACAAAGAGATGAATACGCAGATTCGCGAATTCATCTCCTTCCTCGAATCGAGATTCCATATCAATTTTAATGACTATTTTGAGGAGATCCGGTCCCAGATCATGAGGGAACAGGTCATGTCCATCGCCATCGGCGTATCGCCGCCGTCAAAAGAGGAGGCGATCGACTGGTATAAGAAAAATAAAAACAAACTGGGCGACGAGGTATGGGTCAAGCATATACTCATCGTTCCCGCCGGAAGCTCCTTCACAGCCGAACGGGACGCAAATCAGAAGATCACTCAACTGCGGGAAAAAATCATTGCCGGTGAATCCTTTGAAAAACTGGCACGGACTTACTCGCAAGATCCAGAATCCGCAAGCAACAGCGGCGACCTCGGCTGGAGAATGCTCGTAGAAATGGACCCCTACTTCGCCGGGTTTGTAAACACCATGCGGTCGGCAGGACAGGTTTCGCAGGTGTACAAGTCAAACATCGGGTACCACCTGGTGAAGTTCATGGGACGACGGCCCTTAACGTTTGAGAAGGTGGAACGGCTCATCATGTACAAACTCTATAACGAGAGCATGTACCAGCAGTTCAAAAAATGGGTCATGAAAAGAAAAAAAGAATCCGAAATTCAGATATTCATGAAAAATTACGTGGAAACTACATAGCTCAAAAAAGGACTGAATCAATTAATTGAAATCTGATATACTGATATATATCGGCACGGCCGCATCTGATGAAGACCTCTCATTCATCAACACATTCCTGCCCGACGCCCTGGCCGAGCGGCTCCGGAGTCTCGACACCGTTGGCGCCGTATACTTCTCGGCTCCGGAATCATATCGAGGATCGCTATCGGACAAAAAAAACTGTCTTGTCCGTACCGGTCATGACGATGCCGAGTTCTGGAAAGACGTCTTTTCCAGAACAGGTTCAGAGCACCTGTGCAAGATTTCCGCCGATTCGCCCTTTCTTGATGTTTCGGTCATTAAAGAAATGATCGAGCTCCACCTGAAATATCTGGCGGAGTTCACCTATTCCGAAAACCTGCCGCCGGGCTTTTCCTGTGAAATAGTCTCCAAAGATCTGATATCAGCCATCCCCGACTTCAGCGAAAAAACCCTGCCCCTGCAGCAGGTGATCAAATCAAACATCAATAAATTCGACATCGAGATTTACTACAAAGACCCCGATATCAGGGACACGAGAATATCATTCCTGTCGGGCAGTCCGCGCGACCGGCGCATCATGGAACATATATACCGACTCCTAAATGCCGTCCCTGCCTACGAGGAGGCCAGACACGTCATCGAGCAGAATCCCGAAGTTCTCTATGTCAGCCCGTCATACCTGGAAATCGAGCTCACCGGCAGGTGCGATCTGGACTGCCTGTTCTGCTACCGGAACACGCTTTCTCCCATGCATGGCGACATGGACCCGGGCATTTTCAAAAGGATCATCGAGCAGATGAGGCACTTCGGTCTTCCGTATACGGTTTGCTTCGGCGGCTCCGGCGAGCCATTGATGCACGCGAATTTTTATGAGATTCTCGCGGCCGCAACTGACGAGCCACTCATACAGACGATTGTAATAGAAACGAACGGGATTTATGCCGACGCGAACTATCGCTCCGTCATCATGGATGCCGGTCCTAAAATTAAGACTATCGTGAACATCAACGGCATGAACGCGGATACCTACGCGAAGATCCACGGAAGAGACTATTTTGAACGGGTACGGCAGAACGCACTCGATCTGCGCGAGGCAGCCGGTGACCGGCTCTATATTCAGATCATGAAAATCAAGGACACCGAGCCCTATCTCGACGCCTACTACGATTTCTGGGAAAAGCATTCAATCCCGATCATCCTCCAGAAACAGAACACGTTTCTGGGAAGGATCGCGGACCGCCGCTATTCGGATCTCTCGCCACTGGACCGAATCCCCTGCTGGCATCTCCAGCGCGACCTGTACATCACCGCTGACGGGAGCGTATCCTTCTGCAAGCAGGACGTCAATGGCGACGTCTCCCGCGGGAATATCATCGATGGAACACTGGTTGATATCTGGAAAACGAAAAAGCCGGACTTTATCAGCGAATATAAAAAGAACTACCCAACACGACCGGACTGCAGATCCTGCGACGAATGGTACACGTTTAATTTCTGATCCCGCTTAATCCACGGCGTATTGATTCCGATAATTACTCTATGAAACCTTCCGTCACCGCCATCATCCAGGCCCGCATGAATTCCACTCGCCTCCCCGGGAAGGCAATGCTTCCCCTGGCCGGCAAGCCGCTGCTCTATCACATATTCGAGCGGATTGCCGCAACAACCGGGGTGGACCGCGTCGTGCTCGCCACCTGCGATGGCGACGAAAACGGCTACATCATCGCCCTGGCTGAAACCATGGGCATAGATGTCTTCATCGGCTCCGAGAGCAATGTGCTTGAGCGCTTCTGGCTGGCCTCGGAAAAGTTCGGCGGCGATTACATCATGCGGGTCACGGGCGACAATCCCTTCACCGACCCCGGTTACGCTGCTCAAACCATTGAGATCGCCCTATCTGCCGGGGCCGATACATGCTACCTCTCGAATCTGCCACTGGGAACCGGCGTGGGTATGATAAAAAAAGAGGCGCTCGCAAGCGCCTATCACCGGAGCGACAAGCCATATCAGTTCGAGCATGTGACGCCCTACATCAAGGAACACCCGGAACTCTTCAAGATCATCATTCGAGACATAGAGATCCACAATCCCTTTCAGAACCTGCGGCTTACGGTCGACGCGCCCGAGGATTATGAACTGGCGAAAATCATCTACGATCATTGCTACCGCGGCGAACCGTTCACGCTCAGCGACATCATTAAATTCATCGAACAGAACCCGGGCCTCGCCGGCATAAACAGCGGCATACGACAGCGCCCTATGACTCATTCAAACATTCAATGAGGAACCGCGTAATATCAATCGTCACCGGCTGGGGCGGGCACCTCGGCACGGGCCATATCCAGAGGATGATAAGCCTGGCTGACTATCTCAGCCGGCGGAAGCGCATGGAAGTCTCTCTTGTCTGCGGCCGGGTGCCAGAATTCATATCCCCTACAATCCGCGATTATTTTCGTCCCGCTGCTGTCCCCGGGAGCGACTGCGTTGTCAGAGACATGCGGGATTCAAGCATCGATGAGATTCTGAATCTTAAAAAACTGGGCCGGATTATCGCCGTTGACGACTGCGGCCCGGGAAGAGACTGCGCCGACCGTGCCATCGACCTGCTGCCGAATATGTGCCATTCCGTTCGTAATAAAAAAATGTTCTTATACGGATATAATTTTTTCAATTCAGTGTACCGGATGAATGAAGACCGTATCATTAAAACAACCGATGTGGCCTTCTACTGCGGCTATAATCCACAGCCTGAAACTGTCGAATTCCTACTCTCCCTTGTCCCGTCCGACTGCACCGCCGCTCTTTGTGCCGGGAACGAATCCCTCATCGTCACGAATCGGAAATCATCGCCGCTGCGGAAAACCTATGCTGAAACGCTCCTTTCTGCGAAAGTACTGGTTTCGCATTTCGGCATAGCTCTGTACGAGGGACACATAGCCGGCTGCCGGCTGGCATCGGTCAATCCGAGTGAATATCACTCACGCCTTGCGGATATGGCCTCTCATGATATTGATGCTATCAACCTCGGCATGCTGAAAACCATACATCCTGACGAATCCAGAAAAACTCTTTCATTGCTCATTGCAAATCCGAGAGCGGAAGAAGTATATCCCGCCGCTGTTTTGTCTTCGATAGAAGCCGGTTTGGAACATTTTTATAATGAAATCCGGGATCTTGTTGATGATCGGACAATGTCCTGATGGGTATCGCGTCCAGATAACGGCCATTCATTAATTCATTGACTCAGAAGCGCGGAAAAAATATAGTATCAGACAAATTCATTGCTGATAACATTGTATACGCGAATCACGTATCAGAAACACCGGAGGTATAACGCCATGAAAACAGTGTGTCTCGGAATATTTGCTTTCCTGTGCGGCGTCCTGTTGATGACGAACTGCTTTACGCAGGAAAACGTACGAACGATTACCTTTAACGACGGTTCAAAATATGTCGGCGAGATGAAAGAGAACCTGAAACACGGCTATGGCAGGTTCACATGGGCGAACGGCAATGTATATGAAGGCAGGTGGGAAAACGACGCGATGCAGGGAAAGGGAACCTTCACCTGGGCCAACGGCGATACCTACGAAGGCCAGTGGGCAAACAACCAGCGCAACGGTCAGGGCACTATGAAAGAAAAAAACGGTTCGTTATATGAAGGGCACTGGGAGAACAACATGCGGAGCGGACAGGGTACGTATACCAAACGCACCGGCGAATCATATACCGGCCAGTGGAAAAACGACGAAAAGAACGGCTCCGGAGTCTTCCGGTGGCCGGACGGGTCAATATACGAGGGTGAATGGAAGGACGGCAAACGACACGGCCAGGGTGTTATGACCGGAGCGGACGGCACCATGGAACGAGGAAAGTTCCTTAATGACGTGTTCGTCGGCAAATAACTGCTGATACGACTGAAAGAATAATGCGCTATCGCGTTACGAACATCCTTTTATCGGTGTTGTTTTTTACTGCGGCGGGGAACGCGACCGCCGCCGACATGGAAGGCCGATTCCTGGCGCGGACATACCGCAGTAAAAAACATTCCGCTCTCCCCTACCGTCTCTTAATCCCGGCGCATTACGATACAACAAAAAGATATCCCCTGGTGCTCTTTCTCCACGGAGCGGGCGAACGGGGTACTGATAACAAAAAGCAGCTGTACGTGGGGCTCAACATCTTCGCCGATGAGAACAACATGCGCCGCTTCCCCTGCTTCGTCGCAGCGCCCCAGTGTCCCGAAGCCTCCAAATGGGTCGATGCTGACTGGAAAGCCGATCGACACCTGATGAATGATTCGTCGACGGCGGATCTGGTCATGGCCATTGAGCTTGTTGAAGAACTGCCGAAAGAATTTTCCATCGACCGGAATAGGCTTTATATCACCGGTTACTCAATGGGAGGATTCGGCGCCTGGGAGGCCATCCAGCTGCGACCCGATCTTTTTGCCGCCGCAATACCGGTGTGCGGCGGCGGGGATGATACGCTTGCATATCGAATCGCGCGCGTTCCCATCTGGGCGTTTCACGGCGCCCGCGACGATATTGTGACGGTCGCGCGTTCGCGCACTATGATAAACGCCGTCGTCATGGCTGGCGGAGTGCCGCGGTATACCGAGTATCGAAATATAAACCACTTCTGCTGGGGTCTCCCCTTTAGCGATACGGCCGTGCTGGAATGGCTCTTCAGGCAAAAAAAGCGCTGACCAGTATGCACCGCAATGACGGTCTAGCGCCTTGTAATAAAAATTGCTTGTTATTTATTATTGATGCTGTACTATAGCACCATGAAAGTAATAAAAAAAATAGTCCCCGCAAACCGGAACGGCATGAAGAGCCTTTCCTTTGAGATGGAATCAATCGTCTATTCCAACGTGAAAGAAAATTTCCCAGACACCTGGAACAGAAATTTCATGACCCGATCACTTTTTTCCGACCTGAAAAAACTCTTCCATGGCAAGACAATCCACACACCGGGGAATACCATGAAATCCTTCTGGCGTCTCTATCACAGCAAGGAGGAAGCGGAAACTGTATTCGGGGACATCGCCCTGATCATGAATGTATCATATCACGATGGACAGACCGCCGAGGGAGTGGCCTTCATCGATATAGCCGAAAAGGACCCGGGAAAGAATACGTTCTCCAGCCTGAACAAGAACAAGATGAGGAAACTTCTGTCGATCGCTCCGCACGCACAGCTCCTCCTGTTCGATTACGACACCATAACCGGCATGGCTTTCCCTACCACGGCGGAGTCCATTATCGGCAACCATCCGCACAGCTGGAACAACTGGATACCGTATACACATGCCGTATCGGTCCCGGCAAATCTTGCCCTGCCGCTTGATATAAAAACCACCGGCCTGTATAAGGTATCGCTCCCGCTGTCATACCAGATCTACAGCCGCTACCTGTACGGCCTTGATCTGGACTACTCCAGGCCGGCGCTGGAGACGGCAACCGGCATCAAGACCGGCAGGGGAAATCCAAAATACCTTGTTCTTATTGCCGTTTCTCACGGCGGCGCAGAGCCGGTCAGTGAATTTGATATCGATAACAAAAGGTATGTCGAGTTTGAATAGGGGCCATCCTGATGGCGTCGTTATCCGGCATATGATTCTGTTTCACATTCACGAAACCTCCGTGCCATGGAACAATATCACCATAACCATGGATTTTCATCATACTTGATTTTATAAAACCCCATTAGTAGTATGGTATATTAATTGGGACATGATGACGCTATAGAATGCCTTCGATGCGGCAGCTGCTGTCATGTGGATATGATTGCCTATGTAACAGAATCCGATATTCTGCGATGGGAAGCGGAACAGAGACACGATATGCTGTCCCACGTTCATGACAACAGAATCGCCGGGGCGGGTGATACCATAGTGTTTTCAAGCGGTAAACGCCTGAAAACATGCCTGTTCCTCAACTGGGACGGCGATCGTTTTTTCTGCGAGATTTATGAAACGCAGCCTCAGGTCTGTCGCGATTTTGAACCCGGATCCACCGAATTCTGCCCTCTCTGTTCTGCTAAGAAATGCATACACTGATACTTTGATGAGTACCAATCGATATTCATCAACACCATACTAATTGGGGATACTATAATGCAATAATTATCAGACAAGACGATAAAAATTACTTTACTGAAAAACCGTCGAATTCATTAATGTAATATACCTAATAGACTTGTTGCTAAATTGAAATAATAATTAAATATTTACCCCCCCCCCGCCGCCTGCGGCGGCGGG
>MIBH01000028.1:39893-56986 GCA_001829455.1 Spirochaetes bacterium RBG_13_51_14
GTGCCCTATCTTGTCATTAATAATTATTTTCTATGGCAATTTGTTACCTATATGTTTCTTCATGGTGGATATCTTCATCTTCTTTTCAACATGTATGCGCTGTTCCTTTTTGGGCTACCGGTTGAACAGGCCTGGGGAAGCAGACGTTTCCTCATATACTACATGTTTACCGGTATTGGTGCTGGACTAACCATTTTTGTAATTAATACATTTCTCGGCGGGAAAGATTTTTATACTACAACCGTAGGTGCTTCAGGTGCTGTTTTCGGACTGCTCCTTGCGTTCGGCCTCCTCTTCCCGGACATAGAATTATTCTTTCTTTTTATACCCATCCCAATACGAGCAAAATATCTCGTTTTTATTTATGGTGGAATTGAAGTCCTATTGCTGATATGGACGGGCGGACGGAGCAATATCTCCCATACCGGTCATCTGGGTGGCTTGCTATTTGGATTGATATATTTCATTATTATCAAAAAACGCGGAATTTCCTTCAAATCAAAGATGATCAAGGCGCGCCTCAACCGACAAATCAACCGTCGTCAGGCCAAATCAGTCCCTGTCAGCAGAACCGGCGAATCCATGCTTTGGGATATTCTGCATAAAATAAAGAACGCCGGACCGGATTCGCTTTCGGACGATGAATATCAATATATCAAATACATGGAAATAATGATGCAGGATATGGATTCCCTGTGCGTGGAGGAAGACTTCGATTCTGACGACGATTACTGCAAAAAATGCGGAAGCATCGATGCCTGTCTGCTGCGGCAGATAAAGAAATATCTCTGATCGTTTTTGCCCGGCATAAAAAAATTAATCTTTACAAGTTTCGAGCAATTATCAATATTCAATCTGCCATGATTTAACGGCTACACCCATATCTGATGTAACGTACAGTACAAACTACGTAAAGGAGCACCAGAATGAGCAGGAGAGTCTATTTATTTGGCGGGAGCGCTGCTGAGGGCAAAGCCGATATGAAAGACCTTCTCGGCGGAAAAGGCGCCAACCTCGCTGAAATGTCGAATCTCGGAATTCCCGTGCCAGCGGGGTTCACTATAACCACCGAAGTATGCAACGAATTCTTCCGGGACAACCGGCAGTACCCCGCCGGCCTTAAAGAAGAAGTTTCCACTGCGATGACGCGAGTCGAGCAGATGATGGGAGCACGGTTCGGCGATCTGTCAAATCCGCTCCTGGTTTCGGTACGGTCAGGAGCGCGGGCCTCCATGCCCGGAATGATGGACACGGTGCTCAATCTGGGTCTGAACGACAAAACGGTCCAGGGAATAATAAAAAAATCCGGCAACGAGCGTTTCGGCTGGGATTCCTACCGCCGGTTCATACATATGTACGGCGATGTTGTTATGGGCCTCAAGCCGGAGTCAAAAGACGAGAACGATCCCTTTGAGGAGGCCATGGACCGTCTGAAAAAAAAGCGGAAAATCAAAATGGATCTGGATCTCACTGTGGACGACCTTAAAGAGCTGGTATCCCAGTATAAGGCGCTCATCAAGAAGAAGCTCAAAAAGGATTTTCCCACCGACGCGAACGAACAGCTCTGGGGCGCCATCGGCGCCGTGTTCGGGTCATGGATGAACGAGCGTGCGATCCTCTACCGCAAGATGAACGCCATTGAAGACAGCTGGGGCACGGCTGTCAACGTGCAGGCCATGGTCTTCGGCAACATGGGCGATGATTGCGCGACCGGCGTCGCCTTTACCCGCGATCCCTCCACCGGCGACAGTAGCTTCTACGGCGAATATCTCATCAACGCCCAGGGCGAGGATGTTGTCGCCGGCATTCGTACTCCCCAGCAGGTCACGATCGCCGGATCGCGAAAATGGGCAAAAGAAAACATCATCTCCGAACCTGAACGCAAGAAAAAGTATCCTTCCCTTGAGGAATACATGCCGCAGGCCTACCGGCAGCTTGACGATATATACAAAAAGCTTGAGAAACATTACCGCGACATGCAGGACATCGAGTTCACCATACAGAACCAGAAGCTTTGGATGCTCCAGACGCGGAACGGCAAGCGCACTGCGGCGGCCGCGGTCAAGATAGCGTTCGATATGGTGAATGAGGGTCTTATCTCCAAAGAGGAGGCGCTGATGCGGATCGACCCTGCCTCACTCGACCAGCTTCTTCACCCGACGTTTGATCCGAAGGCGAAACGGAGCGTTATTACCCGTGGCCTCCCGGCCTCGCCGGGCGCGGGCGTAGGAAAAGTCGTTTTCAACGCCGATGATGCCGCGGCCTGGAGCTCCAAAGGCGAGAACGTTATCCTGGTCCGCGTGGAGACATCGCCGGAAGACCTCAAGGGCATGTCCGTGGCGCAGGGGATCCTTACCGCCCGGGGCGGGATGACATCACACGCGGCTGTTGTCGCCCGCGGGATGGGCAAATGCTGCGTATCCGGCTGCGGCGAGCTTGAAATAGATTATAAAAGAAAAACAATTAAAATCGGCAAGAGCACGATACGACAGGGCGATTTCATTTCCCTGGACGGTTCAACCGGTGAAGTGATGATGGGTCAGGTTCCCACCGTTGATCCGCAGCTCTCGGGAAATTTCGAGACTATCATGAAGTGGGCGGACGAATTCCGCGCTCTCGGCGTACGCACCAATGCCGACACGCCGTACGACGCGCAGGTAGCCCGCGGCTTCGGCGCCGAAGGAATCGGTCTCTGCCGAACCGAGCATATGTTTTTCGAGGGCAACCGTATCAAAGCGATGCGCGAGATGATTCTTGCCGAGGACCTTGCTGGCCGGAAAAAGGCGCTGGCAAAACTCCTGAAGATGCAGCGCAAGGACTTCTACGGCATCCTCAAGGCCATGCACGGCTTCGGCGTAACGATCCGCCTCCTGGACCCGCCGCTCCATGAATTCGTACCCCATGAAGAGAAAAATCAAAAGGAGATGGCACGTGAGATGAAGGTGCCGGTGAGCGAAATCAAGGCGAAGGTCGAATCCCTTCACGAGTTTAATCCAATGCTGGGCCACCGCGGCTGCCGGCTCGGCATTACCTATCCTGAGATCACGGAGATGCAGGCACGCGCCATTTTCGAAGCTGCGTGCCAGCTCAAGAAAGAAGGGGTTAACGTAAAACCCGAGGTCATGGTGCCTCTGGTCGGCCACCTGAATGAATTAAAGATGCAGAAGGACATTATCGTTGCGACAGCGGAAAAAGTAATGAGAGAAAAGGGCGTGAAGGTGGAATACCTGGTCGGCACAATGATCGAGGTGCCGCGCGCAGCGGTTACGGCCGATGAAATTGCCTCAGAGGCGCAGTTCTTTTCTTTTGGGACCAACGACCTTACCCAGATGACCTTCGGATTCAGCCGGGACGACTCGGGCAAATTCCTGCCTGAATACGTGGATAAAAAGATACTGCCCAACGATCCATTCAGGATTATTGATCGGGACGGCGTTGGGCAGCTCATCAAGCTGGCCGTTGATAAGGGGCGCGCTACCAGACGCGACCTCAAAGTTGGCATCTGCGGCGAGCACGGCGGAGACCCTGATTCTGTGGAGTTCTGCCATCTCGTGGGTCTCAACTATGTGAGCTGCTCTCCGTACCGGGTTCCCATCGCCCGTCTGGCCGCGGCCCAGGCCGCTATTAAAAAAGACGGCTCGGCAGCGGTATCTTCCACCGCTTAGACAGCGAAAGATATTTTTATCACAGCATGAACAAAGGGGGTGAAGCATGAAAAAAACAGGAGTTCTGATTGCAACTATCCTGTTATCCGCACATGCCCTATTGGCTTCCTATCAAGAGGCGTTGAAGCTCTTCGAGCAGAAAGATTACAAGGGCTCACTTAAAATGATTGCTGATGAGCTGGTGACGTCCGATGATACCAGGCCCGGCTCCCCGAACTATAATCTCCGGTATCTTGCCGCTCATAACCACTGGAAGCTCGGGAATTCCAAATCGGCCATGGATCACTTCACCCGCTGTATCGCAATCAAAAAGGATGCTGTCGATCCCTATATTGATCTCGCACTGCTGCAGATCGAGCTAAAAAAATACGGCGACGCTGAAGCCAGCGCCCGCAGGGGACTGGAAGTTAAACAATCACCCCTGCTTTTCTATATTCTGGGGATCATTTCGTTAAAAAGAGAGAATTTCTGGAAGGCCAAGGAAATGTTCGAGAAGGCAAATTCTCTGCATCCCGAACTCTATTATTCATATAACGCACTGGGCATCACCCTCATGCGTCTCAAAAAATACAGCGAGGCGAACACCGCCTTTTCCGCCGCCTACGCTATCAGGCCGAAATCTATCGAGATCATCAACAACCTGGGCATGAGCTATGAAAAGCTGGGAAAAAACAAGGAAGCATATGATTATTATAAAAAGGCCGTCGCCCTTGATGAGAAAAACAGCGTCGTCGCGTCCAATCTTGACAGGATAAAGGATAAACTTAAGGATTAACCGAAAGCTTATCGAGCGCCTCTTCGAATTTCGTAATCGACCGCCGTATCACGTCTTCTGGTACGCAGTAGGCTATCCGGAAGTACCCAGGCCCGCCGAACCCGCTGCCGGGCACCGCCAGTATGTTGAACGTCTGAAGATGCTGGACGAATTTGACGTCATCGTCAATCGGCGACTTGCAGAAGATATAGAAGGCCCCCTCCGGCAGGGGGAACGAATACCCCGCGCTCTTCAATCCACCGGCAAGAAGGTCCCGCCGCTTCCGGTATGGCGTTATATCAACCGTGACATCTTTCAGTTCGGCAACCATCCGTTGCATGAGCGCCGGAGCGTTCACAAATCCCAGGATCCGGTTGCACAGAATCAAACCCTCCATAAGCTTTTCTATATCTTCACATGACGGATTAGCGGCAACGTACCCTATTCGCTCGCCCGGTATCGAAAGAGACTTGGAGTAGGAATTTACAACAATGGAATGAGGGTAATGCGCCAGTATGCTGGGAACCGCGATGCCGTCGTATACAATCTCCCGGTATGGCTCGTCTGAAACTATATAGATGGTCTGCCCGGTTGCATGGAATTCGTTGAGCATATCGGACAGCTCCTCTATCTGCTTTTCCGAATACACCCTCCCCGTGGGATTGTTGGGCGAATTGATAAGCACCGCTTTTGTCTTATCTGAAATGGCCTTCCGGATTGTGCTTATATCGAGGGAAAAATCCGCTTTGCTGTCCGCCAGCCTGACCACGCCATTGTGGTTGTTGATGTAAAAATTATACTCCGCAAAATAGGGTCTGGGTACCACAACTTCATCCCCGGGATCGAGGATGGTCTTCAGCACGGTGTTCAGTCCACCGGCCGCGCCGCAGGTCATTACAATGTTATCCGCGGACACGGCGATACCATGCTCCTTCGAGACCTTATCCGCGACAGCTTTGCGCACCGATGGGAACCCGGCATTGGGCATGTATCCGTGCGCCCCCTTCACGATGTCTTTCGAAAATATCCTCAACGTTTCAAAGAACTTTTCCGGAGGATCAAGATCGGGATTTCCTAGACTAAAGTCGAAGACATTCTCCTCACCGAGCCGGGCTTTCAACTTAATCCCCTCTTCAAACATCTTCCGTATCCACGAAGATCTCTCCATGGATTCTTTGATATAACCCGCGATCGCCATAGTAACGCTCCTGCAATACACCCTCGATAAAATCGGCATCCATCATAGTATCTCTGATGACTATATACCGCTTTTTTACCGAGATAACAGTATAGATACATATCAGAAACAATGGAGATATGAATAATGCAAGAACAAAATGCGCCATGCCATCCGACCTCCAGGATAATTTTATCACCATCCTTCGTAACAATTGATATCAGGTGTTATAAACCGTCCCGCCCATTTTGAAAGAGAACAGGAGGAATCACTATAAAAAATCGATAGCAGAAGGTTTACCGTGGTCGAGTCCCAATTTATTATTGCAATTTAGCTGTTATGCGTATATAATTAATCGAATGAATTTTTTTGCATATATACAATGATTAAACAGGCAACATTCGCCTAGCTCAAGTAATTATATTTGTTGCTAAGCTATTATAATAATTGAATACGTTCGCCCCCGCCGCCTGCGGCGTCGGGGGCGAACGACAATTCTATTATTGCTGATCATTCAATCTAAACAACACGAGGTCCTGTATGAGCGAATATTCCCAATTTGACCATCCCGAGATTCTCTCCTCCCTGTTCCATCCCCGGACGGAAGAAGAACGCTCCCGTACCGGCGAAAACATCATTGAACTCACCATCCCCGTGGAACAAGGGATCAATATCGGCGGAAAGATATTCATCGCAGGAACCCAGTTCCCCTCCATTCTCTTTTTTCACGGCAATGGAGAGATCGTTATTGATTATGACGATCTCGGCCCGCTCTATGTCGACCGGGGATTCAATTTTATCCCGGTCGATTACCGCGGCTACGGCCGATCGAACGGCAGGCCCACCGTGTCATCCATGATGACGGACTGCCATGCCATCTTCAGATATATCAGCACGTGGCTCGTTGACAACGGTTTCCGCGGCGCATTTCTCGTCATGGGCCGCTCACTCGGAAGCGCCGCCGCCCTTGAGCTTGCTTCTCGGCACGCCGACCAGATCGACGGACTCATAATCGAAAGCGGCTTCGCATATGCACTTCCTCTTCTCAGAATCATCGGGGTAAACACCGAGCGCCTGGGTCTTCGCGAAGAAGAGGGATTCCGTAACTGCGATAAGATCATGGCGTTCAATAAGCCGACGCTTGTTATCCACGCCGAGCGGGACCATATCATACCGTACCGGGACGGCCTGAAGCTTTTCGAGTCATCTCAAGCCACGCATAAAAAAATGCTTACCATCCCCCTGGCAGACCACAACACCATATTCATGCACGGTCTGAAGGAGTATCTGGCCGCTGTCAAGGAGCTTGGGCACGCAGTGTCTTCCTGAAAACTCTTGACAGATGATACGCGGGGTTTATTATTATATGTGTTATGCTATTAAATCTTCTAAGGTGCCTCCATGCATGAAAAAATAAAAAACATCTTCTTGCCAGACCGTGATCTATATCCACTTACCTTCTCCGGCGAACTCAACTATCAATGCAGCAGAATCGTTACTCCGGCCGCTTTTTTATGTCTCTTCGCCTGGCTGAATTATGTACCGATCGACAGCCGATTATATCCTGATGAGCCCCTGCTGGTCCATCTCCGCTACGGCCTGACTCTGGTATCGCTGGTCATCATCATCCTCTATTTTGTGCCGTTCTTCAAGAAGCGGGCCATGTGGCTTCTGACATTTCTCGGCATGTATCTGGAACTCGCCGCAGGGATCATTACCGGACTCGCGAAGGGGGACCCGGTTTACATGAGCGGATATATTTTCGTGCTTCTCATTCCCGTCGTAGCACCTCTTAAAAAGTATGTCATCTGGCTGTTAATTATCGCCTCAGTAGCGCTTTTTTATGCGATCGGCATGTCGCAGGGTATGCAGACGGTTTCAGTCCCTGACCGGTCGAGGGTGACGGACCTGGCAACCGCATCATTCATTTCCATGTTTTTTGTTTATGTCCTTGACCGGATTCGTGTTCTGAACTGGCGCAATTCTCGGCAGATCATTGATCAGCAGGCCGCTCTTCAGAATGAAAAAAAACGAATCGAACATATCATCGCCAAAGCGAGGACCCTCGTGACCAACGTGCTTGAGGCTTCATCCATCATGGGCGATTTTTCAATCAAAATAAATGAAACGGTCGCGCGGCAGTCCGATCTGTTCGAGCAAAGCAAGAGCGTGGGAATCGATATCCTCACCTCGTTCCACGAAATAACGATAGAAACCAAAAAGCAACTGGACGCCAGCATTCACGGAATCGATCTCATCGACCGGCTCCGCAAGGAGTTCCGCCATACTGCGGACTCAAGCAAATCGGCCCGCGAAGAGGCGAAAAAATTCATGACCCTGTCCGATCAATGCAATACAAGGCTCGAAAACGCCAGTTCGGTGATCGAGAAACTCCGCGAGGAATCTTCACGCATCGAAGAAATATCCAACACCATCAACGATATAGCCGACAAGACCAACCTCCTTTCCCTTAACGCGTCCATCGAATCTGCACGCGCCGGAGAACACGGCAGGGGCTTCGCGGTCGTTGCGGACGAGATATCTAAGCTGGCCGATACCAGCATCTCGTCAGCGAAAGAGATCGGCGATATCATACGCTTATCGGTGAGCAGGATCAGGGAAGCGTCGGTTCAGATATCAGAGACTTCGCAGTCCCTTCAGGAAATCATCAATTTCCTTGACCTGAACCGCAACTTTCTTAACATGCTGGAAGCACTCATACTCTCCGTTGACACAGACGTCCAGACTCTCATCGGTCATATCGAGGGTTTTCATACATTCTCCAGCCTTATCGACGACCTCGCTGAGAAAAGCGTGAACGAGGTCGCACTCTCTCAGGATATTATCGTTAAAATCGACGTTTTTTACATCCACCTGACCGATATGTCCGACAAGCTTATGAACCTGGCCACAAGCCTGACCGTAAACATGGAAAACTTGCAGAAGACGATACAGTAAGTCACAGTAGCATGAAAATCAGCGGAATTAAAAAGATACACGATTACCTCTACGAAATCCCGATGAACCATAAGCCAGGAATGCGGGTGCCCGCCCGCATCTACGCCTCGCAGAAGCTCATCGAGAACATGGACGACGCAGTTGCGGAACAGCTCACGAACGTGTGCCTGCTGCCGGGCATCATCAAACACGCTCTCTGCATGCCCGACGGTCATTCCGGCTACGGCTTCCCCATCGGCGGCGTGGCCGCCATCGATCCGGATACGGGAGTCATCTCACCGGGAGGCATCGGATTCGACATTAACTGCGGCGTCCGCCTCATGGCGACGTCGCTCACCTTCGAAGAATTGAAGCCGAAACTGAAAACCCTCATCCAGACCCTGTTCAACCGGGTACCCTCCGGCGTTGGCTCGGACGGCCTGGTGCGCGTCAAACAGAACACGCTTGACGAGGCCATGACCCTGGGGGCTCGCTGGGCTGTTCAGAACGGCTACGGCGAAGCGAGCGACCTTGAGAACATCGAGGAAGGCGGCTGCATGAAGGAGGCTGATCCGCGCGCGGTATCCAGCAGGGCCCGCGACCGGGGGAAAGAGCAGATCGGAAGCCTTGGCTCGGGGAACCATTACTGTGAAATCCAAGTGGCGAAAAAAAACAACATATTCGACAGCAGTTGCGCGGAGAATTTCGGCATTACGCGCGACGGCCAGATCATGGTTATGATTCATTCCGGTAGCCGCGGCTTCGGCCACCAGATCGCCACTGACTATTTAAAGAGATTTCTCACTGTTATGGGAAGCAGATACGGACTCTCGATGCCCGACCGGGAGCTTGCATGCGCGCCATTCGCATCCGAGGACGGCCAAAACTATTTCAAGGCGATGAACTGCGCCATCAATTACGCCTTCCTAAACCGGCAGATGATCATGCACTCTGTCAAAAACGTCTTCTGCGACGTTTTCAAAAAAAGTCCCGAGGATCTCGGCCTCCGCCTGATTTACGACGTGTGCCACAACACAGCAAAGCTGGAAGAGCAGATCATAGATGGGAAAGAGAGGGTTATATTGATTCACCGTAAGGGGGCGACCAGGGCTTTCGCACCGGGAATGAAAGGAGTACCCGCCCGGTATCAGAAGACCGGCCAGCCGATACTCATCGGCGGGAGCATGGAAACCGGGTCATACCTGCTGGCCGGCGTACCTACAGCTGCCGAGGCTTTTTATTCCACGTGCCACGGGAGCGGACGCGTTATGTCGCGTCATCAGGCAAAAGGTTCCTTTAACGGCAGGGAGCTCCAGAAGCGTCTTGAAGAGAGGGGCATTTATGTGCTCACCTCTTCGTTCCCCGGTCTCGCCGAAGAGGCTGGCGGCGCTTATAAAGACGTGGACGAGGTGATCGAGGCAACTGAAAAAGGCGGATTAAGCCGCGTCGTGGCAAAGCTCGTTCCCGTGGGCAACATCAAGGGATGACCGGCATGTCCTACGAGATTCTCGACAGCCTCAGCAGGGCCGATATCGCATACCGCGTGCGCGGAAAAAATCTTTCGGAAACTTTTTCAGCCGGCGCGAAAACCCTGGCCTCAATCATGATGCAGAATCCGGAGGATATCAGGCCAGCCACGTCCATCACCATTACCTGCGCGGCGCCGGACGTGGAACTGCTCTATTTTGATTTTCTTTCGGAATTCATCTATTACAAGGATTCCGAGCGAATTATCCTTATTCCGGAAAAGGTTGAAATCTCTCAATCAACTGACGGATATAACCTCGCTTGCATCGCGCGGGGAGAAAAAATTGACCGCGCGCGGCACCGCTTCACCGTTGACATCAAGGCCATAACCATGCATAATCTGAGCGTTATCAGAGAGGATAATGGCTGGTCCGCCACCGTTGTGGTTGATGTGTAGATCTATGAGCCACTCATCTGATTATGATACATCCTCCGGACCTCGTGGAAGAAGAACAGATAATCCTGCTTCAGATAATCGGGATAGGTCCACTCCCAGGGCTGGAACCGCCGGGCGACGTACCGGTACTCATTTTCCAGGTAGACCCCCTTGCGGAGATACATCCGGTGAAAGAATTCTTTGCAGGTGGCCAGATAGACGTTGGACAGTGTCAGATATCCCGGATCGATGTTCACCTTCCTTATTTTATTTTCCGAAAACCTTTTCTCGATCCTGTTTGTGTACAGCTTGATTTCAACAATATCGTCCCGCCATATCAGCTTCCGGAATGAAAGCAGAATTTTGAATTGCGCCGGTCCCATTTCACGGTAATATCTGGTATGAGTAAATGGGATGTTTTTCGTTCGATAATCTATATCCCCGAACTTCCGGTAAAGAATCTTTTCAACGGCTCTCAGGATCTCTTCCGAGTTGAAGATAATGCCGATGAAAAGTTTCGCTCTGGGAGGAATTACCGGCTCAGACATGATACCCCCGCCCTTGGATGATAAACTGCCGCATGTCCTCGGGAAGAGGGGCCTTGAGGCATATTTTTTTCTTCAGTGCGGGATGATAAAAAAGCATCGAACGCGAATGAAGCGCCGAGCGCCTGAATCCAAGCCTCCGTATCAGCTCCGGAGTCGGGCCCGTGTCAATAAACTCAGAGTACAGGCTTTCATCCGCTCCGTAAAGCTTGTCCCCCACTATAGGGAGCCCGGCATGTTTCAGGTGCACCCTGATCTGGTGCTGCCTCCCGATATAGGGTACCGCCTTCAAAAGACTGAACCCGTTAAACGATAACATTCTGAAAAACCTGGTTCGTGCCTCCTTCCGGGCGTCGTGCCGGGCAACCCTCTTGTGTTCAATCACGGATGAATCGTCAGCATCAATGGGCATATCCACCATAAAATCATTGTGGTGCGGTACTCCGCGCACCAGTGCCAGGTATGTCTTTTCAGCCGAATCAAAATTTGCATGAATCTGCGACGCCACCCGCGCGTCCTTTGCCAGCACGATTATCCCGGATGTTTCACGATCGAGCCGGTGCAGCAGGTGGAGTTTCATCCGTAATCGTTCTTGAAGAAATGAAAGGAGCGTGTTATGATAGAACACGCCGGCCGGATGCACGGGGAGATTCCCGGGTTTGTCGATCCCCAGAAGATACTCATCCTCATAGACGATTGCATATCCCTCGTCTACGTCCGGCTCCGCCGCGTCCCGTCCCGCATACGAAATCACATCTCCGGCGTTGATCGTCTTGTTGCATTTTGTGACGACATGCCCGTTGTATGAAATTTTTCCCCGGCTGATCTCTTTCTGCCATTCGGACCTGCTCAAGTAGCCGTATCGCATGGAAAGAAATCGATCAAGGCGAAGCCGTGAATACCGACCCGTTATACGGAATTGATTTAAAAATTTCATGGTTCCTCTGTTAGATATCCATGCACGCGCCGCTGTGTGTACCGCACAGGCAAAAGTCTATTCAACGCCCGGAAATGAAGCATAGTATGCATCTTATTTGATCTTCCGCCAGTCTTTACCCCTCACATCAAGCCCCAGCTGGCCGCCCGGATTCATGATATTGTTTGGATCGAAATGACGTTTCAACGCTCGCAGGACTTCCATTTGATTCCTTCCCAGGTGCTTCTCCATCCACGGTCCAAGCATTTTTCCGACTCCGTGGTGGTGGCTCAAAGACCCGCCGTACCTGTTGATCCGGTCGATGATGCCGTCCTGGAACGCGATGTATTCCCGGATATGTTTCATCTTCGCGATGAAAATGAAATACAGGTTCGTACCCTGGGGATAGAAGTGGGACGCGTGCGTCATGCATATCGTGCGGGGCCGCTTCTTGATGAACTCACGTACGCCCTTGTGGAGATGATGAATATTGTCCCAGGTAACGCCCGTCTCGAGTGTGTCAATCATGATGCCGTAATCCTGAAGGTCCTCGCGCAGGTACGGGTCGGTGTACCGGCCGTGCTCCCATTGCGTGACCGGATACCCGGTGATGTAGAGGGCGCCGAATTTTTTGCATATTTTTTTCACCTGCCGTTTTACATTACGGGCAAAATTTTTCTCCCCTTCAGCCGTGCCGAGGAAAAGGCATCGCTGTAACGGCTTGAATCCCCGAATTCTCATGAATGCGTCGATAATCGTTCCTTCGATGCCGTACAGCTTCAATGCCACGTCCGTCTCTTCCTGATCCGAGATTCTGAACACGGCAGGCATCCCGAATTCGCCCTGAGTTATTTCCCGTGATGCTTCAACCGCAGCATCCCAGGTGGGAAACATGTAGGCAAAACGCTTCCGGTTCTCCGGCATATATCGATAAATCTTCATGGTGAGTTCCACCAGAATGCCGTAACTTCCCTCATTACCCTTCATGATGTCATTTATCTTCGGGCCGGTGGCTGTGGCCGGGTACCCCAGCGTGGCAATCGCACCGGCCGGCGTCACATACTCCTGACTGATGACCAGGGTGTAAGCGTCGCCATAATACGATGAAGACTGTCCCGAACCAAGGGTCGCTACCCAGCCGCCCACTGAAGAGTACTCGAAAGACTGGGGGAAATGACCGCCGGTATAGCGTCTCTTCGCGCCCAGATTCTCGGGCGCACTGTTGAGCATCTCTTCATAAGCGGGACCCAACATGCCCGGCTGCACCCGTACCGTCTGATTAGCCTCGTTTAATTCAATAATGGCATTCATATACTTACTCATAACCAGGGTGACGCCCCTCTTGGAAGGACGCAGGCCGAAATTGACCGATGACCCGCCGCCGTATACGTATATCGGAATCCGGTTCCTGTTGCAGTACGCGACGATTTTCTGGACATCATCCTTGCCGCGCGGGTGCACAACCACATCTGCGGCACGGTCCACAATACCGTTACGCAGCTTGATTGCTTCCTCGGCCGTTTTTCCCGAAGCGTATTTCACCCGCGAATAATCGTCAGTGCTCACGTTGTCTGGGCCGACAATTCTTGTCAGCGCGGAGATATGGCTCTTCGACAGCCCGATCTTATGTCCACACCGGACCGGCTCATTCCCCTCATTGTGCCTTTTTAAAAAGTCGTTTTCGGTCAGATTGAAGGTTTCCTTCATCAATTTGTACAGCCGCTTGTTCGGGTGCTTGAAAGCGTCCGGGGCGCCCCATTTGAATATGGACCGGTATGAACCCGGTATCGGCGGTTCCTCGATCCAGTCCGGCATGAAGAATTTATTTTTTCCTTGTTTTTGTCCCACGGGACCCTCCTTTTCTACCTGCCCTGGCAGATACTGCTCCGTGCTTACCGTGATCACCCGGCTGAGGGATGATAAAGGCCCTCCTCGCTTTCGCGATCTCTTCCGTGATCCTTATCGAACTCCATCTCAGTTCCCTGCCGGCGGTCTGGGCCACAAGACGGAGCACCGCATCGCCGGGATCGCCCAGTGTGCCTATACCGGTCCTCCGGAAAAGAATGTCGTTCAGCGTTCTCGCCAATTCAAAACGAACCGCGTATACCACCTGCGCCAGTATTTCGCCGTCGTCATTGACCGTCCGTGCGAGAGACCTGTTTTTTCGAGCGATCTCCAATACCTGCCGGTACTCGGTCCCATAATTTTTGCCCAGGTACTCCATAGATTTTGCACTGAAATCCCGGTTCTCATTTACTATCGCTTTCAGAAACAATGCCATATCGGGTATTTCACTCCCGTGCAGGTATTCCCTGTCGGTGATGGTGCGTTTCAGCTTTCTATTAATTTTTCTGGAAACTACTTTGAGTACATTTTCGGCGAGATTCCTGCTGGTTGTGTATTTTCCTCCCTCCACAGTGATGAGTCCGGTGAGACCGTCTTTCTCATTGTCATAGATCTCATATTTTCTCGATGATTCATACACGTCTTCGGTCTGGTCTTCCACCAGGGGCCGGAGCCCGCCGTAGAAGAATCGTATGTCTTTGAATGAAAATTTTTTATGCCCGAACGTATCATTCACTTCGTCGAGAAGCTCCTGTATCCGCGTTCCCGTCACGCGGTAATCATCGGGCCTGCCGATATATTCCTTGTCGGTTGTGCCTATCAGCGAATGGCCGCGCCAGGGGATGATGAATAAATGCCGGCCTTTCGCCGTCATGGAAGTTACGACATGATCATTCACCAGCTTTCCGGTAATGATATGTATTCCCTCTGATCTGCGCAGCCGTTCCTCGCTAATCTCCTTTTTCGCAAGCCCCAGCACTATGTCCGCCCACGGCCCGCCGCAGTTCACCGTAAGCTTTCCCCGTACTGCTAACTTTTTACCGGTTATGGCATCGCGCACCCTGATCCCAGCTACGCGGTGGTCGTCTGTGAATATAAAGCCTTCAACCTCGGCATAATTTGCCACCTGTACGCCGTACGATACCGCTGATTTAATAAACGCCAGTGTTAACCGTTCAGGGAAAATACTGATACAATCGTAGTATACGGACGCTCCGGTGAGGCCTTCCTTTTTCACGTTAGGTTCCAGTTCAATTACTTTTTCCTTATCAAGCGTCCTGTGCAGGGGAATTCGTTTGCTTTTATCCCACGTGCATCCCTTGTCAAAGGAAAGGATATCGTACAGAATCATACCCGCCTTGATAACCCATTTGGTGTTGGTTATTTTCAATGTATTGGTAGTCACCATGTTTGGAATCGGATAGACAAAATTAGGGGCGATGTTCTCCATAATTTTACGCTCTCGCAGTGACTCTCTCACGAGACCGAATTCCATAGTTGCCAGGTACCGCAGGCCGCCATGGATGTGTTTTGAGGTCGCCGCTGATGTTGCGCCGCCGAAATCGTTCTTCTCTAACAGGGCGACCCTGAGACCTCGACAGGCAGCATCGTATGCTACAGCGGCGCCGGTAATCCCACCCCCGATAACAATAAGATCAAACGTTTCTCCAGTGTATTTTTCAGTGAAGCGGTTCATACATATACTCCCGATAAAAAATAATTTAGCATATGCCCCCGCCGCTGTAGGCGGCGGGGGCATATCTGGTATTATTATTGTGATATTCAACAATTATATTTCTATTTAACCTGTAACACGCAACCATTTCCTATGAGATACATCCAAAACAATTAATATTTAAATAGTTTTTTAATTCACCTCGCTTTTTAATTTTTTTATAAAAAAAATATTTTTATTGCTTTATTTCATAATATTTTGTTAACTGCACAACATAAATAAATCTCATTTAATTATTTATCTCTCGTCAGTTTTTGTTTTAAGTTATTTAATCTTTGTTTAAATAGACATAATATTTTAAGACAAAAAAATTGAAAAAAATTTATAAAAAACATCCCGCCCGGGTGGATTTTTAATAAATAAACATTAGTGAAACGTGGTGTTATGTAAATGAAACAAGTGCTTGTAATTGTAGGTATGGTTTTAACGGCGATCGCATTACTTCTTCTCCTTCCCATGTGAGATGGCGATTGTAGTGTTGAAATACTCCCAGGGCCGCCATAGCCGGGTGAGAAGTGTTTACGATCTATCCTAACAGGACTGATCTTTTACAATACTTCCCCTTTGCATGGTCCGCCTGGACCACTGTCATTATTTTTCATACTGAATAACCTTGCCTTTCACGTGAAGAATTTCGACCATCCCGACGATCCAGTATTGCCGTTCAAGCCAGGTCTGCACTTCAATAAGATTATCGCCGCGCAAATTGCCGATCGCTTCATTCACAGCCCTGTCATAATCAATACGCGGAGTAACCGGGATTATCCAGAGGAGATTAAAGCTCGAGCTCTGCCCTTCAGAATCGCCGAGAATCCGGTATTTGGTATTCTCAATTATTCTCGCCTGTGGCTCCAAGCCTACATTCCTAACTTGTTTGCTCAGGCATCCGGGTATCGAGCAAGTGATGCAGATAACAGAGAGAAGATAAGCGTATCGTCTTAAGATTCGTTTGTTTCGCATACGGTTATTTTGTGCCCCAAGCGATATTATCATCCTTTCATCCTCTTGGTTCATTTTACCGGCTTAACAGGATTTTTCTCCGCATCGGCTTTACCATGTCCCTTCTCAAAGGCCACGGCCTCTCCCTCAATTACCACGTAATGCAGGGCAAAGAACAGGAACCACCATGTCTTTTCATAACAGGAAACATTAATGAGAGCGTCTCCACCGTTTTTCTTGAGGGCGTCCTGAATCGCTTTTTCAATATCCGGCCTCCCTATCATCCATACCCCAAATAGCGACCAGGTGCGGTTTGATCCGGTGGCCGGGCCGTAATTCATGATGATCTTCTTATCATGCATCGGCGTCGTAGACGAGGTAACCGTCACGGGCGTGGTGATGCATGAAGTCTGAACTCCCACCATAAGCGCTACAATAAAGGCGAAAACTGTTCCTGCGGCGCGCTTCATCGTATTTCTCCTTGCATAATCAGAATTTAATCTCAACCCCAAAGTTTGGAAGCAGTGCCAACGTGCTACCGAAGGAAGACCGCTTCGGATTCTTCGCTCCCAGATAGGGAAGCCGGAAATCCCAGCTCTCCATCACTATAGGACGGCTGTTGTACACGTTTATAATTTCTATATAGATGCTGACGTATCCCCATGAATAGTTTGTGG
>MIBH01000029.1:0-4640 GCA_001829455.1 Spirochaetes bacterium RBG_13_51_14
GTTCTTGTAGATTTTTTAAAAAAAATGAAAGCAAATCGACTTCTGATGCGGAAAAATATTTAACGCAAGGTCTTGATTATCTATTTATGATTTTAGGGGACATTTGAATTACGTTAAAACTATTGCAAAATGCAATGGAGTTGCACGGCAAGTATTGCATTTTGCAATATATTTTTATTCCTTAACAATATTTAGTTTTTTCATCTTCCGCCAGAGCGTGGACGTATCAATGCCGAGGTCCTTAGCCGCCTTCGATTTGTTCCACGAATTTTTTTCCAGTGCTCTGAATATATAAATTCGCTCCATTTCTTCGAGGGTCAAATATTCTTGGAGCGGCGTTACGATATTTTTAAAATGGTTGGGAAGATGCGCCTGGCGGATATATGGCTCCCTGCAGAGGACGAAGGCATGCTCGATAATATTTTCCAGCTCGCGGATATTGCCGGGATAATCATGGTTCATGAGGATGTTCATGACGTCATCGCTCACGCCCTCGATATTTTTACCCTTGAGAATATTGTATTTATGAATAAAATGATTGATCAGGAATGGGATGTCCTCTTTTCGCTCGGCCAGGGACGGAAGCCTTAAATTGACGACGTTAATGCGATAATAGAGGTCCTCCCTGAAGCTGCCGGTACGGACTTCTTCCGTGAGTATTTTATTCGTGGCCGCGATAATTCGTACATCAGATTTAATAGTCGCAACGCCTCCCAGCGGCTCGTATTCGCGTTCCTGAATGAAGCGAAGCAATTTGACCTGAATAGCGGGCGATATTTCACCGATTTCGTCGAGGAAGAGGGTGCCTCCCTCTGCCAGGGCTATTTTCCCCGGCTTGTCTTTTTTCGCGTCGGTGAAGGCTCCCGCCTTGTAGCCGAAAAGCTCCGATTCAAGGAGATTGTCGGGGACTACAGCGCAGTTGATGACGACAAGAGGCTTTATCTTTCTATTGCTCAGCGAATGGATCGCCCGGGCGATAAGTTCCTTACCGGTGCCGCTGGATCCCTCGATGAGGACGGAGCTGTCGCTTGTCGCAATGTCGTGGAGAATGCCGAATAGCTCACGCATGACTTTATTCTTACTGACGATGTCCTCGAAAGTGTAGCTCGCCTCGATTTCTTTACGCAGCGTTTCGAGGGCTGTCATATCGCGGAATGTCTCGACGCCGCCGATGACGGCGCCTTTTCCATTTTTTAGAAGCGCAGTGCTCACGCTGATTGGGACTCTCTCCCCGCCTGAATTGACGATATATATCGTTTTATTGATTATATTATTACCGGTGTTCAACGTTTCTTTCAATGCGCAGGAATGCTCGCAGATGTTCGCATGGAAGACCTCAAAGCAGAGCCTGCCGAGAGCGTCTTTTTCTTCGATGCCCAGGATTTTCTCTGCCGCACGGTTAATGGAGGTGATATGGAAATCCATATCAACGGTGAATACCCCATCAGCTATGCTGTTGAGGATGATGTTTTTTTCTTCGTTTTCCAGCATAATCTAACTATCTGTAATATATCAATAGACCTAATCGGAAAAAATTATTCTGTATAAATCTCTTGACAGCTTATGGGCATATGCTCACAATGTCAACAATAAAGCGAATAAAATGTCACGACCAAAATGTTGCAGAAATGTGGGCTGTGCGCCCGATAAAAACTACTTCAAGCCCAGGGGCATACCGGCTTCGATCCTTGAGGAAGTTATATTAACCCTTGATGAATTTGAAGCAATACGCCTTGCGGATTTTGAAGGATTGTACCAAGAGGACGGCGCAAAAAAAATGAACATTTCGCGCCAGACATTCGGCAGGATCATTGAAACAGCCCATAAAAAGATCGCGGACGTGCTGATAAATGGGAAGGCGCTTAAAATCGAGGGAGGGGACGTATCCATCGAGGAAACAAAACGCCTCAGGTGCCCGCGTTGTAATAGAGAATATGATTCTTCGATTTCATCAGGGAATGCATTTGTATGCCCCCATTGCCGTAAACAATAGAGAATATTGAATTTTAAAAAGGAGAAACCAATGAAGATCGCATTACCATCAAACCAGAATAAAGTGGACGCCCATTTCGGGCACTGTGAATATTTCACGGTATTCACCACCAATGAGAAAAACGAGATTGTCAAAGAAGAAAAGGTCATGTCGCCGGCAGGGTGCGGATGCAAGTCCAATATCGTGCATACGCTATCGCAGATGGGCGTCAGCATGATGCTGGCCGGGAACATGGGCGAGGGGGCGGTCAATGTCCTCAGCAGTAAGGGCATTGAAGTGCTGAGAGGCTGCTCCGGAGACGTGAAAACGGTCACGGAACAATGGCTAGCCGGCAGTTTGAAAGATTCCGGCGTCGCCTGCCATGAACATGAGCACGGGTGTCATGAGGGCTGATTCCATATTTTAAGTGTCAAAAATGAATATCAGTTGGATTGCTTCAATTGTTTGAGGCAATCCAATTTGAGATATCACATCGCCTGCAAGTTATATGGGAATGATAAAAAGAACTCTGATTTTTCTATCAATTATAGCAGTCCTGATTGCCTTGTCGTTTCATACATCGCGGCTCTGGGGCGGAAAATCTGAAAAGATACCAAAGATATCAAATCACTTTGAGTACTCAACCGGGATTACCATAAGGGAATTCGCCAAACGGAACAGGCTCCCCGAGAGTATCGTTCAGAATGTTTTTAACATTAAAAATGAACAGGAGCTTGACTGGCAAATCGAATTATTCGGTTTATCAAGATCGGAACTGCTGAAGAAAACAAACAGGACCCCGGCGACACATGCATGACGAAAACGGATCTCAGCCACTGCCAAGTGATGCATGCACAAAACCCTCTGGTCGATATAAGCTCATCCATGATCAGGGAACGGCTCGGTGCGGGAACATCTGTCAGGTTCCTCATGCCGGACGCGGTCATCGATTATATACGGAAGAACGGGCTATACGAGAAGCATGATTGACGTCAAAGGCTTTTGATAAAAACATCTATTTTTCTGTTCAAGCTGTTATCCGTGAGATAATTAAACTAACGTCAAAGAGGAAAGTAAAAGAAAAGGCTATGAATGTTAATGATATTGTATTAAAGTCACGGGGAGGCAGTATTCTTTCGGAAGATGAACTATCCTTCGCGCTATCACTACAGCCCCGTTCTTCTGAGGCGATGATACTGATGGCCGAGGCAGCACGCATCTCCCGCGAGGTTTCGCAAGGAAAAGCAGAGGTGCATGCCCAGCTTTCACTCAATCTGGGGCCAACGCGATATTTGTTATGACCACGGCACAGTATCCATTTGGGATGTACCTTGATATTTCCCGTGACATCAAAAAAAAGCTTCGCCCGGAGACTGTCATGATCGACAACGTGGGAGATAAAAATTTTAAAGAGGCAACGGCGCTCAAAGATGCCGGATATTACGGTGTCTATCATGCCCTGAGGCTCCGAGAGGGGGTCGATAGCAATCTTGATCCACGTAAGCGCATCGATAGTATAAGGGCTTTTCAAGAGGCCGGACTGGTGGTGGGCACGTGCGTGGAGCCAATTGGTCCCGAGCATTCCAACGAAGAACTGGCCGACATGATTCTATTTACCGCATCGCTGAATCCCGCATTCAGCGGCGCTGCACGCCGTATTTCCATCCCCGGGAGCCCGCTGGAGAAGCACGGGATGATAAGTGAACTCCGCATGGCGCAGATTGTGGCCATTACGCGTCTCGCCATGCCTCGCTCGACTAAGGGAAATTGCACACACGAGCCGTGCACGGTCGGAGCCCTTGCCGGGGCAAATCTATTCTGGGCGGAGGTTGGCGCAAACCCGCGTGATACGAAGGAGCGAACGGAGGAGGGCCGGGGCGGTACCATCGCACATTGCCGTAAGCTCTTCTCGGAAATCGATTGGGATGTATTAGAGGGGCCTTCAGTATTTTACAGAAACTGACAACTAACAGTATTACTATCAGTTCTTATCTGCAAACTTTTGCCAGTTGACGTCAGCCTTTTTTATATTTCCAGGTATGTCTTTCTGCCATTTTTCAAACGCCGCTTTGCTGCAATTCAGGTACAGTTTACCGTTTACGATTTTCCACACTTCCGGATCGGTGTGGGCTTTGCGTGAGCCTGCCATCGCCCATGCGCAATAGCCTCCGTACTGCGGGGCGTATTTCACGGGATTGGCGGCAAACAGGTCCCTGTTTTTTTTGCTTGCGAAATACCAGATTGCATTGTGCCACTTGAATGAAATAGATTCGTCCCCTTTCAACGCCTTGCCGGCCTTGAAATATGCAACAGAATCGTATCCCTTTATGGCAACATTGCCTATCAATGTTTTACTGAGCGATGGGCCGGAATTCTTGACATCACACCCGGAGAATATCATAAGAATAATAGATAAACTCAATAAGACCCGTCTGATTAAATATCCTGATTTCATTTTTATTAACCTCCAAACATAAAATCATTGAAGCAATACTAATTATAAATATAATCAAAATATTATAAGTTAGAAAGTATTTTTATGATCTCAAATGTTTTACTATTTTTGAAATGAGTATGAATAGAAATAAAATTATCAAGCCTACAATATAATCTATTACATTTATTTCATTGCAATTTTTACATATATGGCCGCTTATGTTAATTAAAT
>MIBH01000029.1:4672-20565 GCA_001829455.1 Spirochaetes bacterium RBG_13_51_14
TACTCGCCGCCTGGACATATTACAAACAAGGGTATGTTGATTTTCATGCGGCATTATTTATATGCATCGGATTTCTTATCGGCAGTTTTGCAGGAGCAAAATTGGCGACAAATATCTCAAATATAATACTTGAGAGAACATTCGGCATGGCACTACTTCTGATATCATTGAAAATGATATTTGCTAAATGATATGTGCGGACTTCTTAATATTGCAAAAAATATGAGATTGATCTCGCAATAAATCAAGATTCAAAAAAATAGTTATCGGCGAACCAGGCGACAAGTATTATTTCGCATAATAGACCATAGTAAACGATTAGATTATTATAACTACAACAAAGACATGATTGACGACCGGACAGTAAGCGACATCTACCAAAAGCATATTAAGGAGCTTTTAGTATATGTTTGCGGATTTGTTAAGGTCAAGGAAACCGCCGAAGACATCCTCCATGACGCGTTTGTAAGGCTGATCCAATATTCCCTGAAATATCCTCTCGATGAAAGCAACATCAGGGCTTTTTTGTATAAAACCGCCCGAAATATTTGCATTGACTATATGCGGAAAAATCGAAAGAAGCATGAAACTCCACTCCATGATAATATCGAATATACAGGTTCCCGGTCCATGCATGAGGATGTTGAGTATAATGAGTTGAAACAGAGGGTGGCTGAGCTGATCGAGAAAAAAGACCCTATTTCACGATCTGTATACATCATGAGGATAGAGCTTTCCCAGACATATGAAGAAATAGCGAAGAACCTCGGAATATCGGAACGGACTGCCATAAGGAAAATGAAGAGCATGCTGGAATACCTGTCGGAGACTATCGAAAAACATGGTTTTAAGATATTTTTTATAATATTACTGGCTGTTATCATTGCAAAATTCGTTATATAAATAAGCAGGGCTTGTTAACCGTGAACAAACATTTAACACATAAAGATTTGGCCGCCTATAGTGCTGATACCCTGCGCCAGCGGGACCGGATACGGATTGATGAGCATATACATGAATGCGGCCCATGCCGCGCCAGATATGAAAAATTGATGGCAGCCATTGCTCCCCGCTATCAATCTCTGAAGGCGAGCAATGATCTACAAGAGAGAATTATGCGTTCCTGGAGGGAGATCAGGAACGGAGATGTCAATGCTGAACCGAACGGAATACGTTCCTTACTCGTAAAGCACCGGAGAACGGCCATTGCATCGGCCGCCTTCGCCGTTGCCGGAATAATCTTGATTGTGACGATTTTTATGCAGGGGCCTCTGGAAACACGCAGGGGGTCGATGGTAATGAACCGAATGGATGCTGGTGTTACTGTAAACGGTATACCGGCACGGAACGGCGAAGCTGTATACGATGCGAGCATGATCCGTTTACCGGAAATGGCCATTGCACAGCTCGTTTATGATGATACTATAAAAATCACCCTTATCAATAATAACGACTTCTCTATCGACAATTTTATAATAGAAAAGGCTCTTAATGTGAAACTCGGACTCACTCTGCGCGACGGTATGCTGTTGTCGGCCATACATGGCCGGCAAACGACAATCAAATATGAATATCGGACCCCCAATGCCCGGATTGAACCTCTGGGCACCGAATTCCTGCTCCAGACCGAAGACGGAGTTACGCTGGTAATCATGAAAGAAGGCGCAATAAAAGTCACACATATCCGCTCCGGAAAGAGTGAAACAGTGCCTTCAGGGCGCAAGTGTATCATTTCTGATTCATTCGCATGTATGCCGACGACAAAGGAAGATATGAAAATTTTCGACGATCTTGATAAACTGAGAAACGGATCGTATGCGCACCTTCTTTTACCGGCGATATATGATTTAAAAGTTCGAGCAAAAACGGGAAATCGGGATACAGGTGATATCGGGAAAGAAAAGAATAACAAGAAAAACGATATTCAAAATGAAGGGGAAGACACAAGGAATGATACTATCGAGAAACAAAATTCACGGGTTGACCGCGATAGGGAACGTATGCAGCAGAGAATGGAACAGAAGAAAATGCAGATGAATGAAATGCGCAGAAATAACAAGACGAATATGAATCAACAAATGAGGAGGGGAAGATAATTCTATTTTATAAAATCAACCTCAAGATGCACCATGAAGTTGAGTTTTTAATATTTGCAGGTTACGATGAAGTTTAAGCCATGATTCAAAAATGATTTCCCGATCATAGACGGCTGAAAATATGGGTTACTGATGCTTGTCAGGTTGTAGTTGTAAACATAAAGAGCATATAATTCAATGAATCTATCCAGAGTATTATTAGTTCCTGGTGCTATATAATAGCTGGGCAGGTATGTAGCCGACAGGGTAACATAACCGAGAATATTGAAGGTTATACCGAAATCACCGCCGGCGATTAAATATTTTTCAGCGTCTATACCGAGGCTTACGCCGCCATGGAGTGATATATATTTCCAGACATCGGAATACACGCCAATCCTGCCGGTATGGACATAATATGAATCATTGGGCTCTTTGAAGACGCTGTTCAGGTAATAGTATGAAGAATCGATGCTGGTGGTATCGATTACATACCATGAGAGATTGACCGTCGCTGATAAGTCATTGAGATATTTGATGTTATTTAAATTTATAGTATAATAGTGGGTCACATGGCCATGATTGCTGATATCGATGTACAGTAGCGTAATTTTGTTTTGCCAGTCAACCGATTTAAATCCATATTCAATAAGCCTCTTATTGAACATCGCATCAATAGTCACTACATCAAAATCGAGTATAAACCCGGCGGTACCGTCATGTCCGCGATAATAGTGTGACGGGTCTCCTGTTGAAAACCGGTATTCCCCGTATAATTCGGTTACTTCATGGGGGTAAAGAGACAGGGATATCTTTGACTGAGTGAAATTTACGGTTTCGAATTTACCTTCACCGTTGGTAATAAGATAATTCTGGTACCGGTATATTCCGGCGGTAAGTTTTACATACTTGTGTTTTAAGTAGAAGTCTTTTAAGAAGCGTATTCAAAACCTTCAGGTTAAGGATTACCTTCCTTTACCGCCTCGGTTTTGAGTTGAACCCGCATCCATAGACAGAGCTTTTTAAGCTCATCCTTAATTGATTCTTTTACTTCTATACTGAAAATTTTGTACTGGTATTCTGGCACAATTACAATATGATACTTGCATTCCCATACTACATGTGCTAATTTGTCTATACTCATTTTATCCTCCTGTAACTTGTTTTTTGTTCAGGAGGATAAATTTTTCCTTAAATTTTATTAAACTAATAAATGGTATAACTCTTCCAAACGTACCGGCATAGCCGGTAGTTAAAATTACAATCTATCGCAATTTATAAAATCATTTTGCGATACACATGCGCCTGTAGCTCAGCTGGATAGAGCGCCGGACTTCGAATCCGTAGGCCGCAGGTTCCCCCGATGTATCGGGGCTGCCAGGCGCGCATGCAAGCATTGTTCGATTTATCAAAGGCGCCGACGGAAAATATTCGCGACTCAGGGCCCATCACTGTCCTGTCTCAGCGATCTATTATCAGATTTCAACGCAGAGGACGCAGAGTTTATATAACATATAATTCTCTGCGATCTCTGTGTTGAATAATTTTGATTGACAAATATGCCATTTGTCATTATATTATATGCCAAATGGCATATAATTGGAGCATGCACCATGAACTATGATTTTTTGCAGCACATGTACAAATTACCACCCCGTGTGGTTAATAAAATTCATAATGATAATGAATTAATTGATGTTATTCGTAATAAATTCACGGCAAATAATGCAAAGAATTTTATCACCTTTACAGAATTATCGTTAAGATATTGGTCTACTATTTTGCCAATATCAATACGAACGTTGCAAAGAGACCTTGAGAATAAACATAAAATATTAGAATTTAAGGTTATTGAAATTTTTGTGGAAGTAGGAGAGATATATTCAATTGGACTTCAAGCATTTGATGACAACAAGGAAAGATTGAATACTTGGCTTATTACTGAAAATGCTTATTTTAATAACAAAAGACCAATAGATATAATGTATTCCCACAAAGGAAGAGATATGATAAAAGCTGAATTAAATCGAATAGAATATAGTGAATTCAGCTAATGATTCTTTATCGAGTTTCTAAACTTCGGCATGCTGATGATTTGAGCGGCAAAGGTGCCGAGCTTTCGGGTGGCCGCTGGAATAAAGTAGGCTATCCTGCAATTTATTTAGCTGAAAACATTTCTCTTGCCATTCTTGAGACTATAGTTCATTGTCAATGTATCAATGATTTGCATAATCGTTTAATAGTATCAGTTGAAGTACCGGAAATATCAATTAAAACATTGGATCAAGCTTCTTTTCCGGATAACTGGAATTCTATTCCTTGGCATACGTATACAATTGAAAATGGAACTCTTTGGTTGGAGTCGCAGGAAACGTTATTATTAAAAGTTCCATCATCTATCGTACTAAAAGAAAATATCTTTATTCTTAATCCAAAACATGGCGGCTTTAAAAGCGTACGAATTATCAGTAAAGAAATTTTTAAACCCGATAATCGCTTGGTACTGCTACGAACATAAATATAATTATATTCGTATGCGTCTTTATTCGCCTAACAGGCCCCTTATGAATACATAGCCCGGCAGAAAGTGTTCATTTCATAATAGAAAATACACATAACTCAAAGCACAATACCGTCCTGTCTCAGCGAATATATTATCAAATTTCAACGCAGAGAGCGCGGAGTTTATATATAGCATCTATTACAGAATAACAGGACACATGGCTACGGTCTGTCAAGCCCCACATAATTCAGCCAAAGGCTTTATCCGCGGCTTGTGCTGTTTAGCTACCCACAGGGAAAGTCTGTTCTGCATCTCAAGCCAGCTTTCCGGGGTGGTTCCCGTCGCTTCTCCGATCCGCACGGCCATATCGGGCGTCAAGGCGCAGCGGCCGTTAACCAGCTCGGAGAGGGTTTTCCGAGATATGCCCATACACGCGGCCGCCTTGGTAACAGACAGGTTAAGGGGTTTTATTACATCCTCAAGTAATACAATGCCCGGATGCACCGGTTTTCTTTTAGTTACATTCATTATCTCTCATCTCCTGCGTCAGTGATAGTCTTCATAATCAACCTTAACGGCGTTGTCTCCCTCGAACTTGAAGGTAACCCGCCAGTTGCCGCTTACGCTGACCGCCCATGTTCCCGCTTTATTGCCGGAAAGCTCATGCAATTTAAAGCCGGGGAGGCCCATGTCTTGAGGTCTTCGTGCCGCCGCCAGCCTGTCGAGAATACGCTCTAATTTCGGCGCGTGGCCCGGTTGAATACCTTTTTTACTGCCGGTATTAAAGAATTCTTCAAGACCCTTGTGCCTAAAACTTCCGATCACTCTGCCAATGTAACCCTTTGGGTTACGGCAGTCAAGTAAAAAATCATTATTTATGGAAAAATAAAATTCATCCTTTTTGTTTTTTTTAATTATGATATCCTATAAATACACCGTCATATAGTCTTCAATTTCGCTAATACAGCGTTTTACAGGGAAGAGAACCTCCAGAGACGTTTCACCGGATTCATTAATAATTCCGCTATTATTTTTATCCATTTTTTTGTCTCTTCTGGTATAAATTCACTTAAAACAATTTTTCAATTGACTTTCTGTTAATTCATTAGCACCACCATAATACATTTAATTTCAATACAGGGGGACTTTTTTACCGGGGGATTGAAGAATAAGTAATTTTTAAAAATTGCGTGGATAAAAACATGATTTTTAAGAAATTATATAAAGCATTATATAGTATTGTATGGACAGCAATACACCCGTGTTTCTTTCCGGTTTTAAAAAAGTCCATAAGATCTGATACGCTAATTGAGGCACAAATAAATAATGAAGGAAGATCATTTACGCCATTTATGATTTGTGGTCCTTATGGCGCAAATAATAAAAAAATATTAGACACAATGGCATTGTGCAAGAGAAAATATTTAATTCCAGGAGCGTTTGGTTTTATATTTCAGGGACAAGAAGAGACCAAAGACGATGCTATGTCTCGTGCTTTTAAAAGTTCTCGATCAGGAATTCCTTCTTGGTTAGGAAATAATGCGGAACATTGTTTAATGGGAAGACTGTTGGGATCTAAACTTAAAAATCTTGTTACTCGTTACGACTTTATAAAGAGTGTAAAAGAAGATCTTGGATATGCTTATATTGATGATTTTAAAATAATAGCATTGGCTGTCGCCTCTGCAAGGGACTTAGATGAAGCGAAATCCTTTTCTCCATGGACCGACAAAACTAAAGCAATATTAGAAAAAGGATATATAGGGTATCTTGTAACTGAAACAAATTTTAAATATCTATTGGCATTGATAGGAAGCCCACTTGTTATATGGATTTTGAAAAAAATTTTTGGTAATGAGAAAAACTAAACAATTTTTTTCAAATTAAAACACAACCTTCCACACCGCTATTATATTGACAAAAATGCTGGCGTCATGTAGCCTTGTTCCCATAAAGTGATTAAATAACAGCATGGGTGAGCTCCCGCTCACCCATGGTATACAACAGAGATATAGAACCGAGGCTGGCATGCTTACCAAGTATGACGAATTCCTGTGTCATCAAACCGTGGATACGTTTGACAGCGTCGCGACCAGCGCGCGGGAATGGACCGAGCGGATATGGTTTTCGGCTCACGATACTGAGGGGAAGCGCCAGCTGGTGGCCGGGTTCGGGCATTACCCGAACCGGAATGTCATGGACGCGTATGCCTGTTTCGTCGTCGAGGGGAAGACGCAGTATTGCGTGCGGGCCTCGCGCGAGCTACGGCCCGCCATCGACGAGGTCAGGGTGGGGCCCTTCTCGTATGAAGTGATTGAACCGCTCGCTCTCGTGAGGTTATCCCTGGGCGATAATGAATACGGGCTCAGATTCCGGATCGATTTTCGTGGAGCCATGCCGCCTCATGAGGAGGAGGCCCAGTTCGCCAAGTCGCGCGGGCGGGTGCTTGAGAATATCAAGCGCTACGTTCAGGTCGGCAGGCCCTCCGGATGGATTAACGCCGGCGGGGCCATGTTCCGGATCGATGAGCTTGTGTGGCGCGCCGAGAGAGACCACTCGTGGGGGATCCGCCGCGGCGGCGGCGTTCCGGAAACTGGCGTTCAGCCGGGGGAGGTCCCCCGGGGCTACCTCTATAATTTCATGCTGGCCCAGTTCGACTCATGGGGCGTGACCTATCATGTCAGGGAAGACTGGGACGCGTCGCTGCTTTCGTTCAGCGGCGCGATGATGTATCCGCCCGATGCCGGGCAGCCGGAACGGAGAATTGCATCCGTGGATCACCAGTATACGTTCAAACAGGATATCCGCCACATAAGCGGCGGAACAGTGGTGTTCCATACGGATGGCGGCGAACCGATAGAGGTGGCAGTGAGGCCGCTCAGCACCTGCTACATCAGGGCGGGAGGCTATTTCGGTTTTCGAGGATTCACGCACGGCCTCTGGCTCGGCGGATATTATATCGACGGCTTTACGCTGGACCTTACGGATTCGAATACGCTCAAAGAGGTTTCATTCATAGAAGACTTCATGTGCGAGATGAGGTGCGGCAGCGAGGTTGGCTACGGAATTGTCGAGATGGTCGTTATCGGCACGTATCCGAAATACGGATACCTGTCGTACTGACGCGCGACTGCCGTGAGGTTGCGGTAGCGCTGATTAAAAATACATAGACCGAACCAAGGAGTATTACCATGATAAACCGGAATGATCCCCATGGGAGGATCGTGTCGAAGCTTGTTCCCTGGCTCAGTGAAAAGATGCCCGAAGCCGTGAAACTGTCCGTGTCCGATATTCAGAAGCCGGGTATGGGTCTTTCCAATGAAACGTACCTATTGAAACTATCCTGGGAGGAAAAGGGGAAACAGAGAGCACGGGATCTGGTGCTCCGTTCCGTACCAGTGGAGCACAGGGTGTTTCCCGATTATCACCTGAGCCATCAGTTTTGCATAATGAAGGCGCTTAAGGGGAGCCGGGTGCCCGTGCCGGAGGTGTACTGGCTTGAGGAAGATGAATCAGTTCTCGGTTCGCAATTCTATCTTATGGAGCGGCTCGACGGCACGATGCCAAAAGATTATCCCTCGTATCACGGTTCCGGCATCTACTTCGAGTCTTCTCCGGAAGACCGGGCCAGGATGTGGTGGGGATCCCTGGAAACCGTCGCGGAGATTAACAGGGTGGACTGGCGAAGGCTGGGGCTCGATTTTCTCGGCGTTCCCGGCGGCGGCACCGGCCCCATTGACCGGCAGATCGCCTATTGGGAACGGTACTATGCCTGGATCAAGGACGATCCGAGCGAGCGGCATCCCGTTCTGGAACAGGCGCTCCGGTGGCTCCGGGAGCACCGGTACAAACCGGAGCGGGTATGCCTCTGCTGGGGGGACGCGCGCATGGGCAACACCCTGTACCGCGTGCCCGACTTCGCAGTACTGGCGGCCCTGGACTGGGAGATGGCCTTCCTGGGCGATCCAGAAGCCGACCTCGCCTGGTTCATTTTCCTGGACCGGTACCTTTCGGAGGAATACAGCCTGCACCGGCTGGATGGCTCGCCCGATGCGGATGAGACAATTCGTCGATATGAGGAAATCACCGAATGGAAGGTGAGGAACTATCGCTTTAACGAGGTCTTTTCCGCCGTGCGTTTCGGAATGATCCTCGTTTCAGTGCTGAAAAAAATGAAGCGACAGGGGATTCCAGTCAATGAGGAGATGTACCGGAATAATGCCTGCACCCGGCACATCGCCGGGCTTCTTGTCCTTCCCGCGCCGGGCGAGCAGAAAAAAATCATCGATATCAAAGAGGCCACGGTCACCGTCCAATTTAATTTATCCGGACCGGGCGGGTCCGACTGGTATATCGTATCTGATAGAGGAAACGCGAGCAGGCATTCGGGCAGCATCGATAATCCAACCTGTACCGTGCGGGCATCGGCCCTGGACTGGCAGGCGCTCCAGACCGGGGAGCTGAACCAGATCGAGGCGTGGAAAACGGGCAGGCTGGTCGTCGACGGCGACCTTGCTGTCATGATTCAGCTCAAGGATGAGATTTCACGGCTCCAAAAGGCGCCCGCCTGCGGCCAGATATGACTGGTTTGGTAGTGCCATCGCACAACCACCGCGACAGTTTCGCCATTTAAAAATGTAGTTGCCGTGAAAAAAATATGCAGTATGCTGGCCGTGCTGTCATATTCTGGATACAGCTCTGGCAGCTCTAATGTGCTGACATAACTCTTGATCCCAAACGGCGGTCGGCTGATGACAATATCGGACACAAGAATCGACAGAAAGGCATGCCGGTTTATGTTGACCGTCATTTTCATGGTGGTTGCTGTATCATGCGGCACCAGAGCCTTTTCCCAGGTACCGGTTGCATCCCTCAATGGGCGGACCTCTCTCCACGGGGAGTGGAAAATTCAGCCAAACGATGATGACAAGTATGCGGCCGTCGATTATGATGATTCATCATGGGATTCAATACGGCTGCCCGGAACCATGTTTTCGTATATTTTCAGAAAAAGCGGATCGATCGAAAATATTCTCTGGCTCAGACAGACCCTGCATATCGACCGCGCGCTTCCCCGGGAGGACATAGGCCTCATGCTGGGGAGAATCGGCAATGCAGATGAAACGTATTTCAACGGCGTACGGATCGGCGGCATGGGTACATTTCCTCCCGATGGATTCTCCGTGTGGAATCACCCCCGCTATTACGTGATACCCAAAGCGCTGGTGCGGTACGGGGGAAAGAACGTCATCGCCGTGAGAATCTGGGGCTATATCTTCTGCGAGATGCTGGGCACCCTTGCCGTGACGGGCATGGAGGACTGGAACAGAAGCAGGACGCGGGACAATTTTTTTCTCATAACGCTCAACTATATCATCATAGCAATGGGCGTGCCGATTTTTTTCATATTCTTTTTCTTTTACATCAGGCGGCGGTCGTCCCAGGAATATCTCTTTTACTGTCTTCAGCTCGCGTGCGGGCTCATCATTGTCCTGGAACTATGCATTTTCTGGAACATCTACGGCAGCCAATTGAATCGGCTGAAGATTCTCGCCTTCGCATGGGCCGCGATCAACGTCACGCATCCGATTTTCCTCCATCGGATATATGGATTCAACCGGAGAAAAACTGAAATACTGCTCTGGTTTTCCCTGGCGAGTATCAGTACCCTTGAAATTTTTTTCGCCCCGGTGCGATTGATACGGCCGCTCGGAATAATGCTGATACTCGGCTTAATCGGCATCGGCTTCTATAACCTTTCCTGCCAGATATACGCCCTGTATAAAAAAAGTCCCTATTCCAAATTATTCAGCTTTTTCGGGAGTGTCGTTGTCATAGGCGCGATACACGACGGATTCATGTATCTGTTCAAGTTTATAGGAATCAACGTGTCCTATGGATTCATATTCAGATATATGATATTCCCCTATTCGGCCCTGGTGCTCTACCTGGGCACGACCCTTGTCCTGGTGTCGCGGATCATCAGCATGGTGGATGAGATCAGGGATCTCAACACCAGCCTGGAAGACTTCGTCATCGAAAACGCGCTCCTGAGCGACAAATTAAAAGAATCGGACATGAATAAAAAAACATCAGCGATATATCTCACAACGTCTGCCGAGGAAAAATTAAAGAAGGTGATGGAATATATCCACAAGAATTATACCTCTGACATATCGCGGGAGGGCCTCGCGGCTTCCGTTGATGTTCACCCCGACAACCTGGGCAAACTTTTCAAGACCTACACGAACCGCAAGCTGGGCGATTATATCTGCGAACTCCGGGTGAACGATGCTGCCAGAATGCTGGTTGAAACTGATGAAACCGTCATCAACATCGCTTTTTCAGTCGGGTTCGAGAGCCTGCGGACATTTAACAGAATATTCCCAAAATATATGGGCTCGCCCCCCGAGAAGTACAGAAAACAGTTTAAAAAAATATACTGATCATTCGCCTGCTGCGCCGTGCAGGGGTGCCGGATGGAGCTCCCCGGCATCATATTACAGTATGGTAATTTTGATCCTCAGGTTCTTCAAGTTGAAGGAGGTGAGTTTGTCCGGCCTGATCTTCATCATGTCAACGTCGATGTAGGTGCTGTCGTCCACGTGCGGGGGGATGTGCACTTCCAGCTGGGAGGAGGTGTGGATCCTGCCGACACCGTTGCAGACATAGCATTTCGCCTGGACTTTGGAATGGCTGCCCCGGCAGAGGGGGCAGGTCATCCGCGCCGGCAATTCGATATAAGCGACCGCGCCTTTCCGAGCCTCGAGGGGCGTGACCAGGATCTCGATATCCTGCCCGAAATTAAAGATAATGTCCTTGCGCTTCATTCCCCGCGGCATGAGGCGGGCCTTCAGCATCTCGCTCAAGGTCGCCGAATACTTGACCCTCTTTTTTGATATGATGGCGTATCCGCGGGAATCGATTTTCCGGTTGCTGAAGAGAAGGCGGTCGTATTCGATACGCAAATCGTCGTCGATGAGTATCCGGTATCCCCGTATGATCAGATCGAGCTTTTCGGTTATATTGTCGGCCTTGATGGTCGCGGTGTCGGGATGATAGCGCTTGATGAGCGTGCGGAAGGCCGACTTTATCTCCCCCGGTTCGGCCGTATTTGAAATGTTGAATATGGTGTAGAAATCAATGATATTGCCGTTCTTATCGTAGCAGGAGGGAAGCATCGCCATTTCCTTTCAATTTGAAAATGGCACAGAATACCGATGATGTCAAATATATAATTGAGAAGTATCTTTAAAAATAAAGGCGCGATCAGAGGAGAGTCAGGGATTCCGGCCGGGGAACTTCTGACGCGCCAGACTGTAGGTGGTGTATCCTCCCGATAGGTTGTACACATCGGTATAGCCGTTCTGCTCCAAGATTCTGCTCGCGACATACCCCCGCTGTCCCACCGCGCAGTAGATCACGACCCTCTTGTCCCGGGGAATTGATGGGAGATTGTCTCTCAGCTCGTCCACGGGAATGTTCACCGACCCTTCAATCGCGCCGTCGCGGTGCTCTCCAGCGGTTCTCACATCAAGCACGATTGTTTTCGCCGGATCAAGGCCACTGATTTCATGCCAGTGTATGTTTTTTACCAGGCCGCTCAGGATATTATCAGCGACGAAACCGGCAATGTTCACCGGGTCCTTCGCCGACGAGTAGGGCGGAGCGTACGCCTGGTCGAATTCAAGAAGATCGTGGATGGTTCCCTTTCTGCCGAGGATGGCTGAGAGCACGTCGATCCTCTTGTCAACGCCGTCATACCCGGTTATTTGCGCGCCCAGGAGGAGGCCGGTATCGGGGGCGAATAGAATCTTCATAGAAATCAGCGCGGAGCCGGGATAATATGCCGCGTGCGAATCAGTGTGGGTTATGGACGCATGGAAGGGGATGCCGCGCGCCCCGAGCATTTTTTCCGACGCGCCGGTCGATGCCACGGTGAGGTCGAACACCCTCACCACCGACGTGGCTGGAGTCCCGGAATATGTTCGAGTGTTGCCGGAGACGATGTTGTCCGCCGCGATTCTTCCCTGCTTGTTCGCCGGACCGGCGAGATAGGTGATGGTGGCCTGATTGGTCACGGGATGGGCGAACTCGATGGCGTCGCCCACGGCGTAAATGTCCGGATCGGACGTCTGGAGATATTCGTTTACCGATATCCCGCCGCGCTCACCGATTGCCAGGCCGGCGTTTTTCGCCAGCGATGCATCCGGCCGCACGCCGATGGAGAGAATAACTATCCCGGCGGCGAGCTCGCGACCGCTCGCGAGGCGGACCGCGATTGTGTCGTTTTTCTTGACGAACGACGCAACTCCGTCATTGAGGAGGAGCGCGACGCCTTTATCCAGAAGGTGGCTGTGCACCGCTGCTGCCATCTCGTAATCCAGGTTGGCCATCACCTGGTTCGTCATCTCGACAACTGTCACGTCGATGCCGAGCCTCTTCAGATTCTCGGCCATTTCAAGGCCGATGAACCCACCGCCCACGACAACCGCGGCAGCCGGCTTTTTTTCGGTGAGGTGGCGCCGTATCCGGTCGCTGTCTGCAACGCTGCGCAGAGTGAATATGCCTTCTTCGTCGATGCCGGGAATGGGCGGCTTCACCGGCTCCGCGCCGGGCGAGAGGAGAAGCTTGTCATACCGTTCCCGGGAGGACGCGCCGGTCGCGAGGTTGCGCGCTTCGACGATCTTCTCAGCGCGGTTGATCCGGACAATCTCGGTGTTGGTTCTCACATCGATGTTGAGACGCATTTTGAATCCCATCGGGGTCTGGAGGAAGAGCTTCCTGCGATCGGGGATGATCCCGCCGAGATAGTAGGGAAGGCCGCAGTTGGCGTAGGATACGTGCCCGCCCCGTTCGAAGATTATAATCTCGGCTTTTTCATCAAGCCTTCTGAGACGGGCTGCCGCCGTCGCTCCGCCCGCAACACCGCCGATGATAAGGTATCGTGCCATGAATGTTCCTCGGTTTATGTATATAAAAAAATCGGAAATAATCCGCTGTTCAGCATCTCCCGTCAGGGGGCGTACGGATGAAGGCGACTGAATCGCCGTCGATGAAATGGGGACGGGAGTAGATTGCGACGTCGACGTTTCCGTCTGAATCAGCCGTTGCCAGGACGCCGAGTCCGCGGGCGGTTTCGAAATAATCCTTCAGATCCATGTTTTTACTCGCATTCTGATCTGTTAAAAATATGTGATGGCCGGTTCTTCTGTCAATAAAATAAAAAGTCTACGGGTCAAAGACATGCGCTATTCTGAATTTAGATCATCCCCTGTTGTGGGATGACCCTAAATATTTTTATGCTGTCGAAGCTGTTTTAATTGATGAAATAATAGAATAATAGTATACTTATATAATCAGGAGTGAAGTGAGGATGTGCCATGAAACATGTCTTTTCAATCGACAGCGCAATCGCGTATCAGGAAAGGAATTGGAAATTGCGGAAGAAGTCCGTTGATTTGACGGAAAAACACGCACTTCCCTTTATCACCATATCCCGCGAATACGGATGTCTCGGATACCGCGTCGGAGAGGCGCTGGCTAAAATATTAAATGAAACATATTATCATATCCCCTCCTGGGCCGTGTACGAACGGCACCTTCTGGACCGGCTGATGGAGGATATGCATATATCGTACGAACTGGCGGAAACCCTCACCGACAGCGCCAAAAGCTCCATGGCCGACTATTTCCGGATAATCTTCTCAAGCTATCCTCCGGAGGTGGTGTTGTATAAGAAGCTGGTAGAGACCATACGGATTCTGGCTGCCAACGGCCACGCGATCATCGTCGGACGTGTGGGGAACGTAATAACCAGGGATATGCACAAGGGCTACCATGTGAGGCTTATTGCATCAAAGGAAAAAAGAATTGATAACATCATGAGGCATCTCGATGTAACGAAGAAGGATGCGAAAAATCTCCTCTCGACAAAGGGAGAGGTTCGTGAACAGTTTGTTCTCAGCCGCCTCAGGGTGGATATGAACGATCCGTCTCTCTACAGCCTGGTCATCAATACGACCGATCTGGATATAGACCAAACAGCCCGTTTTATCGTGAAGGGCATGGAGCTTTCCGGGATTATCAAACCGCGGCGCTAGGCCGTTTAATATTTTATCGGAAACGTGATTTGTATCCCTTGTCCTGCACATAGGCCCCGAGCTTGGGGTAGACCCTCATGACTTCCAGATAGACCGAAACAATATTTCTGAAGGGGAATTCCGCCACCACGCTCATCGTCCGGGCGTACCTTTTCACTTTGAATCTGGCTTTCACGGCGTTCAGCGAGGCGCCCTCCTTGTCGTCAACGACGCAGCCGAAGTGTATTTTTTCAATGCATAATTCAAAAAAATAGCGGTTTTTTTCTCGATACAAAGGACTATATATCGGAGGAGGCATCCGCGCTGGCCGGGTTTGGCACATCTTCATGGAAATCTGACGGATGAAAAATTATTGTTGCCCGCGTGTTTTTATGCAATCATATATGGATTGAATACAGGAAGGTGAAGGATTCAGTGAGTATCAGGACCCCGTCAATTGTATCCGCAGCGGCCTGCGCCCTGCTGCTGCTTCCGATCGCGAGCCATTCCGGCCCTGAGCGGAATATCAGAAACCATCTGGCTATCGGAGCGATCAACCGGAGTTACGAGCTCCACCTGCCGGCGGGATACACGGGGAGGATTCCCGTCCCTCTGGTCGTGGTTCTGCACGGATCTAACGCGAGCGGCATGATAATAAGGGTGTATACGCGTTTCAATGAGAGCGCCGATCAGCACAATTTTATCGTCGTGTATCCGGATTCCTATGGCGAGTACTGGAACGACGGCCGGATTGACATGAATTCATTTTCGTTCAAAGCCAACATCGACGACGTGAAGTTCATATCGGTTCTCATCGATCATATCCGATCCCGGTACCGCGTCGACCGCACGAGGGTGTACATCGTCGGATTTTCGAACGGCGGCATGATGGCCCTCCGCTGCGTCGTCACCATACCGGAGAAGCTGGCAGCCGCGGCCTGCGTGAGCGGATCCCTCCCGAAGCACCTGTCGCTGGTAAAACCCGCCATGCCGGTTCCGGTGCTTCTAATCCATGGAACAGATGACCCGGTCGTTCCCTGGGCCGGCGGCAAGCTGGAGCGGGGGGATTCAAACCATGGAAAGGTGCTCTCGGTTCTTGACAACGCCATATACTGGGCCGATCAAAATCAATGCATCATCCGCGCCGGTGTGCGGCTGCTGCCGGATCTGGATCCTGATGACGGCACGCTGGTATTCCAGATGACCTATGAATGCCTCAAGCCGGGAAGCGAG
>MIBH01000029.1:20660-67713 GCA_001829455.1 Spirochaetes bacterium RBG_13_51_14
AGATGCGACTGAATTCATATGGGAATTCTTTTCCCGGCACCGGCGGCTCTGAACTGAGGAGCCGGGACTCACGCCATCTATCGGCAGTTCTGTTCGAGCATTCCCTGGGCGCTAAACCACTCAAGGGTATCGCGGATTGTATCATTAATTGGCCGGGGCGTGTACCCGAGCTCGCGGGTGGCCTTCTCATGAGTGATGTACCGGTGGCTCCGTATCGTTTTCAGTGCATAGGGGGTGAATTTCGGCGTGACGTTTCGCATCTTCGAGACGGCAAGCACGCAGTATGACGGCAGGCTGCAGAGCCATACCGGCGTGGCGAACCGCGGCGTTTTTTTGCAGTATATCTCCGATATGATGCGCGCAATGTCGCAGACGTGATGCCATGTGCCGCTCGCCAGATACGCCTCGCCCGCTTTACCCTTTTTCTCCGCTGCGAGGGCGCAGTCGGCCACGTCGCGGGAATCGACCCAGTTGTATCCGCCATCTATGAGCGCCGGATAACGGCAGTGATAGATGTCGAGGAGCACCTCGCCCATGCGGGACGGCTTGAAATCGCAGGGTCCGATCACGGCGGTTGGATTGATGACGACGGTGTTGAGCCCCCGGTCCACGGCCTTCAACGCTTCCAGCTGACCCATGGCCTTCGAGCGGTCGTAGTAGAATTCGTCATCATCGAGCGCGAGTCTCCGGGTTTCGTCGATAACCTGGTCCTTGGGATGCGATGAGTAGGCGTGGATCGAGCTGAAATGAACAAGCCGCTGAACGCGGTTCCGGAGACACGCTTCAATGACGTTCTGCGTTCCCTCGATGTTTATTTTTTCAACCATGCCGCCCTCGGACCCGACAATGGAGATCTTCGCGGCCAGATGAAACACGGTCGTAACACCCCGACACAGCTTCATGAGGGAGTCCGGGTCAAGCACGTCGCCCCTGGCTGTTTCAACGTCAAGCCCCTGGATCGCCCGCAGGTCGTTGCGGACCAGGACCCGTACGGATCTTCCCTGCTCGAGAATTTTCCGCACCAGGCTTGCGCCCACGTGTCCCGTGGCGCCGGTTATTGCTATATCCATGTATCAAAACCTCGAACATTAAAAATCCGTATGTCGCCGGTACGGATGCAACGGCGCTGTATCAGAGGTATCAACTATTATTTCGATTCTGTAAAAATCAAGTGAAAAACATTTTTTTGAGAAGATACCTTGAATTGATGAAATAATCATAAAAAATTACTTGCAAATCGGGCGGGTAAAAATTGTATCATACAGAGAATCACCACAGAGGAGGAGCGGTCATCAGCGTTCTGGATGCAATAGGGAACACCCCCCTGGTCGAGATGAACCGGATATGGGACTCGAAAGAAACCGGCGTTCGGATATTGGCCAAGCTCGAGGGCGCCAACCCGGGAGGCTCGGTCAAGGACCGTCCGGCTTTCTATATGATTAAAAAGGCGATTAAATCGGGGGAGCTCACCAAGGACAAGATAATCCTTGAACCGACATCGGGGAACACCGGCATTGGCATGGCCATGATCGCCTCCGCAATGGGGTACCGGATCAAGCTCACCATGCCCGCCTGCGTGAGCGAGGAGCGGCGCTCCATACTCATCGCCATGGGGGCTGAGCTGGAGCTGACTCCCGGCTGCGACAAGACCGACGGCGCCATCACGCGGGCGCATCACATCATCGAACACTTTCATGAAACGTACTACATGCCGAACCAGTTCGGGAATCCAGTCAACTGGCTCGCGCATTACGAGACCACGGCGCCGGAAATCGTGCGCGATACCGGGGGTGAGGCCGATGTCTTCGTGGCCGGCATGGGAACCACGGGCACCCTTATGGGCTGCTCGCGATATTTCCGCGAGCATAACCCGCGCACCAGGGTGATGGGCATCGAACCGGCGCTCAATCACCGGATACAGGGGCTTAAGAACATGAACGAATCCATCGTTCCCGCCATCTACGATCCATCTCTCCTTGACGGAAAACTGGAGTGTTCCGACGACGACGCCTTTGACACCACGCGAAACCTGGCGCTCATGGAAGGCCTCTTCTGCGGCATTTCCAGCGGCGCCGCCATGTGGGGCGCAATGACGGCGGCCCGTGACCTGCCGCGCGGCTCCACCGTGGTCGTCCTCTTTCCTGACCGGGGGGACCGGTATCTTTCGACCGAAGTTTTCCGCTCGGTATGCGCAATCTGCCCCCCGTAATTCGGCCATCATCATGATACAATTGAAGGCGTCGTCCTTCGCCACAAGAGGAGGCATCCATGAAATGCGGCATCGGGAATTATGAAAACGACCGGCTCACGGAGCGGATTCTCAATGAGATCGTCGGTGAGCTCTGCAGACCCGAATCATACCAGGCGGTGTATCACCGGACCTATCACGACTTTCTTATGCCGTCGGTCGAGGCTCTCCGGGAGATCGTCGATCTGCTGAAATCGATACTCTTTCCCGGGTATTTCATCCATTCTGACGTCAAGCCCGAGACCATGAAGTACTACATCGGGTCGACGATCGACAAGGTGTACCGGAATCTGGCGGAGCAGATCAAGCGCGGTTTCTGCTTCTCCTGCGCTGAAGCTGGGGACGATGATCATGTCTGCGAGGACTGCGAGCGGAAATCGAAGGATGTGGCTCAGAAATTCCTTCACCGGCTGTCTCGGTTGCGGGCTTTTCTCACGCTCGACGCCCTGGCCGCCTACCGGGGCGACCCGGCGGCGAAGGGCGTGGGGGAGACCATATTCTGCTATCCCAGCCTGTCGGCCCTGGCCAATCATCGAATCGCCCACGAGCTCTACATTCAGGATGTTCCGCTCATTCCGAGGATCATTTCCGAGATGGCCCATTCGGACACGGGGATCGATATCCATCCCGGAGCCAAAATCGGCGAATCGTTCTTCATAGACCACGGCACCGGGACCGTCATCGGGGAAACGGCGATTATCGGGAACAACGTACGCATCTACCAGGGCGTAACCCTGGGCGCAAAGAGCTTCCCGCTCGACGCCACGGGGAATCCCATCAAGGGAATTCCCCGCCACCCGATCGTTGAGGACGACGTGATCATTTATTCCGGCGCCACGATACTGGGGAGAGTTACAATTGGCAAGGGCGCCGAGATCGGCGGCAACGTCTGGCTCACGCACGACGTCCCGCCCGGGGCTCGCATCGTGCAGGGGAAGGCGGAAGAGATCTATTTCAGCAGCGGTCTGGGGATCTAGACGTTTCTTTTCATCAGGGTCTGGGCCGCGGCGATCACCGGAGTACACACGTAATTATAGAATTTACTAAAATTCTCAATATTTAATTTGACAAAGTTTAAGAACATTAGTAAATTCTAATTAATGGCTCTTTTTATGGAGGTCACTTTGAATATAAAGGTCACTGAAACAGCACGGGATAAACTGAACAAGGTATTTTCTGAATCTGAATTAAAAAATCCAACTCTGAGACTTATATTTTCGGGATATGGTTGAGGCGGACCCCGTTTGGGGCTGGCTCTGGATGAGCTGGAAGGCAGCGGGGATCAGATTTTTGACAGCAAAGGATTGAAGATACTGGTCGATAAAAGGGTAATCGGATACCTGGATACTATTCCTGCTCTTACCGTTAATTTTTTGGAAACACAATACGGATCAGGTTTTGTCATAGAGGGAACCGGTTCGTGCTGATACGATATAGTCAGAGGATCGCAGCGTGCCTGAGGCACGCTGCGATTGATTCTAAAGCATTAGAATTTTTCCGCCAGAACCTCGAAGTATGATTTCGGGTGCAGGCATGTAGGGCAGGCGTCCGGCGCGCTATCGCCTTCATGAATATACCCGCAGTTCCTGCATTTCCACTTGGTTTTCTCTTTTTTCTTGAATACAGTCCCGTCCTGGATATTCTTTAAAAGAGCCAGGTAGCGAGCCTCATGATGAACTTCGACGTCAGCTATTCGACGCCAGGCTATGGCGATATCCTTGAAGCCTTCCTGATCGGCGATATCGGCGAATCCCGGATATAATGTGGTATGCTCCTCGTTTTCACCAGCCGCAGCTGCTTTCAGGTTTTCCGCGGTGCTCCCGATGACGCCGGCGGGATAGGAGGCGTTTATTTCGACCATGCCACCCTCGAGGAATTTGAAAAAGCGCTTTGCGTGCTCTTTCTCATTCTCGGCTGTCTCGATGAATATCGCCGCTATCTGCTCGTAACCCTCTTTCTTCGCCTGAGAGGCGAAAAAGGTATAGCGGTTCCGCGCCTGTGATTCACCGGCGAAAGACGCCAGAAGATTTTTCTCGGTTTTTGTGCCTTTTATGCTTTTCATCTGTACCTCCGTAATTTTAATTAGGCAGTGGCCGGGCCGGCGAGCCCGGCAAAGAGCAATGGGTTCAGGGCCCGGCCGCCTAGTTCGCGGTCTTTCATCAGCAGACCGTTTCCGTCGTTTCCTATCAGCTTCAGTTCGTCGAGAATCTCGAGCGCCGAAGCCTCCTCCTCAACCTGTTCCGTGACGAACCACTGGAGCATGGCGTTGGACGCATGGTCCTTTTCGGCGATCGCCAGGTTGACGAGTTCGTTGATCAGTCCCGTTACCTTTTGCTCGTGTTTGAGCACTTCCTCGAACACGTTTTCCGGCGACTTCCAGTCAGTGGCCGGGCCTTCAATCGGTTTCATGAGAACGCGCCCCCCCCGGTCAAAAAGATAGGTGTAGAACTTTCTCGCATGGCCGAACTCCTCAGCCGTCTGCACTTCCATCCAGTGAGCGAACCCCTTGAGGCCCCTGTTCTGAAAATATGCCGACATGGACAGGTAGAGGTACGCGGAATAAATTTCCGCGTTAATCTGGTTGTTGATCGCTTCTTCTATTTTCTTGTTTATCATGGGATATGGTCTCCTGAGTTATTTTTTCCAGAGTCCGTGGAGATTGCAGTATTCCCGGACCGTAGCTTTTTCATCCACGCAGCAGAATTCGGCCGCGGGCGACTGGCCCGGTTTCAGGAACTTTCGGTCCGACGTTCCGTCCGGGGCGATGACCTGTATCCACTCGATGTAGTGCTTCTCTTCCATCGGATGCGCCACTTCTCCGACCTGGGCTTTTATGCCGCTGGCGGTTTTGCTGGCGACGGGCACGTGTTTCTCTTTTGCGGCGTCGGTCGTGTTTTCTTTCATGAGGATCATGTCCTCTCCGCAGCAGACGAGCGTACCGACCCCTTCATGCATTACTTCAACTATGTTGCCGCACACCTGGCATTTGTAAATCTCCAGTCGTTTTGTCATTTTGTTACCTCCATAAATATGATATGTAATAAATGGAACAGGAATGTCTGAATGTCTGTTCCATGATTTCTTCCATGCATTACAGATTCACCTTTCCTTTAAAGATCCGGTATGCATAAACAGTATATACAAGAACCATCGGCATGCCGATCGCGGCTATGGTCAGCATCACCGTGAGCGTCAGTTCGCTGGATGAGGAATTATAGATGGACAGGTGAAGGCCGGAACCTCCCGCGGCTTTCACCAGATGGGGGAATTGGTACGATCCGGCAATGCCCCATAATCCGATGAATGAGAGTGATGTCATGAGGAATGGCACTTTATCATTGGTGCGGCCCATCCATACTCTGCCGATGACGAGGGAGATGATCACTACGGCGGCACCTATCCAGCCAAGCGGGCTTTTCAAACTGCCGGGAAGATACAATCCGGACATGATTGCTGAAATTATCAGCATGATGAGGAAAAGAATCCAGAGCCGCTTGCCCATGAGCCGGGCGCGATCATGGAGCGGCCCTTCGGTTTTCAAGGCAGCGTAGGTGCAGCCGTGCACAAGAATGGCCGATAGGCCCGTAAGGCCGACCGCGATCGGAAACGGCCGGAGCAAGGTAAAAAAGCTGCCGGTGAATTCCATGCTGTCGCTCAGGGGGATGCCCTCGACGACGTTTCCGAGCGCGACCCCGAACAGCAGTGAAGGGAGCAGGCTGCCGATCGCGAACGCCCATTTCCAGAAGGAGCGCCTCGGCTCGTCGAGCGACCAGAACTCCAGCGAAACCGCCCTGAAGATCAGGGCGAAGAGGACGAGCATCAGGGCGAGATAGAAGCCGCTGAACACGGTCGCGTACGCATGGGGAAACGCTGCGAAGAGCGCGCCCCCGGCGGTAAGGAGCCATACTTCATTGCCGTCCCATACGGGCCCGATAGCGGTAAACAAAGCCACGGTGTCGTTTTTGTCCTTCGCCATGAAGGGGAGGAGTATGCCGATTCCCAGGTCAAACCCGTCCAGTACGGAATATCCGGCCAGGAGAATGCCGATGAGGAAAAACCAGATTATCTGTAAAACTTGTAGCGTGTCCATGCTATTCTCCGATATATCCGAGAGTGACGTTATCCGGCCCCTTTTTTACAATGCTAACCAATATCTTGATAAACACCGCAAAGAGTAGAAGGTAGATGACGCTGAACATAATAATAGTAAACAGGATCTGTCCGGCCGGGACCACGACCGATGCCGCATCGATTGTTTTGAGGACCCGGTAAACGGCCCAGGGCTGCCTGCCGATCTCAGCGGACATCCACCCGAGTTCGTTTGATATAAAGGGAAGCGGCGTAGCGAGTACAAGAATCCAAAGATACCACCGCGAATCAAAGAGCCTGTTCCTGAACCTGAGAATGAGCGCGATCAGGGCCAGGAGGGCGAAGAAAGACCCGAGGCCGATCATGCCGTGGTAGGTGAGGTACGATATGAATACCGAGGGTAGTTCATCAGGCTGAAATTCGTTCAGTCCCTGTACCGTCGCATTGGGATCAAAATAAATGGCGATGCTCAGGAGTTTGGGCACGGCGATCTCGAATCGGGTTTTTTTCGCTGCCGTGTCGGGAATCCCGATGACGGACATGGGCGCTCCCGCGCGGCTCTGCCAGAGCGCTTCAAAGGCCGCCATTTTCTCCGGCTGGGTTTTGGCCACCTGCACCGAATGGGAGTGACCGGACACGAACTGAATGATCGCCGTCGCGGTGAATATCCAGAGCGCGAGCGAGAGGAGCGGCCGCGCCGCCTCGGTGTCGCGCTCTTTCAGAAGGTACCACGAGCTGACGCCCGCCGTAAAGAGCGTACCCGTTATCCATCCGCCGATGATCGTGTGAAGAAAACGCACGATTGTGGAGCCGTTGAGCGCGGCCTCGTAAAAGTTTGTGAGAACGGCCCTGCCTCCTTCGATGGTGTAACCGGCGGGCGTCTGCATCCATGAGTTGGCGATGATGATCCAGAGACCGGAAAGATGGGAGGCGAAAAACACCAGGAACACGGAGAGCAGGTAGAATCGTTTGGAGACCCTGTTCCTGCCGAATATCAGAATACCGAGGAACACCGACTCCATGAAAAAGGCGAATATCCCTTCGGCGGCAAGGGGGGCTCCGAATATATCGCCCACCATTCTCGAGTAATTCGACCAGTTCGTGCCGAAGGAGAATTCCAGCACGATTCCGGTCGCGACTCCCATCACGAAGACCAGCCCCATAATCTTGACCATAAACGTGGAAATTTTTTTATACAGCTCGCTGTCAGACGTGTAATAAATTATTTCAAGAATAAGAATCACCAGCGAGAGCCCGAGGGTCAGCGGCGGGAAAATGAAATGAAAGCCGGCTGTCAGGCCGAATTGAATTCTTGAGAGTAATACCGGATCCATGATTGTATGCTCCCTGATTTATCAGTATAAGCGGTGACGGCCGCTCGCGACTAATCCTCGTACGGTTCGAACTGGTCCTTTGCCACGCCGCACTGCGGGCAGGTCCAGTCGTCGGGAAGGTCCTTGAATGCCGTTCCCGGTTTGATGCCTGAATCCGGATCGCCCGCCGCCGGATCGTAGATATACCCGCATACTGAACAGATGTATTTCTTCATCCTTTACTCCTCCAATCGCGTTTATTTTGTGGTAGGGGTTGTCCCAAAAGTCGGAATTTCCCTCCCCTATCCCCTCCCATCGAGGGAGGGAAAGGGTACTTATTAGACAGCCCCATCGGGTTAATCGATATTGTATGACGCGCAATATTAATTTTTCTGACATTTCTTACATATACCCTTCACATAGACCTGACTTTCTTTTATTAAGTGGCCGTTGATCTTCCTGTTGGCGCCCAGCTTTTTTTCGAGCTGAAGCTGACTAAGGTCGATATCGTAGAGGGAGCCGCAGGTGAGGCACTTGAAATGGCCGTGGAAATAAACATCGGCGTCGTACCGGACTTCGTTATCCTCAATGGTAATTGAAGCGACAAGTCCCTTCTCGGCGAAGATCTTGAGGGTGTTATAAACGGTAGTCTTGGATAGCGTGGGTATATGCGCGATGATAGTGGCGTATATCATATCCGCCGTCGGATGCGTGCGGTTGTTCATCAGGCATTCGTAGATTTTCAGCCGGTGATACGAAGGGCTGATTTCGTTCTTGACGAGTATTTCCTTCAGATTGGTAAACATGATGTTATGCTCACCACCATGGGTATTGCAGCCGCGGAGCTGCGGTGTCGCGTCCGTCGCACGTTCAGGATATCTCCTTTTCCAGTTTTTCGGTTATGCGGTTCAGGGTGTCGGCGTCGGGAATATATTTGATTTTGATGCTTTCCAACATGGCATATCCGCATGACTTCAGCACTTCTTCAACCTGGCCTACGCTCTGTCCGCCCCAGCCGAATGACCCGAAGGAGAGAGCGATCCGGTTTTTAGGCGCCAGTCCCTTCAGGTACGTGAGGAAGGCGGAGACCGTGGGAAGCATGTTGTTGTTCAGGGTGGGCGAGCCGACGCAAATGTATTTCGCGTCAACAAGCTCGGTCATGATGTCGGAGATATGATTGGTCTGGAGGCTCATCAACAGCGTCCGGAACCCACGGTTTTCAAAGGCCCGGGCTATGGCGCGTGCTATTTTCCTGGTGGATTCCCACATGGTATCGTAGATCACCAGGGCCTTGTCAGACGTTTTGTTGCCGGCCCAATCGGCGTAGGCGCTCATGATGGCGCCGATATTTTTTCTCCAGATGATTCCATGGCTGGGGGCGATGGTTTCGATGTTCAGGGATGAAGCGGCCGCCAGGGCCTTCTTCACCTGCTCTCCGTAGGGAAGTACGATATTGGCGTAATATTTGCGCGCCTCCTGCATGATGATGTCCAGTAGATACTCGTCGTCGAATCGCTCTGCGCTGGCGATGTGCTGGCCGAACGCGTCATTGGAGAACAGGATACGCTCTTCCGGCAGGTAGGTCACCATGTTGTCGGGCCAGTGCACCATGGGCGTGAGTACGAAGTGGTAGGTGTATGCGCCGGTGCTGAGGGTTTCGCCGGCGCCGACCGCTTTCAGGTTCAGGCCGGATGGATAGTGCGCGGTGAGCCCTTTATGGCCGCTCGGTGATGTGAGGATGGTCGCCGTGGGGGCGATCTCTGCCAGTATCGGCAGGGATCCGGAATGGTCCATTTCCACGTGGTTTGATATTATATAATCGATTTTTGACGGATCCGCGACGGATTGTATCCGCTCGATCATCTCATCGCACAGATAGCGTTTGACGGTATCGATCAGGGTGATTTTTTTATCGATGACCAGGTAGGCGTTGTAGGTCGATCCGCGCTGGGTCAGATACCCGTGGAAGTTCCTCAGGTCCCAGTCTATGCCGCCCACCCAGTAAATGTTGTCTTTTATGGCTATCGCTTTCATGAATTCACTCCGGAGCATGATGCGGACGGCATGAGCAGAACGGTTGCTTGCCCTTCAGCACCGTTCTGCATTAACCGTACCACCGCGAACTATTTTGTCAACTAAAGTTTTGCCAAAAATAAAAAATAATTACAATAATGTAATAATAACAATAATGTAATAAATCTTAGTTATGGTTCCCCGACAGACTCAAGAAAAGCAGCAGCTATTTAATAAAAAGTGGTTGATTATAATGTTCAATGTAATATTTATGAACAGATTTAAGCAAGCGTTTTCTTTGCAAAACTGGCGTTGGCCGGCATCACGCCATTCGACAGTTTAGATATTACGGATACCGAGGCCTTTCTATGATTCAACCAGCATCCATGCGCTGCATATTGTGCGCCGCGATCGCGGCGATGATCTGCGTTTCCTGTTCGAAAGTCAAACACTACGAGTTGTCGCGGTTCGTCTCACCAGAGACCTGCGGGGGGTGCCATACCGACATCTATGAGCAATGGAAGGGATCGCTGCATGATCTCTCCCATGTGGACCCCCTGTACCGCGAAGTGGCCCTGCACGACCTGAAGGGCCTGACCGACGTGGATGAATTGGAAGAAGCCCAATTATGCGTGAAGTGCCACACACCGGTGGGGTACGTATCCGGCATGCCGGCGAAGACATCTGACCACCTGAAAAAGATTCCCGGGCTCGCGGCAAATGGGGTTCAGTGCGATTTCTGCCATTCTGCGACAGGCGCCAAGAAACCGTATAACGCGGAACTGGACCTGGACCCCGGCCATGGCGAGGAAAACCCCGGTACCAAGCGGGGACCGTTCCGCGATTCCCGTTCCGATTTCCACCAGAGCGAGTACTCGGCCTTACATACCCGTTCGGAGATCTGCGGCTCCTGCCACGACGTGCGCCATGTCGTCTTCGGCACAAAGCTGGAGACGCCGTACGAGGAATGGAAAAAGGGACCCTACGCGGAAAGAGGGATAGCGTGCCAGGACTGCCATATGCGACAGCGCCCCGGAATACCGGCCACGGGGTCGACCGAGCGGCCCGATAATCCTGGTGCTGCTGCCGCTGGCGGTCCCATTCGTAAGCACCTGTTCACCCATTACTTTGTCGGCGCGAATATTCTGATTCCTTCCCTATTCGGCAGCAGCGAGCAGGCGGCAATGGCGGAAGAGCGTCTCACAAATGCCGCTGTAGTTGCGATTGATGGATCCATCGGAAGCGGCACGCTGAAAGTCGTGGTAAAAAATACCGGCGCGGGTCACTGTATCCCCACCGGCCTTTCCCACGTACGCCAGATCTGGCTTGAGGTGAAGATCACCGGGGCAGGCGGAGCAGTGAGGTACCACAGTGGCAAGCTGAAACCAGACGGCTCTCTCGATGCGGGAACCGTGATATATACCACGGTTTTCGGCGACGGTAAGGGAAGGCCGGTGATGAATGTTGCGAAAGCGCGTGAAATTTTAAAAGACAAGCGAATTGAACCGCTGAAAAGCGCGGTTGAGACCTACCGGATTCCAGAAATCAAGGATTCAACCCTTACAGTGGAAGCGAAGCTCTGGTATAGGATCGCACCCCAGGATCTGGCGGATTCCGTGTTGGGAAAGGGTAAATTGAAGATCCCGGCGGTTTTGATGGCGACGGATAAAAAAATAATTCAACTCGACAGGTAACAGCACACGATGTACGAAAAGCGGAGAATACTATTGCTCCTTTGTTTCTTCATAACGCTTGCGGCGGCTTACGCCCGGGCTAAGGAAGGCGAGAAAGAAACACCCGTGCATGAACAACGCGGCGCTGACCTGTACATGCTCAATTACAATAAATTCATACAGTACGGATTTTACCCGTCCGCCATCGGGCAGGCAGCGCACTTCAGCGGCGGTTGGGGAGTTCTCTTCGGGCAGCGCGCGGCTCTCCTGGTTGACCACATATTCGCAATTGGAGCCGGTTATGAGGTGTCGCTCTACGCCTCGCGCGGCAGGATAGACGGCGATCGAACCGGGCCTGAGCGCTATACGAGCTATATCGCACCCCCGGCATCCAGGCCAAAATTCCTGTACGGGGGCGGGTATATCGCCTACCACATTTTTTCCGAAAAGATCGTCAATTTTTCATTGGGGGCGCTGGCCGGATGGGGCCGCCTTGGGCAGGATTACGCTGCGGGACACGGCAGCACGTTTTTCATACTCGAGCCGGAACTGTACCTGTTTGTCAACCTTCCGCGCTATGCGCGGATCGGGGTCGGCACGTCATACCGCATATCCTGGGGAGTCAACTACCGGGGCATTACCGACAGGGACTTCCGCGGTTTTTCGCTGGGACTGCAGATCCAGGCCGGGTTTCTCTGATGCAATTATTTTCCCTTCAACCCAAGAAATGGAAAAAAAGCGTGATACAATACTAAAGATACATTCAAAAATTGTGGACCGGATAGAGCTCCGTCTGAAGGAATTCGGAAAAATATGGGAACGGGGCGATGACGAAACGCTCTTCAGGGAACTGGTCTTCTGTCTGCTGACGCCGCAGTCAGGCGCGCGGAAATGCGGCCAGGCGCTGGAGAACCTCATCCGCTCGGGGCATCTCTTTCACGGTGGCTCTGAAGAGATCTGCCGCGAATTGAATATAGTCAGATTTAAAAACCATAAGACATCATACATCATTGAAGCAAGGGAAGCCTTGTATGGAGCGGGAAAATCCATCAGGGAGCATTTGAACGGATGCGGATCCGTCTGCGAAATGCGCGAATGGATCGCCGCGAACGTCAAAGGAATCGGATACAAGGAGGCAAGCCACTATCTGAGAAATATCGGCCTGGGGGATACTATCGCAATCCTCGACCGGCATATACTCGGGAATATGCATTCCCTCGGACTTATTCATGAGATTCCGAAATCAATTCCGGCCCGCCGCTACCTCGATTTGGAAAGACGATTGAGCAATTATTCGGAATCGATTCGAGTCCCGCTGAGCCATATCGACTTCGTGCTCTGGTACAAGGAGACCGGCGACATTTTCAAGTGAGCGTTATTGCGCGAGGCGGAATTTTTCGGCCAGATCGGCAAGCGTTACTACGTGTCGTCTTTCTTCTTCTATTATTTTATCTAAGAGCGAGGAGGCTTCCCGGTCGTGCAGGTATAATTCCACCATTTCGCTGTAAAACAGGATCGAGTCTTTTTCTGCGGCAAAAGCGTGCTTTATCGCGTCCATCGGCGCGGTGATGCCGGCCACTATCAGGTTAATATTCTTATCCCGGTAATCGAACAGCCTGGCGTCGCCGATCGCCTTCCAATAGGCGAGGTGTTTTCCGTCATGAATTTCGGTTCCCCCCTGATGAATGAATGACTGTAGGAGAGCCTTGTGACGAAGCTCTTCCTGGGCGAGAAAATCAAACACATCTTCGATGGCCGTGTCTTTGAAGGTACGGCCGCACTTGAGATAGAATTGATATCCGTTTTCTTCTATACCGATGGCTATCTCGATGATTTCTTTAGTCGTCAAGGACATGTCGTATTCCCGTAGAGAAAGTTTACTCTTCACGGTACCGGACGTTTGTCAAGACATAATAACCGAGGCGTCAACCGAGGCCCTGAAATTTCTTGACATGATAGTATTCCGTGGCATAGTGAAATACGGTTACAAAACCGGCGTATCGAGATGAATTTTCGTAATTTAAATAAAAAACAGCTCATTGGTCTGATCCATGATCTTGAAGGCCAATTACAGCAGCTGAAAGACAAAGGACAGCTCAGTTCCCTTCTGAACAATATACGGACTATTGTCGTCGTGATCGACCATGACGGCGGCCTCCGGTACACCACGCCCTCATTCGAATGGTTTCTGGGATACCGACAGGATGACCTTGTAAAGAAGAAATTCATGGAATTCATCCATCCCGACGACGCCGAACGCGTGGAGGCCGTGTTTCGCATGGTTCTGAACGCGGAAGGTTCGTCCCTGATTCTTCCCGAGTTCCGCTTCCAGCACAACCGCGGTGCGTGGCTCTACCTGGAAGGCGACATTACCAACCAGCTCAACGACGAGTCGATCAGGGGGCTTATTCTCAACCTCTACGACGTCACTCAGAAAAAGCTCTTCGAGGTCGATTACGCGCGGCTTCTCGGCGCCATACGAATTTCAACCGATGGCTTCCTCCTGAGCGATAACGACGGGAACATCATCTTCGTCAACGACGCGACCATGCAGCTCCTCAACGCCAGCGGTAAGAACGAGATTATCGGCAAAAACATATCATCATTCATCAGGGAGGAAGAACTCCGGGAGTTGATCATGGGCGTGCAGCTCAACATGGGCCAGATCAAGAGCGTTGAGCACCAATTCATAACGGCCGCGGGCGCGGTGATTCCCGTCGAGTCAAGTATCGCGGTCATGAGCGACAGCGACCGGGAAAAAATCGGCTACGTGTACATCACCCGGGACATCAGCGAGCGCAAAAAGGTTGAAGCGGAGATAGACCAGTACCGGTACCACCTGGAGGACCTGGTGGACGCCCGGACCGCCGAGCTGAATCAAAGCATGAGCCGGCTCCGGACCACCCTGGACGGGATCGTGCAGTCGATGGGATACGCGCTGGAATCGAGGGATCAGTACACCGCCGGCCACCAGCGGCGCGTGGCCGAGGTCGCCACCGAGATCGCGAAGGAGATGGGCCTGACCGTTGACACGATCGATGGAATTCGCATGGCGGGGCTCATCCATGACATCGGAAAAATTTACGTGCCGTCGGAGATTTTGAACAAGCACGGCAAGCTCGACGAGATTGAATTCATGCTCATCAAGAAGCATCCCCAGGTTGGATACGACATCCTGAAATCGATCGATTTTCCCTGGCCCATAGCCGAGATCGTGTACCAGCACCATGAGAAACTCGACGGTTCCGGGTATCCCCGGAGCTTGGAGGACACCGAGATTCTCCTTGAAGCCAAGATCATATGCGTTGCAGACGTCGTTGAAGCCATGACCATCGACCGGCCCTATAAAAACGGCCTCGGCCTTGATTCAGCGCTGGACGAGATAGGGAGGAACAGAGGCATCCTGTACGAGCCTGATGTCGTGGACGCATGCATCATGCTCTTCAAGGAGAAAGGGTTCAGGTTTGTTTAACCCCGCCAGTTGATGACGGCCTCAACGAGGAGACGCACCCCGAAGCCGGTGGCGTTCTTGGGCCGGTATCCCCTCTGTTTCGAATGACGCGCAGTGCCGGCGATATCGATGTGCGCCCAGCGCGCGGTGCTCATGAAATGTTTGAGAAATGTCCCGCCGATAATGGTCCCCGCGTTCTTCTCTGCGGATATGTTGCAGATATCGGCGATGTCTGATTTGATGTTTTCCTCATAATCCTTGAAAAGAGGGAGCTTCCAGATGCGGTCGCCGGTGGCGTATCCGGCGTCTTCAAGAATTTTTCCCAGGGTATCGTCCGTGGTCATATAGCCGGCCACGATTTCTCCGAATGTCGTCAGGCAGGCACCGGTAAGGGTGGCTATGTCGACGATAGAGTCAGGCTTAAGGTTCTTCTGGGTAAAGGCGAGGGCGTCCGCCAGCACGAGGCGCCCCTCTGCGTCGGTGTTGCCGATTTCGACCGTGGTGCCGTTGTAGGCGGTGTAAACGTCGCCGGGACGGTATGAATCGCTGGAAAGAACGTTTTCCGTGAGCGGCAGCACCGCGTACAGGTTTTTTTTCAGCCTCAATTCAGCCGCGGACTTGAAAGCATACAGCGCGGCCGCGGCTCCGGCCATGTCCGTCCGCATGTCCTCGATGTGACCGGTGGGTTTCAGGTTCATGCCGCCGGAGTCGAAGGTGATCCCCTTGCCGATGATGGCGAGATATTTACTGCTGTGCCGGTTGCCCCGGTATTTCAGGACAACCAGCTGGGGAGGCTTTTTGCTCCCTCTGTTGACGGCAAGAAGAAGCCCCATCTTCATTTTTTCGATTTCCCTTCTGCCGTAAACCGTGCAGGTGACTCCGGGGATACCCGCCAGTTTCTTTGCCTCGCGGGTGATCCCCACTGAATCTGATTTCTCGCTGGTTTCATTTATGAGATCGCGGCAGAGCAGGGTGTTGCGGGCGGTAACCGCCACTTTCTTCAGAATCATCGCGGCGTTGCTTACATCCGTGTAGAGCACCGCTCCCTTAAGGCGTCCCGTGTCGTTGTTATTTTTTTTAGTCTTGTACCGGTCGAAGCTGTAGTTGGAAAGGTACATACCTTCGGCGATGGCGGAAAGGGCGATGGCGCCATCGACCTCCGGCAGTTCCGGGACGACGGCATGTACGTGTTCGATGTGCCGGTCGCGGCAGAGCGCGACCGCACCGGCGACACATCTGCGCAGCGACTCGGCGTCTCTCTCGCCTTTCTTGCCGGTACCGCAGAGAATGACGGCCGGATTATCGGCGAACGGTATGAATATTACTTCCGACTGCTTCCCCTTGAAATATGACCGGTCGAGGCTTCTCCCGATGAACGAGCATTCAGGGGGCAACGTTTTCTTTTGCTCGGCGGCGCCGACTTCGCCTAGAAACAACATCACCGTATCGGCATTCTTGAATTTGAAATGTTTTCTCTTTAAAGAAAGATTCATGGTGCTGTCCTCACGATAATCCTTTATGGTGGATATCGCGTTATGATTCAAGAAAATTTTCAGGCAATTTCAAAATCTATGATCATCCTCTCAATCTCGACAGCGGAAAGCCTCACCCTGATCCTATCACCCATTCTGAAGCGCCTTCCGTAGCGCTTGCCGATCACCGTGAAATCGTCTTCCTTGACAAGATAGTAGTCGTCGGTGAGCGCCCTGAGCGGCACCATCCCTTCGACGGGGATGTCCGCCAGGGTCAGATAGAAGCCGTACCTGCTGACCCCGCTCACGATCGCCATGAATGCCTCGCCCACGCGGTTCTTCATGAGACGGCAGGTCTTGAGCTTCTTGAAGTCGCGCTCGGCGGCCTGGGCGACGCGCTCCATTTCCGAGCTCTTGTCTCCGATCGCGATGAGTTCCTCGGTCGGATAGGGCGGATCTGTCCGGTCGATGAGACTCTTCACGCAGCGGTGGACCACCAGGTCGGGATACCGCCGGATGGGAGAGGTGAAGTGGGTGTAGTCCCTGAACCCCAGGCCGAAGTGCCCTCCCGGAAAGGCGGCGTATGATGCCTGCATGAGCGACTTCAGTATCACCAGGTTCACGACATGTTCAATTTCCGTTCCCGCTACCTGGCGCAGAGCCTGCTGGATGTTCTTTGTCGCGTCGCCAGTGATCTTAAACGGAATATTGATCTGCTTCAGGAAGCTCTTGAGGGTCGCCAACGAATCAGGGCTGATCGTCTCATGGTTGCGGTACAGGGAAGGCACTTCGTTCTCGCGGAGGGCGCGGGACACCACCACGTTTGCGCAGAGCATGAATTCCTCGATGATCTGGTGGCTCTTCAGGCGCGTGCTGTATTGTATGTCCACAACGACATTATTGTCGTAGATGAGAGAATCATCGGTCAGGGCGAGCTCAAGGCTGCCCTGTTCGATCCGGCGCGCATGGAGTTTCTCAGCCAGCTCAAACATGGTTGCAAGGACCTCGCGCGCGTTTCCGTTCTCTTCGCCGGCCAGTATCCGGTCCGCGCGCTCATAGGTGAGGCGTCGGTTCACCCGGATCACGCCGCGGGAAATCCGCTGATCCAGCACGGCACCGAAGCGGTTGATGTCCGCCTCGACCGTCATGGTCAGGCGATCTACGCCCTCTCGGAGAGAGCAGAGATCGTTGGAGAGGATTTCCGGGAGCATGGGGATCACGCTGTTGCCCAGGTAATAGCTCGTACCGCGGGAAAGCGCCTCCCGGTCGAGGTCCGAACGCGCGCTGACATGTGCCGATACGTCGGCGATGTGGACATAGAGCGTATAGGCGTCGCCCTTTCGTTGGATGGAAACCGCGTCATCAAAGTCCTTTGCGCTCTCGCCGTCAATAGTGACGGTATAGATTCCGGTGTAATTGTTTCGTCGGCCGCTGCCGCCGTCACGGTCCCTGGACTCTGAGAGCTCGGGGTAGTCCCGGTACGGCGGCGGCAGGGAATGTTTGACGATGATCCGCGACAGATCATGGTGGTCGTCGTCGGGCGAGAAGGAGGTGATGACCGCGCAGCGCTGACGCTTCTGCAAAAAGCCCTCCTCAAGTCTGACAAGCGCCATATCGCCCGGTTCCGGCTCCTCCGGCGGCATTGCCGCGCAGACTTCGGGGCTGCTGGGAACATCCAGCAGATTGTAGATAACGGCGTCACGCGTTTTGTGGACGACCCGGGCGAAAAAGGTCTGCTTTCCCCGCCGCACGATCTTCTCAACCGAGCCGATGACGGCTCCATGACGATAGTCGACGATCCGGACCGAAACCAGATCGTTATTGTGCGCCCCGCCGGTATCGTCCTTTTTTATGATGATTTCCTGTTCGAATGTGGTCTGGCAGACGCCGTTCCCCGAGGTGTTGATACGTATGGCGCCCTCAAGGATGAAGGGGTGAATTTTCATGTATCGATTTCGTTTTTTAGTGATGAGCCCGGCGGAAATGAATCCCTTCAGGATGTCGTCGATTAATGAAAGCTCTCTTCCCGATCCGGAGTGTTTTTTATTGCTCTTTCTTTTTTTACCGCGTTTTTCAGCTTCCGGATGGAGCAGAGCGCCAATAAGTTCATCCCTGGTGAAATTTCCCGGTCGAGAGCTGATGTAGGATATGATCTTTCGTGAGGTAACGGCCATTGGGACGGTTACTGCGAGCCGCTCTCGGGTTTCTTATCATGTTTCGATTCGGTTTTTTCCTTTGATTCGGCTTTAATCTTTTCAATATCGGCTTTCTTGCCCTCGATGCTCTTATTAAGCGAAGTTACCTTTTGGTGCATTTCCTTCACCTTCGCATCTGAAGCGTTGATGGTCGCCGTACCGCCGTCGATTTTCGTTATGACATGTCTGCCCAGCTCCTTTTCCGCAATTCCCTGGTCGATTTTGAGCCGTTTGATGTCAAGGTTCAGTTTCGCAATCTTGGCGATTTCTTCTGTTTTATTGATAATGATTTCGCCATATTTCACTATGGTTTCGCCCGCGTCTTTTAGTATTCCCATAATATACTCCTGTTGACAATGATAGTATTGAGATAGAATAAAATGTTACAGATGTCAATACAAAAGTTGATTTTTTATCTTGTATGACAGGAAAGATCTCGACAAGCTTCAATGAATCGCGGATGATCAGAGCTTTGAAGCTATGACCTTCTGGGCCTCTTTCGCTTCTTTTACGATACGCTCGATTATCTGTTTTACCGTGGGGGTGTCATGGATGATGCCGGTTATCTGCCCGATGGGGAGGACGCCCGCATCGTTGTCGCCGTGAATGGTTCCCGCCCTGAATGCGAAGAAACCGCTTGCCATGCGCGCCATCTGCATCGCTTTTTTCGGTCCCATCAGAAGAATGCCGACGGCGACTTTCAGCCAGGGTAATCCCACGATGTTCGCGATCCGCCGGGAGAGAAACGCGGCTTTTATGGGGTTCATTCTCTTCCTGATCAATCGCGCGGCGCCCCTGGATTTCATGACCCGCGCATGGAGTCCGTCGACCTTGTCGGTGTAGACCGTATCGTACGCGTCGATTTCGCTGCTCTTCATCTTCTGGCTCGCGTGGATCGGGCTTTCAACCGAATTCATGAAGCGCGTGCCCATGGAGATCCCGTCGGCGCCGAGGGCGAGAGCGGCGGCGAGACCGCGCCCGTCCGCGAATCCGCCGGCTGCGATGACCGGTATCTTCACCCCGTCGACGATGATCGGCACGAGGACCAGGGAGGTCACCTCTCCGCCGTGGCCGGCCGCCTCATGGCCGGTGACGATGAGGGCATCGGCTCCGTCCCGCTGGGCGGCCAGGGAGTGCTTCATGGTTGTCACCGTGGCGATGACGGTGCCGCCATACGCGTGGACCGCCGTGCATATCCAGTCGCCCTTTCCGAGCGCATAATTAACGACCGGCACCTTTTCCTCGATGATGATTTTCGCATTCTGCTCCGCGCCAGGGAAATAGAGGGTGACATTCGCCCCGAACGGCAGTTTGGTAAGTTTTCTGGTGCGGCGTATGTATTCACGCGTTTCTTCAGGCTTGAGGATGCCGGTGGCAAGAATGCCGAGACCGCCGGCGTTGGCGACGGCGGCCACCAGTTCCGGCGTGCTGATCCAGCTCATGCCGGACAGCACGATGGGATATCGGACGCCGAACAGTTTTGTTATTTTTGTTTTCATGCGTGACCTCACCTAAGGGGGGTGTGGGATTATCTAATATTCTCGCAACACGTTGCTGGCGATGACGAGCCGCTGTATCTCCGATGTTCCTTCGTATATCTCGGTGACCCGTGCGTCCCGGTAGAACCGCTCAACCGGATAGTCCTTCACATAGCCGTAACCGCCAAGGATCTGGATGGCCTTGTGCGTCACGCGGTGGGAGGTCTCGGACGCGAAAAGCTTTGCCATTGCTGCGAATTTCGAATAGCGCTGCCGCTCAGCGGTGCCGATAAGGGAGGCGGCCTTGTAAACCAGGAGACGGGATGCCTCGATCTCGGTGGCCATATCCGCGATCATCCACTGGATGGCCTGAAAGTCGGCTATGGGCTTCCCGAACTGATTGCGATCCTTGGCATAGACCACCGCGGTGTCGAGCGCCGCCTGCGCGATTCCCACCGCCTGGGCCGCGATGCCGACCCTGCCGCCGTCGAGGGTGTGCATGGCGATCTTAAATCCATCCCCCCGCTTCCCCAGCATGTTCCCCTCGGGGATGGCGCAGTTGTCGAATACCAGCTCCGTGGTTGATGACGCGCAGATCCCGAGCTTGTCCTCGGTCTTGCCGACGCTGAACCCGGGCGTCCCTTTCTCGATGATAAAGAAGCTTAGCCCCTTATGGCCTATTCCCTTGTCGGTCACTGCGGTTACGACCGCAATCTGGGAAACGCCGCCATTGGTTATGAAGTTCTTGGTTCCGTTGAGGACCCACGAGCCGTTTTTTAGAACGGCGGTTGTCTTGGTGCCGCCGGCATCGGAGCCTGCTTCCGGCTCGGTGATGCCGAAGCAGCCGATCCATTCCCCGGTGGTGAGCCTGCTGAGGTATGTCTTTTTCTGCTGTTCGGAACCGAAATAATAGATAGGGGACAGGCAGAGAGAATTGTGGGCCGATACGATGACTCCCGTTGAAGCGTCTCCGCGGGAGACTTCCTCCACGGCTATGGCGTAGCTCACGTAGTCCATACCGGCCCCGTTGTATTCTTCCGGGTACACGATACCCATTATCCCCATTTCTCTGAGTTTTTTTACGTGTTCCATAGGGAATTCATGGGTCCGGTCGTAATGTTCCGCTTTCGGTTTCAGTTCATTTTCGGCGAATTGCCGTACGGTTTCCCTGAGCATCTGTTGTTCATCGGTAAGGTTGAAATCCATGATAAACCTCGCGGTGTGAAGTTATATGATCGCCGGTTATTCTGCGGTTTATGCGTCCGTTCCGCATTTTTCACTATCTTTTATGATGCCTTTTTTTGTCAAGGCGAATAACACCTCTCATGGGCCCATGCATGGTTTAAAGCAATATTTTAACGCGTCCTCAGATAAAATTATCTTGATAATTATTATATCGTCGCTTCTAATCGCCTTGATGATGAAGAGATGAGCTATCAACGAATGCCGGCGCGCCCAAACTACGCATGCGGCATAGGATCAAGACTCCTGATGAGGCGGTATGAAAAGACTTCTGATAATTATATTCCTGTTGCCGGTGGCCCTGACTGACTGTTCATTCCTGAAGGCGACAACGCTGAATCCCATCCGGCTTGTCTTTATCCGGAACGGCACGAAACCGGGTCAGGTGGTGGTGAAGACCGATGAATACGGTCTTGAAGATCTTTCACTAGGAGTCAACATTTATAATGGAACGATTTGCATTGCCGATAACGAGCTCAGGCGGGTGCAGGTCGTGAAGCCAAAGGGCGATGTCGAACTGATCATCGGGCCCATGAAAAACGTATCTGACAAAGATACGAACACGCAGAAATTCAATTTCGGCGTCATCGGATATATCGCCATGGACGATTCCATGATCTATATCCAGAATAAGTTCTCCCACATCAGGGACAGTAATACCGAAGCCATGTCCGACAACGACAGCATCGATTTTTCGCCATCCTATATTCTGGTCTTTAACAGAAGCGGGGAGCTACAGTACACCCTTGGGCAGAAAGGAACCCCCGACACTCCCTTCTACCATATCGAGCGTCTGGTCGTTGATTCGAAGGGGAGGCTCTTCGTCATCTCCCGGTCTACGGACTCATGGAGCATATACAGGTTCCGCGGCAAGAAGCGTGATTATTTCCTCAACCTGGGCACGCTGGAATTCAGGGACCAGGAGGAAGGGAACGTGTATGAGGGAAAGATCGACAACATCAAAATATTCGACCGCGGAGAGAAGATGCTGATTTCCGTGTCCTACTATCATGGTCTGCGGCTCAAGTATATCAAGATTTTTGAATTTTCGATAGGAAGCGGCAGGGTGGAGAGAACCGTCATGGAAATACCCGATCCGAAAAACGTTCTCTTCGATATAATCGATGACAAGTATATCTACCTCTGGAACGTCAGTAATGACGAGGTTAAATTCGAGGTATCCAACCTGGATGGAGCAATAATCAATAACGTATACCTCAATATGAAATACAAGAGGAACTACTACACGCGCATCCTTCTGGATGAATCCGGACAGATATACTCCTACCACATCATGGGGAGCGGCATAGATATAGTGAAATGGGAGTAACCGATGAAGGTTGTCACTGCGCGGGAGATGCGGGAGATTGATCGGATCGCTATCGAGGAACGCGGCATGCCCGGCCCGGTGTTGATGTGCCTTGCCGGAAAGGCCGTCGCCGACGATATCACGAACATGTTCCCCGGCCTGAAGCGCGTCGCGGTCTTTTCAGGTACCGGCAATAACGGGGGTGACGGTTTCGTCGCCGCCTATTTTCTCGCCAACCGGGGAATCCGCGCGGACATATTCCTCGCCGGCGAAGCCGGAAGAATTGCTGATGACGCGCGGGTTTATTTCACGCTCTGCAAAAATTCCGGGATCACAATCATCCCGGTACAGGGTGCCGATGATCTTAACGGAATTGACCTGAGCGTGTACGAATGCGCCGTGGACGCTCTTCTGGGCACCGGGTTCGAGGGAACCGCGCGGGGGCCCGCCGCGGACATTATACGGCTGATCAATGATTCAGATCTATTCGTTGTTTCCGTGGACATCCCCAGCGGCCTGGGAGCAGATGGTATCGCTCCGGAAGGCGAAGCGGTGATTGCTGACCGTACGGTGACCATCGGCCTGCCGAAACTTTCGCTCGTGACCTATCCCGGCAAAGAATATGCCGGTGAACTGCTCGTCGCCGATATCGGCTTCCCGCGCTCCCTCACCGAAGCAGACACTCTCACAAGCGAGCTTATCGACGCCGATTATTTCAGGCGCCATTCGATCCCGGAAATAGAATCCGAACAGTACGCCCTTGCCGACGCGCACAAAGGCGAACGGGGGCACCTGCTCCTCATCGGCGGATTTGACGGCATGGAAGGCGCCGCCATGATGACAGCCAGCGCCGCATTCGAAACCGGCACGGGCCTGATCACCCTGCTCACGACCCCGGCGGCGCGATCCGTCATAGCGGGAAGGATACCGGAGCTTATTACCATTTCCATACCCGCTTCGCTCGAAGGAGATTCGGCGGATCCAGGTCTGGTGCAGGACGCCGTCGAGTCGGCACTCGGGCAGGGGAGATACAACGCGCTGGTTATAGGTCCCGGCATGGGCCGCTCCGGTTTGGCGCGTCTTGTTTTTGAATCGGCGGTAACGCGCGCCAGGCATTACGGAGTGAGGAGGATTCTTATCGACGGTGACGGGCTCTTCCACCTTGCCGGATTCATCAAAAAGGAGAGCCTCGACCGCGCGGTTGAATATATCGTGACCCCCCACTTCATGGAAGCGTCGCGAATTCTGGAGCGCCCCCTCGATGAAATAAAAGATAACCGGCACGCTTCCGCTGGACTCCTGGCGCGAACGCTGTCATGCATAGCGCTCTTGAAAGGACCCTCGTCCATCGTGACCGACGGGGACAGCTTCCTCATCAATACCACCGGGAGCGCCGCATTGGCGACGGCCGGGTCCGGAGACGTGCTTTCCGGAATTATCGGCGCGTTGATGTTGCGGAGATTCACAGCGCTCCAGTCAGCGGCATACGGGGTCTGGGTTCACGGGAAAGCGTCGGATCTCTACTGCGCTGAAAATGCGAGTGATGTGTTGAAGTCGACCGATTTGCTGAACTGTATCCGCAAAGCGAAAAAGCTCATATAAGCGATGACGCTTCATTTCAAACCAAAAGGCCATGAGTCATGACCATCCATACGATTTTCCCGATCATTGTCTTCCGCTTGAAAAAAAGTGGACAAATAAGGAATTCGATTTAGTGAGTGCTTAATAATTATCATAAGCACACAAACGAGTAACGATTAATGAATAAACCGATTAAACCCTTCAGGCCGCCCTGCGGCGACTGCGGCGGAAGATGCTGCCAGTACACCGCCATTGAAATCGACCGGCCCGTATCAAAAACCGCTTATGACAACATCCGGTGGTATCTGTGCCATACCGACGTCCATGTATTCGTCGACCATGACAGGAAATGGCATGTCGAGTTCAGGAGCAGGTGCGAAAACCTTGCTGTTGACCACACGTGCCGTATCTACGATGACCGGCCGCAGTTGTGCCGTAATCACGGGAACGCCGAAGACGAATGCGAATATTATGATTCCCCGTATCTTCATTACTTTTCGTCCAGGGAGGAATTCGAGCATTATCTCTGCAGCAAGGGTGTCGACTGGAGATTCAAGCAGCCCGGGAAATAAAACCCGGCGGCCTAATAATTGTTAACGGTCATTCGCCCGCCATAATAACAACGAGAACTATTTTTTACTTGCGCTTTGCACCGTACTGGCGTAGTATCAATACAAGGTCCGGTACATGAGCCGATATGGCTCCGCGGCCGTCAGCCGGGCTTTTCACTCAGGGAGGTCACTATGGCAGGAAGAATCTCCGCGTTATTCAATCTCATTTTCACTGTGTTATTCGCTTTATCTTCGTTCGGCATGGCCGCGGGTGAGGATATGGATGATATGACCCCGCGGAAAAAGAAACAAGAATATCGGCATGTATTGGCGCTGGGCGTCGACCAGCCCTTCGGCAACGGGTCAAACGAGCTGTCGCCGCTTATCGCATACTACTGGTTTGGAGAGAATTTCCGTAATCCGGATCTTTACGCGCAGTTCACCTTTACCACAACCAGGATCTATGCAATCCTGGCGTACAGAACGAACAGGGTGTACACCGGCGTCAAGCCGATGATCGAGCATTCCACCTTCTCGGCGTGGCGATCCTATAACCGGGGCTATGAGGACGAACGGCGTTCAATACGCGGAAACAATCTGGGTGTCGGAGGGTTCTTCCAGTACAGCTGGTTAAGGACTTTATCAACCAGGGTCTTTTTTCATCCATCGTATTATCTGTATCGCTTCCCAATCCTTGCGGATAATGATAATAAATATGTGAATATGCCTCACCGCCACTGGCAGCTCAAGCCGGGAATTGAAATGCTGCTCAGCGACGTAAAGGAAACGAACCTCAACCGGGTCAAACACGGCTACCTGGTGCGGGTAGAATACCAGTATGCGCGCCGCATCGGATACGGGACCTGGTATGATTACGACCGGCTCTGGTTCAGGGAAAAATATAACGGGATGTGGCTTCCTCCGACCGGCGTGACGCAAGGAATCTGGTACAAATCAAGCATCAGGGACACCCATCGTATTTATTTCAACGCCGGAGGCTATTACAATTTTACGGGCGATTATACCGTCCTGTTTGATTTCTACGGCGGATATTTCAGTGGCGTCGACCGCAACAATGCGGAGCAGATCGGATATTACCAGGCCGATTATGCGATCATGCCCGGCTACTTCAATTCTGAATTTTACCATAATTTTTACCTCATATCAAGTCTGCAGGTCGGATTTCCGATACCGTTCTGGAGCGCCAGGATACAGCCCGGTTTTTTCGTGCTCTCCATGCCGAAAAAAAACGAGGTGATCGGCCAGGACCGGGGGGCAGTTACAAACTGGTGGCTCGTGCGCGGTTATCCGCGGAGATTCTATACCAGCGCCACCGTGTCCTTTTCACTGCTTGTGGGGAATCTCCTGCCGCTCTTCATCGATTACGCGTATGGCATCGACGCCATGCGCGCGAAATCGTCGCATACGGTGTTTCTCCAGAAGCTGAGCCGCGGAAGCCATGAACTACAGGTGATCGTCGTCATGGCTTTTGGCAAAAACGAGTAGTATAAGGATAGTTTTAAAGATAATCATCCCACATTCCGATTTTGTAAGTATGAAAAAGTACATCCTTATCGGCACATTCGCTTGTATTGGAGCCGTCATTACCCTATTTTTATATCAGGCGATTCTGGCCCGCAATGCGGTGGACGACGAGGTCAGGCTCGAGGATTCAATTATAATACATGGAATCGAGATGGAATCAGAAACGCCTATCGCGGAAAACGATGACGAATACGAAGGGCAGATTATATACGATGATTCTTTTGATGACACCATTAACAAATATGACCAGGTCAAAAAGAAAAAAAATGCTGCCGTAATATCACATCATGAAAAAAATGCATTTGATACATTGAGGAGCATGGATAAACGCTGGCATCTGTGCCGGTACAAGATAAAAAAGATGGACAACCTCTGGAACATAGCACGGCGTTTCGGCGTCCATCAACATCTCATTATTAGCATAAATGAGATCAAAAATCCCGATATGCTGAAACCGGGGAAATACATTGATGTGCCGACGCGTAAGGGTATCTATTACCAGGTACGGAAAGGAGATACCCTGTCCGGGATCGCGAGACGATACGCCGTAAGCACCGGGAATATAATCGAACATAACCGCCTGAAAGGGGCGGTCATACGGCCGGGTCAGAAGATATTCCTGCCCGGCGCCCGTGAGCGCTCGGATGCCCGCATCATCGCCCGGAATAAGAGAAGGGGACCGGATCACGTGGCTGCGCAAGAGAGAAATTTCATCTGGCCCCTCCGCGGAAGGATCACTTCGGGCTTCGGAAACCGCCTTGACCCGCTGACACGGGATAGCCGCTTCCATTGCGGCATCGATATCAGCGCCAATGTCGGCACGCCGGTCAGAACCGCCGGAGGCGGTAGGATCATATACAGCGGTTGGAAGGCAGGCTACGGCAAATGCGTGATCGTTCGTCACGAGGGGGGGTATATCACGGTGTACGCACACAACAGCAGGAACGTCGTTTCCGTTGACGACACGGTCAAGCGGGGGGAACTGATCGCCTATTCCGGCATGACCGGCGCGGTAACGGGCGCGCACCTGCACTTCGAAATACGGAAGTATGTCAATCCATTAAACCCGATGAGGTTTTTACGATAGATGAAACGGATTCTGATCGGCATCGCACTGGCGATCATTCTAGCATATCCGGCGCGTTCAAACATGATTATGGACGAGAACCAGGCCAGGATGAAGGTATTCTTCACCATGACGGATACGGTGGGCTGGTATGCGGTTTTAAGGGGTAAAATCGTTTCGTATTCGTCGAAGGACGAGTTCGATGAAAACGACCTGTTCGGCAGGTCCCAGGATAAGAGCAAGGCCACCGTGCGTCTCTACGGCGGGGAAGGAATCAATGTAGGCGACACGCTCTACGTCGTCAATGAGAAGAACCTCATTGTGGCAAAAATGACGGTGCGGACGATGTTCAGGAGCAAGTCGTTTGGAGACATGCTCGTGGGATACGGAAATTTCAAGCTCAGCTCTATCGGGGACCGGGTCATCCAGCGGGAGGAAGACGCAAACGCGAAATATTCATTCATATATAAAGCCCGAGGTGATTATTACGACAATACGGGGAATCGGGGCGAGGCCATCCGCGAGTACAAGACCGCCCTCACGCTTGACAGCAACAATCCCGAGGCGCATCTTGCCCTTGGATTGATTTACTGGAGGCAGGGACTCGATCAGTTCGCGCTGCGGGAGTTTCAGGAAAGCTACCGGAACATACGGAGGCTCTATGATAACGACGATAAGCAGCGGCTCCTCGCGAGCATGGCGGAAATCCGTTTTCATCAAGTCTACGAATCCTTTATTCCGAGAAAACTGAGGGAAGAGTATCGGGAAGAGGGAATACGGTTCTGCAAGGAAGCGCTGAGCGTCTATCCGCGGTCGGAAAAGATGAATTATTACCTGGGAGTATTTCATTTCCGGTCTCCCAATCCGGATGAAAGGGCCGCCCGCGACTATTTCCTGAAAGTTGTCGAGCTCAACCCGTCACACGCGGACGCCTGCGTTGCGCTGGCGGAATTGTACTACCGTCACGACAATATGCGCAAGGCCCTCCTTTACGCGGAAAAGGCTCTTCAAGCCGATCGCTCCAATCCGCGGGCCCAGAAGATGCTGAAATACCTTGAGGCACAGCATCAGGTGGAATAGATGCGTTACGGATCGGCGCCAGCCGGCCGGGCTTAAACTTTTTGACATTTTATCATCCTATTTAATTCCTATGGGGTTAAGGTTTTCCCATGGTTGTGTATACGCTGTTAATCTGTCTCCTCACCTCGTTCACGTTTCATATTATCATCATAACATTGTACATCAGGAGCAGGGACCCCCAATGGTATCATATCAACTACTTCGGGGAAAAAGTGTATGAGAAGGGGATCGTGAAGCAGATAGAGTTTCTCGGCATTTTTTTCACCCTGCCGTTTTTCCTGCTCATCGGAGCGTTTTTCGTTTCCCGGCTGATAACCATAATAATGTTTGGACATATTTGATCAGGAGGCCTATCGTGAAGGTGCGGATTGAGGACATCATCGTGAAGAAACGGATACGCGGTGATATCGGCAATATTTCTGACCTTATGGAATCGATCAGCAGGTACGGACTCCTGAATCCGGTCACGGTGACTGAAAAAATGGAGCTCATCGCGGGGTTCAGGAGGCTTGAGGCGTGCCGGGCGCTGGGCATGGAAGAGATCGAATGCAGGGTGCTGCCCGTTCAATCTAAGATAGACCGGCTCCTGATCGAGGCTGATGAAAATCTTACGCGGAAAGATCTCACGATCGGCGAGATCGAGCAGTACGAGGATGAGAAGCGTTTTCTGCAGTCCCGCGGCCTTGGTAAAATTCGGCTCTGGTTCATTCGTCTCTTCAAGAGTATCAGGTCCTGGATCCAAAAGGTTCTCGTCCGGCGCGGAGTCTAAGGATCCTACGACCGGGTCAATGATATGACATCCGGGGCCGAAGGTTATAAATGTTTTCGGTGTTCAAAATTCTATTTGACAACCGTTAAAAGCCGACGTATTACAGGTGTGGTATTCATACCAGTAACAGTCATGAGGATCATAACAACAACTATCATTCTTATCCTGCTTGCTATTTGTTCATCCTGTTCGAGAAAAGGGCAGGAGGAGAAGGAGCCGAATAACTCCTTCGCCGAGTCAAATGCGGTCGTCCCGGATACCGCAATGACGGGATACATGAACTCCGCCAATGACCGTGATTATTTCGTCCTGGATGCGGTGCCGGGTTCGATTTATGACATTCAGCTCTCCGGTGTCAAGGGGATTAACTGCTCTATCGTGATATGGAAGGGATATGATGAGCCGAAGCTGGTCAAGTGGATCGACGACAACCGAAAGTCTTCGCCTGAGCGGTTCGCCAATCTGTCCGCGACCGGCGGCACGTACTACATCGAAATTCTCGAGAGCGACCGTGACCCTAAAAAAGAGAACAGGGAAACCCCCTACGAGCTCCGGGTCAAAGCCAGGGAGGCCATATCGGAGGAGACCGAGCCCAATGATTCGAAGGAGGAGGCTGTGCCGTTGACGCCTGATCGGGAAGTCACCGGTTTTTTCTCACCCGCCTACAACCGCGGCAATGAGAACAAGGATAATCTCCACCGTGAAGAGGACTGGTACATGTTTGAAGCTAATCTCGCGTCGGATTCTCCGGCGCTGGCTGACGCCACGCTCTCCGGCGTGTACGGCGTCAATTCGGTTCTCTCCCTTTATGACGACGACGGTGATGAGATCGAGGTCTCGGATAACGGCGGCGTCGGCGAGCCGGAAAGCATCAGCGGTGCAGGAATCCAGAAACCGGGCAGATATTACCTGTTCGTCGCTTCAAAGGGATATGCCTCCAATAACGATGAACCCTACACGCTGAAGGTATCGCTGAGAGAGCATGATCCGGGGACCGAAATGGAAAAAAACGACGATTTTGATTCAGCCAACACTATCGTGAATAATGTCATCACCGGCGCCATTAATTCACGAGACGACCAGGATGTGTATCTCTACCAGGTGAGCGGCTCCACCCTGTATCGTATAGAACTGCGGCCTTCTGAAACCATGGATGCCATGCTCGCGATATACCGCGGCGATAAGGAAAAAATCATAGATATAAACAATGGCGGTCGGGGGAAGAAGGAGGCATATCCCAACTTCTTCACCGATGCGAACTTTAACATTGTGGTAGCATCAAAATCAAGCGCCGGGACACCCGGCGAGGAATACGTGCTGTCCGTGACGCCTTTCATGAATACGGATAATCAGGAATCCGAACCAAACAACGAGCTCTCGCAGTCGAACAGGATACCGGGGACGGTGATGAAAGGATTTACGTCGTATAAAGGAGACAAGGACTTTTTCCTGCTCTCCTATAAAAGCAGGGTCAAGGAAAAATTTGAAATAAAGGGCGTCAAGGGGGGGCAGATCAGGGTATCCATCACCGATCCACTGGGATATATTACCAAAAGCGTTGATGTGCGGGGGGAGCGCACGGTCACGTTCAGTGAAATGATAGATAAGAAAGGGTATTGCATCGTTGAGTCCGTTGCCGAAAATTATGATAATCCCTATACCATTATCCTCGGAGGTGGCCCATGAAGACAGCCTGTTATCTTGTATCGGCGGTTATGATACTTGCCTCCTTCGCGGGATGCCGCTCGACAAACGGAAAGGACGCGGGCGTCATTGATTACCGGAAGCCGGATAAATACAATGTCCGGTTCATCGGATTTGACACGGACATTGACAATCCCGAGGGCGACCGGCGATCTTACTACAAGGTATTTATCGATAAGGCCGATGAAGGGAGGACGACTACCGGCCTTGAGTCCCAGGAAAAAATCTATGAAGCAACGCTATCGCCCAACCGGCATCTTATCACTGTGGAGAAATGGGTCCTGGACGAGAAAACAGGCCGTTACGTCAAGCTGAACAATATCGACCAGCCGAAGCCCAATTTCCTGTATTTCGATATACCGGAAAACAAGATCGTATTAATCGAGATGAAGTCGTCGAGGGACGGGTCCGCGGAATTTTCCGTGGATTATGAGAGGTGAGTATCAGTCAACATAGGCCGAAGGGGGTTTGTCCTTCTTCGATATCTGATTAAGATAAAAGTCTTTTACGACCGCCAGCGGAGTCTCGTATTCCTGACGGGCGTTCCACATGATGAAGCCTTTGATCCCGGAGTCATGCACTGCCTTGAGCTGGTCCATTATGTATGTTTCAAAGGGAATGCCCGCCATCTTCATCTTAAAGGCCTGGATATACGTCACGATCATCGCGTTCCTGCTTCTCAATTTCGCCTGCGTTGATGTCACGCGCACCGTATAGTAGGGGTCGGTGTAATACTTTTTGTTCCAGGTGTAATGCGACGGATACGCCATCGGGCAGATCAGGTCAACCACCTTGTCGAGGCTCTCGATTTTCTGACCGATGATATCGTCCGTGTTCAGGGGGATCCGGCCGAAGATGTCGGCGGCGATCCTCGCATTGAATCGCTTTGTCCGGATCCGGGCCCTGGTTATGAAGTCCTCTATGAACTTGTAGCGCTGGCTGTAGGTCAGATGGCGGGTGCTATCGGAATCGTGGAAACGAATATAGTCAAATTGAATCTCCTTGAACCCGTTTTTGCAGGCATCCTCCGCGATCGCCAGTTTGTCCTCGATGTAGCTTTCGGGCACGGGATAATTCCTCAACCCGTCGGGAAAAACAACGATGCGGGCCACCGGATGGAGGCCGTTGTCCTTGCAGTACCGAACGTGCGATTCCGGCACCATGCAGGTAACGTTGCGGGCGCTCTGCACGTCCAGCACCAGGGTATTCAGCGTGGCGGCTTTCGCCTTTTCAACGAAAGCCTGTAGTTTTTTGAAATTATTTGCTGAAGATACGTTGAGATACATGCCGCGGTAGAATTCCGGATATCGATAGCCGGTATCGGAATCGCGAGCGGCATCGTATCCGGATCTGACCTGGGCCACGACGATCGAATCTTTCACATTGGTATTCCAGGAACCGGATATGCCCACCGGCAGGTTGCTGATAAAGATGGTTGCACCGGCAAGAAACAGCAAGGTGCCGAATTTTTCCATATGAACCTCGCATTCAATATTTATGTAGAGAATTAAATACAGCCTAAAATCTGTAAAAGGATATTTTCATCCGTCTGAAAAAAAATTATGCCCTCGCTCAACGTAGTGAACGGAGGAACAGGATGCATCCACACTTTGAATATCGACACTATGGGATCTAATTAATTATTTTTATAGACAATTTTTCATATAAATACTAAATATTTTTTGTATTCTATTGACGCCGGTCTTTTTTTTTATTATCTATTAAAATAAAGTATTCAAATTGTCTGCACTGTATAATCAAAAGGATACCTCAACTCGGATTTAACGTTTACATGTTTCTGGAGTGGTTGGAGCTGTGGGCGCGCCCCTTTTTTCCGGTGTATCCCCCTATCCGGATATTTCCTTTTACGAAGTGCATAAATTTTTCATAATACGGTGTTACATTGTATATTCCTCCCGAAACATTAGACCTGATAAGAGGTAAGGTTGTCATTCAGGATGTAATCAGGCGATACGTGCCTTCCTTAAATAAAAGGGGCAAAAATTATATTGGACTATGCCCGTTTCATAAAGAGAAAACGCCTTCCTTCACCGTTTCTCCGGACAAGCAGATATTTTACTGCTTCGGGTGCCATACGGGCGGAAATATTTTTAATTTCATTTCGAAAATGGAACGACTGGAGTTCCCTGAAAGCGTGAAGCACGTGGCCGGACTCGTCGGCATTGAGATACGTGAAGAAAAAAAAGGGGATGCGGCCGTACGGGAATCGATATATCGTCTGAACAGGCTCGCCATGGATTTCTACCATGCTCATATCAAATCACCGGCGGGCAAGATGGGATTATCATACATAATGGGGCGGGGCGTTACCGGAAAAAGCATTGATGATTTCAGAATCGGGTACGCCCCGGATTCTTGGGACTTCCTTATCCGGGGTATCATAAGATCAAAAAAGGATTTCGAACTTGCCGATCAGGTCGGACTCATCAAACCGAGCCGGAACCGGGACGCCAGCTATTACGACGTGTTCCGGAATCGCATCATGTTCCCGATAATCGACATCAGCGGCAATGTGACCGCTTTCGGCGGAAGAACCATCGGCGATGATACCCGCAAGTATATCAATTCGTCCGAATCCGCGGTGTTCAAAAAGAGGTCCCTGCTGTATGGACTTGACCGGGCGCGGGATTCAATCAAGGACGTTGACCGGGCCATCGTGGTGGAAGGCTACTTGGACGTGATCGGGTGCCACCAGGCCGGCATTGAGAACGTCGTGGCCCCCCTGGGAACGGCCATTACCGTTGAACAGATACGGATGCTGGGGTACTACTGCAATGAGATCATTTTCATGTTCGATGCGGATTCAGCCGGCATGAAGGCGGCCGTGCGTTCGCTCGATTTATCCGAGGATTCTAATGTCCGCGTTCGGGTCGGCATGCTCCCCGAAGGCGATCCCTTTGAATTCATTACCGCGAAGGGGGTCCGCGAGTTCATGTCGGTGGTTGATTCGTCGGTGAATCCGGCTGATTTTCGCATAGCGCGCATTATGGATAATTACCGGGATATCGGCAGGGTGAACACCCTGCTGCAGCTTTTCGGCGTGGTCAGGGAAATGAAACTTGAGACGGAACGCAGCGCGTATCTGAAAAATATCGGATCTCTTCTTGACGTTGATGAGAACTCCGTCCGGGCCGATTTTAAGAATTTCTTAAACAGAGGGCAGACGCTTCTTCCCAAAAGCGAACAAACGCTTAAAAATGGGCAGTCCGATTTTATAACCAGGAGTTACCGTGACCTCATAAGCCTCATATGCCACTATCCGGAGCTGATAGAAAAAGCGGTTATAGACTACAACATTAACGATATCCCGGATGAGCTGTCGCGGAATATCCTACACAAGATTTCTGAGTTATATAACGCTGATCAGCAGTTTACGATTGATAAAATATTTGACTTTTTTACCAGCGGTCCGGAAATGGAACTCTTGAACAGAATGTTCAACACCGAATCCACCATCGCGAATCCCAGTGCCGCGTACACGGACATATTTATTAATATGAAGGTCCACGAAATTGACGGTAAGATTGATAAATACGCTTCATTGATCAAATCATCAACCGACAGGAACTTCCATGAGTATATAACAGAAATTGAAATTCTGCGCAGAGAGAAAGAGAAGCTCTCGCAGTATCGTTACAACAAGTTCATGTGACGGCGCAGCGGCGGGTGTTTTTTGACGATCTAAATAAGAACGTAACATATAACCATTGAATCAATCAGAACAATACAGGCGACAAGGATAGGATTTCACCATGAGTAAAAAAGAGATGACGCTGGATGCCGTTCCCGAGGTCAAGAAACTTATCGAACTCGGAAAACAGAACGGCGAAATAACCTATGATGAGATCAACGAGATACTTCCTGACAAGCTACTCAATTCAGAAAAAATCGACGACGTTTTTATATTGCTGAACCAGCTGGGTATCGAAGTGGTCGAAGAGTCGACCCGGAAAGAACAGGCCCTGCCGGGGGTTAAGAAGAAAAGCGGGAGCGCGTCGAAGAAAAACGTCGCGACCCAGAGCGAGGCGTCCCATGTCGACGATCCTATCCGTCTCTACCTGAAGGAGATCGGGAAGGTGTCGCTCCTTTCGGGCGACCAGGAGGTTGACCTAGCCAAACGAATTGAAGCGGGCGAGATCCTGATAGAAGAGACCGTGTATAACTCTTCGCTGCTGATAAACGACCTGATAAAAAACTATTCGAAAATCAAAAGCGGAAAGATCAAGCTCACCGACGTGCTGAAAGTCAACCGCCTCTACTACTTTTCGTCGGTTGACCTGGACAAGCTCGAGAAGAAGTTCCATGAGACCATGAAGGTCATCATCGAAGATGACAACAGAATGATACAGATGGGGAACAAGCTCAAAAAGGTCGATCCCGAGTCCAAGAAGGCGGAAGAATACACGACGAAGATGGTGACCGCAAAGGCGAATATACGCAAAACCATAAGAAATTTGGACATCAACGATAACGAGATAAACAAGCTGTCGGCGAAGATCAAGTCGATGGTGGCCCGGATACAGGAGACCTATGAGTTCTTCATGGATATCGAGGACAAATACCGCAAGGACCTGAAGGAGCTTAAGCACTTGGCCCGGAAGCTGGAAAAGGGCGAAACCGTGACGAAGATCGTCAGGGAGTTGGGCATGAAAAACAAGGACGAGCTCCTGGAGGCGATCAAGAACGTCCGGAACAACGAGCGGAAGATCCGGAGAATCGAGCAGGAGGCGGGCGCCTCGGCCGACGATATCATGGAATGGGGAAAGCAGATAAACTCCGGGCAGAGGAAAATATCGGTCGCCAAGAAGGAGCTCATCAACGCGAATCTGCGGCTGGTGGTGTCCATCGCGAAAAAGTACGCGAACCGCGGCATGCACTTCTTTGACCTGATACAGGAGGGCAACATCGGCCTCATCAAAGCCGTGGATAAATTCGAATACAAAAAGGGATACAAGTTCTCAACCTACGCGACATGGTGGATACGCCAGGCCATCACGCGCGCCATTTCGGACCAGGCCAGGACCATCCGGGTTCCGGTTCACATGATCGAGCAGATAAACAAGGTGATGCGGGAGACGAGGCTCTTTCAGCAGGAATTCGGACGGGAGCCGAGCCCGGAGGAGCTGTCCGACCGGCTGGGATGGGTCGTCGGGAAGGTCAAGGCGGTCAAGAACGTCGCACGGGAGCCCATATCCCTCGAAACCCCCGTCGGCGAAGAGGAGGATTCCCTGCTGGGGGATTTCATCGAGGACAAGGAAGTCGATTCGCCCGCGAATACGGCCGCGTACCGGCTCCTTTCCGAGCAGATCAATACGGTCCTTTCCACGCTTCCGGCCCGCGAGCAGAAGGTCATCAGGATGCGATTCGGGCTCGATGACGGGTATTCGCATACCCTTGAGGAAGTGGGATACGTGTTCAAAGTCACCAGGGAACGGATACGGCAGATCGAGGCAAAGGCGCTGCGGCGGCTGCGGCATCCGACCAGGGCCCGCAAGTTAAAAGATTATCTGGACCACGCCTGAGCCGCCGCGGACGCGCTATCTGCATGGATCATCCGGTGTAACACGGGAACGAAATGCGCCAGATAAAAAGAGTCGCCATTATCGGTGCCGGATCATGGGGTACCGCGGTAGCGAAAAATATAGCGGAGTCGAAGCCGCATATCACCGTGCGATTCTGGGCCCATGAGAAACCAGTCGCCGCGTCAATCAATACAACCCACGAGAACGCCGCGTTCCTGCCGGGCGTGAAGCTCCCCCCCAACATCACGGCGACGAACAACCTGAAGGAAGCGCTGGATGGCGCCGATGTTGTGTTGCTGGCAACTCCCTCACGGGTGGTGTACGACATGTCACAGCGCATGGGCAGATTCATCATGGACGACATGCATGTCGGCTTTCTTACCAAGGGCTTCTGTAAAGTCCAGAATGAGATATTAACGATCTCCCAGACCATGGAAAGGGCAATCCCCCGTTTGAAGGGAAAAGTCGTCGCCATCTCGGGGCCGAGCCACGCTGAGGAGGTGTCCCTGAGGTTTCATACCTGCCTGAATGTCGCGAGCACTAACGCGGGGTCCCGCGCCGCCGTGGCTTCGCTTCTCGAATCTGAATATCTCCGGTGCCGCGAGACCGAGGACATCCGCGGCGTCGAAGTGGGGGGCACGCTCAAAAATCCGGCGGCGATTGCGGCCGGCATGATCAGCGCGCTGCCCCGGTGCGGGGATAACCTCGCCGGCGCCCTCATCTCGGAGGCGCTCAAGGAGATGGTGCGGCTGGCCGAAGCGTTCAACATCAGCCGCGAGAGCATGCTGGACATCTCGGGCCTGGGCGACCTTGTGGCCACCGCCCTGAGCAGGCACAGCCGTAACCGGAGGTTCGGCCGGGACATAGCCGGCCAGATCATGACCAAAGGCAGGACCCTGAGCCTCTGGGACCGTATGGCGCTGAGAATCAGGCCTGAGAGCGTGATCGAACGGATGAGCGAGAAGCTCCATTACCTGGCCGAAGGGGCATACGCCATCGAACCCATTATAGATTTTGCTGAATCGAAGAACATCTCCATACCCGTATACCGTGCCCTTTACGAAGTTCTCCTGAACAAGAAGGACCCGTCCCTGCTCATAGAGACCATCAAGAATCCGGAACGGTTCGACGAGCTCTTCTTCAGTACGAAAATCCATATTTCAGACAGGAAGAAGGGCCTTGAGCGGGTGAAGGGAAAGGTCTTCAGGAGCATGATCATATCCCTGACCGTGGAAAAGTTTCTCTCGAATCAGGGCGGTGGCAGCGCGGCACCCGGGCCGGCGGCGATAATCAGGACGCTCAGAGAGATCAATGGCGCGCACGCGGGCGGCTCGCCGGCAGGCGATGACGGCCGTGAAGCCGGGATCATTGCACGGCTCAACAGCGGGAATTACGCTGAATCAGTGCGCCAGCTTTCACGCCTGTATATCAATGGCATCACTGACAATTTCCATTCAGCGTTCAAATGGATATTTTTCATATTTATCGCTTTCATCCGTATAGCAGCAATTCTGAAGCGGAAGAAGGGCGGAGTGACGATTTCTGGACGGCTGGATGATGTCCGGCGAATCAAGCAATCCGTCAACATCCTGTATGTCGCGGACAACACCGAAGCGTATCATCCAATCTTCCCGGTCCTGGCGATGGTCAGAAAAAGGCTTCCGTATCCGCGCTTCTTCATCGACGCGGACGCGACGCACCCGCGGGACATTTTCGTGCTGAAGCGATGCGGAGGGTTTGTCGTCGATACGAAAAAGCTCTCCAATCCGGTATACCGCGAGACCCTGTGCAGCTACCTGTCCACGCTTGCCGGCCACGGAGTGCCGATTCTCTATTTCACCTCCCGCGGCCGCGGCGGGAGCGACGCGCCCGAATGGAATGAATTCCTGTCAGCCGTTACCGAAACGCTGTACCGGCACGCGGTGGAGCTGGCCCTGATCCCGGTCGAGATTTCGTATCTGCGCCGGCCCGCCGTGGTCGGCGGCCGAGCCGCCCGCTACAGCGATCTCTTGTCAGCCGGCGCCCACGTGCATTTCTCGAAGCCGATATACCTGTCGGAATACACGAAACAGCCGCATATGATCATCGGCCTTTCCGGAATTATCGCCACAATATGGAAGCAGGATCGAAAAATATTTCCGCATCACCTTCTTTGTAAAATACTGGCGGATAACAATTTCAGCATGAAATCCGACACGGCGGTGAAGCTGGCCAGGGATTACATGGGCCACGCCGGCCGGCGCTTCGACTACGCCCCGGCGAAAATGGTCAAGAAGGGAGCCCGGTTCCTCGAAGACAATGGCATAGCCACCCAATCGAATGGCTCCATAATAGTCCTCAACCGGGAACTGGCGGAATACTATGCGGGCTTGCTCGAATGATTCCGCGCCGGGCGGGATGTTTTTCCACGATCTGTCAGACCCTGAGCAAATGTTCGAATGTTCCATAGAGCACCTGCACCAGCTGGGCGCGCCCTTCGATAGACCCCGACAATCCGTACAGGGCACTGCTTCTGGGTTTTGTTCCGGCTGCCGATTGTGCGTATGCAACTCCCGCGCGGAGATCATGCAGAAGTTGTTCGGCGATATCCGGCACCATGGTCTGCGGCATGGTGACGCAGAAATGAATCGCAGGCGGATTCTGCAGTCCGTTGAACCTCCATCCCTTTGATATCATATAGTCGTTAACGTGATAGATATCAACCTGTTTGGAGCGAAGGCTGATGAGAAACGTCGGGTTTCCAATCACTTCCAGTTCAGGGATCTCACCCGCTCCCCGCTTGATCCGTTCAGCGATTTTCATAATGGCGGCGGCGGATCGCAGGTATCCTTCCTCCCCCAGGTATACCATCGCGGCCCAGGTCGATGCGGTCAGACCGCCTGACCGGCTTCCGGTCATCGACGGGGAAGCGTAGATGCCGCCGGGCCAGTGCGCCATTTGATAAAATTGATACCGGCGGAGCTTCAGGTTACGGTAGAGAACGACCGAATTTCCCTTGAGGCCAAAGCCGAATTTATGGGTATCGGCGGAGATGGACGTCAATCCGGGTAGACGGAAGTCAAAGACCGGCACGTCGTAGCCGAGCTTTTCGATCCACGGCAGGATAAAGCCGCCGAGGCAGCCGTCCACATGAAAGCCGATCCCGCGCGCCAGCGCGATATCGGACAACTCATCCATGGGATCAATCAGCCCGTATGGGTAATTGCCGGCGCTGCCGACAAGAGCGACGGTACGCTTGTTGATCAGCTTTTTAACTTTATCCGGTCTTACCAGGAAATCAGTTTCATTCACCGGCGCCAGCACAATTTTTATTCCGAAATATTCACCCGCTTTGTGAAATGCCGGGTGCGCCGTGACGGGCAGGATTATCTCCGGCTTCGTTATATTTTTTTCCGCCCGGGCCATGTCTCGATACACCTTCATGGCCATCATGATGCTTTCACTGCCGCCGAACGTGACGCTGCCGCACACCTCGTCGTCCGGATTGCGGTCTCTCACTGCATCGCCGTTCAGCATTCTGGCCGTCATGGAGACAATTTCGCTTTCAAACTTCGACATGCTCGGACACAGATCAACCTGGAGGACATTGACGTGCGAATAGAGCGAAAAAATTTTATTGAGAAAGGCGCGGTGATCGTCACCCGCGTGATAGAATGTGCCGGATACCATGCCGTTTTTCCATTTCGCATCCTCCTCTTCCGCCATGGCCGAGAGCTCTCTGAATATATCCTCCCGGTCCCTCCCTTTTTCAGGGAGCCGCTCATAGCTCTTGTAACGATTCTTGTAGGGTTTGAAGGGATCTTTGAATCCGCTCTTCTGGTCCGACATGGCAACCTCCGTTGGAATTATTGCATGTTATCCGTTCAATGCGGCGAATATCCGTTTATTTCTGATGAACAATTGACGGAACTGTCCGTACATGGTATCGTAAACAGGGCGGTTGGCTTCATTCGGCTCGAAGACCTTTTTGATCTTTACCAAATCCGCCAGCTCCTCGATGGTGCGGCAGCCGAGCTTGTTGAACGCGAGCATTGCCGCGCCGCGGAGCGTCGTTCGCGCAGGATCGGCAACCTGATGAATGGGCACCCCCAGTACGTCTGCATGGATCTGGGCCCATATGTCGGAGAGGGCTCCTCCGCCGGCGAATCTGAAGTTCGTGAATGGACGGCCGGTGAATGTTTCCGCCGACCCCATCGTCCAGCGGTTATTATAGGCAAGACCTTCCATGACGGCCCGGGTCATGTGTCTCCGTGTTGAACCGAGGGAGAGGTTGAAAAAACCTCCACGGGCGCTGCCGTTTTCATCCGGCGTCATCGTCCCGTTCAGCCAGGGCATGAAGATGATACCCTCGCTGCCGGCTGGCGTACCAGCGGCCATGCTGTCTGCCCGCGCGTATACGTCACCCGGCATCGGGCCCGTCTCGAATTCATCGTCGGCATAAACGATGTTATTGAGATAGAACTCAAGGGCCTTGCCGCCCGTAAGCTGTTCGGCCATCATGAGGTACCGGTTCTCCAGCGGACTCGGCATTGTGGTAATGGTGTGGAAGAGGTCCGTCTTTTTAAAGGGAAGATGGCAGGTAAGAACCAGGGAAGTCCCGATACATATGATTCCATCGAAATCGCGAACCACTCCGGAGCCGATGGCCGAGGCGTTGGTGTCATTAGTTCCCGCGATCACCCGGGTGGAAGCGGGCAACCCCAGTTCATCCGCGACGGAGGGGAGGAGGGTGCCGATGAAGTCCTTGTTGGGTACCAGTTCGGGAAATTTTTCCCGCTCGAGACCGGCACACTTCAGAAGTTTGTCGCTGTATTCGGTGCTGCCCCATATACGGTTGTCCACGACCAGCATGGGTATGACGGTTTCCTGTGAGGCCGCGCATCTACCGGTGAGGCGGAAGTTCAGGTAGTCCATCGGTTCAAGGAATTTCCATGTTTTCCTGAAAATTTCGGGACGCTCGTTCTTTATGAACAGGATATGGGCCAGGGAATCGACCCCGGACCGAGTGGGGGCGAGACCGGTCAATCTGACCCACCGGATCAATTTGCTCAGCCCGTATCCCCTGATGCTGGGGAAACCCCGGATTACCTCGCGGTTGTACCGCGCGCCGCGTGAATCCAGCCAGTGGACCGCATTCATCAACGGGTCGCCGTTTTCATCGATCGGAAGTACGACCGACCACTGCGATGTGCAGCTGACGGCCTGGATGCTATCGGGAGAAACCCGGGATTCGCTGACGGCCTTCCGTGCGGATCTGATGACGCCTTCCCACCACGCACCGGGTTCCTGCTCGGCGCCCCCCCGGGGAAGGATATGGATGGGAACCCGTTCTGCGGCGCTTGATTTAACCTCCCCGGTGTCGGATACTACCGCGGCCTTCGGTCCGCCGCTGCCGAGATCGATTGCAAGCACGTACCGCTGCGTCGCCGGTGGGTTGTCATCTTTTTTCGGGTCGCTTTGCATTACTAATTTCTTGACTGCGCTCATCATCATAATAAGATTGTTGGCTATATTGCCATTGATCATTTATTATTTTCATGAGAGGAATAGCCGTTTCATTATTTCATGGTGATTTGAGAATTATTGTATTCAATGATTTTATCAACAACCAGCCGGGCAATAACCTCATCGATGTTTATGCAACTTCGTCTGAATTTTTTAATAAGCTCGGAATAGGGGAAGGTCCCATCAGGGACGAGAATAGGCGTCACCGGATGGCGGAAAACTCCCGGGTAATCGTCTATCCTGTTGTGGCTGAATCTCTTTTCTCTGTGCCAGGTGAAAGCGTGTTCATTGACCAGTTTATTATAACAGAGCTGAAAGCCGATTATTTCCCGACTCTGTACGTCATGCCACACTATCAGATCAAAGTAATCGTCCTCGAACCAGCGTCTGAAGATGTGATCTTCTTTCTGAGTTATGTTGTAATTTTCCTGAAGCATTGGTCTCGTCTGATAGCGATATGATATTCATGGGTATCGCGAATGGTTCACGTTATACGCGGCACCGCGAACAGGTCCATTTATACTGGCAACTGGCTAATAAATCAACCACATTATGCCAGCTTTTCTATGTGCCTGCAGGTTTCTTCCACATCCCGTGCCGTCACGACCGGCGCGCCCTGGTAATCATCGATCGCGGCCTCCGGGAAAGCCGCGCTCCATCCGCCGGCGAACAGGCAGCAGATCAGCGGCTTGCAGTGGATCCGGGCGTACGCGATCTCCGAAAGAGTCCCGGCCTTGCCGCCGATGGCGACAATGACGTCCGCCGCCAGGACATTGATGGCGTTTCGCGCGTGTCCCATTCCCGTCGGGATTACTATCGAACAGAAGCGGTTTGCCTCATCAAGTCCGTCCCCCGGAACGATTCCGATAACGGTGCCTCCGCGTTCAGACGCGCCACGCGACGCCGCTTCCATGATGCCGCCGCGGCCCCCGGTTATGAGCACGTAACCCCGGTCTGCGATGAAACGGCCAATGGCTCGGGCCTCATCGTTAAATCCCGTTTCGTCCGATGATCCGATAACGACAACCTGCTTTTTTCTCATGGTATTCACCTCGCCTGGGTTTTCCGTACTGCCGAGCGTCGCTTATAGCTTTTCAAGAAAAAGATACAGCGACTGCGGCGTGTCGATTTCGGTATGAAGCACCTTGTAGGGAATGTTGTTGCCGTGGAAATCGAAATCTATCCTGTTGCGCTTTATGTCCAGGCGCTGTTTGGTGTTTTCATCATAAAGAACAAGGTAGCTGGAGAGTGATAGGGCGAAGATCCTGACGGTATCCGGGTAGGTTCTTTTCAGGGTGTTCACGATGAAGTTTGAAAATTCTATCAGTTTGTAGATGCCGGCGTGATAGAGCGATTCGTGGGGATTGTACAGCGTGAACCGGTCAACATACACGGCGTCGCCTTTGCCGTCGTTGAATATTTTCGAGATCTGGGACGAGATATCATGCATGTAATTGAGCATCACGGGGGTAAAGAATTCGCTGTTTTTCTCGTAAATCGTTTTCAACAGCTCAGCGAGAAACTTGAAATCGTCTGCGTTGAAAAGAGGAGAGGACGTGACAGTGCCCGCGACGATAGTTTCTCTCACTGCCGCTATTGTTGTGAGCATCAGTGTGAATGCCTGGCCGCCCTGCTCTCCCAGAGGGATCCGCGTGATTACACTATCCCTCAGTGATCCGTATTCCCGGCTTATTAATTCGGGCAGGGCGTTCATGAGAATTTTATCGCCCGCTGAGGCAAGCGGGACCGGGTTGCCGTTTTTCATAACGTAAATCGCGGTCAGATGGGCGCTATTGGCCGTGTTATGATGATAGAGCAGGCCTTTTATAAAGCCCGTCACATGATCGGATACGTATTTCCTTTCTAATTTCCTGTATTGGAGTAATAGCTTTTTGTAGGCGTCTCTGGTTTTCTCAAGGGTCAGGTTCCCTACGGAACGCGCTTTTATGACGTCCCTGATCTGGTCCAGGAGAATGTTGATATCTGTACCGGCGCTCATGCGATCCATCTTCATTGCAGATTATTATGTAATACTATTCGACCGGTTGATGAATTTCAAGAACAATTTCATTGCCGTTTGCGTTGTTAAATCGTGCGGGGGGCACGGCCCCGTCACGATCGCCGGTGATGATGCGCATAATGCTGGGCAGTGCCGTACAGCCGGAAGGAGCCGATGAAAAAAAAGACCGTATCTTGGGCGATCATCCGGTCAAGCCTTCGGTGAAGTTCTGTTTCATCGGCGGTGATGATATCCTTGATGACCCGGGGATGGTCACCGGGCCGCGGGCGGTGGCACCGCGGATCGGTGAGGATGAAGTAGATCCCCTTCATCCCGTGTTCTTCCAGAACCTTCATGATCCCTCCGATATCCTTGTCCTTCATCAGGGTTATGACAAGGGTGAGGTTTCGAAGGTTGAATTTTTTACTCGCCAGTTTCGCCATTTCATGCATGGCGGCCCTGTTGTGGGCGGGATCGTACACCACCACCACCGGGTCCCGCGATAATACCTGAAATCTGCCCGGCGCATTGAAGTTTTTCATGCCTTCCCTTATGGCGTCATCAGTCAGGCTCTGAAAATATGAACGGGCGATAATCGATGCAGTCACCGCCAGAGAACTATTGGCGACCTGTCTCCCCATCGGGTGGCTCACTTCGAGGCCGATAATCTGCTGCGGGGGTTTCCCCGCCAACCGGTAATCATACCTGAACCCGTTTTCGAGTTCAACGATATTCTCCGTGGTAAAATCGCGGCCCAGGGCGTAGAAATCGGCCTGCCGGACCCGCGCATGAGAGGCGAGTATTTCATTGACATCCGCGCTGGTGTTGGAAGTAACGACGGGGACCCCGTTCTTGATGATGCCGGCTTTCTCGCGGGTGATGGCCTCAAGCGTATTTCCCAGTATATGCGTGTGGTCCATCGAAATATCAGTTATGACGGATACGAGGGGGGTTATAACGTTGGTTGAGTCAAGCCTGCCGCCCAGCCCGGTCTCTATGACGGCGATATCGACCCGTCGATCGCTGAAATGCCGCAAGGCGCACACGGTCAGAATGTCGAAGTATGTCGGGCGGAGGGATCTGTCCGAATCGGCCAGCCCGATGATGTCGTCAATGTAGCGCTCAAGTTCCCCGTCCTGAATATGTTCGTCATGAATCGCTATACGCTCATTGATGTCAAGCAGGTGGGGGGAGGTATACCGGCCGGCGGCGTATCCGGCATGCGAGAATATGTCGTGGAGCATGTGCGCCACCGATCCCTTTCCATTGGTGCCGGCGATATGAATCATCCTGAGGGAGCGGTGCGGGTTCCCGAATCGATCGAGGAGCATAAGCACGCTCTCAAGCGAGTAGGATCGGAAGTCAGGCCGGTTTTCGTTATTGATGAATCTGCTGAGTTTTTCCTGTATCATGGGCCGATCTGCAGATGTTTCAGGACCGCCCGCCGCATGGTTTCCACGGGCGCGGAAGTGCCGGTCCACAGCTCGAACTGCCGGGCGCCCTGGTGTACGAGCATTTCGATCCCGTGCACTATTGTTGATCCGCGTTCCTCCGCCGCGGAAAGGAGCTTTGTCATGTGTGGCGAATACACGATATCGAAGACCGTGTGACGGGCGGAAATAAATCCGGGGTCAATTGGTACGGCGTTGATATCGGGCGACATGCCGACGGGTGTTGTATTGATGATGATATCGACGGTCTCCATGAGTTTGCGGTCGATGTCGCTGAGCGGCACGGCACGCACGGAAGGCTCGGTTTTTCGAAGTTCGGCCGCGAGTCCCTCAATTCTGGTTACATTCCTGCCGGCGATTATAATCGAGGCGCCTCGCGCGAGCAGAGTAAACGCGATCGCCCGTGCTGATCCTCCGTTGCCGATAACCAGGCACGTGGCGTTTCCCAGTGGGATATTTTCATTTTCCAGCGCGCGAATTGCGCCGTAACCGTCGGTGTTGAAGCCGGTGATTTTACCATCCCAATTCACGAGCGTGTTTACCGACCCGATACGGGCGGCGAGTTGGTCGATGCCGTCGATGTGCTTGATGACGTCAATTTTAAAGGGAATGGTGACGCTGGCGCCCAGTATATTCAGGGTTCTCATGGACTGAATCGCGTCTTCAATTGACGGAGGCTCGAAAGCGAGGTATACCGCATTGATCCCCAGTTGGTTGAAGGCGGCATTATGAATTACCGGGGAAAAGCTGTGGCGCACCGGCATCCCGAATATGCAGTACATTTCGGTGGAGGAATTTATTTCAGTGGTTATCACCTGCTCGTTATAGCGGGAGCAATTTATTTTTGTCAATATATTTTAGCCGCCCATCCTCCATGAGGGGAGCCGTCTCTCATCGCACGAGAAAATAGATCAGGATCACGAAAATAAAAGAAACGTCAACCAGTACTTCGTACTTCAACGAGATGAGGTAATTCAGCCTATTGATTATGTTCATCAAGATCAAAAGGTAAATAATAGCAAGAATGAAGATGAGAAACAGGTAATGATGTGTCGCAATGGCGCTGTATCCGAATACGGCAATGCATATCGCAGATACGATACTTGAAAGGATGCGCATGTTGTCGCTTCCGAACCAGAGAGGGAGCGTTTCCCTCCCGATGATCAGGTCGCCCTGGAAGGCGATCAGATCAAGGAGGGTTGTCCTGAGAAAGATCAGCGTGAATACATACCCGCCGAGCGTCGTAAAGTGGGTTATCGACATCCCCGTTCCGAGGATCGGGATCAGAACGGTAATAACAACCCATCCGAATATTGTTACGATTTTCGAGTTGTACAGCTTTTGAAAAAATCCGGGCTTGACCCTCCTGATCACCTGTTTCACCGGAGCGGTTGAATACATGAATCCCAGGGCATACGAGCCCGTGAGTACAGCGATGGTGACGGCATTGTATTGCAATGCCATGAATATTGACGCCGCCATGGCCGCGAGAGAAACGATCAGGAGAGACTTTCCGAATTTTTCATATATCACGTATTTATAGGGATTGCTGAGTTTCAGAAATTCCTTCTCGAAATAATTGTTGATGGAATACATGGAAAAAATATAGAAAAAAGAGATCGACGCGAATATGTAATCGGCCTGGATGCCCGCATATGCGAGGGTCGTGAGTGTTATGAAAAAAGCAGCCACCGCGGACAGGAGATTGGTCCTGACGATGAACTTCAGGAGCGACATGGCAGTTTTGAACGCGAAGTTGCTGTTCAGGAAATTGAT
>MIBH01000030.1:0-2446 GCA_001829455.1 Spirochaetes bacterium RBG_13_51_14
CGGCTGCGCTGGAACTGATCAAACAGAACGACATCGACCTGGTTCTGCTTGACCTGATGCTCCCGGGTATGAGCGGGTACGAAGTATGCCAGGAAATCAGGCGCATGAAGAAAAACCGCTACATCCCGGTCATCATGCTCACCGCCCGCGACCACGTGAGCGACCTGGTGCGCGGCTTCAAGACCGGCGCGAATGACTACATCACCAAGCCCTTCAGCCTTCAGGAGCTTCTCCTGCGCATTGAAAACCAGCTCGCCATAAAACAGCTCCTGGACATGGAGACATCACTCATCACCGGCCTCAAAAAAGAGAAGGATTCAATATCCAGCCTGCTCCAGCGGAGCATGGACCTGAAGGAATCGGCCCTGCAGATGATGGAGTGGGAGAAAATCATCAAGAATGACCTGGGCATCGCGCGGGCCTTCCAGGAGAAGCTCATGACGCGCGAGCGGAACATTCCCGGCATCGAGTCCTGCGTGCGCTTTCATCCCCTCCTCGAAGTGGGCGGCGACGTGTACGATATCTTCCAGGCCAGGCCCGGGATTGCGCGGGTCTTCCTGGCGGACGCGACCGGCCACGGCATCACCGCGTCGCTCAACACCGTGAAGATATTGTCGGAGTACGCGGCGATCAAGGAGGCCATGGGGTCGCCGGCGGAAATTATAAGCTTCCTTAACCAGCGTTTTACCAGGTACCTCAACCAGTACATGATCGTGTTCACCTGTGTCCTGGCGGACATAGACATCAATGCGTCCACCATTACGATATCCTCGGCCGGAATGCCCCCCCAGTTTGTAAGCAGGGGGCGTGAAATCTCCATAATCCATCCAATGAACCCCATTATCGGGCTTTCGAACAAAGTCGAATATCGCGAGGAACTGCACCCGTTCAAACCGGGCGACGTTCTGTTCCTCTATAGCGACGGGCTTCTTGAATTGGCAGAGGCAAGCGGGCGGGGTCAGAGCAACGTGGGGAGTCAGAACAATGGCACGGGGGCGGCAGATGGAGCGGGATTTCTGGCAGACATATTAACTTCCTTTTACTCTGACACCGGCCTTGAGAGCTCCGGCAACGACCTGTTCAATCATTTCAGCAGCAGAATGAAAACGGCCCGGGATGATATAACCTTGATCACGGTCAAGAATGTCAGTTAAATTGTGCCGCTGCGATCTATCATTGAACTGACAGCTTGTAACACCCGCCGGCAATACGGCGTCCCCTCAACCATGTCACGGTACCATTCAGAGGGGCGCGTCATGTCATGCTCCCGGCAGAGTTTGTTATAATCGCACTGCCTGCATTTCGTGTCATCCGGACCTGCCGTGGATTGATACTCGCTCGATACGATCACGTTTCTCAGCATACCAGCTCCGTAGCGGCCGAATGACTCCCTGGTCGAGTGGGCCAGGGTTATGGTCCGGTCTGCCATAACGATGATCCCGCCGTTCCGGTGAAGCGGCTGAACAGACGCAAGCCAGGGCATAGAAAGAGCGCGCGAGACCACGACGGCAAGCGGATTCTGGAGAATTGATACCCGGAAACCATACAGATTCAGGAACGCCGCCATGCGAACCATCGCAATAAAATCCTCCGGCGATAGCAGATCATCAGATAGATCAAAGGCGTCTTCATGCACCCGGATGAGTTGGATGAGAGTGAGTTCTTTGATCCCCGGGTAGGTGGTGAACAGGAATTCGGCGAAGCGGGGAAGTTCCGTGAGCAAATTTCTGTCCATTACGGTAAAAATGTACATTTTTAGTCCGGCGGCAAGCGCCCGCTCCAGCCCGGCCAGGGCAATCCGGTATGATCCACTGCCGCGCACGCGGTTGTGATGTTGCTCTGACCCCTGGATGCTGATTGAAACGGAAAGAATACCGCCGTAAGCAGCCATTCGACGTGCTGCGTCATCGGTAATGAGCGTTCCATTGCTGTTGATAAAGATCGATTCATATCCGAGGGTCAGTGCAACATCTATAAGACCAAACAAGCCCTCCCATAAGAGGGGTTCGCCGCCGGTTATGTGCAGTTTCCGGTAGCCGAGTCCGCGCCCCTCGCTGACGATCGCAGCCGCCAGATCCGGTGAGAGATCGACCGCTTTCGTTCTCCCGGCCCTGACAAAGCAGTGGCCGCAGGCGCTGTTGCATCTGGTGGTGACTTCAATACTGAGGATTTCATTCTGGACAACGGCCGGTGTCTCACCCGGCATGTCATCCGTTATGCTTTCAGTTTCCATGCCGCCAGGGGCTCCTTCATCACGTTAAATTCCCGTACAAGGCCCGCCAGCCCGGCGGACCCCGCTGCGCCGGCGGCCGTGTCGAGCTCACGGCTTATCTTCTCTATCAAATCGGGCAGAATCCCGGCATCTGCCATCACCCCGGCAAGGTCGTCAAGGACATCGTCCGCCTCGCACGGGCCTGCTTTTGACGAAATGACATCCCACAGGGCG
>MIBH01000030.1:2495-7228 GCA_001829455.1 Spirochaetes bacterium RBG_13_51_14
CCGCTCCGCTGTTGATCGCGGAATAATAGGCATCGATGAGATTATCGGCTCTGTCCGCTCCGGACGGTATTTCCGCTGACAGGCGGGCTATCCCCTCTTTCATGAGATGCCACGCCTGGCTGCGGATGAGCAGCACCAGGTGCGATGCCGGCAGCTCGCCATCGGCACAATGGTCGTCAAGGGAATGGAGCAGCATGGCCATGGCGTGAGCCGTAATCCCATCCCGCATCTCGTCGATCGCGAGCTTTCGTTCTGTCGCGGTGGCGTTGATCCAATAGAGTATCGACCAGACAGGGGCGTAGTAATTCCTGAAAAAATCAAGCTTTTCCCCGACCCCTATGCCGGCATAACGCATGGCGAACATCATCGCCTCTGTCTGGGTCGACGCAGGGAGCGTCCGCAGACAGAGCACCATCGCATTATTCAGAGCCCGGTAATATTCAATTTCATCGTTTTCGAGCTCGGGACGTCCAAAATCGATTGCTGAACATTGGGACAGGAATAAATTCCCGGCTGGTTTTTTTGCGTGACCCATTGGATCCTATATCAAATGGAAAAGATCTGCTGTCAAGCAGGTTATATTGGCAGAGGTCTCGGGGACAAGCCTCATCCGTGAATGCCGGATATCACGGTTTCTCTTTCGCCTCATCAACTGGAAAGATATCGGGCACATCGGCCCACCCGTATATCCCTCGTATTGAATCAAATGAGCAGAGGTCGAAGAACTTGAAGTTTCTGGTTGTGTCAGGCGCGTCAGGTTTATTGACGAACCGAGTAATCTGCTGCTGATGGGCAGGGCCCAGGGGGAAGACGGCGATGCCGTCCGGCTTAACGGCATTGATAAGAAAATAGGGCGTGCGGACGCAGGCGGCGAAAACAATTACCGCGTCGAATTCGCCGAGGGGCCCGTCAAAATCGGTCGCGTCGCCGGAGAAGAACCGGGCGTTGGTGAATCCCTCGCCGATGAATCGTTCTTTGGCCGAACGCGCAAGGTCTTCGTGATACTCGATTGTGACCAGTTCACGCGCCAGCAGGGAGAGCACGGCGGACGAATAGCCGGAGCCGGTACCCACTTCGAGAACCCGGCTCTTCTTTTTGATCGCGAGATGGCCGATCATCTTGGCCATAATGACCGGGTCATCGCTCTTCTGCCCGGATCCGATGGGAATCGGCTCCAGCGAATAAACGCGCCCGGCGAATATGGGATCGAAGAATTTCTGTTTATCAACTTTTGCGAACGCGCCACGTATGACCTTGCCGACGCCGGCCTCTTTCAGGGATTTCAGGTATTTATTCTTATCCTTCATACGAAAATTCCGGCAATCCTACTCGAAAAACCGTATAAGGTAGGTCAGAAAATAGTCCGATATGAGTATCGCCATAGATGATTTCACCACTGCCTGGATGGTGGACTTTCCCACGCCCTCCGCTCCGCCAACGGTGCTGAAGCCCTGGTAGCAGGATATGATGGCGATCTCGATGCCGAAGAAAATCGACTTCACCAGACCGGTGGTGAGGTCGCTCAGCCCCGTGTACTGGAGGATATTGTCGAGGTATTTGTCAGCCGTGATTCCCAATGAGAAAAACGCTATAAATGCGCCGCCCAGGACTCCCACGACATCGGTGATCAGGGTGAGCACCGGAGTCATGACGAGGCATGCGATAAATCGCGGCACGGACAGGTACTGAATCGGCTCCGCGGAAAGGGTTCGCAGTGCATCGATCTGTTCGGTCACCTTCATGGTGCCGATCTCGGCCGCGATTGAAGAGCCCACCCTTCCCGCGAGCAGCAGGCCGGTGAGCACCGGACAGAGCTCCCTGAACATGGAGATAGTGACGCCGCTCCCGATGAATATCGACGATCCGGACATGAGCGAATCCATCACCCGGCCGAGCTGGTACGCCATAACCATGCCGGTGAAGAACAGGGTGATGGCGGTTACCGGAATCGACTTGTATCCGATCTCCAGCATCTGAATTATGACACTCCTGGCGTCAAAGGGGGGCCGGAACATCCACTTGATGGTGTCGCGAAAAAAGAGACCGTAACTGCCGATTCCCTCGAGGGCCAAGAGGGCCATATCCCTGATATTACTGGATTTCATAGTCCGGACCCGCATCCTCATAAGCGTGAATCTCTTCGAGATCGTCAAACCGGGTGTATTTTTCCCAGAATTTGAGCGACACGGTGCCGATGGGGCCGTTCCGCTGCTTGGCGATGATGATGTCCGCGATGCCCCGGCGTTCCGTCTCTTTCTTCACTTTATCCTCTCGGTATATGAACATGACCACGTCCGCGTCCTGCTCGATGGCGCCCGATTCCCGGAGGTCGGCCAGCGTGGGGATCTGATCGGCCCGATGCTCCACTGCGCGGGAAAGCTGTGATATGGCGATCAGCGGCACTTCAAGGTCACGGGCCAGCTGTTTTAAGAAGCGTGTTATTTCGGCGATCTGCTGGTGCCGTTCGATCTTCGGGTTGCCGCTTAAAAGCTGCAGGTAGTCCACCACGACGAGCCCGAGATCCCGGTGTTTCTGTGCCATGCGCCGCGCCTTGGCGCGCATCTGGAGCACCGTTGATGAAGGGGTGTCGTCAATAAAAACGGCGGCTTTTGAAAGCCTGCCGGAAGTCTGGATCAATCTGTTCAGCTCGTCGGCGTTAATGTGGCCGGTGCGCACGCGCTGGGAGTCGATCATGGATTCGATACAGAGCATCCGCATGCCCAGCTGCGTCGCGGGCATCTCCAGGGAAAAGAAAAGCACCGGCCTTTTCTCCTTGAGCGCGATATAGTTGACGATATTGAGAGCCAGCGCCGTTTTTCCCATGCCGGGACGGGCGGCAATAATGATGAACTCTGCGCTGTGAAAACCGGTGAGAATCTCGTCAAGCCTGCGGAAGCCAGAGCCGGCGCCGGTGACCACCCGTTTGGTGTCGTACCAGTGCCCGATATTGTCCATGGTCTCATGGAGGACGGCGTCAAGGGGTTTGAAGTCGGCGGAGATCCGCCTCTCGGTCACGTTGAATATTTCTTTCTCGATATCGTCAACCAGTTCTTCGGTCTCACGCGACATGTCGTAGCATTTCTCGACGGATTCCGTGGCCACCTCAATCAACCGCCGCCGGAGCGAGAGCTCCTGAATACGGCGCGCGTAGAACTCGGCATTGGCCGAGGTGGAGACCGCCTGATAGAGCTCAACCAGCGCGGCATCGCCCCCGACTTTATCAAACTGGCCATGGTCGACGAGGCGCTGCTTTACGGTGGTGAGATCAACGGGGAGATCCTTGTGGAGCAGTTCCAGCACCGCGCTGTAGATGATGCGATGCTTATCAAGGTAAAAATCCTCCGGTTGGAGGATTTCGATTACCCGGTAGAGCGCTTCCCGGCTTAAGAGAACTGACGCGAGACAGGCTGTTTCAGTCTCGACATCCTGCGGAGGAAGCTTGTCGGCCAGCATACATCACTCCTTCCCGACAACGACTTTTATCGCGGGGGTCCGGCCTTCGTCCAGCTTGATCTTGACGGTATATTCACCTTCCTGTCTGATGGGATTATCAATGACAACCTTGCGTTTGTCTATTTCAAAACCCTTTTCCTTCAGCTTCTTCGCGATATCCATCGCCGTGACAGAACCGAAAAGCTTGCCCTCTTCCCCGACCTGGACGGTAAAATGGAGTTCAATTCCGGTAAAGCTTTCAGCGAGTTTTTCGCTCTGTTTCTTCCGTTTTTCCTTTTTGAGTTTGATGAGCTTCTTCTGGTGTTCCGCCGCTCTCCTGCTGGATTCATTGGCAACGATAACCAGCTTCCTCGGCAGCAGATAATTTCTCGCGTAGCCGTCGGACACTTCTTTTATATCGCCGGCATCCCCGAGATTGAGAATGTCTTTCTGTAGTATGACTCTCATCGACAGCTCCTTGTGTATAGTAAATTGTTATTTTTTTTCGTCTGATTCTTTTCTTCCAAACATCTTCCTGAAGTCCGCCCAGATATCAAGAACGCCGAAACCCGAGAGGATGATGGCCAGGAAAATCCCAAATATCCCCAGTGAAAAAATAAGGAAAACAACCAGGGGCATAATGTAAAGCGGCATGCCCCGCCTGATAAGCAGAAATTTTATAATACCCAGAGCCTGGATAAAATAGAGCAGCGCCGCTGACAGAACAACATTCAATCCCGCAATACTTATTACAGGATAATACCGCTTGTCAACCAGTAAAAAAACGGCCAGCCCGGCGATCAATATGAAAATAAAATATTCATTCAGCCGGAAATACTCGATCCCTTTACCCGTCCCGGCATGAAATGTCCGGGTAAGAAAATTCTTTATGAGAACATACCCAAGACCTGAAAAGAAAACCGAATTCAAGAACGTTGAAAAGGGAATGTATTCCTTTGAAGCTTCAAAGTCATCCATCAACTGCATTTTTATATCCGCGGATGCCTTGGCCGCATCCAGGGATCTGCCAAGAACCCCTTTCAACATTTCGAAAAAATCCGCACCGCCCGACAGCATCATATAGTAGAAGTAGCCCCCTACCAGCGCCGTTATAGTCAACGAAGACGCCAGCAGAAAAAACCCGAAACTCTTTTCCTTTTTAAAGGAATATCCACCGATACAGCCCATCAGAAACGGAGCGACCATCAGCGGTGCATCCACAGCTCTCCGGGACACAATCAGCACTACCGCGAGGATAACGGAAAACAGAACCAGGGCTTTCCATTCAAATTTATAATACA
>MIBH01000030.1:7241-13255 GCA_001829455.1 Spirochaetes bacterium RBG_13_51_14
GATCATCAGCATCAACCCGCCAATCATTGCAGCAATGATCGTAATCACAGAATTTATTGCTCTACGAAGGGCAGCAGGGCGATAATCCGCGCCCGCTTGATTTCCCGGGCCACAATCCGCTGATGTTTCGAGCACGTGCCCGTTACCCGCCGCGGCAGGATTTTGCCCCGGTCGGTGACAAACCGCTCCAGGATCTCCGGTCGCTTATAATCAATCGGCATATTCTTGTCCTGGCAGAAACTGCAGAACTTCTTTTTAAACTTTGGAACCCGCGGCATCTGTCCGGATGAGGATGATTCCCTATCGGACCCCTCGTAAAAGGGACCCCTTCTGCCCCGCCGTTCCGACCGATCGCGCGTATGTTCTCGTGATTCGGATCGCTCCGGTTTCGCCTCTGCCGTCTGTGCGGTTTCGGCCGATTTTTCGACCGGAGCGGCCGTATCGGTCTGTTTCTCCTCTATTTGTTCATCCGATGTTCCGGGTATTTTGCCTTCGGTTGTTTCGTTATGTATCGTATCAGACATGATAAACTCCTCTCAGTTATGATGAAATGACAAGAGACGCATTAAAACGGTATGTCCTCATCCGAAAATGGATTATCCACGTTCGGCGAAGAATCCGTTGAGGATGGCGATGGAGCTTCCGATGACGTATCAACGGTGCTTTCCCGGGGCGCTGATAGAAATTGGAAATTATCAACCACAACCTCAACGGTATTCCGCCGGTTGCCATCCTGATCATTCCAGGACCGCTGCTGAAGCCGTCCCTCGATGCCAATGCGCTGTCCTTTTTTACAGTATTCGGCAATGACCTCGCCTGTTTTCCCCCACGCCACGCAGTTGAAATACGAAACCTGCTCCTTTTTTTCACCGCCGGACACATAGGTCCTGTTGTTGGCTATGGAAAAACTGCACACCGAGGTTCCGCTCTGCGTGTAACGGAGCTCCGGGTCTCTCGTAAGACGGCCGATTAACATCGATTTATTCAGATCGCTGGCCATAAGCACCTCCTCTATCAGGCGATCGCCGCTTTTTTGATTTTAACAAACAGGTGGCGCAGTATATTGTTGTTCAACCTGAATTCACTGATAATCTTTTTTACTGAATCAGGCGGTATCTGAGCATTCATGAAAAGATAGTATCCTTCGCTTTCGCGATCTATCTCATACGCCAGTTTTTTTACGCCCAAAGAATTGTCGCTCAGTATGCCTGCTCCGTGCTTCTTGAGAATGTCCTTCACCCGGTCAATAAGAGACTCCACCTCTTTGTTCCGGAGAATGACGGTAAGCTCATAGGTAATCATATGATTTGCTCCTCCCTTTGGAATATTGCTGAAATGCCCGGCGCGGGGAGCGCCCGCTTTCAGCAGAAAGGTGTACCAATAGTTCCAGAGGGTATATTTTTTTCAACAAAAATTCACCTTTAACCTTAAATAATATCAAAAACCTCTAGTCATTCAATCCAGGAAGCAATTTCTGCGGTTTCGTGAAGATCGTATACGGCAGCATAATGGTTCGTGCCAAGACGCCGGCGATTTCCTTGGTAATTGAGTCTAGCGGCGCCGGCACGACCTTAATATCTTCAATATTTCCGAAAAGTTTTACATATACCACAATAAAACCTTTATTTTTTCCTCAAAGAATCAAGAATCCAGCCAATGATGGGAATGAGACTGACGACGCGTTCAAAGGTCTCCAGGGGTCGTATACCCAGGGCGGCGTTGATACTGCCTTTCTTCATTGCATAGGTCCCGGCCGCTGACAGCCAGATTATTGAAAGCTATCCCGATCCCTCTCCCGATATAAACCTCAGCATCGTCTGCAGAGAAGGCAACCCGGAGGGTTTCCTGCATGTACTCAACCAGGAGATGCTTGACAGGGCGGGAATTCAGGTACGCATTAAGCTCATCAATAGCCCGGACAGAGCAATACATGATAACCGCGGCTGTGAGCAGGAGGCGGATGAATACACTTTTCGCGCGTTGAGCCGTCATCGAATAATTCCCAACTCGAGCAGCCCGTTTCTGATGAACTGCACAGACATTGCGGAAAGGATCAATCCCATCAGTTTCTGTATGATGGATATGCCGGTGCTTCCCAAAACGTCGCTGACATGAACCGAGAAAAACATGATTATCATTGCCATCATGAACACGGTAATGGACAGGAGAACGATAACAATCATCTTTAGGATGTCCCCATCCGCCTGAGTGCTAAACATGACCAGCGCCGCTATGTTGCCCGGTCCGCAGAGCATTGGTATTGCCAGCGGGAAGACCGACACGTCATGGTCTTCATCCAGCTGTTCCCGGTCGCAGAGATCTCTCATCTTGAGCCGTGATGCCTGACCCAGCAGCATTTCCATAGCAATAATAAAAAGAAGGATCCCTCCCGCTATAAGGAAGGATCCTGACGAGATACCCAAAAACCTGAGCAAGTACTTGCCCAGAAGGATAAAAAATACGGAAACAGCTATGGAAATGCTAATTGACCGTATAATTATCCTTGTTCTGTTGTGGTCCCGGTATCCGGAAAGATATAACAGGAAGACCGGGATCAGACCAAGGGGGTCTACCACAAAAAAAAGGGTAAAAAAGACTGTGGGTATATAATAGATATCCATTAGTGACCTCAAAACCTGTATCGGGTTACATGATTCATAATAAATATATCTTTAAAAGTCAATAAAAATCAACCCTTGTTATTGTCATTATGTCAGAGTAAATCTTCTTTCATACCTGGGGTCAGAGTAAATTGTAAAATATTCATTGCTAAAAAATAAGACAAAAATTATGATTGAGCCGGAAATTTCGAAAGGATATACACATGAAAATCGCCATTGCTCAGATAAACCCCACGATCGCGGATATCACCGGCAATAGAGAAAAAATTATTTCCTTTATTCAAAAAGCGGAATCCCGGGGAGCAGATATGGTCATATTTCCTGAAATGGCTACAATCGGTTATCCACCTATGGACCTCCTGGAAAACCGAAAGCTTATTAATGACAATCTTACCTCCATTAATGAAATCGCCCGTCATGCACAGAGAACGGCCGTCATCTGCGGATATGTCGAACTGGATCCTGATAATTATCCCCTACTCTTCAATGCCGCTGCCTTTATGCGGAACGGAACGATTATATCACGTCATTATAAAACATTGCTTCCGACCTATGACGTGTTCGACGAGCTTCGGTATTTTTCACGGGCACGCGAGCAGTCGACCGTCAAATTCATGGACCGAACCCTCGGCATAAACATATGCGAGGATATTTGGAATGATCGGGCCTATAACGAAGAAAGCTCCCCTGGCACGGATAAATATGAACGATACGATCACCGGAGAACATACGACATTGATCCGATTCAGATATTAACCGATAAAAAAGCGGATCTCATCATCAATATATCAGCATCTCCCTTCACCCGCGGTAAAAACTCCTTCAAGCGGATGATGTTGTCCGAAGTGGCAAAAAAACACGCGACACCGGTGATTTATATTAACCAGGTAGGCGGTAATGACAGCCTTGTATTCGACGGCAATAGCCTCGCGTTTGACCGCGAGGGAAACATCATTGGACATGCAAAGGCGTTTGAAGAAGACCTGGCCGTCATCGATATCAATTCCCAACGGAAAATCGAAATCCATGAAAACGACATTGAGGAGATACGGCAAGCTCTCGTCCTGGGAATCAGGGACTATGTCCACAAGTGCGGGTTCACAAAGGTGGTCATCGGCCTTTCCGGCGGAATCGATTCAGCCCTAACGACGGTTCTGGCCGTCCAGGCCCTGGGAGCAGAGCACGTCACCGGCATTACCATGCCCTCGGTATATTCGTCAACCGGAAGCATAGAAGACTCCAGAACACTTGCGAAAAACCTGGGAATACGCTTTGAGATCGTGCCTATCAAGGGTCTCTATAACCAGTATCGTAATGATTTGGAGCAACTTTTTCGTGGTAAGCCGGAAGATGTGACAGAGGAAAATATCCAGGCACGCATCAGGGGAAACATCCTCATGGCTGTGAGCAACAAGGAGAAGAGCCTGGTCCTATCCACCGGCAATAAGTCGGAACTTGCCATGGGATATTGCACGCTCTATGGCGACATGTCTGGTGGTCTTGCGGCCATATCAGACCTTCCCAAGACATTGGTGTACCAGTTATCAGAGCACATCAACCGCGAACAGGAAATCATTCCAGAAGCTTCCATCACAAAGGCTCCGTCAGCCGAGCTCAGACCCAACCAGAAGGATCAGGACACCCTCCCGCCCTATGAGGTCCTTGATAAAATATTGGAACTCTACATTGAAGACCGTAATTCAGAGGACGAGATCATTGCCCACGGATTCCCGGAGGATATGGTACGCAGAGTGCTACATATCGTAAACATCAACGAATATAAGCGTCGCCAAGCCGCTCCGGGCATAAAGGTCACCGCCAAAGCCTTCGGCGTGGGGCGCAGGATTCCCCTTGCACAGCTGTTCCGACCGTAAGTCGACCTATAGCTAATAGTATTGACACTGAAGCATAGTCATTATAATATTTACCGGAGCCTCGCCATGATTCCTATTAAAAGATTAAAAGACCTCTCTCCTGGTGAATGTGATCGCTTGTTCAACCGCTTCGGGGATGATTTTACTTCTATAATGATCGACACAGTCATTCCGATCGCCAGGGATGTAAAAAAAACCGGAGATCATGCAGTTATCACCTATACGGAGAAATTCGACGGTGTCAAACTTACTTCAATCATCGCGACACACGAGGAAATTGAGGCTGGACGGAGAAACACTCCCCATGAGCTGTACGGAGCATTTCTGGAGGCAAAGCATAATATCGAGGAATTTCATCGCCGCCAGGTAAGGGAAAACATACGCCATGAGAGTGATGACGGCACTGTCCTCGGGGTGATCTACCACCCCATTGAAAGCGCGGCAATCTATGTGCCCGGCGGTAAGGCATTGTATCCGTCATCGGTCCTGATGGGTGTTATACCGGCTCAAATCGCCGGGGTTGAACATATCACACTTATCACTCCGCCAGGCAAAAACGGAAAGCTGCCTGATGTCATCTGCGCCGTTTGCAGCATGCTGAATATTACATCAGTGATCAAATCTGGCGGCGCTCAGGGTATCGCCGCAGCCGGCTTCGGCACCGAAAGCGTACGCAAAGTGGATATCATCGTTGGCCCGGGAAATATCTACGTAACCGCGGCCAAGACATATCTCTTCAGCCTTGGTTTAGTGCAGATCGATTCACCGGCCGGTCCAAGCGAGGTGCTCATTATAGCCGACGATCGCGCAAACCCCACATGGGTTGCCTGGGATCTACTCTCGCAAGCAGAGCATGATGAAATGGCAGTACCCATCCTCCTCACCACATCGCGTGAACTTGCAGAGAAGGTACGGTCTATAATCGATGAAGACCTCAGCTCCGGCACCGGCAGGCATGTAATCAAGAGGGCTTCAATAGAACACAACGGGCTTATTCTCCTGGTTGACAGGATCGACGAAGCAGTTAATTTTTCAAATCGCTTTGGCCCGGAGCATATGGAGTTCATGGTGGAGAAACCCATGGATTACCTCGGTATGATAAAAAACGTGGGGTCACTTTTTCTGGGAGATTATGCGCCGGTAGCTGTGGGAGACTACTTCTCCGGAACAAACCATATCTTACCCACCGGCGGCGCGGCACGCTTCTCCTCCGGCACGTCTGTAGAAACCTTCATGCGCAGGACAACATATCAGCTTCTCTCGCGACAGGCGCTGGCGAAATCCCGCGGACCAGTGAACGCCATGTCTAAAAGTGAAGGCTTCCAGGACAAGCACGGTGGATCGATTAGCGTTAGGTTTGAAGATTAATACAACAATCAATTGGGGCTGTCTAAAAAGTTCCCCCCCAACCCCACTTCGACAGGCTCAGTGCAGCGCCCAAAGGGGGGCTTTTCAAGCAAATTAAGGTAAAAAAGTCCCCCCTCTGGGCTTCGGCCGTGAGCTCAGCCGAAAGGGGATA
>MIBH01000031.1 GCA_001829455.1 Spirochaetes bacterium RBG_13_51_14
CCCCAACGGATATTGTTGCAATCTCATTGGAATCAGGCTTTCGTTGCGGAATTCATTTTGGAATAAAAAATTCGCATTCCAACGGCACCATGTTTCGGCATGAAGGATATTTTAATCTGTCATTTCTATTTAGTATTAAAAGGGACGATTTATAAATGTCCAAATGTCACCTCTTTCCGAAAAGGGGTAGCCAGAGCGGACGGTTTAAGGGCTTTATTGCAGTAAAATCCATATTAGGCACCATCCATTTAACGACGTTCGTCATATCGGGCATTCTCTTGAATCTATATCCAGGGCAAGATACGCGGTCGGAGCGTTGTATTTGATATATATCGGGCTGAAAATAATATTCTCGAAACATGCTGATTCATCCGCGGAAACATATCTGGCCAGGCAGACGGACCTTGAGATTTATAAGCAGGGACTATTGACAAATTTGTTAAACCCGAAGGTCGCCCTGTTCTTTTTATCATTTCTGCCGCAGTTCGTCGATCCGGAGCATAATTACGGGCCTGCATCATTTTTATTCCTCGGGTCGATATTTTTTTGCACCGGAACAATATGGTGCATGTTCGTTGCCCTGTTTTCCGCGGTTATATCGGATAAAATCAAGAGGAATGGAAAGGTGACATTAATTTTCGAAAAAATAACCGGGATAATTTTTATCGGATTGGGATTGAATTTGTTGCGGGATAAGCTGTAAGGCGGCGCTTAACTTAGCCGCATTCTATCCGCTTCGATCCGTTCGGTGCGACTTCAACGCCGCACCATTTCCGACATCCTGTCGGGGTGAGGGAGCGGTCTGGATGACCGCATGTGCTGAACACGATGTTCGAATGCAGCGCCTGTGCATGGATGCACAAAAAAGGCGCTGCCAGACGCAGGACAGGATGTCCTGGATGCGTCTGGCAGTTGGACATCCATGTCCAGGCCACAAGCGGATGCCTGCGTGGATGAAGAAGAAGATATAATCGGTACTTTCTGGTAGGGTGTTGATTAAAAATGTTATTGCAGGAGGTGTTATTATGAGTAAGTTCCTTACAGTAATGTTCTTATCGATTGCCATGTTCTTAGCTGGTTGTACTATCCATTCAATTCCCACAAACTATCCATTTCAGAAAGAAAAAGAATCCATCGTAATCGGCAGCCTGAGTTTTCCTGATTCAGGTATTCCCTTAATTTCGAAACCGATAGGTAAAGTGAACGGCAGTTTCTCCATCCATACAGTCATCGCCAAGAATCAAAGGATGTATGGTGTCGTGCCGGATCTAATCGATAATGCCTATTATTTTTATATTCCTCTTCCCCAGGGAAGATACTGTCTTTCCGAGATTACGTGGGGGGAATTCAGGGGAGTAGTTGACGCCATATTCAACGTATATGAAAACGGGAAGATATATTACATGCGTCAGGTTCTATGAAAAATGCGAGGATCATCAAATCCCGGTTAAAACGCCGAAAGGCTTTCTTATTCTCGAAAATGACGGTTACCTGTTTCAGCACAATACCAGAAAGGATATACTTATTGAAATTATTTGTTCGGAGCGGTATGATATCGACGATAAGGCGCCGTCGGTGAGAGATCTTTTTCAGGCGTTTCTTAATAAAATTGAGTTTAAATGAGTACTATCATTCCCGCGTATGCGGGAGTTTTCCGCGTGGTCCCTCAGGCGCTACGGTTTAGTGTTTGTGCTACTGCCAGTGGCAGGGTGAGTGACCAGGGGCTGGTGGTGCAATTCCTAAGGGGGTGTTGTCGGAACACCCTCTTAGGAATCCCCCGCGCGCCGCCTCAAACGGCAGGCGCTTTTTATCCATCCTGGACGCGCTGCGACAAATACGGATGTTTGGAGTGCCGCCGCCGGCATGATGCCGAAAAAGCGGCGGCCTGGCGCGCATCCGTGCTCGCTCGCTCGACTGCCTCAGGGCGTAACTCGGCTGAACCCCGGCTTGGCCGGGGATTCAGCCTCGGTCACACGCCCGAGTGGTGGGGCGGACGGCCTGAGGGATTATTTTGTGATAAAGTTTATTTCTTGCCGGCACAGGCCGGGGTTTCGTGTTTGCGATTCTCCCGGCGACACTGACATAATGGCGCCCCCGAAAAACCAGCTCTATCGCAGCGGGCAGGGCGAGCAATCCGAACCTCGACGACCTGATAATAAACGATAACGCGTGAATGCCGAACGAAGAAAAGAAAAACTTTGTAAGTTCAAGTATCAACCTCGTCCTGTTGGGATAATTGGTCAATTTGGACTTCGCCAATTTCCTTTTCCACGGCGCCGCCCGGCGAAGTTCCGATATTTTCAGGTCCGGAAGCCTGCTGATGAGCGTTGACGCGCGGGCGAAATAGTTTTTAGGAGCATAGGTTTCCGCGATCACCCGTTTGTAGCCTTCAACCAGTTGTTCCGCCGGCATGATGGGTACGAAGTTGAGCACGGTATCAACGTTGTCGCCGCTGTGCGGGTTTTCCTGTTCGATGATCCGGCCTTCCCGTTCCAGCCGTTTGTACAGGTCGGTGTTCGGCATGGCGGCAAGCAGCCCCACCATGCTCTGGGCGATGCCGTTGCGCCGGATGAATGCCAGCTGGCGGTCGAACACGTCATCCGTATCCGTGTCGAAGCCCAGGATGAATCCGGCCATTACCTCTATCCCGGACTTCTGTATCTTCACGATGGCGTCATTCATGTCGCAGGCCGCGTTCTGGTTCTTGTTGGTGGCGCGGAGTGTTGCGCTGTCCGGCGACTCGATGCCTATAAAAACAGACGTGAACCCCGATCTCACCATCAAATCCAGAAGCCCGTCGTCCCCGGCCAGGTCGATGCTCGCTTCGGTGAACAGCAGATACGGATAGTTCCGCTCTTCCTGCCAGGCCGCCAGGAGCCTGAGCATTTCCTTGACGGCCTTTCTATTGGCGATGAAGTTATCGTCCACGATAAACAGGCGTCCGCGGTAGCCTGTCGCGTACAGGGCTTCAACCTCGTTCATGAATTGCGCGGGAGACTTGGTACGCGGAATGCGGCCGAACATCTGGACTATATCGCAGAATTCGCAGTTGAACGGGCACCCGCGGGAGAACTGAAGGGCCATGGAAGCGTAGTCGTCCGGCCGTATCAGGTCAAAACGCGGCGGCGGGGTAAGGTCCAGGCCGGGTTTTTCCCTGTTATCGTATACTTTCTTCGCCGTGCCCCGCGCGTAATCGCGTAAAAACAGGGGAAGGTTGTTTTCGGCCTCGTAAAGTACCAGATGGTCGATCTTGTCCGATTCCAGGTAGTCGCGTCCCGGTCTGCCGTAAGCCGATTGGACAAAGGGCCCACCGGCAACAACGGTTTTTCCGCGTTCATGGCACATGTTGAGGACCTTTAAAAACGATTCCCGGTGTATCCACATGCCCGTGAGAAATACGATGTCACTCCGCTCAATATCACGTATTTCAAGATCGCCGACATTCATGTCGATAAGCGTGACGTCATAGTTTTCCGAAAGCATGGCCGCTACGGTCATCAACCCCAGGGGCGGCATGACCGCCTTGAATCCTGCCGGCTTGAGGGAGTCGTCATGGCTCCAAAATGTTTGTGGAGTCTTCGGCTGAATCATCAATGCGTTTATTTTTTTCATCATGTTCTCCATTTTTTGTAAATCAAAACTTTAGATCGATCATGACAAAGTCCTCCTAACGTTTGAAGGAGCTCAGTACTATTTCTTCAACTTTGCCACTGGCCGATTTGACCGTGTCATAGACGCTTGCGTTATTTTTCCGGTCCCGGATGCGGTTTTTCATAGTGATTCCTGCGATATTCCGGTGAATATTTTCGGTGGTGGAGATGATGGTGTCGATAGTGCCGAATACCGTTTTTACTATGGATCCCTTGTGTTTCATGATATCTTCTCCTATTGATCTGTCCTGATAGTAAGAATTATTTTCCTGTATGATCCCGGCGATCATCTGAACATAATATATACCGTGCTTACATGATTGTCAATAAAAAAGCAAAAATTTTAGCAATATTTAAAGCAATATGACAGCAAGAATAAATTATTTTTATATTGACGCGATAATTGCTATTATTATATATACAATATTAACAAAGTGTGGTTTTTGGAGGGAGCATGGCTGTCATTCGGAAAGAACAAAAAGAACAAATGAAGAATGTTCTGTTGAGGGTGAGCATACCGGCGTCATTAATGAGCGAATTGAAAAGAACTCAAAAGCTCTGCAAGGAAAACAAACTGTATTTCGATATCAAGCCGGATGTTATCGCCGCCATTGAAAAAGCGATCGAAGAAGCGCTGGAAATAGTTATTGCTGAGAAGAAAAGCAGAAATAAGTAACAGCATATTTATTGTGCTCCTGCCCGGAGCCGGGGGATTTTGTTTGTGCCCCTGACAGGGGCAGGGTAAGTGACCAGGAGCTGGTCGGGCATTTGCGAGGGTAAGCGGGCTGCGCGCCCTCTTCCCCTTGCGCTCCTCCTCACCGGGTCCCTCAGGCGGCAGGCGCTTTTTGTCCGTCCTGGACGCGTTGCGACAAACACGGATGTCTGGAGTGCCGCCCAAGGCAGGATGCCGGAAGGGCGGCCCGGCGCGCATCCGTGCTCGCTCGCTCGACTGCCTCCGGGCGTAACTCGGCTGAACCCCGGCTTGGCCGGTGATTCAGCCTCGGTCACACGCCCGAGTGGTGTCCGCCTGGCTGCCGGAGATCGGAAAATATCCTTGATTTCCGGAATTCCCTTGTATAGGTTGTTGTCATTGGGAGCCGCTTTTATTCATTGAGGTTCAAATAACTATTATCCCTGTGGCGTATAATTTTCTGTTGGCGCATGTTTCTGGGCTTGTACCGGCACGTGGAGAGGTATTATTTAATAAACAGGTCTCTCAATCAGCGGGGAATTGACATGATTAATAAAAATTCAAAAGACGGTATATCCAATAAATTGAATGCCCTGAGTGACAATATCGAATACTTTTTGAACAACAACCTCTATTTTTACGACCAGCCCCTTACCGAATTGAAGGGCGGCTCAAAAGTGATCATCAACGGAAGGGAAATGAGTATGTTCGCTTCGTACAGCTACCTGGGGCTCCTGGGTCATCCCCGAATAAACCAGGCGGCCAAGGCTGCCATCGACCGGTACGGCACCGGCACTCACGGCGTGAGGCTGCTTGCCGGCACCCTTGATCTTCATAAAGAACTCGAGGAAACCATAGCGGAATTCAAGAACACGGAGGCGGCAATTACTTTTACGTCAGGCTATGTTACCAATTCCACGGTCATAGCGGCACTGACCGGAGCAGGAGACTATGTGTTTTCCGATACCCTCAACCACGCAAGCATCGTGGACGGCTGCAGGCTGTCGAAGGCGGCGTTGGTACGATTCAATCACAATGACATGGACCACCTTGAAAAGTGCCTGGCCGGTGCCCCCACCGGGTCAACAAGGCTGGTAATTGCCGATGCCGTATTCAGCATGGAAGGAGACATCGTGGATCTACCCCGGCTCGCGGAATTATGCCGGACATACGAAGCCTGGCTCATGATCGACGAGGCGCACTCCGTGGGCGTGCTGGGCAAAACAGGGAGGGGCATCGAAGAACATTTCGGCATGGACGGCGCGATCGACATCAAGATGGGCACCCTCAGTAAAACAATTCCCGCTACCGGCGGATACATTGCCGGCCGGAAGGATCTTGTTTTTTTTCTCAGGCATTTCTGCAGGGGCTATATTTATTCAGCCGCGCTGCCGCCCTCGCAGGCAGCGGCAGCGAAAGAAGCGTTTAAATTGATCATTGACGAGCCGTGGCGGGTGGAAAAGCTCAATGAAAATTCAACACGGTTCATCTCCGGGCTGAAGCAGCGGGGCTTCAATACCCTCAATACCGAGACCGCCATCGTACCCATTATATGCGGGAGCAATGAAAAATCCCTGATGCTAACGCGGGAGGTCCAGAAGCATGGCGTCTTCGTTCTTCCGGTCGTTTCCAATGCAGGTGCGGTCCCGGAGGGGTTATCCCGCCTGCGCACCACGGTCACCGCAGCCCACGACGCGCGGGATATCGATTATGCCATGGATATTCTTTATAAGGCCGGGAAAGCCACGGGGATTTTGGGATAATACTTTTTATGCTCCTGCCCGGTGCGGGGAGGGTAACCGGCAGCCCTTCTGTGATGAACGTCATAAAACCCTGAAAAATTTTTTGAGGAAAAATCATTGACAGATGTTAACATGCATGCTAACTTTATAATCATTTAAAGAGAAACAAAAAATGAGTGATTTAAAAAAATATATCAATGCCAGAAAAAAGAAAGACAATGAATTTGCCCGCGGTTTTGATGGAGGGTATGAAGAATTTAAAATTGGTTTGATACTCAAATCCGCCCGGGAACAATCCGGCATGACCCAGGAGGAATTGGCCAAAAAAATCAGGACAACAAAAAGTGCAATTTCAAGAATTGAAAATCATGCTGATGATATTAAGCTCTCAACATTAACAAAGGTTGCACGCGCGCTCGGGAAAAAAATCAGTGTGAAAATTATGTGATCGTGCCGCTCCTGTACGTCCATGCGCGTCGCGACCAAACCGCTCGCGCATCGCGTGCTCGCTGTTTGTGGGGAAAGACCCGAATGGTATAGAACTGTTGACTCCCAGGTTTTTTTAAAATAAGGAAGGGAGAGGGGGTGATCTCAGGACTAGCCTATTAAAGCGTTCAGCTCAAGGTGAATGTTCGGCGAACAGACATGTTTAGTAAAAAATCTGCTTGAAAAGCGATGAGCACGGTAATAATATTTTTAATAACAATGTTCTAACTGCACGTTTTGATAATTAAGCAGGAGAATTTATAATGCTAAAAAAAGGAATATCGGGACTTTCGCTCAAATCGAATGAAAGAAAGGCCCTGAAAGAATTGAAAACAAGATTGGAGAAAAAATTTCCCGGATGCGAAATAGTATTATTCGGGTCACGGGCAAGGGGGGAAGGTGACGCGTTTTCCAATTTGGACGTGTTAATTATCGGCAACACGCGGGTCGACAGAACACTTCGTGAAATGATTACCGACATATCATATCCCCTGGAGCTTGAATTCGACGTCGTGTTCGGAAAAATCATTGAAAATCGTACCGACTGTGATTCCTCCATTTCGCGTACCACACCTTTGCACTGGAACATTGACCGTGAAGGAGTCCAGTTGTGAAACCGGAACTTGTTGAGTTGGCTGAATACAGGCTTGAGAAGGCCAGATACACTCTTGCCGACGCGAAAACGTTTTTCAATGAAGCTTCACCGGCGTCGATCGTTAATCGAATATATTACGCTCTATTCTAAGCGGTAAGTGCCCTGTTGATAACAGAAGAAAACATTTCGTCAAAGCATTCCGGGGTACGCTCGATTTTTAATAAAGAATTCGTAAAAACCGGGCTTGTGGATTTTGAGAGCGGCAAATTTTATTCAGAAATGTTCGACGCGCGGCAGGAAGGGGACTATAAGGATTTTATAGAATTCAATAAAGAGGATGTTGAGATCTGGCTCGATAAGGCTGAAGGTTTTTTAAGCATGATCGAGAAGATTGTGCGAAGCAGATTGCACGAATAACTCGGAATAGGGAGACGCACATATGATCAAAGAAACGCTCATGAAACCAGACGAAGCCCAGAAAATAGAGGAATTTATCAAGACTCTGGGCGAGGAGGAGCTCCGCTATCTGAACCGGCTCATCATCGAGCGGTTGAAGCTCCTGCATCAGCATCGGAGCACCAGTCTCATGGAGCGGTTCAACGTTGGCGAGCGGGTCAGCTTCACCGATCCTTCCGGCACGGTGAAAGCCGCCACCGTCATCCGGCTCAATAAAAAGACCGTGTCCCTGGTCACCACCGGCGGCGAGCAGTGGAACGTGGCGCCGGGTCTGCTCAGGCCGGGCGAATGATAGGGGGGATCGCGCACGGTGTTGGTCATCAACCCCGCACGCCAACCCCCTAAGAACACCGGGACGATTACAAATCGCCGTTGGCGTCGAGCTTGACAATATAATAATCAAAGTTGCTCTGGCCGGCATGTTTCGTGGTTCCGCTTATATCCGCTGATTTTGATGAACCAGCAATTATATAACTTCCGTCGCTTGTCTGCACTATTTCACGGGCGAAATCATCGCCCCGATCATAAGTATAATAATAAGCTTCACCATATTTGTGCCAATAATATCCGGTTCTGGAGCCGCCGTACATCTTCTGCCACGTGTCGCTTTCGGTCGCCGTGTCGCAATTGAACACGAAGAGTGTAAGCGCCAACGCCGATAAAGCCAGAAAACAATTTTTTTTCATAGTGCCATCCTTTCGAATGAAACTTATTTTGGACATGGTCGTACAAACAGAATATCAAAACCATTTATAATATTATCACTGCCGGGTTGTTTTATAAATCTTTCACGCATACCTACTGCTGTTTAAATTTGGTGATCCGGTAATATTCCGGCACATCCAGGGAATTACCCTGCCATATCCAGTATAAGTTAAGGTCGCTGTCCGCATGCCATTCGCTGAAATATCCCGGCGTATAAGAAGGTACTTCCGTAATTTCGGGAGTGAATGACCAGACCTTTTTGCCATTCTTGTCGTACTTTGTAAATGTCGTATCCTGGCAAAAAACGTAGATGTCGTTATTCTTATCCAGATATAAATGTCCTCCGATATCGCCATTATATATTAAAATGGTCGATACTTTCTTGGACCAGGTTTTTTTCCCGTTTTTGTCGATCATCATAAGCTGGCAGTATTGATACCCCAGAGGGTAGGGAAATGACGTGCCGTTTGGGATCGAACCGGTTAAAACGCTGACTACCGCCGAGATGATCACATTCCCGGCGCCGTCGCATTTGACGCCGGCATCAACATCTATGGAGAGTCCGATATCCGATGGTGTATACGCGTATTCCCATACCTGATTGCCCGAGGGATCGAATGTATCGATCGTTGCCGCTCTTCCATTCCTGACGAGAATCAGGTTGTCCGCGGCGTCCGTCATCAGGTCAAAACTCGATTCGGATACGTTGCTCAGGCAGGTTTTGTCCCACAAAACGGAACCCGTGTCACCGTCACATTTCACTATCCTGATATCGTGTTTGCCGCCGGTTGTATTGTAGATGAAGCCCGCATACGGGTTACCCGTACTGTCGGTAATCAGTTTCCTCCAGGATTCCGGAATATTCTGGCGCCACAGTACATCGCCGCCCGGGTTTATTTTGACGATTTCATTATTGCTCGCACCCTCGCCCATAAGGAAAACATTTCCAAACCGGTCGATAACCCAGTCATTCAGTGTGATCGAATATGTTGAATCAATGTTCTGGTTTTCCCTTATAATTTGTCCGTCCGGAGAATACTTGGTCAACGTATGTTTTATTCCGGATTGCGTTTCCAGGGTATACACTTCCTGGATATAATAGATATTATTTTCATTGTCGTTTTTTAATACGCCGAATCCCGTGGAAGAAGTCGACCACCGTATCTGCCCGGATCCATTTATTTTATACAGATAAAACGTGTCTTTTCCATCGACAAATTTCAAACCCTGCACGATCATATCGTTGTTATTGTCAAAAATATAGTTTGATTCCATATACTCGCCTACCGATCCTGTTACCCGCCATTCTTCCGTCAATGGCGGAGTACCGGTGACGTCACAGGCCGTGAACGATATTAATATTAAGGCTACGCCAGATCCAAATAATGAAGATAAATATTTTTTTATCATGATGCACCCTCCTCATAAATATTTTTCCCCGGGAATTTCCTGCGGGACCAAGGAAGTCATTTGATCCGGTTCAAAGCAACTGATTCACTATCTAACATTAGCACTGTTAAAAATGAACAAACGATTATTTCCGCAATCAGGTGTCCCCGGACTGCTTAAAAAGAACATGATGGTAATGCGAGATTTATTTGGATGATTAACTATTTATATAAGGAAACTTCTAAAAACATTTCATGTCCCGCAACCGTTAAATGTTTTAATGAAGCGGGACTTTTGGGCACTTTGAAAGTAAAAACTGCTTTTTTTCATTGTTTTTAAATTGAAAAAAGTAGTTTTTAGATGTGCTCATAATAGATATTTTTATGAGCACTTATATTTTTGTCAATACAAATTCGACCTCGAAATATTCAAGTGAGTGACCAGGGGCTTCGCCCCTGGACCCCGCGGTGCTTAACTTGGCTGCATTCGCTTCGCTCTGTGCAGCCTCAAACAACAAGCGCCGATCAGCCTGGCGGGGGATGTTTTGAGGGCTGGTTGCAAGGGGAATGTTTATACTGGTGTCATTGTGGGGAGCGTCATCGACGAAGCAATCTTCTATATGTGTAATTCAATTAACGAGCTTCCGATATAAGTGACGATTGGTATCCCCCTGCGGTTGATGATTTGAGAGGGCTTTTGGTGCTTTTATCCTGTTGATTTTTTCTTGACAATCGGATAAATGTGTATTACTATGTGTATAGCGAGGTGTATAAAATGAGAACAAATATCGATCTTGACGACAGTCTGGTGAACGAGGCGTTTAAATATGCCGATGTGAAGACGAAAAAGGAGCTCATCAACCTGAGCCTCAAGGAATTCATCGAAACCCGCAAGAGAAGGGATCTTGGCGATCTGCGCGGCAAGATCAGGTTCCACCATGGCTATGATCACAAGTCCATGAGAAGAGGGGCGAAATGATCCTTGTGGACACCTCGGTGCTCATCGACTACTTCCGCGGCTCGTCCAATTTGTCGACCGAACGGTTCAATAAAATCAGAACGCGGGATATCCCGTTCGGCATAAACAATTACATATATCAGGAATTGCTCCAGGGCGCCGCATCCGAGCGGGACTTCGAAAGCCTTCGGGGGTATCTTTCCACGCAGAGGTTTTACGACCTCAAACACGGAAGGGCTTCGCACGAAAGCGCCGCACGCCTCTATTTCAGGTGCCGGAAAAAAGGGCTCACCGTCAGGAGCACCGTCGACTTTATCATAATCCAGACTGCCATCGAAAATAATCTTATGCTTCTGCATAATGATTCGGATTTCAATGCAATTGCAAAAATTATTAAGGAGCTGAAGATATACTAGATAAGATATTTCTTATAACAATACGCCGATCGGTGTCCGCCTGGCGGCGGACGGTTTGAGGGGGGAGCTTTTACTGAAATGCATACTTTTTTATGGAGTGGTTTTATAAGCATACTTGACCGATTTTTGGAATTGTTATATAAAATCAATCATACACTTTGTATTTATACAAACTATTGAATAGAGCAGGGGCCAGGCATGTATGAATAGAAATATAATCAACAGAATTCTTGTTACCATGATGCTCCTTATTGTGTATCGCGTTGGAACACTTATTATTGCGCCGGGTCTTCCGGCCGGTTCCCTGTATCCGATGTTTATAGATGCGAATTATAACCCCTACGATTCAATAAGAAGGTTTACACTGCTGGGATTCGGGATAAGTCCCTACATTGGCATGACCGCCTTATTGCTCTTTATCTCGGTATTTTCTGAAAAAGCGCGCAGTTTATTGATGGGTGAATCTCCGCAGTTGTTTAAACTGGAGAGAATAATTCTGTTTTTCACCGTTATATACATGATTGTATCAGTCATCGGTATTAACTATTACATGAAATCGCTGAGATTCTCATCTGCTATGGAGTGGTCATATGGCGAGGATCTTTTTAATCAGTTTCTTTTCATGACTTCAAAAGTCTGCGGAGGGATAGTAGTCATCTATATCGCGAGAGTAATCACGCGCGCAGGTATCATAAACGGGGTCGTGGCGATCATACTGGCCGATTCATTCTACTATTTCAAATCTGCCTGCGCAGGTTTTTTTAATAACAAGCATGCGGTCGAGGCGGTCGAGCGCATTGATCTGTTAACGGCAATTGCGGTCATCGCTCTTATGGTTGTCTTCTGTGTTGTCTTCATCACAAGCAGGAGAGACGTGAACGTCTGCGACCCTGCTGATTCAGAAGGCAGAGGAGAGCCGGTATCGATGACGATTCGCGTCAATACCGTGGGAAATGTGCCTGTAGAAATATCTGGAAGTCTTATCGCGCTGGTATTGATTCAGATTCCGAACTTCTTTGGAGCCAGCATGACGATTTCAAATACTGTCTATTATGCGTCACTTATCATTATCTGCATTATTCTTGCCTTTCTCTTCGCCTATATGTCTTTCAATCCAGTGAACGTACTATCAATCCTTGAGCGGTTTGGATACGCCATCTCCCATGCTGAAGAAAAAAAACCGGATATTGAATTTCTCATAAGTTTATACAGGCCACTGGTGTGGACATCGATCATAATCGTGTCTATTCTCGCACTGACGCCGCTCGCGATTCAGCATATAATTAAAATTCCTGATCATCCTTTGCTTAAATTTTCAGGATCATATATACTGCTTCTATGCTGCGTTATAGTTGATTCTAAAAACCGATTCACGGCTTTGAAAAAATTGGAAAGCCCGATGATAAGCATTTACAATTTCAACACACAGCTTGAAGCGGACTTATTCCTCGATCGCCTGAAGAGACATGGCATACAGGGTGCCATAATCAATACTAGGGCTTTACCGATCACCGGAACGTTTTCCTATTGGGAGACATGCGTTCCATCAATCCCGTATTTTATTACACATCGTAATCTCGCCGGAGGGAGTGTTGCGGTATATGTTAAACCTGAGGACCGGGACGTCGCGGGTGAACTATTAAAAGAATTCTATCAACAAGATGATGCTCATGAGCATGCTATTACTGAAAAAGAAATATACAAGGATTCAGATGAAAAGGGAGGCCCCGGGGATGGTGTTTCAACGCGTGAAACTGATGCATAAAACCGGGTTTTTGCCTGCACTAGTGGATTAAGTTAAGTAGAAGTAACGAGATTTGGATATTTTTATTTTTGTTACTCTGCGGGCGACGTGAATATCATTAATTCCTTGACTGACGGATTTTTTAAATTAATCTATATCTAAATTCCAGATTATCCGGGGGGATATGTGAATTTTCAATTGCATAAGCATTTCCATTGGACCGGTGAGGTTCAACCTTTTTAAAGGCGGAATAACCTTCATAATAGCAATTGATTTCATTCATGATTAATTGTATGTCCAAATCAGAATCCCAAACCAGAAAAGAGATCATTGACCGCAAGCTCGCCGAAGCCGGCTGGAACGTGGGCGACCGCACCCAGGTGATCGAAGAGCATGATATTCTGGTTTCTTCCGAACGGGTTGTTGAATCCCAATCCCCCTATGCGGGCCACCAGTTCTGCGATTATGTGCTTTTAGGCAAGGACGGCGGCTTCCTGGCTGTCGTGGAGGCAAAGAAGACCTCAAAGGACGCGGAGCTGGGCCGCGAGCAGGCGAAACAGTATTGCTATAATATCCAGGCGGAAAAGGGCGGGGAGCTTCCTTTTTGCTTTTTCACCAACGGCCATGAAATTTATTTCTGGGACATTGAGCAGTATCCTCCCCGTAAGGTGTTCGGGTTTCCCACGCGGGACGACCTGGAACGGTTTTGTTACATACGAAAAAATAACAAGCCCCTTGCATATGAATTGATCAATACGAACATTGCGGGTTGGGATTTCCAGGTGCGCGCCATTCGCACGGTAATGGAAGCGCTGGAGAAAAAGAGAAAAAAATTTCTTCTCGTCATGGCCACAGGCACAGGGAAAACGCGCACCTGCGTTGCCCTTGTATCGGCCCTCATGAGGGCTGGATGGGCGGAACGGGTTTTGTTTCTGGTTGACCGGATAGCCCTGAGAGACCAGGCCCTGGAGGCGTTCAAGGAACATCTGCCCGATGAGCCGCGCTGGCCCAAGGTCGGGGAAAAATCTATCGTCAAAGACCGGCGCATTTACATATCGACCTATCCAACCATGCTCAATATTATCCGCGATGAAACGAATACGCTCTCGCCGCATTTTTTTGATCTCATTGTCATTGATGAGAGCCATAGATCGATATACAATACCTACCAGGAAATCATACAGTATTTTAATACCATCGTTCTGGGTTTGACCGCTACGCCTACCGATGTGATCGACCACAATACCTTTGAGCTCTTCGACTGCGAAGACGGTCTGCCCACGTTCGCTTTTTCATACGATGAAGCGATACATCATATTCCTCCCTATTTATGCAATTTTCAGGTGATGAAAATCGTGACAAGGTTCCAGCAGGAAGGAATAAACAAGCGGACCATAACTCTCGAAGACCAGAAGAAGCTGATCCTAGAAGGCAAAGAGATCGAGGAGATCAATT
>MIBH01000032.1:0-478 GCA_001829455.1 Spirochaetes bacterium RBG_13_51_14
GACATATTCAAGAACGGCGGTGGCAAGAAAATGGCCGAAGACATGGGCGTACCTTTCCTCGGGAACATACCCATCGAGGGTCAAATCGTAGCGAGCGGCGACAGCGGGAGCCCGTTTCACAACAATACGGAACACAATACAACCGCGGCCCAGAAACAATTCACTTCAATCGTTGAAACCATAATTAAAGGAGCAAAGAAATGAAAATAGCGCTGCCGGTATCAGATAACAAACTCTGCCCGCATTTCGGACACTGTGAAAAATTCGAAGTGTTCGATGTGGACGATCAAACAAAAAAAATAACCGCCCGTTTTACCTTTGACGCGCCGCCGCATGAGCCGGGTCTCCTGCCCCGCTGGCTTGCAGACAAGGGCGTGAAATGCGTCATCGCCGGCGGTATGGGTTCACGGGCCATTTCCATTTTCAAGGAAAACGGCGTCAACGTCGTCACCGGAGCCCAGGCCGGGGATCCGGGAGC
>MIBH01000032.1:622-14514 GCA_001829455.1 Spirochaetes bacterium RBG_13_51_14
TAAAACTATTGTTAACGTCATTCCTTATTAACGACCTTTGACCTGGATAAATTTTTTTTTCCAGTAGGATATAATGAAAATTGAAGATTTTAAAAACTGTTCGTATCATTCAGATTATATTCAAGGCCAGGTTCACTGTCGTTTTTGGGGCACCAATATCAACAGTGTGGCCACCTATGAAGATCGCAGCGGTATTATTTATGTCGTTGGTTGTCCAAAGGAAAAATAACTATTACTCATGTGGAATTTTCTGATATTTGAGTTTCTATCATGAAATCATATAAGTATTATAGAAATCAACAGAGCATTGTACCTGCGTTAATAGCCTTATTTTTTATTCTCTATGGTGGATTTATTTCATCATACCACCACCACGAGAACGGCAGAATAAAGGATGAATGCCCTTCTCCTGACCGTTATTCTATACGACTTACACATCATCATTTATTCAGGAGGAATGATATGTTATTTCGAAGTATTGTCATTTCAATTTGTTTGATATACACCATAAGCATGCCTGTTTTTTCATCAAAGTGCGACACGACGGTTCTTATTCCGCACAAGGGTATAAACGGAAAATGGGGATATGTCGATACCGATGGAAATTTCAGAATTAAACCGAACTATGAAACCGCATTCGACTTCAAAGAAGGCCTGGCACTTGTTTCCCTCTTTAAAAAATTCGGATATATCGATGCCAATGGCAGACCGGTCATTTCACTGCAATATGACGGGGCAAAAAGTTTTTCAGAAGGCCTGGCCGCGGTCATGATTTATGACCTGAAACAGAATAAAAAATGGGGATATATTGATAAAACAGGAAGATTTATAATTTTCCCCCGATTTGATGAAGTTTCTGATTTTTCAGACGGTACAGCCGTCATCAAGACTGATAATGATGAATTCGTTATCAATAAGTCAGGCGATATTATAAAAGAAGAAGGCGGCTTTTAATATATTACGATGAAATAACTCTGCGGGTGGGAGTAATACGAGCCTCCCGCCCGCATTAAGTGCTACAACATCAAGCTTCACACGCCGGTTATTCCTTGACTTCTATACAAATAATCAATGAACAATGCTTACCTGCGCGCCTGGCAGGAGTCGAACCTGCGGCCTACGGATTCGAAGTCCGGCGCTCTATCCAACTGAGCTACAGGCGCAAATAGTGATATGCACGATGAGAGAAAGACGCCGCAGATGCTGCGCCGAGTCAAGGAAAATACGAGTGCATGTATTACTTTATATACCGGCGGAGGACGTCCCGCCAGACCAGATAGCCCCGTCCGTTCAGATGGGTGCCGTCGCTGGTGTAGGCGGATTTGAGATCGCCGTTTTTATCAGCCATGTGGGTGTAAATGTCAACGTATATCACCTGACGATTATCCGCAAATGTTTTCAATCTGCCGTTCAGCTCTTGTATGGAATTCCGAAGCAGGGGGACTATTTGGTATACGGTTGGCAGGATGCTCTGCACGTATATCCTGGTCAGCGGTGATTCAGCCCGAATCCTCGCTAGTATCTTTCTGTAATTGTCTGCGATTTCGCGTTCCTTTCTTCCATGTACAATATCATTCCCGCCGACCATGATGAATAGTTGCGCCGGTTTCAACTTCGTTACGTCGCTGATCCGGTCTAGCACCCCGTCAGTCGTGTCGCCGTCTATGCCCCGGTTGACGACATCGCACCGGTTCAGGAGCTCGGACCACTCGCACCGGTCGGTAAGGCTGTCGCCGATAAACACTATGCCGCCGCCGGTCCTACGCTCAATCCGGAACAGGCTTACCTTATCTTGATAATAATCCCGCTGGTTCGGCTTTACGATTTTTTTGTAATACGCTCTTGATAGAAGAACAGCCGCGACAATCACGAAAATCAGATTGGCGGTTATTGAGACGATGAGAATTTTTTTTAACTTCTGGTTCATGCGGAATTATAGGTAATTCATAATTGTGCAATTTATAATATTGTCAAACAAAATTTGAGTGCGTACTAAAGTATCTTCTTTTTTTTGCAATACTGAACCGCCGGTGAAATATTCAGCATTTCTTTAAGTTCAGAGTGATCATTGATGAAACGCAGAAGCTCAACAAATAACGGCTTGTGATACACGGCGAAATGGACTGAGGCATCCTCTCCCCCGGCAAGGCTTTTGAAGAAGTATTGCATCCGTCCTATAAGTTTTTCAGCATCAGCTCGATCCGCACCCGATTCATACCATCTCCGGAATTCATCAATATCATGGGAAAGCCTGATCGACTCATCCCCCGTCCTCGCCATGGTCTTGCGTGGAATACCGGCCGTTTTCGCGCCTGCACCGGACGCGTCGTGCGGCGCGGGGGTTGCAGCGCCGTTATGCTGCGCTCCGGGAGGCGGATCTATATCGCCGGTCAGCTCGATGAGGTCCCTGACCAGCTTCAATTTATCCTTGCTCTGCCGGGCGGCTGTTGCAAGCCAGATATTTTTTACGCGCTCCCTGTTCAGGCCGCCGCTGATTTCACGGATCAAGCCGGATTCACCGGCGAGCATATTCTTGAGGAGATCGTCTTTATTGTTTATTTTGATAACCTTCAATATCCTTGTCAGATCGCGGTAAAAATCCTTATCCGTTTCGAAGGCTTTGAAAACCTCATCCAGATTCTTCTTCCCGCTTTCCCGTTTGACCTCCTCGCTCCAGATATACTGCTGCATCAGCGTGCCCGCGTTCAATTCCTCCAGCAGGCTCCGATCAGGAGTTTTCTTTCTTATCATCTCGATCGTCTTCCGGACGAGCGACTCCCTCCCTTTTTTTAGAAGTGAAAACTGCTCCCTGATCTCGGATCGGCATGTCTCCGGTATGCTCGTATACATCCTTTCAAAAACAGGCTCGATCGTTTCAACGCTATCCGAGAAAGTCCGTATAACAGCCAGCGCTTTTCGACGTATCTTCTCTTCGCTTGAAATTTCTGTATCATCCTCCTCCGCTGCGGCGCCTTCTTTCAACGGAGTTATTGTTTCTTTTAGTGCCGTATCAGACCCGTGCTTCATGGCCGGCGCACTGCGCGCTTCTTTCTGTCTCCCCGTCACGAAATTCGCGTAATACTCAATCATTCGGTTTATCCGCGACAACCGGTTCGTGCCGTCCCGGTCAAACCATCCCCGTTTTTCGCCGATCACCTTGAGCCATTTTTGAAGGAGAATGATCTTCTCGCGATAGTCGAATCCTCCGGATTTCGTTATGTACTCGAATGCCTCTTCAAAGCCGTCGGAATCCAGGAGCTTTACAATTACGCTCCTGAATTCTTCGGACAACCCGCTTTCCTCCCGCACGGTGATGATATTCGCATCTGATTCGGTCGTCGCCAGCAAGACGATAACCCTTAGAAATCGTTTTGCCGTATCGGTATCAGCTATATCATTCATTGTTATTCTGATTTTTTTCTTTCTCTTTTCATCACCTGCGTTCTTTCCCGTCAGGGTTTTGTCCTCGTAGAGTATCTCATCCTGTACGACGAATTCATGATCGGCGGGTTCGTAAGCGTCGGAGCCGGAACCCGCGGACGATTCAGCCGACACTCCGCGCTCTTCCACCGGAAAATGGCCGAGTTCCCCCTCATCCCGTTCCCCTATTTCGAAATGACCGAGTCCGCCATTTTCTTTTTCAGCGATTTTAAAGTGGCCCGCATCAACCGCTTCTTCGTCGCCGCTTATAAGGAATTTTTCCTCGTTCTCATCATCATGCGGGGAGAGCCCTTGCTCCGCCAGTTCATGAAGCTCCTCATCGCCGATTAAATATTCTTCCTCGTCGCCGGCCGGCTCTCCATCCGGGACTTCCCCAATAATCGCGTCGAGTTCGCCGTCGGAAACCGGCATATCGTCGTGAGCCGCTTCTTCCGGCGGCGCGGAACCCATCATATGGTCTCCGCCGGGGCTGCCATTCATTGAATCGCGCTGCGGACGACCCACACCCTCAGGGACAGGCGCCTGTTCTGCAGCCTTGCCGAACCGCTGCTCCTCGATCATCATTCGCAGTATTCGCTTTTTCCCCTCATCAAGCGATTCGTCGTCGAGCCACCGTTCCAGCACAGTGCGCACGATATCTGTAGCCTCGCTGGTGCCGAACGCCGTCACGTTCTTGGCATACGCCCCGTCAACAATGCCCCGTATCCCTTCTTCATCATCGGGCGGCGCCGCATTCAGGAACTTCTGTTTTAACACTGCGGCATACGTCACGATCCGCGCTTTCCGTGAAGACGCCAGTGTCGATTTCACTCCCGAGCCGTCGGGTTCAACCTGTCTGGCTGGCTCGCCCTGCCGGTCTTTCCCGACCCGTTTCACCTGGTCAGCCGCATCATGAAGTGAATCGCCCGCAGGGCCGTCCATATACTCCGGGACCGGAAGATAGTTCCTGAGCTCCTCGTCCCATTCCATGCGCCGTACAAGTATACGCGCAGTTTGATCGCCGTGCTGTCTCATGAAACCCCTGAAGATCTTCTGCACCATCGCGGTATTTTTATTCGTGTCCTCGGCAAGGCCTTTCTTCATCCGGATGACGGCTAATTCGGCCGGCCGCGCCGTTTTGAATAAACCGGCGTCGACCCTCCGCAGCACCAAGTCGTAAAACTTGACGACCATGTAGTGACCGTCAACAGCGACCATCCTGAGTATCACGCCTTTCAGGATCTCCATGCTCAATTTTCTGTTCGCCGCCATGACTATCTTCACGTCGCGCGCATACGCCGGGTATTTTTCAGAAAACAGTCCGTTGACCAGGATATCGGATATGATGTTGAGGTTAAGTCCGGCCAGAACAGGATGGAGGGCGCGGGCGAGAGTTTTTTCAAATTCGTAAAAGTCCGAAAAGGATCCCGCTCTCAATTTCTTCGAGATCCGCCGCGCGATCCCGCGGCGTGGCATGATCAGGAGTAGGCGATTGTTCTCGCGAATAAGACCGGCAACAATATCGTCGCGGCTTTCGGGATTTCGGCTGAACTCCGTGATGAACCGTTCTATGTTGGCATCGTTGGTTTTCATGAAGCGCACCGATATATGAGTTATACGCCGCCGGATCAGGATATCAGCGGTCCGTCTTTCGGCTTGGTCGGCTTCTTCCTGGCATGCCGTTCCCCGTAAATCAAATAAATGATGAATCCGACAAACATCCATATTAACAGCCGCAGCCAGGTATCTTTCGGCAGGGCTATCATCTGCACCAGGGAGATCAGCGCTCCCAGAATCGGTATAATGGGCATCAGGGGCGTCTTGAAAGGGCGGTGAAGTTTCGGCCGCGTATAGCGGAGAACCATCACGCTGATGCAAACGATCACAAAGGCGAGCAGCGTGCCGATGGAGACCATTTCGCCCAGAATACCGATGGGAAAGAGACCTGAAAAGATCATTGCGGCCGCCCCGGTAACCATGGTGGTGACGTACGGGGTCCGTAGTCTCGGGTGCACGGTTGTGAATGTCGGGGGAAGCATTCCGTCCCGCGCCATGGTGAAGAAAATCCTCGATTGGCCGTAGAGGAGCAGGAGGACCACCGAGCTCAAGCCCGCTATGGCGCCGATCTTGATGATGGGGCGCAGCCAGAAAAGCTGGTCGCCCGCGGCGTTGATGCCCACGGCTATCGGGTCAGGCACACCGAGTTTGGTATAGCTCACGAGACCGGTGAGTACAAAAGCCACCGCGATATACAGGATCGTCACGATAGTCAGGGAGCCGAGGATTCCGATAGGCATATCTCGCTGCGGGTTTTTTACTTCCTGGGCGGCGGTGGAAACGACATCAAATCCAATGTAGGCGAAAAATATGACGCCGGCACCGCGCAAAATACCGCTCCATCCGAATTCGCCGAAATGCCCGGCGTTATCAGGAATGAAAGGAGTGAGGTTATCCATTTTGATAAACGCCATTCCGAATCCTATGAAGAGAAGAATGACAGTAACTTTGATGATCACAATGGCGTTATTGAAAGTCGCCGATTCCCTGATCCCTATCATCAGGAGAAACATGAAGAGGAAAATCACCAGCATCGCCGGCAGGTTGATAACAGCGCCGGTCGCGTACCATCCCAGCCTCGGGTCATGGGCGAACGGGGCGTTGGCCAGACAGGAGGGTATCATAATGCCGAAATCCCTTAAGAAGCTGGTGACGTAACCGGACCATCCTACCGCCACGGATGAGGCGCCGAAAAGGTATTCCAGGATAAGGTCCCACCCGATAATCCAGGCGAAGATCCTTCCCAGAGTGGCGTACGCATACGTATAGGCGCTCCCTGATACGGGAATGAGCGATGCGAATTCCGCGTAACAGAGCCCGGAAAAGGCGCAGGCGATGGCGGAAATCACAAAGGAAATGATGATGGCCGGACCGGCGTACTGCGCCGCAACCTGGCCGGTGAGGACAAATATCCCCGCACCGATGATGACCCCGACTCCCAGCATGGTAAGTTGCATCGGCCCCAGAACCCGCATCAAGCCGTGGCCGTGATCCGACTGGGTTCCGACAATCAGTTCCTCGATCGATTTCCGCTCAAGATGTCTTTGTATCCGTTGCTTCATGGCTGCGGCATCCTTACTCTTTCAACGGCGATTTCCGCAATGCACCGCCGTCAGATTACCATCCGTAATCATGTTGACAAGAACATTTTTCGGGTGCCACACCATCCTTGCTCTCTGGAGGAGCGGGAGGTATATCGCCAAGCACTATAGTTACTCCGAATAGATTATTCTGAGAGGTGACATGATCATGAGTTACCGGCTCCACCCTGTCCGTAACGATTATTATGCTTTTGCCGGAATCAAGAAATAAGTTACTTGCACAAATTTAACCATTTGGTTAAAGATGTCCGGAATTCTGTCATGACTGTCAAATCGCCATTAAGCCCGTGAGGTTTACCGGTAATTATGAATATAGCGCGGCTCGCCATTAAACGGCCTATTTTCATCACCAGCATCGTGATGATCATACTCTTCACCGGTTTCATATCGATCACCCGTCTTGGCGTGGACCTGTTCCCCGATGTCCAGTTCCCCTATGTTATTGTTCAAACAACGTATACCGGTTCCGCCCCAGAAGAGATCGAGAACCTTATTTCAAAGCCGATCGAGGACGAGATCAGTTCAATCTCCGGCATGAAACGCGTTTCTTCAAGGAACATGGAAAGTGTTTCCATCATAATAGCGCAGTTCAACCTCGGCGTTGACGTCAAGTACGCCGAGCAGCAGGTCAAAGATAAAGTTTCCCGGATACGCCGGATACTTCCCGAAGATATAGATGAACCGCTCGTCATGCGGTTTGATCCGGCCGACCAACCGGTAGCGCGTATCGCCCTGTCGGCCGGGCTTTCACCCACCGACCTGTACGACCTGGCAAAGGAAGAAATCAAGACAAACCTCCAGCAGGTGGAGGGCGTCGCCTCGGTCCAGATCATCGGCGGCCAGCGCCGCGAGATCCAGGTTGAACTTGATCGCAATAAACTCAATGCAATGAAAATACCGGCCCTGGCGGTTGCGACCTCGATTAAAAACTCCGGGCTCAACGTCCCGGTCGGAAAGCACGAAAAAGGCACCACTGAGATTGTGTTCAGGACCGTGGCGCAGTTTAAGTCCCTCGACCAGATAGCCAATGCCGTTGTTAATTTTTCCGGGGATGTGGGCAACGCTATCACGGTGAAATCCCTCGGCACGGTACGCGAGGGGGCCGAGGATAAGACATCCATCGGGTATCTCTATTCGCCGGTTAATGATAAGGACGCTAAAAAAGGCCTGTTCGGCAAAAAATCTAAAGAGATCAAGCGCGAATTAAAACCCGCCCTGTACCTGGAAGTATACAAGCAGTCGGGATCCAATACCGTTGCCGTTGTTGACGGAATAATAAACAGGATGAACAAACTCAATGACAAGATACGGGGCCGGGCGAGCAAACCCAAGCTTACCATGATTTACGACGGCGCGGAGTTCATCCGAATGAACATCGAGGACGTGGGCATTAACATCACAATGGGCGTTTTCCTTGCGGTCATCGTGGTCTACCTGTTCCTGGGCAATATCCGCTCCACCCTCATTACCGGCATCGCCATTCCCAACAGCCTCTTGGGCGCATTCGTCCTCATGTACATCATGGGTTACACCATCAACATTATCACCCTTCTGGCGCTGTCGCTTACGGTGGGCCTCCTGATAGACGACGCCATCGTGGTGCGGGAAAATATCTTCCGCAAGCTCGAGGGTGGCATGAACCCCATGGAAGCGGCGGACAAGGGTGCCAACGAGGTCATGCTCGCGGTCGTCGCCACCACCCTGACCATCATCGCGGTCTTCTTTCCCATCGGCTTCATGAGCGGCATCGTTGGGCAATTCTTCCGTCAGTTCGGCCTGACCATCGTGTTCGCCATGGCGATCAGCCTCTTCGACGCCCTCACGGTCGCGCCCTTCCTGTCAGCCTATTTTGCAGGCAAGGCGCACGTGACCCAGAACGTGGTGGTCAGGAGCTTCGACCGTTTCCAGCGCTGGCTTGAGTCCATGTACGGTAAAATCATGAAATATGCGCTCGGCCACCCCGTCGTGATCATCCTGATAACGACGGCGATATTTTTTGGCAGTCTCATACCGGTGGCGACCGGCGTCATTAAATCAACCTTCATGCCCACGAGCGATTGGGGTGAATTTATCGTGCAGATTGAAATGCCGCCGGGCACGAGCCTCGAAGGCACGGCCGCCGTGGCGCTGAAAGTGGGCGACCGCCTTAAAATCCTTCCGGAACTGAACAAAATATCCACCGTGGTAGGCGTATACCAGCAGCAGCCTCAGGCAAACTTCGCCATGCTGGCCGGCACCCTCCCGATCGCACTTGGCATCGGCGAGGTCGCAAAATTCAGGATGGCTATGGGTATCGCCATTATCGGTGGCCTTATTCTGTCAACCTTCATGACCCTGGTTGTCGTTCCCGCGATGTTCGAATATATTGATATGATACGGGAATGGATTGAAAGCAAGTTCAGACCGAGGCATAAACTGTTGGAAAACAATGTGATTGAAGAGATTGAGGAAACCGAGGAAATCGTTGAAGAAAAAACCATCATTCTGGCGAGCAATCCCGGACCTGAACGAAAAAAATACTCATTAAAAACCGGCACTTCGAAAAGGCAAAAAAGGAGATAACAGTCTAATCGACTCCATCGCTGACCGTTCACCTGCTGTTACGCCCTCATAATTCGAACACTGCGTAACCAATTGTTCTATTTATGAGCCCGTGCTCTCTGCCGGCATTTTGTTATTTCACGGTATACCGCTGAACAACTGTCGACCTTCTCCGCCAACTCGGATGCGCTACGATCATTTTGAAGTAAACAGAATAAAAAAAACGTTTGACTTACTTCAGGTTCATCAATATTATATTTGACTTTCCGGATTTCCCTTCGGGAGATACCCAGTGGCCATCACTAAAATTAAAAATAAAAAAAACCAGAAAAAAAGAGTATTAAAATTTGATTATATTCATGATACTGGTCTTTCCTATTCCCAATTTTATGAACACGTATCAACTCCCATCGTCGTAATTTCCACTGACTTCACCATTGAGTATTTCAACAAAGCCGCTGAAAAATTCTACACCCGGTTATCGAAAAAAAGCATCGGGAAAAAATGCTACGACGAATTTTCCTGCGCCCTCCATAGAACCAGAGAGACCTGCCCGGTCACCGATGTGCTTGACCGGGGCACATCCCAGGATATGAGAACGGCCAGCCATCTCGGCGTTGATAATTGTTACGTTCGCGCATTCCCCCTTACGGACAAGAATGGCAAAATACATTCGGTGGTCATCGAGGATTTTACGCGGCTCACCTCCGCGACAACGCTTGCGGAGGATCTTGAATCCCGTTTCAGCAAAACAGTCGAGCTTGCGGTCGACGCGATCTTCATCGTCGGCGAAAACTTCGTAATAGAATTCGCGAATACCTATGCCGTTTTCATGATCGGAGAGCCGATTGAGGACATAGTCGGCGCAGACTTCAGAAAATTCTTCCACGATAAAAAGGTCATCGAATTTCTGGAGAAAACATATCACGGCGACGACAACTGCGAAAGCATCTGCTATTATTCGGAAAAGAGCGTCCTCTTCGGTAAAAAGAAGATGACCACCGTCGAGATGTGCATTACCAGATCGCAGGAGATGGACAACCAGGTTAAAATTTATGTTTACCTGAGGGATATAACCGAAGAGAAAAAACTACAGAATTACCTCAAACAGACAAACGAGTTCCTGAGCAACCTGATCAACCAGTCCGCCGACGGCATCGTGGCAGCCAACACGAAGGGGGATATAATAATCTTTAACGAGAGCGCTGAAAAGCTGCTGGGATATTCGGCCGAGGAGGCGATGAAAGATGTGCACATAACGCAGATATACCGCCCCGGCTTCGCGAAAGAGATCATGAGGATGCTCAGAAGCGACGATTACGGCGGGATCGGGAAAATGAGGTCGATCGAGGCCATCGCCATGAGCAAGACCGGCGAAGAGATACCATGCAACATGTCGGCGGCGATAATATACGACAAAGACGGGAATGAAGTCGCGACTGTTGGAATTTTCTCGGATCTCCGGGAAAGCAAGCGCATGCAGAGGGAACTCGAGGAGACCCAGTTGAAACTCCTTCAATCCGAAAAAATGTCCTCTCTCGGAAAGCTTGCGGCCGGCATCGCTCATGAGATAAACAATCCCCTCGGGGGGATCATGATCTTCGCCAATTTATTGATCGAGGAACTGGATAAAAGCGATCCCACCTGCGAGGATGTGAAAAAAATAATTTTCGAAGCCGCACGATGTAAAAATATCGTGAAGGGGCTCCTGGATTTTTCCAGGCAGACCGACAGCAAGATGTCGGTCAACGATCTCAATAAGATCATCGCCCAGACCATGATGATACTGGAAAACCAGGCGATTTTTCACAATATAAAGGTCATCAAGGATTACGATACGGCCCTCCCCCTGGTGAAATGCGACAGAATTAGAATCAGCCAGGTGTTTCTTAACATAATCCTCAACGCGGCTGATGCCATGGGCCAGAAAGGAGAATTCATAATACGGACGCTATACAATAAGGACAAGGAAACGGCGGCGATCGAGTTCACCGATACCGGGTGCGGGATACCCGACGAGATACAGAACAAGATTTTCGATCCGTTTTTTACAACAAAAGAGGTCGGGAAAGGCACGGGCCTGGGTCTCAGCATGTCATATGGCATCATAAAAGATCATAACGGCACCATTAGTGTCAAGAGCAAGATTGGAGAGGGGACAACGTTCATCATCGAACTGCCGATGGTCAAGGAATAACATTTATCAGTGAGGAGTCGAAATGGGACTCATTAACAACATGGGCAACAAATTCCTAATCTGCGCTGATATCGATCCCCCAAAGGGTATTGATACCACGAGTCTCTTCAGAACGGCGGATTTATTAAAGGGAAGAATCGACGCGCTCATCGTCAACGATATGCCGAGCGCGGTCATGAGGATGGGGTCCCTCGCGGCAAGCTATCTGCTAAAAGAAAGGGGATTTGACACAATCTGCAATATCACCTGCCGCGACAGAAATGTGCTGGCGCTCCAGTCGGATATCCTGAGCGCCGCATCGCTTGGACTTGAAAATATTTACATCACCCGGGGCGACGATATCACCTTCGGCGATCATCCCCGCGCGAAGCCGGTCAACGAATTAGACGACGACCAGCTCCTGACCGTTCTGGGCAGGCTGAAGGAAGGAACGGACGCGGGCGGCAACAAGCTCAATTCAGCTCCGCAACTCAACATCGGAGTCGCAATGCAGTACGACCCGGCCGGGAACTCCCCGGATCAACAAATTGAAATAATGAACGATAAGATCGCCAGGGGCGCCGCCTTTTTTATAGCGCCGCCGGTTTTTGATCTCAACGCTTTTGAGAAATTCGCGACAAAGACCAGGGGAAAAGTCCGCGCCCCGATACTTGCGGAAATCATCATCTTAAAATCCGTAGCCACCGCACGCTATATCAATAAGCATATCCAGGGCATCACCGTTCCCGACAGATATATCGACCGGCTCTATTCCGCCCCCGACAAGCAGAAAGAGAGTATAGCGATAGCGGCTGAACTTATCAAGGGATTAAAAAAATTATGCAGCGGCGTCAGCATCAAGGCGATGGGCTGGGAGGATAAAATCCCCTCCTATCTGGACGCGGTTGAGGCATAAGCATAATCTGACAAGGACAGTATATGGTTCTCGACATAGCTTTATACACATCAGTCGCACTGTTCGGAATTGGGCTGTTATATAACATATCCGCGTGGTTCCGCTATAAAATCGGGCCGGGGGCCAAAGAAATATCCAGCGTAAAAAGAGTCATCTCGGCCATCAAGGGGATGGTAGCAGTCTTTTTCAGCCTTAAATTCTTTACCTTGATAAAGGCGCTGGTCCTTGATGTGCTTCTGCAGAGAAAAATCATGCGCGAAGACCTTGTACGGTGGCTCATGCATTTCTTGATATATGTCGGATTCACGCTCCTTGTTCTCATGCACGCACTCCATCGTATATTAATATCGAAGCTTTTCCCGGATTATTATTCAACTATTAATCCATTCATGTTCCTCAGGGATCTCTTCTGCATGATGGTAATCGCGGGACTCTGCATAGCCCTGTACCGCCGTTTCATAGCGAAAGTCCCGCGGCTCGCGACCAATAGAATGGACATCTACCTGATCGCGATCGCCGGTGTGATAATCATAACGGGCATATTACTCGAGGGGATCAAGATAACCTCGTACACGCGATACCAGGAAATGGTGTCAGATTACGGCGCGGCCGAAACCGCTGAAGAATCTAAAGCGCTCGAATCCTTCTGGGTTAAAGAGTTCCGTGTCAGCTCTCCTGACAAGGGACTGCCGTTCGACGCGGCCACGCTGTCGCTTGGAAAAACCGTCCATGAGAATAGCTGCGCGTCGTGCCATTCCAATCCACGATGGGCCTTCTCCGGCTTCGCGGCCGCAGCCGCAGTCATGCCGGTTGCCCGGGCGATGGACGCGGCCGGAATACCGGCGATTCTGTATTATATCCATTATTTCGCGTGCCTGCTGGCGCTCGCCTATCTGCCCTTCGGCAAATCATTTCATATGATCGCCACCCCGATATGCCTTCTGTCGGACGCGGTGATTGACGAAAAAAAGTCGGATCCCGCAAACGTAGCGACAAAACGCATCATTGAACTCGACGCCTGCATGCATTGCGGCACCTGCAGCCTGAGGTGTTCCGCCCTCGCCGCCGCTGCCGGAAGAAAAAATCCGGATATTCTTCCCTCTGAAAAGATGCAGCATCTGAGATCCCTGGTCCGCGGGAAAGCACTGAACCGGCACCAGCTCGCCGCGCTCCAGGAAGGCGTGTACCTGTGCACGAACTGCGACCGGTGCACCGTGGTGTGCCCCGCAGGCATACGCCTGCGGGAGCTCTGGTTCCAGGCGCGGGAGGATCTCATCCATGCGGGATACCCGCTGCCGATAATGCTGTCGCCGCTTTCCTACTACCGGGGATTAATGAAGGAAAGACTTTCAGAGGAATATTACGCATCGCCGCTCAGCAACACGATAACCGCGGTCACGGCATCCCTCCGTAAGATTAAAGACGGCGGTGTGGCGGCCGTGCCCGGAACGAATCCGGAATTCATGAAAGGAGCGGGCCTGCCTGTCGACGCGGCCACGTTCTCCAGCTGCTTCAGCTGCAGCACGTGCACGTCGACCTGTCCGGTTGTCCAGAGCTATGATAATCCTAAAGAGCACCTCGGGCTGCTCCCCCACCAGATAATTCACGCTGTGGCGCTCGGCATTATTGAGCTGGCCCTCGGCTCGAACATGCTCTGGGATTGCCTGACCTGCTACAAATG
>MIBH01000033.1:0-4055 GCA_001829455.1 Spirochaetes bacterium RBG_13_51_14
TTCAGAAAATCACGATACCGTCCCGTCCCCCTCTCCATATTGGAGATAAGACTCTGTGATTCAATGTTTGTGCCACTACAGTGGCTTCAGAAAATCACGATACCGTCCCGTCCCCCTCTCCATATTGGAGATAAGACTCTGTGATTCAATGTTTGTGCCACTACAGTGGCGGGTGGTTGACCCGGTGCGGGTCCAGCATTGGCGAGCGGGCAGGAAGCCCGCATGTGCTGAACAGGAAGTTCGAATGCAGCGCCCGTGCACGGATGCACGAAAAGGTCGCTGCCCACCGCCACCAGGATGGTGAAAAAGCGGTGGCCATCACCCCGCTCCTCAGACGGCATGCGCATTTTGTCCATCCTGGACGCGCATGCATGCACGCATCCATGCGTGCTCCCAAGGGGGCTACGGGGTGAACTCGTCGATTCGGCTACGCCGAAATCGACTCAAACATCCACCCCTATAGATGTCAGCCCTGCGGGCGGACGTTACAATAAAAAAATGTATTGCTAAATGCCTTGACAAGTATTATACTGGTAGTATATTAGTAGTATGAAAGTTAAAACATCCATAACAGTATCAAAAAATCTATTAAAAGAAATTGATTCAATTATTTCTAAATCGGGCAATCGCTCCCTTTTTATTGAGGAAGCGATTAGAAATTATTTAATTCAAATAAAACGTAACTTAAGAAATAAAAATGATTTAGATATTATAAATCGTTCCGCTGATGAACTGAATAAAGAGGCTGATGATATTTTATCCTACCAGGTTAATATTTGAAACGCGGCGATCTTTATAGGGTTTATAAAGCTTCTAAACACGATCCAAAAAATTTTCGCGTTTTTGTTGTTGTGAGCAGGCAAGCTTTAATTGATTCTAAATTTTCTACGGTTATTTGTGCTCCAATTTATTCACACTATCATGGAATATCTACCCAAGTTCCTGTTGTAATCGATGACGGTTTGAAGCATGAAAGCTGTATTTATTGCGATGAAATTATTAGCATCCCAAAATCTGTATTAACTGATTATATTGGAATACTATCTCTTGAAAAATTAGATGAATTGAATAAATCTTTACTTATTGCTTTTGATTTAGACTGATACATGGGCAGGGGAGAACGGGCCTGTCGACTTTCTATTAAGAAAAATATAAATTCCTCTCCAGACACAATCATTCCGGGCTATTGTAGAAATTTGTAATCCCATTGCTCTTAATGAACCTTGCAGATGGAGTATCTTGCCAGATATATCGTCATGCCGCCGCCGTTAATGTCTTTTCAATAGTATGAACGCAACAGTACAGCCTCCATTGAATACATCCCTTTTGTTTTCTACGCAACGTAAACCGGTTCATGCCTTTGTAGTATCGAATGTTTGCGAATACTCTATAATTCCTATAATTGGGCGCCCTGCCGGCGTGCTTCTTAGCGGATGAATAAAAAGAGGGCCGTGATGAAATCACGGCCCTCCCTGTCATGGGCTGTATAAATAAAATTGTATCGTTATTTCTCCATCGCGTTGAACACATACTCCGCGATGTCGAAGTTCTGCATGTTCTGGATATCCAGCTCGGTAATGCCATCGGAGAGCATGGTCATGCAGAAGGGACAGGCGGTGCAGATCCGCGTCGCACCGGTCGACTGCGCGTCCTTTGTCCTGAACTGGTTGACCCTGGTGCCCAGGTGCTCCTCGAGGAACATCCTCGCTCCGCCCGCGCCGCAGCAGAAGCTGGTGTCGTGGTGCCGGCTCATCTCCACGTATTTGACCCCGGGTATGGCCCTGAGGATGTGGCGCGGCGCGTCGTAGATCTCGTTGTACCGGCCCAGGAAGCAGGAGTCGTGGTAGGTCACGGTCTCGTTGAGCGGGTTCACCAGCTTGATCGCGCCGCCTGTGATGAGATCGCTGATGATCTGCGTGTGATGAAAAACCTCGACGTTGTGCTCGAGCGGACCCCCTTCGGCGTTTTTACCCATGGCCGCGAATTTCTTGTATTCCTTCTTGATGACGTTGTAGTCATGCGGGCAGGTGCAGATGATTTTCTTCACGCCGTAGGCCTTGAAGTTTTCAAGGTTCTGGGTCACCAGCGCGTGGAAGAGGTACTCGTTGCCGCCGCGCATGGCTGCGTCTCCGGAATCGGCCTCCTCCGCGCCCAGGATGCCGACCTTGACGCCGGCCTTCTGCAGTATCTTCAAAAATGCGGTCGCCACTTTCTGGTTGCGCTTATCGTACGACGCGGCAGAACCGACAAAGTAGAGGTAATCCACGTCCGGGTCCTCGGCGAGGGTCTTCACGCCGAGATCGGCCGGAAGCCAGGCGCCCCGCTCCGCGAATGCGAATCCGTAGGGGTTGAAGTTGTTTTCAAGGTTCGTGAACGTGGTCTGCAGCTCCGGCGCCATGTCGCCCTCCATCAGCACCTTGTACCGCCGCATATCGATCATTTTTTGCACGTGCTCTATGTTGACCGGACACGCCTCCATGCAGGCAGCGCAGTTGGTGCATGACCAGAACTCGTCCGGCATGACCGATCCGTGCTGGAGGGTTTCGTTGATGAGCGGCGTGCTTTCCACGGTTGACGGATCATCCGCCAGCATCAGCGCTGGGATCCGCTCGTCCATGTTGTCCTGGATATCGTTCACCAGCTTTTTGGGCGACAGTGGCTTCTCCGTGAGCCATGCCGGGCAGTTGTCCTGGCAGCGTCCGCACCGCGTGCAGGCGTCGCTGTCCATCAGCTGCTTCCATGTGTATTCCTCCACCTTGGAGACGCCGAACGTTTCCGCCACTTCAAAGATAGCGGGGTCGATGACATTGAGCGCGTACTTGGCAGCGGGCGTCTCGTTGTCGAGATTCCCGTAATACACGTTGAGGGATGAAATCATTATATGACCCAGTTTGTCCGATCCGACAAGACCAATAAATATGAAGGCGCCCAGAAAGTGGATCCACCAGCTCAACTGGTGCATGACCCTGAGGGACCCCTCGCTGAAAAACGAAAGCGGTACAGCGAGGGCGTATCCGAACGGAGACCATACCTCCCAGGCAGGGAAATTGGATATCGCTATCCTCATGGCCTCCGATGTGAAGCCGGTTACGGTAATGATGAAAATGAGCGCCAGGGCGAAGGTGTCAATCGGCTTTGTGTCAAGGCGGGTCGGCTTGGTGATGTACCTCCGGTAGGACGCCATAATCAGCCCGATAAATACCACCATGCCGGCCAGGTCGCCCACCAGCGACCAGACCAGGTAAAAATTTCCCTTGATGAAATGGTTATGAAAGAAGAGTTCAAAGAAGTCATCCTGTGCCATGATGATCAAGGTCACGACGAAAAGAGCGGCAAAGCCGAAAAATATCGCGGCATGCATGATGCCGGCGTACGATTCCTTTAATATCTTGGCCTGAAAGATCACATATTTGATAACAGCCAGTATCCTCTTTTCCGGAAAATCCGTGCGCAGTTCTCCTTTCCCCTTTCTCCAGATCAGCACCCGTTTGACAATGGTGTATGCAAGATAGAAAAACGCGATAAACACGAATATATATATTCCCCACCTCATAAATCCATGCGATCCGCCGATATTAAAAAATGACTCTCGCGAAATATCCGCCAACGGGACGCCATACGATTCAGCAAACTTCATACAAATCCCTCCTGGTTGTGTTATAATGCCTGATTTTGTATATCAATTGTCTGATTTGTACAAAAATTTTTCTTTTGCCTACCTTTATCTTTTCAATGTTCATTAATGTCAACAAAAAATGTCAAACAAAAATCCAATTACTTTGCCGATGTCGCGTCGCGCGCCGCATTCATCGCGCGTATCTCCTGTATTATATTTTTTATCCGCTCAATTTTTTTATTGACACCAACCGGACGCTGCGTTATCTGCAAAGGGTTATCTTATCGAGAGTGGTGGAGGGACTGGCCCTGTGAAACCACGGCAACCGTTCAGCGATGAAAGAGGTGCCAATTCCAGCGGATACGATCCGGAAGATGAGATGGCTGTTTGAAGAAACCGCTATCTCAGATCGCGGTTTTTATTTTGTCACCGCGGCCGC
>MIBH01000033.1:4076-20842 GCA_001829455.1 Spirochaetes bacterium RBG_13_51_14
GATGGACGCATAATTCAATTGCTCGGGACACTGGCATCACGCTATGGATACCACCGGCACATCGAAAAAAAATTCCGTCGGCATTGTCGACACGCGGTATTTCACGTTCGAACGGCTCGACTTCCGATCCGGGAAAACGCTGAGTCCCGTCACGCTCGCGTATGAAACCTACGGCTCTCTTAATAACAATAAAAGCAACGCGATCCTGATCGCACACGCCCTGTCGGGGAGCGCCCACGCGGCGGGCTATTATTCCGAGCAGGACACCCACCCCGGCTGGTGGGACCTCTATATCGGTCCCGGCAAGCCCTTTGATACTGATAAATACTTCATACTATGCTCTAACGTTATCGGCGGGTGCAGCGGGTCCACCGGCCCGTCGTCCATAAATCCTGAAACCGGCAGACCCTTCGGCCTCGACTTTCCCATGGTCACCATCATGGACATAGTGAACGCCCAATGGCACCTCATCAGACACCTGGGCATTGAAAAGATCCTCTCGATCGCCGGCGGTTCCATGGGCGGCATGCAGGCCCTCAAGTGGGCGATCGCCTACCCGGAGATGGTCAACTCGGTCATAGCCATCGCCACCTCCGCTTCCCTTTCGGCCCAGGGAATCGCCCTGAACGAGGTGGGCAGGCAGGCCATCATGAACGACCCGAACTGGAACGACGGCAACTATTACGGGTCCAAGGGCCCGGACGCCGGTCTCTCGCTGGCGCGGATGATCGGCCACATAACCTACCTGAGCGAAAAGCACATGCATGAGAAATTCGGCCGGCGCTTCAAGGAGGAGGACCTCGCCACGGCGAGCTTCAAGCAGGCGTTCATGGTCGAATCCTATCTCCATTACCAGGGCGTCAAATTCGTCGACCGCTTCGACGCCAACTCGTACCTGTACATCACCAAAGCCATCGATTACTTCGATCTGAAAAAAGACTACGGAAGCCTCCACAACGCCTTCGTCCAGGTCCTGGCCAATTTTCTGGTGATCAGCTTCACCTCGGACTGGCTCTATCCCAGCGCGCAGTTGAAGGAGATCGTGCAGGCCCTGCGCGCCAATGGAAAAAACGTAATGTACACAGACATAGAGACCGATATGGGACACGATACGTTTCTCCTCGACTACGAGCCGCTGAAGCGAAACATATCTAATTTCTTAAAGCGGGAATTTGAACGGATTTCAAGGACATGAAAATACATTCAGGCGTCGGATATGATCTCATTATCGCGGAAATTCTCCCCGGCACCAAGGTCTTGGACCTGGGCTGCGGCGACGGCACGCTGCTGCAGAAGCTGCGGGATACCAAGAGCGTGACGCCCTACGGCGTCGAGATATCCGAGGACGGCGTGTGCCAGTGCGTTGAAAAAGGCCTCTACTGCTACCAGGGAGACATCGACGTGGGCCTGGCGGACTACCGGGACAACTCCTTCGATTACGTCATTCTGAACCAGACGCTCCAGATCACGAAGCGGCCGGCGTATGTTCTTTCCGAAATGATGCGCATCAGCAAAAACGCCATCGTAAGCTTCCCCAATTTCGGATATTTTAAAACACGGCTGCAGCTTCTGGTGACCGGAACCATGCCGAAAAACGTTTTGCTTCCCTACGAATGGTACGAGACGCCGAACATCCACCTGCTCACCATACGGGACTTCCAGGCGTTCTGTGAAATGAACCGGTTTCCGGTCAAAAGGGAATATCACTTCTCGGTGTCATCGCGGGGAGAATCATGCCGGATACGGACCCTTCCCAACATGCTGGCGCAGTACGGGTTCTTCGTGCTAGACGGGGAAAAATTCACGAACAATCACTCGCACAGCGACGCATACGCCTCTTTCAGTTCCCGAATGGAATAGACGATCCTGCATTCCGGAATCGCTTTCAGAAAGATCCTTCCGTACGGTTTGCTCACGATCCGAGAATCGAGAACCGCCACTATCCCCCGGTCTTTGCCGCTCCGTATGAGCCTGCCGAATCCCTGCTTGAACCGTATCACCGCCTCCGGTACCTGGAGCGCGGAAAAAGGATTTCTCCCCAGCATCGCAATCCGCTCCATTTTCGCCTCCACGGGAGGCGCATCAGGCACCGCAAAGGGGATCTTCATCAGAATCACCCCCCGCACCAGGTCGCCGGGAAGGTCGATCCCCTGCCAGTAGGAGTGGGTCCCCATCAGCACTGAATCGGTATCGCTCACGTACCGGTCGAAGGCATCGGTGGCGGCCAGCGTGTCCTGGGAATAGATAGGATATTCTATCTTCCCGGCCAACATGCTCTTTACTTCACGCAACGTCTTGTAGGACGTGAAGAGCAGAAGGCAATTCCCACGTAAAAAACTGATAACGTCCGCCGCGTCGGAAGCGGCTTGGGCGTTGTACGCTACGCTCCCGGGATCGGCGATATCCCGGGCGATATAGAGCACCACCTGCGATTTATAGTCGAATGACGATCTGAGCGGAAGGGCCCTGTGGTTCTCGATTCCCAGCCGCTCGACAATATACGAGAAGTCGCCGCCGACTGCCAGGGTCGCCGACACGAAAATCGACGAATCATAGCAGGCGATGACTTCCCGGTTCATGATCTCCGAAACGTCGACCGGCTGGCCCCGGAGAAAAATGTCGCCCAGCAGCGCGTCAGCCTCGCGTTCGATCCAGTACACGTCATTATCGCTCTTCTGGTGCACGAACACCGCGAGATGCTCGAGGTAGGTGAACAGCTTGCCCCGCATCACGTCGAACTCGATGCGCCGGGGGCTCTCCTCTACGAATTCACCCTCAACGTCGGCCATGAGCACCAGGTATTCTTGTAAAAGCGATACCAGGTCCTTCCCGTACGGCGCCGGCTCACGCAGCCGTATGAAATTTTTTTCCGTTGGAAGCAGCTTCCGCAGCTCCTCAAAGACGCGATGTATCTCGGGCACGATCCGTTTAACCGATTCAATACACCGCTCCCGCGCCCCTTCGTCCCCGATGGCGCCGATGATGCCGTGTTTCTTCTCATTATAGAATGCATGCATGATTTCCAGAATTTCCTTGTAGCCGAGATCGAATCCCATCTGCGCCGCTGCGATTTCCTCGACCGAATGAGCCTCGTCGAAAATCACGATATCGAACGGCGGAAGATAGGTCTTTCCCGACGCGGTATTGGTGAAAAAAAGGTGGTGGTTCATCACCAGCAAATTCGAACGGCTCCATTCTTTCCGCGCCATCTGGTACGAGCATGCGGCCGAAAACGGGCACTTGAACGAATCGCAGGAGTCGCCTTCCCGATGTATTTCATTCCAGAGGTATCCGGGAACACTGACGTCGAAGCGGGTGATAATGCTGTTATGTTTGAAAAGCCCGCTCAGGGGTCCGAGCTTCTTAATCTCGCCGGGATGCAACGCGCCGGACTTCAGAGCCGCTTCGAACCGCTTCCGGCACGGATAGTTGGAGCTGCCCAGACAGAGCGAATATACAAAATCCGTATTGTAATATCGATTCAAGATTTCCCGCACCACGGGCAGATCCTTGTCGACCAGCTGCTTCTGCAGCGCCTTTGTTTCCGTGGTTACGGCTATTGTTTTTTCCTGCTCCAGGGCGTACCGGACCGCCGGCACCAGGTAAGCCAGCGTCTTGCCAGTTCCGGTGCCGGCCTCGATGATTCCATTTTCCGAATCGTAGAGCCGCTCCATAATGAATTCTGCCATCTTGAGCTGTTCCTCCCGGTACTCGAAGGAAGGAATCACCGTGGAGAGATAACCCTTTTCGCTGAAAATATCAATCATCTGGTTTGTTTCATCTGCATGATTACCGGTGTTATGAAGAGATCGGGCATTGCGCGCATTCAGAACCCGTTCGTGATCGCGACAGTCATAGGTGTCACCGCTGCTGAATTTCAATGCCGATCAACGTTATATCATCTCTGAGAGACTTCTCATTCCCGCCGATCATCTCCTTCATGTTCTTGATGATGGCGTTGTTCAAATCCCGTATGGAGTCTGAGCTATGCTCCTCGATCATCTCCCGTATATTCTGCTCCGTAAATGCCTCGTCCCGGTCATTGTACTGCTCAAACAGTCCGTCGGTGTACAGAAGGATCTTATCAAGTTCATTGATATCCCTTTGGACACATTCATACCGGGTATCCTGCTTGATTCCGATTAATTTTCCGGTGTGCCTCAATATCGAAATAACGTTGTTGCATACATGAATCTGATCCGGGTGTCCGGCCGATGAATACCGCATCTTCATATTCTCTATGTCAATATCGAGGACGATGCATGAGAAAAAGGCGTTCAGGGTGATATATAAATCAATGAATGATTTATTCAGCCACTGCAGCAGTTCCCGGGTGTCTTCAATGGCTTTTACCTTTTCATATTCGCCCTTGATGATCATGGTGATGAGCGCCGCCTGTATGCCGTGTCCGATGGCGTCGGCGAGGAAAATCCTCACATATCCCGGCTTGAGCTGGATTATATCGTAAATGTCTCCGCCGATATCCGCCATCGGGTAATAGTGGACCAGCAGGTCCACGCCCGCGATGTCCTTAAAATTATCCGGCATGATCCGCTTCTGTATCCGCTTTGCCAGGGTGAGATCGGCCTGTATCTGACCGTAGGTCTTATTCAGCCTCTCATAGGCGGCGCTCAGCTCCTCGGTCCGCTCGGAGATTTTCGTTTCCAGATCCATCCGTATTTCGTTAATTTCCATGGCAGCGCGGTTGTAATTCTCGGAAAAGGTGATGAATTCCTTGTCGTTAAAGGGCGGAAAAAACATCCCGCTCCCGCCCGAGGCAAGTCTCTTCGTGGAACGATTGATGGTATCCAGAGAGATATTGAGAATGTTGAGCATCAAAAATATCAGCAGTCCCGCCGTGATGATGCTCAGGCATATAAAAAGAACGATCTCGAGTATTGATTTATCGCTCCGCCATATCAGTATCGTCAGATTGACCATACTGAAGAGAATCATCATGAGCATGATGATCGATTTATATTTAAAACTCAGCAGATTGCGCTTCTCCATCCCGATGGACCGCTCGAACAGTATCTGTTCCAGCCGCATCTTATACGGCCCGGTGAAGTATTCGGTAAGGAGGAAGGTGCAGTATCCGATGATAAGCGACGCAAATATGCCGCCGAGGAGGATAAAAAACACCTTTTCGAATTCTCCGCTGTTAAGATACATAATAATCACCAGCGACAGGATAACCATCCCGGTGCACCCCAGCGCGGTGAACATATTATTCTGCGGAAGCCCGGCTATGGCTGAGTAGACATCCTGAATATTCTTGTCTGTCAGATTCCGGAATTGCGAAAAGATATATTTATTATCAAAATAAGTGTTTATAAGCCGTATCTTTTTAAAAAAACCCGAATACCCCTGCTTATGAAACATACCGTAACTGGTCAAATGAAACATAATTGCAATGCCGGTGCAGATGACCAGCACCGCCAGCAAAAACAGAAGCTCATCTCTTCTGAAGTTCACGGTCGCATACACGAAGAAAAATCCATAAAACGACGCGACCCACGACCAGGTTGTGGTAAACAGCGCTATGGCGAAGGTAAACGAAATCCTGTTGTATATGTAAATGAATAATCGGGCTATCATTGCGACTCGCGATAAAAATTTTGCTATTATTCTCCTATTGGATGACGCGTGTCAATGATGTTTTATGCGGGCCGTAATTTTACTCTCATGAATATAAAAAGACCCCTGTCTGATCAGTGCGTGCGGGGGTCCGGTATCGTTCAATACCCGTGCGAACGGTTTTCCGATCTGCCGTATCGCCGTCTGCCTACTTTTTTCCGTATCCGAGCGTCACAACCGCCTCTTCAATTTCAACCAGGATTACCGGATCGTCAATGGTTGACGGGGCGGTGTAATCCTGGCCGTCGGCGATCTTGCGCATGGTGGAGCGCAGTATCTTCCCCGATCTCGTTTTCGGCAGCCGCTTGACGACCACTGCCTGCTTGAATACCGCCACCGCGCCTATCTGATCGCGGATCATATCCACCAGGTCTTTAACGATGGTCGCGTTATCCTTCTTGGTTCCTTCCTTGAGCACGACGAATCCAAGGGGAAGCTGTCCCTTGAAGTCGTCGGACGCTCCGACCACGGCGCACTCAGCCACGTCCGGGTGTTGCGCGATGACCTCCTCCATGGCGCCGGTCGATAGGCGATGCCCTGCCACGTTGATGACGTCGTCGACCCGCCCCATGATATAGAGATAGCCGTCCCTGTCGACATACCCCCCGTCGCCGGTGAAGTAGCATCCCGGAAAGGGATCGGTATATGATTCCTTGTACTTGTCGTCGTTCTGCCACAGCGTTGGCAGGGTCCCCGGAGGCAGCGGAAGCCTGATCACAACCAGACCCTCCTTCCCGGGAGGCATCTTCTTGCCGTCGGCGTCGAGGATCTCCACCCGGTATCCGGGAACCGCCTTGGTGGGCGATCCCGGCTTTATGGGGAACTGCTCCAGTCCCATGCAGTTGGCCGCAATCGCCCATCCTGTCTCCGTCTGCCACCAGTGATCCACCACCGGCTTTTTGAGTATATCCGAGGCCCAGTGGTAGGTATTCGGATCCAGACGCTCCCCGGCGAGGAACAGGTACCGGAATCCGGAAAGATCATATTTTCTGAAATACTCTCCCCGGGGATCTTCTTTTTTAATGGCGCGGAAGGCCGTGGGAGCGGTGAACAGCACCTTCACGTCGTGATCTGCTATCACGCGCCAGAACACGCCGGGATCCGGGGTCCCCACCGGCTTTCCTTCAAAAAGCACCGTCGTGCACCCGTACAGCAGCGGTGCATACACGATATAGGAGTGGCCCACGACCCATCCCACGTCAGAGGCGGCCCAGAAGACCTCCCCCGGGTTCATGCCGTAAATATAACGCATACTCCACTTCAGCGCAACGGCGTGGCCGCCGTTGTCCCGGACAACCCCCTTGGGCATGCCGGTAGTTCCCGAGGTGTAGAGGATGTAGAGCGGGTCGGTCGCCTTCACCGGAACGCAGTCGGCGGTCCCGGCGTTTTTGACCGCCTCCTCCCAGTCAATATCTCTGCCGGGCGTAAGCGGCGCCTTCACCTGCTCCCGCTGATAAATGATGCAATGAGACGGCTTATGCTTGGCGATCTCTATTGCGCGGTCCAGGAGCGGCTTGTACTCGATGATCTTCTTCCCCTCGATCCCGTTGGAGGCCGACACGATCATCTTCGGCTTCGCATCATCGATCCTGATCGCCAGTTCGTTGGGTGCGAACCCCCCGAACACCACTGAATGGATGGCTCCGATACGCGCGCAGGCCAGCATGGCTATCACCGCCTGCGGAATCATCGGCATGTATATGATGACGCGGTCCCCCGCGGCGATTCCCCGCCCCTTGAGCGCGCCCGCAAACCGGGCGACCGCATCGCGCAACTCACTGAACGAAATTTTTTTTATTACGCCGGTTACCGGACTGTCGTAAATGATGGCGGTTTGATCGCCCTTTCCCGTTTCAATATGGTAATCCAGGGCATTGTAGCAGGTGTTGAGCTCGCCGTCTATAAACCACCGGTAAAACGGCTTGCGCGATTCATCCAGAACCTTCGTGTATTTTCGGTACCACACGATCTCCTTCGCAGCCTGATCCCAGAACAGATCCGGTTTATTCACTGATTGATCATACGCTTTTTGATACGCTCCTCCCATTGGTTCCTCCTGATTGACTCTTATGTTCTGTCTCATTCGAGCACGACTCTGAATTTGTATTTATTCTCGACAAAGTACGTCCATACGATCTCGACCGGATCTCCGTCCTTGTCGAACACGGACGTTTTGATGGTGAGGACCGGGTCGAGCACCGGAACGCGGAGCTGTTCTGAAATCAGAGCCGTAGCGCGAAGAATCTCTACCTCATGCTCGATGGTCCCAAGACGGATGTTCAATACTTTTTCAAGGGTTTCCAGCATCGTCATCTTCTCCAGATGCTTCTTTTCAATCGGGCCGCCGTAGTGCATCGGGAGATAGTTTATGGTATAGCTCATGGGCTCTCCGCCGGCGTATCGCACCCGCCTGAACACGATAAATTTATCATCTTCCGCCGCTCGGAGAAAATCGCGCACCTCCCGGTTTCCCTCATCCACGCCCTTTGACAGAACCCGCACGGTTGTTTTTTCGCTGACGTTGAATATCAGCTTGTTTATGCCTGCAAGCTTTTCACGCTTGATAGTGCGCGCCTCTTCGGTCCAGAAGGTGCCCTTGCCCTGCTTTCTGGTCAGCAGACCTCTTCCGTGGAGGTGCTCCATCGAGCGCCGAATGGTCGTCCTGCTCACGCTGAAAACATCCGCCAGCTCCTCTTCCGGCGGGACCTGGTCATCGGGAAGCAAATCTCCCCGCTTCAGCATAACCTCCAGATATTCAGCTATCTGATAATGGAGCGGAACATGGGTATTATCAAGATGGATCTTGTTCATCTCTTTCTGAATTGTTTTATTGTATCAACAATAATACAATTTTGATGATAACTCTCATATGTCAATAATTAATTGAATTAAGCGAAAATTGAAATAAGACCTCCCTCCCCTGTCCCTTCCCATCAAGGGAGGGGAATAAAAAAATCGCCTAAGTCAAGTTTATCAGTAATGATAAGATTCCTGCATTGCAGGAATGACGGGGAAAGAAAAATACGACATTTTAATACATGATTCTATAATAAAACAGAGGTACGCGTTACCGTAACTTTGATTGGGATTGACAGATCACCCTATTAGATTGATCTGTCTGATTGATAGAACAAACACTCTGCGGAGAACGCCATGATAGAATCATTCACCCTTCAAAGCCTCGGGAAAGAAGATCTGATCGACATCACCGATACGGTGAATACCATCGTAACACGGAGCCAGGTGACCGACGGCATCTGCTGTATCTATACGCCCCACACCACCGCGGCAATAACCATCAATGAAAACGCCGACCCGTCCGTGCGAAGGGACATTCTCAAAGGATTGAGCCACTTAAAATTCGAGCAGGTCAGCTTCAGCCACGCGGAAGGGAATTCGCCCGCCCATTGCAAATCATCGCTCATCGGATGCTCGGAAATGGTATTCATCGACGGCGGCCGTCTGAACCTGGGTACCTGGCAGGGAATATATTTCTGCGAATTCGACGGACCGCGCACCCGGAAGGTCCTGGTTAAAATAATAGGTTAATCAATCTCGCTGATGTTTGGCAGACAATGATGCATTTTGAAGCCTGTCGTCTATCGTCCCGATGAATCTCAATTGAATTTGAATGAAGGATACACATCAACGATCCCGATGCTGAATGCGAAGACCCGGGCGATATACCGGTAATAGCGCGTCATAAAATCAAAAATTATATGAGGCCATCCGCCGGTAATAATGACCGAGAACAATCCTATTACATACACCAGCCATATCACCAGGCTCAACAGGCACAGGATCAGCAGATGCGGCAGCATCAACACGGCTATCCCGATGCCGGACAATCTTAAAAAGGCCAGCATTCTGGATGAGCGCAGTGGATAGACGATTCTCATCTGGAGCGGATAATCGATATTGTCACGCCCCGCGAATATCGGCATCTCTTCAACAATGCCAACGGCCGAAGCGCTGATGGACAGGAGATAGCGGAGCGTGTTCTCATGTATCTCGGAAAAGTCTTCCACATTCTTGCCGGTGGCAATGACGACGATATGATTTATGGCGCCGAGAATGAACGACAGAATACCGTAAATTAACAATACCGCATACTGCGGGATAAGGCCCAAGAAAAAGAGTCCGCACAGCCGGAGCGCCGCGCCGAGCCGCGAATATTTTAAGGAATAATCAATGGAAAAATTAACAGCACCGTAAGGCACCATATCAGGAATATCTTTTTGAAGACCGCTTTTTTTCGGATAAATCTTGGCCCGGTCGTCTATGCGTATCAAATCATCTTCATCCTTATAAACTGCCCCCGGGGACTTTCCCGCCTTGGCCGAAACCGATTTCAGTTCCTCGTTGAAATCTATCTCTGGCAGGTCGGACAGCTCATTGACGATAAGGAAATCATCATCCGTGGATTCCGATAAAATCGACTCGGCTTCCTTCAATTCACTCTCAATGGCATGCATGTCGAGATGAGGATCAATCTCGTCGATCGACAGCCGCATGTCTTCCTCATCCTCGACAGCCCGTCTCGCCGCTCCTTTCGACATCGAGGATACTTCCTTGGTGAACAATTCATCGATCGTCAATCCGGCATCTTCAAGGGTCAGTTTTTCATTTTCGTCCGGAGCATCTCCCCGTAAAATCTCATCGCTCTCCTCGATGGAAATATCGAGCGAGCCCATGTCCAGCGTTATACTCTCGTCATCATGTTCTTTCGGTGCGACGGAAACCCCTTCCAGCTCATGAATGGTCTCATCGGAAAAATCTGAAAGATCGAGATCGAGTTCCTCGTGGCTTTCACCCTTTACGACCCCACCGTTTTCTTGAAGTTCGACATCCAGTGTATCGAGATCAATCGTGATATTTTCGTCTCCGTCTGCAGCCTCTGGGGCCTTCTTGGGTATTTCTTTTCCCGGCGTTCCGGGAGCCGGTTTCGATATCCCCTTTACGGACCGGTCGCCGTCATCCTCGAGATCAATGTCCAGGGTATCCAGATCTATGGTTATGCTATCATCATCCTCGGTGCCGCCGGCATGGTACATCTCTTCTGTTTTGATTTCCTCGTCAAGGAGCAGATCGGTATCCGCGGTACCGGCTTCCGTTGATTTTTCCTCAAACGGCTTAAAATCATCGACTATTTCCTTCTCCTTCTCGTCTTCCGCCAATAGCATATCTATATCATCAACATCGTCGAGCCTCACCGGCTCGCCGACTTCATCCAGCGGCTCCAATTCATCCTGAATCAGCTCGCTGTCGGTCCTTGCGTCACGGAGTTCCTCGCCCAACTCCTCGAAGGTGGTTGTGCCGGAATCCCTTCCGGCGGAAGGCTTTCCTGCATCGCGAGAAAAATCATCGCCCTCGAGATCGAGATCGGATATCTCCAGGTCTCTCATTTCATCATCGATCGTCAAATCATCAAGAGGTATATCCGAGCGCATATCATCGGCGGGCGGCAGCTCCGCTTCGAACGCCGTTTCCCTTTCACCGAATCGTTCGGGTTCCGCAAGTCCTGACACATCGTCAGCATCAATGGCCGGCACTTCTTCAAGCATGAGTTCATCATCCGAGAGCATATCACGGTCCGGCGACCGGTCGGCCTTTTTCGATCGCGATGTCTCATCAAAAAACCCCTCTCTTCCACCGCCGACAACGGCTTCTTCCCGGGGCCCTTCCTTCAATACCGACGGTTCTTCGATATCGTTATAGGCCTCATTGACTATGGCCGGTCCTGCGAATGAACGTTTCGCCTGTTTCCGGTTGTCTTTGACGTTTTCGCTATCGCACTTCGGACAGGTAAAGGCGAATTTCTTGTTATCAACCTTGTTATCGTCCACCGCAAAAGCGGAATTACAATTAGCGCACCTGACTATCATTGCGTACTCCTGATCAACTCAGCGCCCAGGGAAAAATTTCTCATTGATATTATGCTGAATTATGACCGGGAATATCAATAGGAACGGCAAAAAGAGAATCATATACCATTTAACATCCCTGCCATTTAACAGTTCCGACTTCTGTAAGTATTTCAAATTAAGATACAGACCCCATATCCCGAACGTAAACACCGTCAGGAGTATATTGATGACCGGGTCATCTTCAAAAACCTTGCTCACCCGCGCAAGCCACCAGAAATAGTAAAGCCCGCACGTGATGAGCATCAATAACAATAGGACAACGAGATTATTTTCCGGGATATATTCATCCATGCCGATTCACCTGGAATTTCAAAAATATGAATTTATAGTAAGCTTCCTATAGCTAATTAACGGTAAAAAGCATCTATTTTCTTACATTTTTTTCATTAAAACTCGTTTTTTACAGGCTCTATGAGAATCGTTCCCGCATTCCGCCCATGGTGCATTTACAAATAAAACATACTCTACCCGTTAACAAATTTCAATTGAAATATCAATTAATTATATCAGATACACCAAAAATCAGTGTATCTGTCTCACATAGAAAAGGGCGCTGCGGGCCAATTCATTATTCTGGATGTTTCATTGTAAAGATGAGGACGAAAAACCCATATACGAGATCTAATCCTCGCCCCGTTATAAATACATTGACATAATCACACTGCCGGGCAATGCTTATTATCAATCCCCGATAATCAGTTGCCAGTAATGAACGGACCGGACAATAAATATTTAAACGCCAATCCTACCGTATGGCTCTGTGACAATTCAAATCCCTCTATCAGCTATCTAACAAGGAAAGAAATCCTGGAAGAAGGCGCCTCGGACAGCCTCTATCTCGCCATTGCCGAATCAGCGGAAATGCGGCGCATCATGAAGAAAGACGTCACGATCCTCGGAAGTGAAAAAAATTTCGATCTTTTCTATACTGGGGCGATGTGGTGCTTTGCGGAGGCGGTCGAGCGGGGTCTTGATAACCGGACAGCCGCAATTCATAGGACAGCTGATTTCATTGTATCTGCAGGACAGACTGAATCCGGCGGTTTTTCCCTCAACTGGAACCCCCGCATCGAGGTAGCATGCAGAACCGGCGACATGATAAGATACCTCCTCCGCGCCGGCTATAATGACGAGCGAATCGAAAGGGGAATCAGCTGGATCCGCGAGCATCAGCGGCATGACGGCGGCTGGCTCCATTGCCCCATAGCAGGCATGTGCGACCAGCTGCGGCTCGTTTTCATCAACAGGCCCGGGAGCGGTTTGAAGCGAGAAATGGATACTCGCGTAACCAGCTGTTTCTACGCGACCATTGCCTGTTCAATGGCCCTCATTGAATTCCGTCAACGCGCCGGATCCGCTTCCCATGACGGTCAGATCAGGAAAGCCGCTGAATTTTTCTTGAAACGCTCTCTGTATAAGGACAGCGGCAACGAACCGATCAGACCAAAAGGAACCTGGAATCGAGATTTTCGCCTGCTGGGATACCCCGTCCTGTCGCAGTATGATGTCCTCTACGGATTATTGTTCGTGGCGAAAGCCGGCTGTATCGCCGACCGGAGGACCGGTGATGCCTTTAACCTCATTATGTCCAAGCAGAACGACGACGGCACGTGGAATCTCGAAAACGCGCAAACCGGAATGCTCTATGGCAACGAGGCCGGGCACCACGTCGGGAAAAAGAGCAAGTGGGTTACGCTGCAAGTTCTTCGTCTGTTGAAGTATTCAGGCACAAACACCGCGACCGGATGATTCATGGACCCATTGCGAAAAATGCGCTTTCATGTTGATCCGCACCGCCACAGGCGGCAGGGATCAACATGCATACTGAATGTTAATTTCGTAGCAATTCTCGCGTTTACATTCAGATCAATAGACTTGTTGTTAAACTGATAGTTACCCCCGCCGCCTGCGGCGGCGGGGGTAACTATCAAATTTTATTTAGATATTCAACAAATCTAACAATAAATTAACTCTGTATGCATAAATTTAAGTTTACAATATATTTTTGTGAATCTATGATGCCTATACGCATATTCTGTCTCAATTCTTCAGAACATTAATTCAATACATTTAAGGAGACCATAATGGTAGAAACCGGAAAATTCATTCAGATCCAATATGCCGGCACATACGACAGTGGAGAAATATTCGATTCCAATATCGGCCTGGACCCGTTGGAATTCCAGGTTGGATCAGAATCCATCATAAACGGTCTTGACCAGGGCGTCATCGGTATGAATATTGATGATGAAAAGGACATCACTGTAAAGCCGGAAGAAGGTTACGGCGATTATAATGACGCTTTTGTTCTCACCGTTCCGCTGGCCGAAATGCGGGCGAATTTTGATCCCGAGCCGGGAATGGTTATTTCCATCCAGATGGAAAATGGAAGCCTAATCCCGGCCCGCATCACTGAAGTCGGCGAAGAAAACGTCCTTCTGGACCTGAATCATCCCCTGGCGGGAAAAACCCTCCACTTCAAGGTGAAAATTCTCGCCATTAATAACGAGCCGCAGCTTGACAGCAGCTGCAGAAGCTGCTCCGATGATTCATGCGGACACGACAATTGCTGCAGCTAGATCGCTGCTGTTTTGTCCATCACGGCGCTTGATGCTAAACTGAGTGGTAAGTGGAAGGGCTTGATTGCGGCCGGGTGTCGCAGCCGCGCGCAATTAATTCGAAAATGCGTATCCTGCAGACAGGATAAAACTTACGGAATGCAGATAGGAAAAATCGCTTTGGGGGAAGAACAGCCGGTATGTCTGCGGATTCATTTGATAAAATTTACCGTCGAATTTCAGCATATTCATGGTCCAATCGCAGCCAAATGAGATGAAAAAGCCGCCGGTGAAATATACGAAGAAACTCAGCTCGGCCCCCACGACGACGTTATAAACTTGTTTCTTGCTTTTCCTGCCATACCCCCAGACGATATCCAATATTTGCAGATTGACATTTTGTTCGGTTTTATAGACAAGAAGCTTCGCAATAGGGGCAGCATTATATTCGCCCAAAGCATACCCGGCAACCGGGGTCAGTGAAAAGTCCCACTGTTTCCGGGTTGTGAAATGTACCGACGGCCCGATGAAAAAAGAAAAATCATTATAGAGCATTTTGGTCCAGTTTTGATACTGCTGCCCAAACATGGTCCTCTGGACTACGGTTAATCTTTTCACCTTGACCTTTATGCCCAGGTAATCGACCGGCATGTATTCAAATAAAATTCCATAGCTGAAGGTCAGATGTTGCACCATGATCTTCTTGGTGGTTAAATTTGACCAGAAGGTGTACCATGAATTTCTCACATAATCATTCTCGGCATCGATAATTCTTCCATACGGTATGCCGATGTTGGCAAAGGCGCCGAGCAGAATCTGTCCCTTGTGAGCGCCCTCCGGCGGCTTATCAAGCTCTTCAAATTGCGTGGCAAATGCCGATGCGGCAGCCAGCAGCATCATTAAGATCAGTACAGTTTTTTTCATTGCTTCATCAGTAAGTGCGCAATAAATTACTGCAGCGCCTCCTGCGTGTCAATGATAAAAGGATATTAATTGTAACGATTATGTTCCCCTTCCCAAGCAGCGGCAGTTATCATATATACAGGGATAAATAATCCCGAGTACTGTTAAAAATACTTGCCAGCGGAAATCCTATATTTCTATCTGTACCATGTTGAGAATATCCGGCTTTTTCCCCTTGAAGAAGTCGGCAGCATTAAATGTGTTTGACTATATAACAGCTATCCGGTGGAGGACAAAAATCATGTTTGATTTAGCCGGTGACCACTGGCGAAAAAATCGGATACATAATGATAATTCATCGACAATTCAGGTGAAATATGATTCTCTCTTCAATACTTTGTATAATATGAAGGTGAACGTACATGAACTACTTTAAGGGATCTGATGATTATGTATTATCGCAGGCTTTGCGGGACAACGTGAACGTGTCTATCGCCCTTGGAAGGCCGCTCATCGTGAAGGGCGAACCGGGCACCGGTAAAACGCTCCTCGCCCATTCCATTGCCACGGGTCTCGGGAAGCAGCTGATAATCTGGAATATAAAGTCAACCACCAAAGCCAGAGATGGCCTGTACATGTACGACACCGTCCAGCGACTCAATGACGCGCGTTTCGGGGAGGGCGATGTCTGCGATATTAAACGCTACATCAAGCTGGGGAAGATGGGGGAAGCCTTCAAGACAGAAGACCAGGATGTACTGCTGATAGACGAAATAGACAAGGCGGAGCTTGAGTTCCCCAACGACCTCCTTAACGAGCTCGACGAGATGAGCTTCTACATACCTGAAACCGGTGAGACCATTACGGCAAAACACCGTCCCATCGTGATCATAACCTCCAATAGTGAAAAGGAGCTGCCGGATCCATTCCTGAGAAGATGCGTGTTCCACTATATAGAATTTCCCGACACGGAACTCATGGAAGAAATAATCAGAGTCCATTTCCCGAAAATCGAAAAAAATCTGATTCGTGAAGCCCTGAAGCGATTCTACTGGATACGCGAATTCGACATGCTCAGGAAAAAGCCGTCCACGAGCGAGCTCATTGACTGGCTTCAGGCCCTCATTGTCGGCGGCATAGCCCCCGCCACAATCGAAAAGGAAATACCGTTCATAGGCGTTCTGCTCAAGAAAAAAGAAGACGTGGACCTTCTGGAAAAATCAGGAAAATCCCACTACGCCTTCAACACCAGCATGGGGACGCGGGATGTTTATTAACTTCTACTTCATTCTTAAATCCTACGGCGTGCCGGTATCGATTCACGAGTGGATCACCCTTCACCATGCCCTTTCGCTGAATCTCAACAACTGCAGCCTGACTGAATTTTATCACATCGCCAGATCTATCCTGGTAAAAAATGAAATTTTTTTCGACAAATACGACCTGGCCTTCCTCGACACGTTCAAAGATATCGAGACCACGGATGAGATGCTGGAAGAAATACTTGCCGGTTTGAAAAAGGTGAAAGAACTCCATCTCACCGAAGAAGAGAAGAAACAGATGGAAGAGCTGAACCTTGACGAGATCCTCCGAAACTTTGAGGAACAGCTCAAAGCCGGACACTATAAGGACCATGTCGGCGGCAATAAGGCCATTGGAACCGGCGGCCGATCGACCCAGGGCGCGTGGGGGTACAACCCGGCCGGGGTGCGGATCGGCCAGGGCGTGTCCCGCCACAAGC
>MIBH01000033.1:20881-22804 GCA_001829455.1 Spirochaetes bacterium RBG_13_51_14
ATTCAAGCGACATTACCCTGGACACCCGTCAGATGAAAGTGGCTCTCTCGCACCTGCGTTCGCTCCTTCCGATCGGCCAGGGGGAAAGACTCAACCTCGATGAAACCATTGACGCGACGTGCAAAAATGCCGGGGAAATAGAATTCGTCTGGGAAAACAAGGAAAAAAAGGCGTCAAAGGTAATGCTCCTCATGGACGTGGGCGGTTCCATTACGCCGTACGCTGAGCTGGTAAGCATGCTTTTTTCCGCCGCGACGTCGCAGATCAGCAAGTTCAAACACTACTACTTCCATAACTGCATCTATCAGGAGCTGTGGACCGATATAGAAAGGAACAAATCGATTTCATCCATCGAACTTCTGAAAAGCGAAGACAATGACTATAAAGTCATAATCGTCGGCGACGCGGAAATGGCGCCGTCGGAACTGACCTGGGTCAATGGCGCCATCGATTACTGGTATCATAACGACACGCCGGGTATCGCGTGGCTCCATCGCTTCAAGGAAAAATTCAAAAATATCATCTGGCTCAATCCGCTCCCGGCGAGATCCTGGAACTATATCCAGACCATCCGGATGATCCGTGGCATTTTCCCCATGTTTGAGCTTACCCTGGACGGACTCGATGAAAGCGTGAAATACCTGATGTCGGGGAAATGTGAATTGTACAATGCCTGAAGCGTGCCGGGCGGCGGCGCGATTTGCTATATCTTTTTCACCATCTTCAGCGTGCTGATCATATCTACATGCGAATATTCAACTGTATCCATCAGGGTGCGGATAAAATAAATCCCCAGCCCGCGCATTTTCCCTGATTTATAGTGTTTCTCTATGTCCGGAAGGTCCGCCTTGGTTAAATCGAAGTTATCCCCGTAGTTTGTCACGGTAATCAACACCTCATTGTCGCGCATCGTGCATTCGACATTTATTTCACGGTCACGGTATTCAGGTCTGGAATGCTCAATGATATTCACCACCGCTTCGTATACCGAAAGCTCTATGCGGGAAATGATGCCTTCATCGATATCGTGTCCTTTCAAAAAATCTACGATTGTTTCCCGCAATAAATCCAGCTTGCTGGTCAGCCGTGGAAGAACAACGGTCATATTATTGGGAGTGGCAGCCATACATCATTACCTGATCTTTCATCCAGAACCTGAACTCCTGATTAATTGTATGCCGGAGATATCATCATGCGAGATATTTAAATACTGCACATTGATGAATGGCACAAATTTATCATCCTTCCCTGAGGATACTGAAAAGTGATGATATCAGGGGCATACCGGAGCACGTACTCTGCTTCGGCTTGAATATATTAATTAATGGAAATAACCCATACTGATAGCTGCTATTCTCAAAGTCCTTTGAATGAATCGATCGCCTTCTGATCACTTTCAAAAAGCTTGAAAAGCCTGATAAATCCCAGGAGCTTGAATATCTTTTTGATTTTTTCATTCATCGCTGATAGTCTGATTTCACCGCCCTGTTTGCTTAAAATATCGTTGGCGGCGATAAGAACGCCCAGTCCGGCGCTTGCTATATAATCCAGATGTGCCATGTTGCAGACTATTTTTCTTGCTCCCTTGTCAATTTCGCCTTTTATTTTACTGTCGAACTTTGGAGATGTTTCAGCGTCCAGACTGCCGCCGATATGTATAACGGTCACACCCCCATGCTTGGTAGATGAATATTGAAACACGGCCATAGTAACTCCCTTTATAGTCCTTTTGGTGATTGGTACGCCCGCCTACTCATACTATTAATTAATTTTCTTTGGATACCCTGTAATGTCCCTGATATCATCATATAACGGTTTCAATCTGTCATACAGTTTCAGATACACCCGCTCATACATATCTTTATATATATCCCTGTTCTTCGGTATCGGCTCGAACGTATCCCTGATTCTGGTCATGGAGGC
>MIBH01000033.1:22855-44650 GCA_001829455.1 Spirochaetes bacterium RBG_13_51_14
GCGCGATAAATGTGCGCCCGGGTGTGGACATCGCCGAACCCGATGATGGCGCCCTTTGCCTCTGGGCCGGGCATCTTCACGCCGGGAGACCAGAAGGGCTGCAGCGTCAGCCCCATTGACCCCGGGGGAATGTCCTGCACCAGTTGATCGAATAACGTTTCCGGGGCGATATTCCTCTTTTCCGCAAGCTCCACCTCGCGCAGACCGAATTCTTTCTTGAACCAGCTCACCATCCAGTACCCGCGGAATATCATGACCTCGGTATTGTAAGCGCCCGGGACAGCGCTGGGGTAGGGCGGGAAAAAAGGCATGATCTCTACATAGGTATCTGTCGTTGTTTCAACTGTGGCGGTTGTTCCGTAACTCAGGCATGCTATTTCCGGCTTAAGGCAGCCGGAACCGAGCACCTCGCATGCCTTGTCCGCCGCCGCGGCGATGACCGGCAAGCCGGCCGGGATGCCCGTCTCCTGCGAAGCCTTTTTCGATATGTGTCCCATAATATCGGCGGGCTTTACCAGCGATGGCATCAGGGATAAATCATAATCAAAGACGCCCCACTTGATATCGCTCTTTTTCATCCACTGGTGTTTCTTATAGTCGAAGGGCATATACCCCACCATGCTCCCGATTGACTCGAAAAACTCTCCGGTGAGACGGTGAACGAAAAACCCCGACAGCAGCAGGTACTTATGCGTTCGCTCCCATATGCGAGGCTGGTTCTGCCGTATCCAGTTTGATTCCGTTTCTCTATAAGCATATATGCCGGCCTCATACATCTTGACAGCTTTCAATATGGCGGCGAGATGAATGGGAGGCCATGCTCCCTTGTCCGCTTTTCTCTGATCCAGCCAGGTGATAGCCGGACGAAGCGGATTGCCTTGTTTGTCCACGTTGATGACGGTCCCCCGCTGAGTCGTGACGGTAACTCCCCTGATGGCTCCAGTGCTGAAAGAAGTGGTTTTCAGTAATTTTTTACAGGTTTGAGAGAGAATATGCCAGTAATACTCAGGATCCTGCTCCGCCCATCCTGGATGTTCGGAATAATATGGTTCGATCGGGGTTTTTACGATTTCACGAATGGCACCTTTTAAATCAATGATTGCAGCCCGAATGGATTGCGTGCCGGCATCAATAACAAAAATACAATCATCTTTTTTTTTTACTTTTTCAGCCATGGTGAGTCAACCCGGAATAGTAGTACGATGATTCAATCATACACCAATCGATATTATTAATCATCCATCGATATCATGCGGAACTTTTCTTTTGTATGATCTTCCAGCACCTATACAGTTTTCACTGCATCATTATTTGAATTATACATCTGAACAAAATCAGATATACCAACAATGTTCATAACTTTTTTCAAGTGTTCAGTCAGACCCACGAATGCAATGATGCCGCCTCGCTCATTAACATCCTGTATGATATGTATGAGGGTTGCTATGCCGGAAGAGTTGATATATTTCGTATTTTCAAAATTAATAATTACTTTATGAGGCGAATATTGTTCTTTTACTTCAGAATAAACATTCTTCGCATCTCCATCCGCATCCGATGTCAGATCCCCTTCTATATATATTACGGGTATGTTGTTAATAATCTCTGATGTAATGTTGTGCTGATATTTCATATGATCAACCATAGTAATGTTCATATAATTTTTGAAACTACTGAAATGTCAAGAGATTAATTCCAATATTTACCATAAGAAAACTCATATAACATCTCATGAATGTTTCCATTTAAGCGCTGTTGTATATCGCGTCGTACCTGTCCATACGCTACTTATGTGCGTTCTTTGCTCTATGCAGTTCTTTCACATGATCATTGATCTCTTGCGACAGCGGGGCTCTTTTCGCGGCTTCAGCCACATATCGCTCGGCCAGGTCAAGCTTTCCCATCTTTAAGTATACATACCCCACGGTATCAAGATATGCCGGGTTTTCCTTGTTCGATTCATGGGCGATGCGGGCAAATTGCAGGGACTTTATCAGATCGCCGCCTGACTTCGAGATAATATAGGCGACCGCATTGTATGCGTTATAATTATTTTTATCAACTTCGATGATGGCGCTGTAAATGCGAAGCGCTTCCGTATGATTACCCTGCACATCCATGCAATATCCTTTCATGTTCATCGCCACCACGTCCAGAGGCACCAGCTGTAAAACCTGGTTCAGATATAATTCAGATTCTTTGAAATTATTCAAATGGATCAATGCGTAGGCGAGAAGTTTTTTTACTTCCAGGGCATCGATGAAGGCGTGTTTCAACTGCAAAACCCTTTTAAAATACTCTATCGCGGTTTTATTCAGCCCCATCCGGCAGTAATTGATTCCGAGATTATAGAGAATTTCCGGATTATCCCTGTCCAGGACCTCGGCCGCTTTCAATTCACGTATCGCACTTTCATAATCGTGGATAATGAATTTCTTTAACGCGGAAGCGAGAAATCCTTCTATCTTTTGTTGCAGATCAACATCAGCCATGAAGCAGTCCCTGAGAAATTTTTTTTAAATATGAATAATCAGTGCAGTCGGTCATCAATGGCGAGATTGTTATATATCCCTTTTCAAGCTCTGTTGTATCCGTCCCATCAAAAAAAATGGATTCTATGTATCCGCCCATTCGCACGGTAGCTTCATTGGATTCAAAAGTTGTTTTTTGAAAAGAGTCCCTGTATATTCTTCGTCCCACGCTGGTGTACATTTTTCCTTTAATACCCTCTGGAGGCAGATCCGGATAGTTTATATTAAAAAAAAGTCCTGCCGGAAGGTCACCATTCGAGTTCGCCCGTGTCCTTTTTGACACGTCGATTATTTCAGGCGTCATTTCATCCACAAAATCAATAAGAAATCTCGCTGCGTCATTGACATAACGAGATGCACGTTTATAACAATTGATTGAAATGGCAACAGCGGCCTTTCCGAAAATATAGGCGGTGCGCGCCGCCGCAACCGTTCCGGAAAATATACAATCATCCCCCACATTCGGACCATGGTTGATGCCGGAGATGATCAGATCTACGTCCGGAATAATGTCCCCGCTCAGGCCTATAATCACGCAGTCCGCGGGAAAACCGCCGACGGAAAATTTATTCTGCGCTATTCTCTTTATGCTCAATTCGGCTCTCACTGTAATGGCATTTGAGCACGCGCTCCGCTCGCTTTCGGGAGCAATGACATACACCGCATGCTTCTGTGAGAACTCGCTGTATACGGCATTGATACCCTCTGAGTGAATGCCGTCATCGTTCGTTAAAAGAATATTCATACGACTCTCCCACGCAGGTACAATTCGTCATTGAAGTTGCCCAGAGTATCAGAATCCAGGACCCGTAGTATTACTATGCAAATATTTTTTTATTATTAGTCAACAAAATAACGTGGATGGCCTCCCATAAAGAATTATTGTATCTGGTGCTGGACAAATATAATAATTGACGTGTTTTTCATCATTATGTATTATACACAAATAATTCTGAAATCATTCTAGGGATATTGCTATGAAATTGAACATCAAATGGTTTTCCGTAACCACGCTAATCATCGGCACCATTCCGTTTCTCATACTGTTCATCTGGTGTTCAGTAAACGGGTTCGGGGTTGAACTGGTAAGAATTTTCGAATCAATCCATCCCAACGGAGGTTTATCCATTTTCAATAATATTGATGAATCATTCATCAGCCGCCTTCCGGGCATTATTATCAACACCGCCTATGCGGCTCTTGACAGCTTCATCTTCGGAATCACGTTTTCTTCGCTCTACAACCTTTTTTTAACAAAACTCGAGACTGATGAATCAAAAGATGAATAAGAATATCGGACAGCGACCATTAAACGCTAATCCCCGCGCGCCTGACCATACCATATGAATAATACAACCGCGATGAGCAAGAGATTAAAAATACGAAAGATCGTCTTTGGAATTCGTTTTAAATTCTCGGCAATCATGATTTCCGCCGTGATTTTGGTTTCGGCGCTGATCGGCTTTGCTCTCATCAATCAGTATGAGCAAAAGATCATCGCCACGCTGAACCGTCTGGGATCCACAACCCTTAAAGGAATAGCTGACCAGGCGCAAATATATCTCCACGCGAAACATATCCTGTCTGATACGCAGAAATACCCCCTAACCGATGGCCAGAGAGATGCCTTTGCCGACGAACTGGAGAATTCGCTTAAGAAAATGAGCGAATATTTTTCATCGGTCATACTGAAAGAAAAACTCCTGGATATATCATTTATCATCGATATAAGCTGGAGTGACATCGGAAGCGACTGGAAGGATCGAGACCAATCGAGCTATTATTATTTCAACCGGGTCAATGGTGCGTTTTTCACGCAGGGAGACGGGAAGAAGGACCCCCTCCTGGAGCCCACAATGCTCTCTCATTACATGCAGAATATAGAGATCGGAACATTCATGGGGTTCGTCGATGTGTCGGACGTGGATACGCAGTTCAAAGATCTCTTCAAAAATAAGCCAAACTATGTCGTCGTCGGAATCCCGATATTCAACAACGCATCCGATGTGGAATTATACAAAAATTATATAAATTTTAAGAATGAATTCGTATCAAAAGACTCGGTTCAGAATTATGTGAAAAGAAAAAAACTCTTCCGTGAGGCGCTCACCGATAGAATAATATTTCAAGGACTGTCTCTGCCGTATAACATTACCGTTCAAACCGGAAAGGACAAAAACCTGCTGCTTATATTTTTATTTAATAAGCTCAACCTCTCGCTGTTAAACCAGATGCAGCGTGCCGATCTCAGAAAAGAATTTTTCATAAAAATCGATGCTATCAGTACCAACAATATCATCAGCCTGCCGAAATTGAAGTCCCTGTTCATGATTTTCATTCGAAGATACGGACTTCGGAAAAAATATGATTCTGAAATAAAATTCTGGCAGGAATTGTATTACTTTGTAAAAATCAACAAACTTCAGCCGTATTCGGATATGTCCCTTGATGAGCTGGCGCTGGTATCCTTCCGGAAGGACCTGGCCGGCATCCTCGGCCTTTTTTTCCAGCGCGAGCATTATACCACTGAAATGATCGAAAATAGAAATGAAATAATCAACCTTATTATATCGATACTGATACGGGTCATTTTCATTGCGGTGCTGTTCCCGACGTTCATCATCCGGACAGTATCATACCTGGCTGAGGGCGCCTTTGCGATAGGCAAGGGTAATTTGGATAAAAAGCTTGATATTACGGGTACTGATGAATTGGGCAGGCTGGCGGATATCTTCAACGTGATGACGACCAACCTGAAAAAGGCCCAGGAATTAAAGATCGAAAAAATGAGGATGGAACAGGAACTCCTCACCGCTCAGGAGATACAGTCGGCGCTGCTCCCAGAAAAACTCCCGGTCATAAAGGGTATGGATTTCGCCGCATACTATTCCTCCCAGACCGAGGCCGGCGGCGATTACTATGATTTCATCGACCTGGGAAACGGGTATCTGGGGATCACCGTCGCCGATGTTTCCGGCCACGGCGTTGGATCGGGGCTGGTCATGGCCATGACGAGAACACTCCTGCACGCGTACTGCAAGAATATCCTGAACACGAAAAAAATCTTCGAGATCATCAATGAGTATCTCAAGGAAAACACCGCCAGCAACTATTTTGTGACCATGTTTTATGGCATCCTGCACCTGGACACATTGAAGCTGACATACTCCAGCGCGGGTCACTGTCAGCCGATTATCGTTCGGGACGGCAAAGTTCGCCAGCTGCCCGCCGGAGGAATCGCACTGGGCGTAATGAACTCCGAGATGTTCCAGCCGCTTGTCGATATCAAGGAAATACAGCTCCAGCGCGGCGATTATTTTATACAGTATACCGATGGTGTCACTGAAGCCATGGATTCAGGAAGCTCCCAATTCGGCCTGGAGCGATTCCTCAAAACCCTCCTGGCGAATGCCGAAAAAACCGCCAAACAGATGACCAATGCGGTCGTGAAAGAAATTGATTCTTTCACCGGCACTATACCGCAGCATGATGATATCACCATGATAATCTTCAGAATCCGTTGATATCGCAGTAGTACCCCTTGATTGCCTGTTGCGGCTATGCGGTATCGCTTTGTTGTTCTCATTTCCAGAAATTGTTCCGATATTATAACAGACTTGATGTTAAATTAATATAATATTTTCATTTCAATGTGCAACAAGTCTCTTATACATGAACTGTTATTTCGCAAGATAGCGCAGTATGCTTCGTAGAACAATATATCATTTCCGTCTGTTTTCAATGGCCGTTATCGTTTCATTTCCGATCGCGGTTTATTCGCAAGAACAAGAATCAGAAGAATACCTGAACCTTTACAACAGCGGCAGTTATACTAAATGCCTGGAAGTCATTAATAAGAAGCTGGATGATTTTTACAGCACCCGCGTGGAACATAAACGGGTCCCCGCGCGATTTATCACCATGAGAGAAGCCTCGAAAGAGGACGATCTCAAAATGATGTTCAGAAACCGGAAGGCGGAACATTTTTTGATTGAAGACAATCCCCGCGTGTCCGCTCTCCACTGGTACGCAGCGCGATGCTATTTTAAAATGTCAAAGGACGACCACTCTCTTAATCACTATATACAGGCGCTGCGCTACAAAAAAGTCGAAGAGAAAAAAGACGATCTCATTTACTATGAAATATCTCAGGTATTTAAGAGAGGCGGTCATTTCAACGCATTTATCAATACCCTCGAAACCGCCAGTTCCCTCAACCCGGGCAATTATTCGTATTCACTCGAACTGGGCAGGGCTCTGTACCGGACCGGTATGAAAAAACGCGCAATGTATCACCTGCAGCGATACATAAACGGCACCGATGAACCCATGTCTCCCGAATTGTATCTCATGCTGGGCAACCTGTATGAGGACATCGCTAAATATCTTGAGACAGAAAAATATTACATTCAATATCTCGAGAAGAAACCGGATGACGGATACATACAATTCGCACTCGGATACATCGCATACCTGCGTACCGGGAATTATCCCCTCGCGATTAAATCCCTGGATAAGGCCCTGAAGCTGCTGCCGGAAAAGGAAATATTTAGAATATCAAAAACGTACGAATACAAAGCCGATATTGCACTTCAAGAACTCGATTTTGAAAGCGCGGTTCGGTTTTATTCAGAGACCATAAAATACCAGAATGCTATTGCCGAGGAGATCAAAAAAAAGGAATCCGAGATAACCGATATGAAGTCAAAAATCCTCGGGTTGAAATCAGCCCTGATCCGCGAAGAGAACTTCGAGCAGTATGAAGAATATGAAAATCTGATGGACAAAAAAGGAAAACGGGAAACCGAGCTGCTGCAGTTCCAGAACGAATACAACAAGCTGAACGCCGGTAAAGTGCGCTGGAATATCGCATATTCTCTCGAACGCATGGAAAAGCTGCATGATGCCATCAAGTATTATCGGGACGCCATTTCATTTGATTATAACGCCAATCAGGCCAGAAAAAAAATTATTAATTTGGAGTTGAAAATTAAACGCGGTTATTAAAAGGTTGCCGCAAGAGCATTATGAGATTACATTAGTGATGGGCGCTACACATATCTCATCTATCATCGATGATGAAATAGATAATGAATCGTGAAAGCGCCTTCATTAATATTGTTTTTTAATCAGTTTCCGATTATAATATCCCGCTATCAATCTATATTCATTAATTTAAATACTATATGCAATTATAAGAGGTATCACGATGTCAGGTCATTCAAAATGGGCAACCATCAAGAGGAAAAAGGGGGCGCTGGACGCCAAGCGCGGCGCCCTTTTCACCAAGATAATACGGGAGATAACCGTTTCCGCCCGTAACGGCGGCGATGATATCAATGCCAACTCACGTCTCAGAACCGCCGTGGCAAAGGCAAAAGCGAACAACATGCCGAGCGATAATATTGAGCGGGCCATAAAAAAGGGGACCGGTACCCTCGAGGGCGTAACCTATGAAGAGATACAGTATGAAGGATACGGCCCCGGCGGCGTCGCCGTTATGGTGAGCTGTCTTACCGACAACCGGAACCGAACTACCGCAGAGGTGCGGGCGGCCTTTACCAAAAACGGCGGGAACCTGGGCGAAACCGGCTGCGTCGGCTATCTCTTTGTCCGAAAGGGCATGATGATTATCGAAGGCGGCCAGACCTCGGAAGACAATGTGATAGAGCTGCTGATGGATTACAACGTTGAAGACATTAAAGCCGATGAGGGTAACATCCAGGTGCTGACCCCCCCGGAAGGATATAATGAAGTGCACGATGTGCTGGTTGGCAAGGGGTACAAGCTTATCGTCGATGAGATAACCTTTATTCCGCAGACCACGGTAACCCTTGATGAGAAGAAAGGATCCCAGTGCCTCAGGCTCATTGAGACGCTGGAAGACCTCGATGATGTCCAGAATGTGTATTCCAATTATGACATATCGGATGATATCATGATCAAAATCAGCGAGGCTCAGTGAGAATACTCGGCATTGACCCTGGATTCGGAACCCTGGGATGGGCGGTTGTTGAAAAAAACCAGAAGCTGATTGATTGCGGAGTTATTAAAACAACTTCCGGTCAGCCTATTGACAAGCGGCTCCTCGAAATTAACCACGCGCTGACCGCTCTTATCGAACGATACCGGCCGGATACCGCCGCTCTTGAAAAGCTCTTTTTCTCTAAAAACATTAAGACCGGCATGGATGTCGCGAAAACAATCGGCGCAATCATTCTTACCCTCACGCTGCATGACATCAGGTATCAGGAGTACACGCCATTGCAAGTCAAGCAGGCGATCACCGGTTACGGGCGCGCTGGCAAAGACCAGATGAAGCTCATGATAAAGAACATATTCCGCCTGATCGAGGCACCAACTCCCGACGACGCAGTAGATGCCTGCGCCATCGCCCTGTGTCACTCACTCCACCGGGATGTCGGGTAAGAATCAGCGATACCGCATCCTGCCCTGAAAATCAGGTTGAACTGTTTTGGATATGCCGGCGCTTTCAAGAATATACCGTAGACGAATATCACCACCATGCTGAACAGTATATTAGACTTGTTGCAAAACTCAATAATCAATGATTGTTACTCGGGTTGTCTAAAAATTTCGAATATTCATCAATTATCCCTACCCCTTGAGGGGGGCCGCTCTCGGCCATCCGTGGCCTCCGCGGCATTGGGACATCCTGTCCGGCAGATGTTAGGTGGAGGTGACTAACTGCTGAATGCATCAGGTGTTAGAATCACCCTCCCCTGTCCCCTCCCATCGAGGGATGGGGATGTTGTATCCTAACTGACTTATTTGACAGCCCCGGGCAACAATGAATAAATATGAGTAGTTATGCAACAAGTCTATTAATGTATTGCAAAAATTCATTGTTCTTGAATTATTTTACCTGGTATTTCATTTTATTCGGTATAATGCAGCAGAATGCCGCAACCATCATGTTTCTCCGTAACAGAGGACGTTTTTCTGGAGTCAGTCATGAAAATTGAATTTCTCGGAGGGGTTAAAACAGTCACCGGCTCGTGCTTTCTCGTTCACGACGCCGATTTTACCATCATGGTCGATTGCGGCATGTTCCAGGGCACGAATGATATCCGGGAGCGAAATTACATCCAGCAGAATTTCATCCCGAAAAAAATCGACGCCCTGCTGCTTACCCACGCTCACATAGACCACAGCGGCCTCATCCCGAAACTGATAAAGAACGGATTTTACGGAAACATATATGCGACCAAGGCGACGGTTGACCTCTGTTCGATCATGCTTCCTGACAGCGGCCATATACAGGAAATGGACGTCAAATACGCGAATAAGAAGAATCTCAAACTGGGCCGCGTCCCGCTGGAGCCCCTCTATACCATTGACGACGCAACCGAAAGCTTGAAAAACTTCGTGCCAGTCTCATATGATGAAATAATACAGATTAATCCCCGGGTTGAGGTGCGATTTCGCGATGCCGGCCATATTCTGGGCTCGTCGTTCATTGAAATGTGGGTCGACGAGGGAGACCATAAGACAAAAATCGTTTTTTCCGGAGACATCGGGCCCAAGGACCAGGCCATCATATGCGATCCTGATGTTATAGAGGATGCGGACATCCTGTTAATGGAATCAACGTACGGTGACCGCCTGCATAAAAGCAAGGAAGAAACCTATAATGAATTCAGGGACATCATCCTGGATTCCCACAACAAAAAGGGAAACATCATCATCCCCGCCTTCGCCATAGAGCGGACCCAGGAGATAATATATACCCTGGCGAAACTGTTTCGTGACGGACGGATTCCGGACATGCCGGTATACATCGATTCCCCCCTGGCAATATCAGCCACCGAGATATTCAAAAAGAACAAGGACTTATTCGACGAAGAGATGCGGAAAGAATTCTTTTACGGCAACAGCCTCCTTGAATTCCCCAATCTTCATTACACCCGCTCCACGGAAGAATCAAAATGGCTCAACACCGATGCCAGGGGCGCCATCATCATATCAGCGAACGGCATGTGCACCGCCGGCCGGATCAAGCATCATCTGAAGTACAATCTCTACCGTCCGGAATCGAGCATCATATTCGTCGGATACCAGGCGGAAGGAACCCTGGGACGACGTCTCGTCGACGGCGCGCAGCAGGTTCGCGTCTACGGCGCAGACGTGTCGGTGAAGGCGAAAATTTATACCCTCGGCGGCTTTTCAGCGCATGCCGACCGCAACGGACTGCTGGCATGGGTAAAGAACATCAAGAATCCGAAACTCAAGGTTTTTGTGATACACGGCGAGGAAAAATCATCTGAATCTTTTGCCGAAACGCTTAAGGCCGAATGCGGCTTCTCTCCCTATGTTCCGCAGTGGGGCGAAACTGTTGATCTCACCACCATGGAGAGCGCGGTTGCATCGTATGCCGCGGTTGAAGCGTATTCCACCCTGGAAAGTGATATAGAGTTATTATCGCAATCGGTTAAAGCGCTTATCGATAAATATAACACGGTCAAAAACAGCACCACGGCGGGAGATATCCGCAAGATCCATGAAGACATACATGATCTCAGGGAAACCATGAAGATGATTATTGATGAGATGTAAGGATGCGCCATGGCACCGTCATTAAGCACCGTCAATCAAGTTGCAGAAAACCGTACCTATGACAAGGCGTTTCTCATCGATATGGACGGCGTTATCAACAGGGGGAGATCGCTGATCCCGGGCGCGTTGTATTTTGTCGATCGACTGAAACAGGGCGGCCACAAATTCCTGTTCCTCACCAACAATTCATATTACACACCGCACCAGCTCAACCGGAATCTGTGCCGGCTCGGTATTGATGTGGGTGACGATCATTTCTACACATCCTCCATGGCGGTTGCCAGCTTTCTCCTGTACCAGAAGCCGGGCTGTTCGGTTTACGTCATCGGGGGTAAGGGCCTGATGGAAGAGCTTGAAAAGGCGAACATCACCATCACCCGTGAAAATCCTGATTACGTCATTGTCGGTGAGACCGAAAAATACGACTACGCCACGATCATCGAGGCAACCCTGCTCATCCAGGAAGGGGCCCGGTTTATCGCCACCAATCCCGATATCACCGGGCCAACCGAGCGAGGTCCGGTCCCGGCCTGCGGCGCTCTGGTGGCGCCCATCGAAAAGGTAACCGGGGTCGCCCCCTATTTTCTCGGAAAACCGAACCCGGCCATGATGTACTGGGCGCGCAAGAAACTTGGCGTTCATTCCGCCAGCTGCTTTATGATCGGCGACCGCATGGAAACCGATATCATCGGAGGCATAGAATCCGGAATGACGACGTGCCTCGTCCTATCCGGCGTAACAACACGGGAATCGGCGTCCAGATTCCCCTATCAGCCGGATTATGTTTTCCACAATATCGGGGAAATCAATCCAGACTCGATTCTGCCGCGCAGAGACCGGGTCGAACAATATATATAGTTCATCCGTACTATGCCCACACATCTGTTTTTCAGCAATAACATAGAAACGCTGGCGGATGCATTTTCCCGAAAAATCGCCGAACACCGTGATGTTTTCGAGCCGTGCACGGTGATAGTCCCCAATCCATATTTGCAGAAATGGCTCCAGCTGAATATCGCGGAGACGAACGGCATAGCGATAAACCTCAAATTCCGGTTCCTGGACGAGGGCCTCTTAGAGACGTCTTCTTTCATCGCCGGCGATGTTGAAAAGCCAACCCTTATCGAGCAGGCGGACCTTCAGCTCATGCTCTATCATTCCATCGTCAATCTCGGCACGCGAGACCGCCGGGCGCGGCCCCTGATGGAATATCTCATGTACGCCGACGGAACCAGAAAACCGGACTATGACAAAAAAGTCTGGCAGCTTTCATCACGCCTGGCGCGGTATTTCATTGAATATGAACTCTTTCGGGAAGATATGATTCAGCAATGGCTCGGAGGGAAACTTTTGTACAACATTGAGATGGAGGCGGCCCAGCAGTGTCTCTACCTCTCGGTGTTTAAAAAAGGCGGATACCGGGACCGGATAAACAAAAATCTTCTGACCCTTCCGCAGTACTGGAACCGCGCAGCTCCCCTGGCGGCCGTCCGGACGCGGAACCTGTTCCTGTTCGGAAAATCGCAGCTTTCGCCCTTTCATGTCCGCATGATATACGAGCTGGGAAAACACTGCAACCTTTTCATTTATCAGGTCAATCCCTGCTCCGAGTTCTGGGAAGATGTTACTACTCCGCGCGAAGACCGATGGAACCGCGTTCGATCCATCCGAATTGAAGAAACGGACGACGGATTCTCGCTTCCTGATAATGATAATGAAAACCCCCTGCTGAAGCTGTGGGGCAAGGCCGGGAGGGAAACCGTTAAGCTCCTGAGCCTGCTTGAGGATGCGGGAAGCAGGGAATTCAACGTGACGTCGGAGTGGTTGTTTCCAGACCATACTCATGTCGATGATTCGTGCCTTCACACGGTTCAAAACCAGATACTGAGCAGGACGTCTCTGACGGATGCCGCTGAGAAAAAGCGGCAGGACACCAGCATCCAGATCGCCTCGTGCCCGGAGATTTTCCGTGAAGTCGAGGCGGTGTATAGCAGCATTCTTTACAATCTTGATAGCGATGCCGGCCTGCAAATGACCGACATCGCCGTCATGGTCCCTGACATGTCCGCCTACGCGCCGGTGATACAGTCGGTATTTTCACGGGAGCCGAAGCGTCTGGCATTCAGTATCATAGATTCCACGGCCGCGACCGACAGCCTGTACGCCACAACGGTTCGTTCCCTTCTTGAAATTGCCTCCGGCTCGTTCACGCGAAATGGGATTTTCGATATTATATGCAACCCGTGCTTCCTCGAAGCACACGCCATGACCCTGGATGATGCCTCGCGCTGGCTTGCATGGGCCGACGCGCTCAACATATTCGGCGGTTTTAATAAGATGGACGATGTCGATCCGGAACGCAATTGTTACACCTGGCAGCAGGGATTACAGCGGCTCCGCTTCGGAAGAATCATGCAGTCATCAGAGGCATACCGCCATGACGGAATCTTTCTCGATTATAAGAACATCGTGCCCTATTCGGATATGAATACCGGCGATCAGCACCTGATCGACACGTTCAATCGCGTTATCGAGCACTTCCACGTGAGAACGAAACATCTGCCGCTTCTGAGGACCTCGGGTGCGGAATGGCTTCACATAATCGATGGTCTGCTTTCCGATTTTATCGCCGTGCCCTCAGACCGTCCTGAAGAGCTGCAGGTGCGGACCGCCCTGATAGCGCGTCTGAACAGATTCTCCATGCTTGACGTTTTTTATGACTCCATGAACGGCGAGGGATTGCCCCTCTCGCTCATCAAAGAATTTATAACGGAACATCTTTCCGGTATCTCCAGCAGCCGGGGCGGCTACCTGACAACGGGTATTAACATATCCGCGTTGATCCCCAAGCGGCAGATTCCCTTTAAAATAATATACGTCATGGGCATGCAGGAGGGCATATTCCCGGGAACCGGCGACATTTCCACGCTCAACCTCATGAACATAAAGAGACGCATCGGTGATATCGCGAGACCCGATGCCAATCGCTACCTTTCTCTTCAAACACTGCTTTCAGCTCGAAATAAGCTTTACATCACCTACGTATCAAAGGACCTGCAAAAAGATCAGGATTTCTTTCCCAATTCCGTTGTCGGGCAGTTGATCACCTATCTGACCAATCACGTGGTTTTCGGTGATTTCACCATTCAGTGCGTTCCCCCATCAGGGAGCAGCGAGCAGTATATTCGCTCCAGCGGCTCAATCGGCAACTATTCCGATTTTGTCATATCATTCGTTGATGGAAAATACCGGCCGGTGAACTATTCGGAACCCGACCGGCTGACACTTCTTCAACATGCGGCCAGGAAATATCCGCTTGATCCCGCGATACTATCAGCGCTGTCAGAAAGACTGGATTCTAAAATACCGGACTTCTCAATCCCTGTTGAAGATGATCCAGTCCGGCCGGATGCCGTGTCGCTTTCACTGAGGGACCTAAGCTATTTTATAATAAACCCGATTGAATCGACGCTGCGGTGGCACCTCGGCATCCATGATGAAGATATCGAGGACAGAGCGCAGCTGGAAGACGAGCCGTTTTTTTCAGTCTATCCCTATGATTACCGCTTTATCACCGATGCCCTGAACTACTATGTTCAGAATGAACTGAATGGGAATATTCAAGATTACATTAAAAATTATTACCGTCATGCGCGGCTCATGAGCATCACGCCTGACGGCGCATTCGGGGCGATCGATCTTGAAAATTTCAACACGACCATTATGGAAAGAATAGATGCGGACGAAAGCCTTTCGGCATTCCTATATGCACGGAAACAGTGCTCGTTTTATCAGAACGTTGTCTTCGGTTCGGTGAGTCTTCCCCAAAAGCCGGACCTCACATTCCCTGCCGTGAACTGCAACCTGACACAAAACAATCATATCACCACCGTCGAGCTCAACGGCGCGCTCTATCGCCTGTGGAGGCATCCCGAATCAGGCGATTGTGAGACCCTGATTATTACAAACTCCGCGCATCCTTCCGTCACCAGCATCATTAATCCCTTTCTGTTTTACATAGCCGCATCCTCGGGAATGGAGCAGGGGCTTCATGAAATTGTCGGATCCGGCTCCTTCACCATCCATGTATCCCACCGGCGCGGTATTTCGTCCTATCGCTATACCATTCGCGGCGATGAAAGCAGAATCTACCTTCATCGCCTGCTTGCAGATTTTCTTGATGAAACAAGTCTTGATCTGCTTCCCCTCCAGATTATCGCGGGCAACAGGTTTCTCCATCCCGCTGACATGGATCCGAAACCGGATCCCCTTGATAAACTGAAGTACCGGCAGGTCCTGATCCGCTCCATCAACGACGATGCCGAAAAGGCCGTTCCCCTGTTCAGGCCGGTTCGGTTACTTGAGATCATCAATGCTGAAGTTCCTGAAGACGCATATGATACGGTCCGCGACCGGTTGGCTATTCTGCTCGGACCGTTTATCAGAGGAGGAGCGGCGACGTGAAGAAGCGCGTGATCCGTCCCCTGCCGATTCGGGGCAGCGCTGAGATTGACCTTGATTCCCACGCGGTCATCGAAGCGTCCGCGGGAACCGGAAAAACCCATACCATCGAACATCTCGTCGTTGACCTGCTGCGCGGCGGCAGGGTCCGGAGCCTTGATGAAATTCTCGTGGTGACCTTCACCGAAAAAGCAACGGGTGAACTGAAAGACCGCATCAGAAAAATCATCACGGAATCCCTGAAAAAGGAAAAATCCGACATACTCCAGATGTCGCTCGATGCATTTGATACGGCGTCAATCTTCACGATCCACGGATTCTGCAATAAGATCCTTCAGGAATATGCCTTTGAAAACGGCGAACAATTCATCAACGACCTGGTCGACGACCGAGTAGTGTATGAGAAGGCGCTCTATCGCATCATGCGCGAGGAATGGCCCAGGCGGTACGGCGATTCGCTGCAGAAGGTATTGACGGTATCACAATTCCCCGGTTCCACCGCTAGCGGCGTCGGCACCTGGTTGAAACGGGTCATTGATGTCGCCCTCAGGTATCAGCCCGCTGGAAACGATATGCTGTATCCTGATGGAGGGCAGTACCTGATGGAGAAAATCAGCCTCATGGAAAACGAGTGCCACGCCCTCCTCGACCGCCTGCTTCCTCTTGCCGGCCAGATCGATGAGAACGATCCCGGTCGCAGCGAATTATGCGCCCGGTACGCCAGTCTCAATATCAGGAAAAACAGCATCCCCAAGCGGGTGCGTATCATCACCGCAGTTCTGAAACTCCTTACCGCTCATCGGACCCGAAAAATATCGCTGGAAAAATTATCCGTCTTTTCTTCCGGGCTCGAGATCGGAGATGCCGGATTCAACGAATTAAACGAAGGATGGAACAAGTCCGGTCCCGATTATGAAGAAAAACTGCCACATCTGCCGCGGATCATTGAGATACTGGAGCAACTGAGGTCCCTTGATCTTCCGGCTCTTCAAAACCTTCTCGCGGCGAACACAATTCAAGATCTCAAACACGCATCTGCCGAAGATAAAAAGGCGCATGGCCGCATCAGCTATGACGACATGGTGAATCGCGTGTATGCGGCGCTTGCCGAAGATTCTGGAACATTAAAGCATGAGCTGCGGAAACGATACCGGTACGCTCTGGTTGATGAATTCCAGGACACCGACATGCTGCAATGGAACATATTCAGGACGATATTTCTTGAATCAGAAAAACACAAACTGTATATTATCGGCGATCCGAAACAGGCGATATACGGATTCCGCGGAGCGGACGTAAACGCCTATTACATCGCCCGTGATGAGATGATATCCGCATACGGCGCGCGCTCCTATTCCCTCACGGAAAACTGGCGGTCCGCGCCGGAATTAATACGCTGTTTCAACACGATATTTGCCGACGCCAATTGGTTTACCGACGGATCGATCAGCTACCTTCCCAATCATTACCCGGATGAAAAAGAACCGTATTCAGCAAAAATCGTCCGCCCCCTGGTCGTTATGCAGTGCGGCGCCTGCAGCGGCACCGAGGCAAAATATAAATCCGCTGATTATTTCGCCCTCGAAATAATCGCCCTCACGTCCAACAATCCCGACCTGGAACTCAATGAAATGGCGATATTGGTCACGAAATGGAAAGAAGCTGATGCGGTGGAACAATCCTTGAAAAAAGCGAATATCAGCTATTCATACTACAAGAAAGAGGGGTTGTACCAGTCGCGTGAAGCCCTGGAGCTCTCCTACCTCCTGACAGCCATAGCAAAGCCGCATGATACTGCGGCGCGGAAGAAGGCTCTGGTAACACGATTTTTCCGCGTTCCTCTTCATGAGCTCAATCATTACAACAGCATATCCTCCGACCATCCGGCGGCGATCCTTTTTGAAAAATGGATCGCCTTCGCGGAACGGAAAAACTGGTCTCTGTTGTTTCAATCAATCATGGAAGATTCCGGCATACTGTACCGCACCGATGTCGATGACTACGACCGATCCATTATCAACTACCGGACCATCATGCAGAACCTGGAAGTCGATGCAAGCCGGCGCAATCTCAGCATACTCGAGATCGCTTCACAAATGGAAAGGCTTCGAAGCCAGAATATTTTCGCTCACGAGAGCCATAATATTGAGAAAACCGATATGGACAAGCCGGGCGTGCAGATCCTGACCATTCATGCCAGCAAAGGCCTCCAGTTCAGGATCGTTTTTATCGGGGGCGGTTTCAGCCGGCGGGATATCTCCGACTTCTGGACGTACCACCGTTATACGCGGAGAGTGTTCGATCTTGTCAGAGATGCAGGGAACAGGGATTTGCATGATAGGGAGCTGAGGAGCGAAGAGGAACGCCTCTTCTATGTCGCACTCACCAGGGCGAAAGACAGGCTGTATGTTCCCGTATTCGAGCCCGCTGCAAGAGCAAAAGGCACAGCCGGCATTCTCGGGGGTAAACTTCCGAATGCGCTTCAAGCCGTACGGTATGATTCGCAGGTCATCTGGATTGACATAGATTTTGTCGAACCCTCTGATATCGGGAGCCAGGGTCTCAAAACCGATCGGGCCCCCATTCCTATGATTCCTGATCCGCTCTTTCCTGATCCCGCCATGAATTTTCTCCATCGAAAAATATCAGTCGCCTCGTTTTCAGGTCTGAAGGCCGAGCTGTACGAGAAGGAATCGGCGAAAAGAAGACATCTGGCATTCGGGGAGTCCGGCTCCCAGGCCGGTGAAGACGATGTATCCACCATTGCACCAGGGTTGCCAGATTCAGAACATGATGCGCTCCGGGAGCTTCCCCGCAGCACGGAAACCGGTCTGATGCTTCACGAGATTCTTGAGCAGATCGACTTCCACCATACCGGCAGGGCGAAAAATCCCGGCGATCTGCTCGCCGATAAACCCGGAACAGATGCCATTATCACCGCCGCCGTCAATAAGCACATGCGGTATCATCATGATGATGTTCTTGACCATATCAGAAACGAAACAGCGCGCATACTCTGGAATACCCTGCGTGCTCCCTTACACGATTCCGGTCTTGTGCTGGGAGACCTGAAACGAAAAATTCATGAAGTCGAATTCTATAATCCCGCTTCTCTGAGGACCGCGAGCACCGTTCCGGAGATATCATATACCGACGGTTTTATACACGGTTTCATAGACATGATCTTTCAAAATGAAAATAAATACTATATCGTCGACTGGAAATCAAATTTCATAGAAGAAGGATACACCCGTGAGCATATTGAAAAGAGCATCAATGATATGCATTACGATCTTCAGATAAAAATCTATTCATCCGCCCTGATCAGCTGGCTAAAACGCGTCGTTCCAGGGTATTTGTACAACCGGGATTTCGGCGGCGTTTATTATCTCTATCTCAGGGGTATGGATATCAACCATCCCGGAAGCGGCATATATTTTTGCCGGCCTGAGACCGAAGCCGAGGCTATGGATCTGACACCGATCATTATCCATAGATGATGATACACCGCTGATTATTCTTGACGTCCGAACAATGCCATTACATAACATCCCTACCATAAAAAAGGAGACATCATGAAAAAAAATATACTCATTGTCCTGCTGCTTTTTATTTTAATGGGCCTTTTTATCAGTTTTTTGCTTTATACCAATAAAATACTGGTGCAGCCGCCCGTGCTGATCCATCAAAATCCAAGGATTACCTTTATTCTCGGAAACGCTTCGTACCGCAAAGCAGGTGCTGACCGATGGGAAATGGCCATCGTAGGCCACACGCTCAAATACGGGTATGAAGTAAAAACAAATGCCAATTCGGAGGTCGATATCCGGTTTCATGACGATATGGCCGTCCGCGTTTCTGAAAATAGCATACTGAAGATTGATGATATTTCCATCCGTAAGGTTCTTATCGAACTGGAAAGCGGTTCGCTCTATGGAAAATTTGAAAAACTATCCAAAGACTACGATATTAAGATCAAAACACCGACAGCGATAGCCGCGGTGCGTGGTACGGAGCTTGGATTCAAGATCCTTGAAGAGCGAAACGAGAATGACGATCAGAAAGCAAAGGTTCATACCGATGAAAACAAAAAAGGGGATGCCACTGAATCACAAGCGCTCTTAATGACCGCTGTGTATTCCCTGTCCGGCATAACCGAGATGTATAATCCCGCATATGAAGATCAGAAAATTCTCCTCTCGTATCAGAATAAGCTCCTCATGAAGGAAAATGAACCTCCGGGAAACCCGGAAAAGATGACCGAGGATGAAATATCAACGATCAGCGCTAAGCTTAATTCAATTCATACAGAAGAGGTTCTCTTCATTTCAGACAAGATAAACTTTGAAGTGGGAAGCGCCACCATTCTCCCCAATTCCTACGAGGAGCTTGATAAAATCGTGACAATACTGAAAAAGAAAGACGTACGGATACGCATCGAAGGTCATACCGACATCCAGGGCACCTCGGCGTTCAACCAGACGCTTTCCGTGAAACGAGCGAACTCAATCAAGGGATATTTCATAAAAAAAGGGATTGATTCCGGCAATCTCGAAATAACCGGTTACGGGTCAAGTAAACCGATTGCCAGCAATAAAACCAAGAAAGGGCGATCACTCAACCGGAGGGTAGAATTTATCGTTATTGAATAGGGAACGCATTATGAGCAAATAAAACCGGCGAGTACGTCATAAAATTCTCCTGGATTATCATTCATGGGAAAATGTCCGCTCTGTGATATGCTCACCGTTGGAATTCCGTCAAGCATAGTAATAATTTTCAGAAAGGAATTGGTTTCTCCATAAACATAAACCTTTTTACAGCCCAGCTTCCTGAACGCTTTCAGGAGACGTCCGCTGTCGGACCAGTTCACCAGTGACCGTGAACTCCGGTAAAATCCCTTCCTGTCAGCCTTTTTGATATAGGTGGACCAGAGCCTCATGCCCGGCTGGTCTGATATTGATGTCAAGAGGATCAGCCCCGGCAGCTGCTTCTTTTCAAATTCCTCAAACGTCACCGATACCTTCCGGCGGCTCACCTCGCAGTCGTGGCTTATCAAGTTCCCTTCCACGTTAACAAACGACTCCAGACGGTCATGAATCATGTCCGAAAGGAGGAGCCCCACGGCTCCGCCCATGCTATGCCCGACAATGTGTATCCGGCGTTCCGGCAACCGCGATATCAGGCACCGGCATATCTGAGCATGATCCTGAAGATCGCCTGAGAACGCATCAGGCATTCCTGAATCGCCAAATCCGGGCAGATCCACGGTCACAATGGTATAATCATTGAGACCGGTGAAATTCCATACATCGTCAAATAACTCTTTGGCGCACCCCAGTCCATGGATAAAAAAAATCAACCCGCTGCCGCCCTCTCTGATCTTATATGCAATATGGAATTCAATCTTGTTGTATGTGAGCTCGATTATTCTGCTCAGTGGCGTCATATATTACCAACCGGCATCAGGCAGAGCGGCTCTTCGCCCGGCTCCATGCCCATGATGCGTTTTATTTCATCATCATTAAAAGCACCGATAACGACGGTGCCAAGTTGCAGAGGAACGGCCTGCAGATAAATATTCTGCACCGCATGTCCTGCCTCCATATGCGCATACCGGATTCCCCTCTCATGGTACTTTCCTGTGACTCTCCGGTATACTGCCGAAATGACAACAACCGCGGCACCATCCCTCACATATGGCTGATGAAGACAGGCCGCGCACAGCTCTCCCCTCCATTCAGCGCTGCTCTTCAGTTCTAGCTCATGGGTTTCAGGTCGATACCGATATATTCCCCGGTCGATCCCCTTCACGTCTCCCATCACTCCGTACACCTCCAGAGAATAGAGTGCGCCGGCTGCTGGAGTTGTCCTGAATCCGCTTCCATGAGTGGTCCCCTGCGCCGCCCACACAAGCTGCGATATCTGCGCCAGGGTAATCGGACCATTTCGGTACTCCCTGACAGATCTTCTGTTCCATAACGCCTCCTCGATTGAAATATCGCTCCTGGCAACCGGTTCAGGAAGTTTAATGATAGCAGCCATACGCGACCATCCACAGGCATATGCAAGAACAGATTGGGCTTTCGTTAATAGACAAACCGTCTCTTTTATTCCGCCCTTTTCATTATTGGTTAACTCTAATGTAATTTGAAATATGAGTGATTTCCAATATTTATTCATGCGAATATACAATAGTCATCAGGGTAAACAGGTTATTAAACAT
>MIBH01000034.1:0-95 GCA_001829455.1 Spirochaetes bacterium RBG_13_51_14
ATGTAGGATGCTCAAATGTAAAAGTTGCACAGCTGAGCGATGGCAGTTTCTATATATTTTACAACAAGAAAGGGTCTAACCTTTTTTATCAATAT
>MIBH01000034.1:125-3961 GCA_001829455.1 Spirochaetes bacterium RBG_13_51_14
ATCTGGAAAATATTCCAATGATGATGTAATAATTTCATACATCGGCCTTAAAAGCGGACGCTATTATCTATATACGAATAGAATTATTGGCAACACTGATTTTAATAATGAAATAACTGTTGAGCAAAGCGAAGATGGAATATATAATAATAAAATTACAACACTTGAAGACGATGAGGTAGTAATTGCATACAGATATAATAAAGATATTAAATATTTTATGCTCGACTCAGTCGGCAATATCAAAATAAATCCTACAACAATATCAACAGATGAAGCAAATACGGTTCCTCATATAGGGACAGTTGCAAAAAAATACTTCGCAGTAGTATTAGAATCAAAAAACAAAAATCAAAGGTATTTTGTTTTTGATAACAAAGGAAACTGTATGGTCAATAATAGAGATATAATCGACCAATCCGTTGATAATCTTTCATTTTGCATATTGTCAAACGATAATTTTATTGTTTCCTACCGATACAAATGGATCATTCTGGATTATAAACATATGAAAATTAATTCTAAGATTTGGAGACCATATTTTAAACTAAAATAAACTACATCAAAAAAACTAAGTTCCTAAATTGAGAGGGTGTAAAAAGATTATGTCAATGGCCATAAGTTTAACAATATGTAAAAAATAACCATAATCATCTTCCTCATTGCCTCCACCACCGCCAATACCTCCTCTTATGCCCTCGGGAACTACTTTAAAAAAAAATCAAATCGATTTCGGTACTGAGGGGTCAGTCTGCATCGGCATAATGAAAAAATTTGAGTAAATGATCTTACCAACGCAGAAAGGTTTGCTTAATATTTTCATGAGGACGGCAAAGCCTGATGATGTATAAAAAATTGAATAAATTAAAAGCTCTTTCGTATATATTTAAACACAGAGGACGCAGAGAGCACAGAGAAATATATGTTTTTAGTATAAGTTAACCCAATTCTTTATTACTCCGCGCCCTCTGCGTTGAAATTATAAAATATTTCACAGAGAGTCAAGATACACCGAGAAAGATACGTTTTTAATATACGTTGCTCCAAATCTTTTTTTCCTCTGCGACCTTTGCGCCCTCCGTGTTAAAAATAGATTTTTAATAAAAAAAAGTATTCCGAGCTGTGAGAAAAGCATCTTTATCTGAAAATATTCTTGTATCGTTCATTATGTGTGATATACTGCCATTAGATTGGTATGCTCATCTGGGCAACACTTCTGCAAGCTCAGGGCAAGCTTCAGCTTAGAGGGGATTATCCATATATCCACAGAGTAAATAAAAAAATGAATTGATTTATTTACTTTTGTTATTTTTATTATATCTTAAAAAGTGGATTATCACAGTGCCAAAGATATTTGAGTGGAAGGGGTATAAGTTTTTTTTCTTTTCTAATGAAGGCGACCCGCTTGAACCATGCCATATTCACGTCCGTAAAGGCGGGAGTTTGGCAAAATTCTGGGTCATTCCCGAAGTATATCTGGATTCTTCCTGGGGAATAGCCACAGAAGAATTGAACATGCTGGAGAAAGTGGTTGAGGAACATAAAGATTTGATCATGGAGAAATGGAATGAACACTTTAACCGTTGAAGCAAAAGCCCAGAAAATATGGTTTGATAAATTTAACATGTGGATCATGTTTACCGACGGACGGCAGCTTTCGGTACCGCTGGCGTATTTCCCCCGTTTACACAATGCAACAATGGAGCAATTGAACAAGGTGGAAATAAGCGGTGGGGGTGTCGGCCTTCATTGGGATGAATTGGACGAGGATATTCATGTTCCAAGCCTTTTACTCGGACGATATGCTAAACAGGCTGTATAGTTGACTGTGCTCTCTCGATGTCGGCCAGGCCGCGCTTTCACACCTTGTACAGGGTGTCCAGATACGCGTCCAGCATGTCGGTCACCGCGGTCCGGTCGGGGAAGGTTGCAGCCATCCCGTACACCGGCGCCATGCCGCCCTTCTCTCCCGGGTTCTTCTTCACGTGCGCGACCGCTGCCTTCAGGTCCTTGATGAAACGCTCGGCCACTCCGGGCAGCGCGTGCCTGAGGGTCACGCATATATGCACGCAGGAAGGCCGGTGCAGTCCGTTGAGGCTCCAGCCCTTCCGGGTCATGAAGTCCATGACCCGGTAAATGTCCAGCTTTTCGGAGCCGAATGCGATGACCCAGAGCGGATCGCCCAGAATATGGAGCTCCTGAATTTTCTCTATGCCCTTTTTTATTTTTTCAGCGGCCCGCATGATCTTTTCCGCCGCGTCGAGATACCCCCTCTCGCCCAGGGAAACCATGGACGCCCAGCACGCTGCCGAAAGAGCGCCGGGACGGCTTCCGGCAAAGGTCGGCGAGAAGTAGAGGCCGCCGGGCCATTCCGAGGTCTTGTAGAACTGATAGTGCCTCAGTTCTGGGTCGCGGTAGAGGACAACCGACGTTCCCTTGGCCGCGTACCCGTACTTGTGGGTGTCGGCCGATATCGAGGTGACGCCCGGCAGGCGGAAGTCGAAGGCCGGAACGTCGTAGCCGAGTCTCTCCAGCCAGGGAAGGATGAAGCCGCCCAGGCAGGCGTCGGTGTGGAACCCGATCCCCTTCCGCCGCGCCAGCTCGGACAGCTCGCCGATGGTATCAACCATCCCATGCGGGAAGGACGGGGCGGAACCCACGATGACGACGGTCCTCCGCGTGACGGCCTTCCGCATGGCGGCCACGTCGGACCGGGAATTCCCGTCAACCGGTATCCTGATCATCCTGATATTGAAGTACTGGGACGCCTTGTCGAAAGCCGCATGCGCGGTCGAGGGAGCTATCATTTCCGGCCTTCTGATCCCCCGCTCCTCCCGGGCCCGGTCACGATAGGCCTTCATGGCGAGCAGAATGCTCTCCGTACCGCCGGAGGTGACGGTGCCGCAGATGCCGTCCCCGCCGGTGCCGGCGCTCCCGGCCCCCAGCATGGCGGCGGTCATGGATACGATCTCCGCCTCGTACTTGGCGATGCTGGGCCACACGTCTGAATGAAGCGGGTTGCTCTGGGAATTAATGGCGTACGCCTGGTTGAGAAAATCGATATGGCCCGCGTCGCCGTGATACACCGCGCCGGACACAAAGCCGTTCTTCCATTTCGCTTCCTCACGGCTCTTGATCCGCCGCATGATCGAGAGTACCTCGGCCCGGGACACGCCCTTCTCCGGCAGGGCCGCGTAGGCGGGGAATACGCCGCGGTACGGCTTGAGGGAGCCTTCCAGCTCTCCCATGATCGAGGCGCTCTCCTTTAGTATCATGGCTTTGATCTTTTTTTTGAAATAAGGAATCGATTTTATCACCCTCAGGGCGGCGGCGACCATACGTGGGTTAAAACGCTGCAGCTGCTGTTCAACGGTGTTGATATCCATAGGTGTGCTCCAATTCTATACGCGTTATCATACCCTGTTCAGCCGTCGGTACATATGCTTCGAGACCTGGTAGAAATTCACGAATTCCTCGTAGAGCTCGTCGTATACCTTCCGGTTGTCCGGGTTCGGCGCGTATTCTTTTTTGATCGCTATCCGCTCTGACACCTGGTCTATGGTAAGATATCCCAGCGCGATGGAAGCCAGAAATGCCGCGCCCCGGGCGTTGGCGGTGATGGGGTCCTTCACCTGGCGTATCTTTCGGTTCAGAACGTCAGCAAGTATCTGGCACCATACATCGGAATTTGCGCCGCCGCCGATAAAATTGAGGTACGGGAATTCCCGCCTTATAAACTTCTCCACATAACCCATGAGCCACCGGGTGTTATATGCGACTCCCTCGAACACCGCCCGGATCATGCTCCCCCGCGTGGTGTCCAGGGACAGGTTCAG
>MIBH01000034.1:4002-4324 GCA_001829455.1 Spirochaetes bacterium RBG_13_51_14
CGCCGTAGAGCCACGGGGTGAAAATAACCTTATTGCTGCCGGGAGGGACCTGCGCAACCACTGAATCGAACTTCCGGTACAGGTCGGATGGCGGCTCAGCGTCGGAAATATCATCCGCGCAATACAGGAGATTGTCCCGTAGAAACATCAGGCACTTGCCCGACGTCTCCTGCTCGTCAATGACCATGTACCGGCCGGGGAGCGCAGACGGGAGCGACGCGAAATTATGGAAGATGTCGGTCTTCTTGAAGGGTACGTGGCATATCACCCACGATGACGTGCCGATATACAGATGGCCTTCGTAATCCTTCACCGCGCCGGA
>MIBH01000034.1:4363-7291 GCA_001829455.1 Spirochaetes bacterium RBG_13_51_14
GACCTGCACGTTCCGGGATATGCCCAGTTCGTCGGCGATCTCGGGTCTGATGAGCCCGCACATGTCCACGGCCCTTTTGAGATCGGGAAACTTATCCGGGTCGATGGTGGACCATTTGAGCAGTTTTTTTCCATAGAAGACATTGTTGATGTCCCGGTTGTTGGTCACCCAGTGCAGTGCGATCGAGTCATAGGAGGCCAGAAATCTGCCGGTAAATCGCATATTGACGTAGTCCTTCGGCTCCAGGAACTTGTAGGTCTTTCGATATATATCGGGGTGCTCGTTTTTTATATAGATGATGTGGCAGAACGGATCTTTTCCGGAAGGCGTGGGAGCGGCACCGGTAAGCCAAAACCACCGGATGGCCTTGAGAAGCCCATATCCCTCGATGTTGATAAGCCCCTTCACCAGTTTCCTGACATGCTGATGCCCCCGGGTATCCAGCCAGATTATGGCGTTCATCAGGTGCCTGCCGTCCCTGTCCACCGCCACTGTGCCGGACCACTGAGTGGTGCACGACACCGCCACAATATTCTCGGCCGGAACCAGCTTTTTCGCCAGAACCTTTTTGGCCGTGTACATAATGCCGTTCCACCAGTCATCAGGATTCTGTTCCGCCCCGCCGCCCGGGAACAGGTAGAGCGGAACATCCTGAAACTCGGAATCGATCACTTCGCCATTGGTTGAAACAATGGCGGATTTGGGTCCCGAGGTTCCCAGGTCGACCGCGAGGATATATTTTTCTTTTGCAGATGGCATGGCACTCCCTCTTTAAATTAAATTCGTATAGGTGTCTTAACAAATGTCAAGAATTATACTCATGAGCGATAGTTATTCCCGGCAAACGCGGCCTCCTGCCGCTGCCGGGACTTCGGCGTCCCTGCCTCAGCATTGACGCCTGTACCGCAACCGTTATCGGTGCCTGCCGATAGTTATCGGTACTAACAGATAACTATCGTTGCTGCGCCAAAATAAATCAGATGAATTCGATAATTCAGTACAATACTACCTGATTGTACACCCGCTATTAAAAATAAATATGCAGTTTAATACTTCTTAAAATTCTAAAATTTCATTGATTTTAACCGCGCATTGTACTAATTTATAGTAATACAAAATGGAGGCATAATCATGGCGGATATGAAATTGAAAGTAGGTGAGAAAGCTCCTGACTTTACCCTGAAAAACCAGCACAATCAGGATGTATCGTTATCATCATTTAAAGGGAAAAAAGTACTCCTGTCGTTCCATCCGCTTGCGTGGACCCCGGCATGCGAAATCCAGATGAAAACCCTTGAACTCAAGCACGATGATCTGGAAAAGCTCAATACCGTGGCGCTCGGCTTGAGCGTTGACAGTGTCCCTGCAAAAAAGGAATGGGCGGATTACCTTGTTATAGAAAAAACGGATCTCCTTGCCGACTTCTGGCCCCACGGCGATGTGGCGAAAAAATACGGCCTCTTTATCGACAACGCCGGGATATCAGGCAGGGCCAATATCCTCATTGATGAAAAAGGCACTATCGAGTGGATCAGGGTGTATGAAATTCATGAAATACCGGATATCGAGGAAGTCATCAGGCATTTGAGGGAAGCTTGATAAATATTATTTCGTGCAGCATGCCTCTACAGAGAGCTTATTTATCAATGTCGACATCCATTGTCGCCCTGACATAGCCGTATGCGGGAAAGGCAAAAGCGCCGATAACCACATATTTTACATCATGTTCGTTTAATAACTTCAGAAGATTTATAGTATCCATTTTTTACAAGCAGTTCTTTGATTTCATTTGATCGTTGGATCAGCATGTCGAAACGTTCATCTATCGTAAGCGACGCAAGGAATGACAGTTCGAAGGAGAGTTCGTCATCAGGAGAATCCTTCCCCAGTTTTAATATTTTAATCGGATGCATGCCTTTATGAATGCATCCGCGCGACGCGATGTCAAGATTATTTTCGCCAGCACATCAACCGGATTCCACCCGGGCAGTCGAACTTAGAAACAACGTGGTTTTATTGATTATACTCGCGCTGAGCGAAGCGCTTATGGTTGCACGAAGAACCCGCCACTCTCTTTTTTTAAGCCTTTAATATTAATATTTCTTCATTTTTTCTCCTATTATTTTTTGGATATGCCTTTATTTCTATACTAAGTCCAAGATTATCCAGGTATTCAACTAAAGTTGAAATCTTCATATCATGTCTGGATTCAAGTTTTGAAACGCTGGATTGTGAAAATGATTTGATATCTTCCTGTCTAAGTCCTCGTTTTTTTCTTATCTGGGACAAACGGATCTTTATTATTTCATTTTCAGCTTCTTTCTGCGCTTTTTTAATCCTCTTATCAGATAATGTTAAAGCCAATTCATCAATAAAATCACTTTTATTTTTAGCTTTTAAAGATTTCATCTTTTCCTCCTTTTTGCCGTGATGTATTCGCTATAAAGATCATCAGCAAGTGGTATCATTTTCTCATAAAATCTCTTTTCGCCACGCTTATCTCCTCCAACAAGAAGAATTGCCTGGCGTTCAGTATCAAATATAAAAAATATACGAAACAGTCTCCTTTTATTCTGTATTCGCAATTCTTTCATGTTTTTATATTTGCTTTGTTTGATTGTGTCTACATATGGTCTCCCCAGATTAGGACCAATCTCTTTAAGGATGATTAAATTTTTCAATATTGCTTCTCGGGCATCATCATCAAGAGATTTAATCCAATTAGCTATTACATCTGTTCTCTGTATTTCCCACATTTGTACAATATAATCAAAATATATTATGAATTCAAGTGAATATTATATCAAGTTCATAATATTTTATTGACAATTAGTCCAGAAATTACTTTTTAAGTTAAAGAGGGCTCCTGGTTTTTCTCACGTCTCAAGCATAGCCGAAACTTCTGCAGGCGGTATGCCGGAGTTTTCT
>MIBH01000034.1:7536-8545 GCA_001829455.1 Spirochaetes bacterium RBG_13_51_14
AGTCGAGGGGCAGCCTGGCTGCTGAAAATTATGCGACGGGGGGTGGACGCTTGCCCGGATTTTTTATATTATTGACTTGTCGACGGTAAAATAATGACCTATAAGGAAATACTGAGGGTTTTAGAAGAAGACGGCTGGTATTTATCGAGGCAGAAAGGGAGTCACCGGCAGTACAAGCATCCGGTGAAGAAAGGTTTGGTAACAATCGCGCATCATGGGGTTACTGAAACGATAGGACCGAAGATGCTTAAAAGCATTTTAAAGCAGGCGCAGATTGAATTAAGGAGAGGTGAATAATGCATAGATATATCGTTCTTATAGAGAAGACAGAAGACGGCTACAGCGCGTCGGTACCGGCGCTGCCCGGGTGTGTGGCCATGGCCGACACGAAAAAAGAGACTGAGGAGCTTATCTACCAGGCGATTCTGTTCCATATCGAGGGGATGAAGGAAGAAGGCATGGAAATCCCCGAGGAAAGCGACACGGAAGTTGAGACGATGGTGTTCGCGTGATGGTGCGCGGTGTTACAAATTATTATAATTGATTCATAAATATATTATAATATAGAAAAGCTCCGTAAGCTTCTGATCCGAATTTATCTGTAAGAACTAGCAGGTTTTGCTTATTTATGGAACTCTCTTTTAAAATATTCCCATAACAGTCACGCCAGAGTTTATCATAACCTATAATATCACCTGCTGTAATTGCTTGCGCTGCAAGTTGACCTGATTTCATAGCATAGTATATACCTTCGCCTAACAAAGGTTCAGTATGACCGGCTGCATCTCCAACAAGGATCCAGTTGTCTCCTGCACAAGGTTGATCATAAAATGACGGATCTGAAGCTGATGGAATAAAGGCGGAATATTTGCTGATAATTTTAGCTGATGGATACAAATCATTAACAAATCTATATAAATGGTCCAATAACTCCTTACCATTTATTGATCCATCCTGCGCCAATATGCCCGCTGTAGAGTGTCGAGAACTTGATAGAATCCACATATAT
>MIBH01000035.1:0-8987 GCA_001829455.1 Spirochaetes bacterium RBG_13_51_14
CTAAATATTCTTTCAGCTACGTTAAGACGTAATGTGTTCCCCCCTCATGCCTAAGCACAATATTTCAAAATGTCAATGATATTTTCCAGGAATTAATCCCTAAAAACGTCCGCCTGAAGGGCGGACACAGATCGGCTATTTTTATATGAGGTAGCAGACCCGCGGCACGGACGCCGCGGGCGGCGTGCGTCTGCTCGATGCTGCATACACTCGCCGAACAGATAATGTTCTTCGAATGAATTACGCCATCAAACCATCCGCCGCCAGGCGGATACCAATCGGGGTGGATGTCTGAGCCGAGTCCTGCGCAGCAGGCGAGGCGAGTTCACCCCGGAGGCAGTTGCGCCGCCTGAGCGACCACGCGGGGGGTTGATAGGGGGGTGTTCGTGTAAACACCCCCCTATCACAGGCCCGACCCGTACCGGGTCACTAACCCGCCACGGCAGTAGCACAAACACTGAATCACAGAGTCTGATCTCCAATGTGGGAGGGGGGGGAGCGGTCAGTATTGATAATTTTTTCAATTATCATACTGTAATTGTAATTTGTTATTGAAGATAACAATTATCTTCTGGTAGAATGCGTCACCAGGCTCTGCTGGGCGATGCGGTTAAAGCCCGTGAACGCGCTTTTTACCTATACCTCCCTCACGAAATACTGGGGGCGATACGTAGCGCCGGGGATTACGAACGCGGATTTCAGAATGGATAGGCAAGAATAAAGAATACCATGGAGGTGCACGTATGAGCGGATTCAAAGAATACGAAAAGTACGACGCCCTGGGACTCGCCGACCTGGTGCGCAGGAAAAAGGTGAAGCCGCTTGAGCTGTGCGACGAGGCCATAAGCCGCGTCGAGCGGCTCAACCCGGCGCTGAACGCGGTCATCTGCTTCATGTTTGACGAGGCGCGGAAGGCGGCCAAGGGCGTGCTCCGGAAGGGGCCCTTCGCCGGCGTGCCGTTTCTTTTAAAGGATGTGCTGCACGCCGTGGCCGGTTACCCGTTCACGAGCGGGTCCCGGTCTTGTAAGGAATACATGCCGGACTACGACAGCGAGATCGTGCGGCGGTACAGAGACGCCGGACTTATCTTTATCGGGAAGACGAACTCCCCGGAATTCGGGCTCATGCCGTACACCGAACCGGAGCTCTTCGGTCCGACCCGGAACCCGTGGGACCGGGAGCGCTCGCCCGGGGGCTCGAGCGGAGGAGCCGCCGCGGCCGTGGCAGCCGGCATGGTGCCGATGGCGGCCGGCAACGACGGCGGGGGCTCCATACGGATTCCCGCGTCCTGCTGCGGGCTCTTCGGCATGAAGCCAACGCGCGGGCGGAGCCCCCTCGGGCCCGCGATCGGCGAGGCCTGGCAGGGCGCGGCTGTGGAGCATGTGATCACCCGGAGCGTGCGGGACAGCGCCGCGGTCCTGGACGCCGTGCTCGGGGCTGACGCCGGCGCCCCGTATACGATTCCCCGGCCGGAACGTCCCTATTCATCGGAGATCAAAAAGTCGCCGGGACGGCTTAAGATAGGGTTCACGACGCGCTCAGTGGTGGACTCGGAGGTTCATCCCGAATGCATGAAAGCGGTCGAGGATGCGGTAAATATCCTGGCGAAGCTCGGGCACCGGGTCGAGCGCGCGGAGCCGGACCTGGACGGCAGGGCGATCGCCTTCAGCTTTCTGATGCTCTACATGGGGGAAGTGGCGGCCGATATCGAGCAGACGCGCGTGTTCACGGGCAGAAGGCCGCGCAAAAAATATTTCGAGACTATGACCTGGACCGTAGGGCTCCTGGGCCGCACCTACAGCGCGGGCGACTTTGTGCGGGAAATGAGGGTGTGGAACGGCGTGGCGCGTTCGTTCGGACGCTTTTTTGAAAAGTACGATATCCACCTGACGCCGGTGACCGCGTATCCGCCCCTCCGCATCGGGGAGCTTCAGCCCAAGCCGGCCGAGCGCGTCGTGTCGAACATCGTGAACGCCTTCGGCCTCGGAGGCATGGTAAAGGCGTCCGGTATGGTGGAACAGATCGCGATGCAGACCATGGCGAAGTTCCCGTTCACGCTGCTCGCGAACCTGGCCGGCCTCCCGGCCATGTCGGTGCCGCTGCACTGGACCGCGGACGGGCTCCCGTGCGGTTCGCACTTCATCGGACGGTTCGGCGACGAGGCGACGCTGTTCCGATTGGCGGCCCAGCTTGAAAAGGCGAAGCCCTGGTTCAATAAAAGGCCGGCGGCTGGTTAGGGCCCGTATTCAAAAGCGCCGATATCGATACCCGTCCCCCGCGGCCGTTCGGTTCCTGAAAAATCGAAATGCGGGATCGCTATGACAGCGTCGCCGGAATATCCCGCGTCGATACAGGCGCTGCCGCTTTGGATCGCGAAGTCCGCTGGGGTAGGATTCGGGATCGTGGTTCCGGCGGTTACGGCCGGGTTGGCGAATCCCGGGTCGGGATTCACTATATCATGCGGCTGTTCCCGGTATTCTCCGGCCATAGAGCTGTTGGAGAAGCCGAAAAGGTTATAATCGCCCCGGTGCTGCGTCGGTCGGTACACGTCGTGCATGTGCCCATAGTAGATCGATAGAATGATATTGTTGTACATATCAAGATTCTTGACTTTCCAGATGGAGAGCCCGCCGTACGCTCCCTGCCGTCTTCCCCAGAAAATATTGTTGTAGGCTTTGATACCGTCCGCCTCGTCAAAATAGGCGACAAAACCGGCCCGCGGCATGTAAAAAATGTTGTTCGCCAGGATGATATTTTTACAGTACACTTTGTATCCGCCGTATAGATCGGCCACGTTGCCGAAGAAGAGCGCGGCATTGGTCGGTTCTGTGTCGTAAATAAAATTTCGGTTGAATTCGCTGTTGGCGAGGTTGAAAATCTCAATGCTGTCGCTGTGCCCGTTGAAGCAGGGACCGTCCAGCGCCGCGTCTGTTCCGCACGAGTAGAGGCTGTGAACCACATTGTCCGATACATAGACGCGGTCGCTGTTGTATATCTGAAAACCGTCGTCCGCGATGTCATGAATGGAGCAATGTTCAACGGTGACGAATGACGCGTACCACGGGCTTTCGTCGCCGATGCCGAAGCCGGTGCATGCGCCGTCGGTCTGGACGCCGCCCGCGTAATCATATTGAAAATTTCCATCGAGATCGCAGTTCCTGACGATGACGCCCGAGGAGAGAATGCTCACGACATGCCCCTGGAACCCTCCCCGTATCGTGAACCCCGTCCCGGCCTGTCCGTCCAGCACGTAATACGAGGTCGTGAATCTCAGTGGCTGGAACTCGGCGGTTCCGTCTCCGTACGAGCTCTGCCATCCGGCCGCCGGTCCGTGATTGGCCGCGGTCGCTTTTTTTATGATGATATTCAACGCGCCCGATTCAGGGTCGTTAAACGTATATCCGGGATAGGAGCCGTCTGCGACATAGTAACAACGTCCGCGGACCAGCGGATCGGGCAGAGCCGTGCGGGCGTTCGTCCAGTCGGAACCGTCGTTGGCGCCGGTGGCATCGGAGCGGATGTAATAATACACTCCGGAACCCGAGAGGAACGTCGTTCCTGACGCGACCTCGGAAAATACGGAACGGCCCAGCCCGGTATATGACCTCAACCGGTAGTAGTAGGTGATCCCTGATGTCAAACCGCTGTCACTGTACGAGGTGACAGCGGCGGACACCGAGGCGATCTCGCTGAAGTCGCCACCGGCGCTCCTCTCTATGCTGAATCCGGACTCGTCGTCCGAATAATCGTGCCACGTGAGGTCGATACGGCTCGATGACACCGGCGTCGCCTGAAGGCCGCCGGGGGCGATCGGCGCGAACGGATTGCTTTTCGTAATCGAAGTGAGCACCAGCAGCGCCCTTTTTGAACCACCAGCGTTATCGAACCAGCAGCCTGCATGAATCAATGACATCATCAGGATCAGTATTACGATATTTTTCATCATGCTACCTGCCTGTCGCACGGCATGAGCATAAGGTATATAATAAACTATAATGACCGTCATCTCTCGCGTTAAACCTTTAAAAATTAATAAAAAATCCGTATAACGTCAACTAAAAGTTCATTTTTTCATCTCGGGCTTTTTCGCCGAGAATTTATTAAAGAGAAATATCATCAATATGACTGCTGCGAACAAGGCGTATCCAAGGGGAACAGGACCCGCCATTCCGACGCCTATTACATGGGAATGGATGAATCCGAAATATGAAAACACGATCAGCGGCAGGGACCAGAAGAACGCCTTCAGGAAATCCCTTTCGATCAGGTAGACCGCGACCGCGGACAGGAACATGGCCGAGAACAGGGCTCCCTCTGAAAAGGACAGGATCCCTTTCAGGTGGGGAAGGGTTTTCGACACGATCTCGTTCATCTGCCCGGTCGTGTATTTCCCATCGCTGTTAATAAACTGCCGGAGGAGGTTCAGCCCCCAGGCCGAAAGGGCCGGCATGAGCCCCAGGGCGACCGCCGGTGCGTGTTCCCTCGGCGTGGCCTGGAATGCCTGGGCGGTGATGACCACGCCGATCCAGAGCAGTATGGGATAGCCCGCCTCAAGCGGGACTGAAGAGACGATGACGCTCATGAGGCCGCTAAAGCAGATCACGGTCATGACCGCGCCGTTGATGATCGAATACCCGGAGCGGGCGCCGAGACCCTTCCAGCCCGGATGGCCGATGTAGACCGTGGTGGGGAACGGCGAACCGAAAAAGGCTCCCACCATGGTGCCGACGCCGTTCATCGCCAGCGCGGGCATGGCAGGATAGGTGTCGCCGGCAGCGGACGCGGACTCGAGATTCTGAAGCGTACCGAAAAAAGCCATGATGCCCATTGGTATCGCTATGGAGAGGTACGGCAGAATGTCCGTGACGCCGATGCCGTTGAATATTTCAACAACGGCGAGACCGGGGAAATAAAAGGAAACGCGGCCCGTTGATTCCGCCAGCGCCGTCGTATCCATGGCCCCGGTGGTCCAGGCGATGACTGACCCGATCGCGAGCGCGTATAAGCCGGCCGGTATCTTGAACGGGAGTTTCGCGTGGGAAAAGTACTCGGCCATGATGAGGGCCAGGGGGATGAAGGCGATGACCGGCCGGTCCCATATTTTGATGGTTTGATCCAGGGCGATGAATGAGATGGCGATCCCCGCCAGGGCCGAGAGAAGGGCGGCGCGCGGGGTGAGGCGCCGCAGCCTGTCTCCGACAAAGGCGCCGATTCCCTCGAAGAAGCCGCTGATGAAGCAGCTGATGACCCCGACCTTCCAGGCGAAGTCCGCGTTTTTCGTCTGGATATATATCGGGGCGATGATGAGTGAAAAAAACGCGAAAAGGCTCACGGTGTTGATGCCGTAGGGGAGGGCCGTGACGTCGGTCCGGCGCTCCCTCTTCGCCAGCCGGTGCGCCTGCCATGAATAAAAGATATTTCCCGCCAGGACCGAAAGGGCGGTTCCGGGGAGCATTCTGCCGAACACGAGATTGGCCGGCATCCCTATTGAAAGGCACAGGCCGGTAATGATAAGCAGGTTGACCAGGTTGTCGATGAACAGGCCGATAAAGCCGTCAAAATCACCTTTGACGAACAGGGGATAGGAAAAGGAATCTTTCACGCTCATACACGGTTCCAATAACTGTTATATGGGGATACACGGTGCGCACCGGGCGTCCGCTTCTCACCCGTGCTTCATTTCAGCAAACCGCTGATTTTTTTCAGGTTCATCCGGTCCGCTTCGTCGTCATTGAACTTGGGGGTCTCCAGAATCATCGGTATTGGTTTCAGCCTCGCATCGTTCACGATGAGCCTGAAGCCTCCGATGCCGATGCGGCCTTTGCCGATGTGCTCGTGGCGGTCGACCCTGCTCCCGCATTCACGCTTGGAGTCGTTGATATGAATGAGCTTCAGCCTCTCGAGGCCGATTATAGTATTGAAGTCGGACACCACGGCGTCAAATGTATTTTTATCGGAAATGTCATAGCCGGCGGCGAAGATGTGGCAGGTATCAAGGCACACCCCAAGCCTGTTTGCATGTACTATCGCGTCGATTATGCGGCGAAGCTCTTCGAACCGGCAGCCGATGGACGCGCCCTGCCCAGCCGTTGTCTCGAGGAGGATGCCGGTGTGTGGCTCTTCCTCGAGCACGCGGTTCAGGGATTCAGCCACGCGGCCGATGCCGTCATCAACGCCCCTGCCGCCGTGGCTCCCGGGGTGGATGACCAGGTATTCGATATCGAGCTGCGCGGTGCGGCGCATTTCGTCGATCATGGCGCGCATCGATTTTTTATGGATCTCGCCCGCGCCCGCCAGGTTAATGAGATACCCTGAGTGGGCGAAGACGGAGATATCGGGCTTTCGCGACCGCGCTTCAGCGAACTTTCTGATGTCTTCGTCGGAATATGGCTTGGCGTGCCAGCGGTTTGAATTTTTCAGGAAGATCTGGACCGCCTGTATCTTCAGATCCCGCGCCTTGTCCAGCGCGCGGTACAGGCCGCCGGATATAGAAAGATGAACTCCTATTTTTCTCATTGCATATACTATAATTTGAGACTTCTATGTTTGGCGCGGACCGCCTTCCGGATTATGCATTTTTTAACGCAGCAGTGATCTGCTCGGTAGAACGTCCTGTTACGACAATGCGCTTTTTCCTGCTTTTATGACCGGATATGATTTCCAGATCTGACGTGGGAACGCCGAGGCCTTTTGACAGAAGGCGCACCAATTCGGCATTTGCTTTCCCGTCCACGGGCGGCGCGGTGAGGTATGCTTTTACTTTGCCGCCCGTGTCGATCGTGATCCTGTTTTTTGACGACCGCGGCGATACCGTTATATCCAGGATTGCTTTCAGTGTCATGGTGAATGTAAAACAGGGACGAAATAATTGCGCAAGTTTTTTTTGTGAAACAGTTGCGGCGATCAAGGTAAATTATGTTTGACAATATCCGGCATCCTGCCGGAATGAAAAAAATATACGAGCGCGGCAGGGAGAACCGGGAAATGAACATAGTGATGTTTGAAAACGGACCCTTTATGGTGAACACCTACCTGGTCATTAATGAGAAGACCAATGAATCGTTCATACTGGATCCGGGAAGCGAACTTGAACCTCTTATAAATAGAATTAAGAAAGAAAAGCTCGATATCAGCGCTATTGTATGCACCCACGCCCACATCGACCATGTGGCCGGGGCCAAACTCGTTCAGGACCGGTTTTCAGCGCCGCTGTACCTGAACGAGCAGGAGAAGGAATGGGTCAAGGCGCTTCCCGCACAGGCGCGCATGTTCTGCGTGCCGGACCCGGGCGTGCCGACGATTGATAGAAACCTGCCGGAATCGGGAACGGTGGAGATCGCGGGGATTACGTTTACCCTGCTCCATACGCCGGGCCACTCGCCCGGATCAATATCCCTCTATGACGGTAATACGGTCTTTTGCGGCGACGCGCTCTTCAACATGTCCATCGGCAGGACCGACCTGCCGGGAGGGGATTATCAGACCTTGATCCGGTCGATCGAGGAAAAGCTCCTTACCCTGCCGGGGAACACCAGGGTGCTCTGCGGCCACGGGCCGGAAACCACGATAGACTTTGAAAAGCGGATGAATCCCTTTTTTTAGCAGCCATTATTACTAAGAGTGTATCCACAACCAATTCCCAATATATTTGTTCTTAATGGCAGAACATCCTGCCCCAGAGACCGCATCCCATGTTTTCAGATAAGCTCTAAAATGTTATTGAAATAATACGGTGATGGTGCTAGCATCAAACCGCCCCATGAATAAAAAAAGCAAAATCATAAAGGCCTATGCGGACCACGTATCGCCGGGGAAAGCGGACCTCTATATGAAGTACGACATAGTGCTGATACCGGTCATCGGGGCTGTAGCTTGTTAAGCATTGAATTCACATCGACAAATGAATCTGTACGAAACGCGTATCATATCCCCCAAGCGAGGTGACTTATGTGCGATACCTTAGTGTCAACACCGAGATCGTCGACAGATGGACTGATGATACTGGGCAAGAATTCCGACCGGGAGACGAACGAAGCCCAGAATGTGACCTTTGTCCCGGCGCGGAATCATCCTTCAAAGAGCCGCGTGCGGTGCACGCACATCGATATCCCCCAGGCGGCGCACACCCACGCGGCCCTGCTGTCACGGCCGTTCTGGATGTTCGGCGCGGAAATGGGCGTGAATGAGCACGGCGTCGCCATCGGGAATGAGGCCGTATTCACGAAAGAGAAATATCATACAAAGAATAACGCGCTCACGGGCATGGACATGCTGCGGCTCGCGCTTGAGCGGTCCGGAACGGCGCTGGAGGCGCGCGACGTGATCATCGACCTGCTCGGCAGGTACGGTCAGGGCGGGGAGCACGCTATGGGCGGGACGAAGTATTATCATAATTCATTTCTCATCGCCGACCCGTCTGAAGCATTTATCCTGGAAACGGCCGGGAGGCACTGGGTTTCGAAACAGGTGTTTGACGTGTCCAGCATATCGAATTGCCTGACCATACACGACGATTACGATGAGACGTCGCCCGGGCTGGAAGACTACGCGCGCGCTCGCGGTTATGTGAAGCTGGGGCGGGTCATGAGTTTTCAGCGGGATTTCAGCGACAGCATGTATACGCACTTCGCCAGGGGCAGGGTGCGGAAATCGTGCAGTTACGGCCTGCTTTCACGGATGAAGGGGAAGATTACCAGCAGGGAGATGATGCGCATTCTCCGCGATCACAACACGCAGGAACCCTATCGTCCGGGTGAGAAACCGATGGAGCGGATATGCCTCCATGCCGGGGGACTTATTTCATCGCAATCCACCGGATCGATGGTCGCGGTGCTTAAAAAGGGGCTGCCGCCGCTGGTCTATCTGACCGGGACCTCCGCGCCCTGCATGAGCTTGTATAAACCGCATGCGGTTTTCAGGAAGCAGGACAGCGTTGAAAACGGCGATTGTGCGTCGCCATCGGTATGGGGAGGCGTGGATATGTATGG
>MIBH01000035.1:9003-29708 GCA_001829455.1 Spirochaetes bacterium RBG_13_51_14
TGCGCTGGTGAAAAAGAATTACCTGATGGCCGAAACGGTCAAAAGCGCATACGAACGAAGCGGCGGTCGTACGAACGTGCCCTGGTGGTTTGCGGCGCAGTGGAGAAGAATAAACAGAAGGTCCGGTCTGGAGATATGACCGGTTCGTATCAGAATTTTATCATAAAAGACATGCAATTACACAAAATATCGCATGGACACAAATTCCTTCATTAAAAACTGGTCAGGGCCTCGTCCACTGATTTGAAAAGCTTAATGACCGAGGTAACTTTCGTCAAATCCAAAACTTTTTTTACTTCCTCATTCGCGGCGGCGAGGCGCAATTGAGACTTAAGACTCTGATTGATATTGAGAAAGATTCCTATTCCGGAGCTTGTTATCATCTTCACATCGGTAAGGTCGACAACCATCTTTTTAATTCCCTTATCGATTATTGTTTCCTGAAGTTTTTCTTTCAGCTCAGGGACATCCAAGGTATGAACTTCTTTCATCACTATTTTAATTATGTAAACGCCGTCTCCTTTATCGTGAACTTCTATCATAGCTGACTCCCACATAGCATTAGTCCTGTTGCATATCTGAATAAAATTGACATTAACACCGCCGCCGCAGGCGACGGGGGCAAAATTCAATTAATATGTTAATTTATCAGCAGGTCTATTAATAATACTATATTCCTGAAAATTAATTCTAAAAGTCAACAAATTTTTACCATGCCCTATTTATCAATGCATAAATTTTTAAATTGCGAAAAATACTGAATTCAATGATCAATATACTCGCGTTGATCCGATGGTATTATGCGCTTGACTAAAATAGCAAGATATGTATATTAGGGAAGCTCAAATGGGAATTATCCGGAAGATTAATGGCAGATGTGTTATGAAAAAATAAGATTTTAAATAGCGCACCCGGTTTACACAAGCGACGAAACTGACGGAATTATGACTTCGAAAATTGTATCAGAGGGAAACTCTTTTCAATCACAGTGGAATAAGCAGTTATGCAAGCTGTGTGGTTGTGAATTTCAATGGATTTAACAGATAATTTAAAAAGACAAAATATTTTCTTAAAAGCCAAATCAACCAATCGGTGGGATTTGATTAATGAAATGGTTGATCTGGCTGCGAAGAACAGAGAAGTTGAACCCTCCGACAGCGATGAAATTAAAAAGAGCCTCATCGATAGAGAAAAATCGATGAGCACCGGTATCGGGAATGGAGTCGCCATCCCGCACTGCACGACCGCGAAGGTTCAAGATATCATCATCGTCATATCAATTATACCGCGGGGCCTCGATTTTGACTCCATAGATAATCAGCCGGTGAAAATCGTCATTCTGCTGCTGGTCCCGAAGAATAAGCTCACGCAGCATATCAAGACGCTTGCAAATATTGCGAAGCTGATGAGCAATGAAAATCTGCGCAACAAATTGTTAGCCATAAAAACTCCGGATGGCATCATCAAAACCATAAAAGATTTCGAAAAGGTGAAGAGATAGGAATGGCATGGAAGAAGAGAGAATAGGCTGCTCGAATAATATTCTCAATGAACAGGAGCATGAGCGATCCCTGCGCCCGGCCGTGTTTGAGGAATTCATCGGCCAGAAAAAAATAACCGAAAACCTTAAAATCTTCATCCAGTCCGCAAAGATGCGGAACGTGCCGCTGGATCATGTCCTGCTGGCCGGACCTCCCGGACTCGGGAAAACGACCCTGGCCCTGATCATAGCCAGGGATCTCGGAGTCAACATCAAAGCCACCTCGGCGCCGATTATTGAAAAAGCCGGGGACCTTGCTTCCATCTTGACCGGCCTGGAGGAGAACGATGTTCTTTTCATTGATGAGATCCACCGGCTTTCCCCCGTCATAGAGGAAATACTGTATCCGGCCCTGGAAGACCGGTCAATCGATATCGTCATCGGCCAGGGTATCGGCGCGCGGAGCATCAAGCTCACCCTTGCGCCCTTCACATTCATCGGGGCGACAACCAGAACGGGACTTCTTACGTCGGCGCTGCGGGACCGGTTCGGAATCAATCTCAGGCTTGATTACTATTCCGTTGATGAATTGAGGGAAATCGCCGTCAGGTCGGCGTCGATTATTCATAGCGATATTGATGATGATGCCGCGATCGAAATCGCAAAACGGTCGAGGCGGACGCCCCGGATCGTAAACCGACTTCTGAAGCGCGTATCGGATTTCGCCACCGTTGAAGGGATTAAAAGAATTGACCTGGCCATAACGAAATTCGCACTGCAGAAGCTGGAAATAGACGACCTCGGTCTTGATGAAATGGACCGTAAATTCATCGCGACGATAATTAATAACTACAGCGGCGGCCCCGTCGGGATCAAGACAATCGCCATCTCCGTTGGAGAGGAAATTGACACCCTGGAGGACTACTATGAACCGTTCCTCGTTCAGGCGGGCTTGTTGCAGCGTACGCCGCGCGGCCGGGTCGCTACTCCTCTTGCCTACCAGCACCTCGGGTTGAAGTATGCAGCCGCGGCTGACGGCTCGATACAGGAAAACCTTTTTAATCTGAATGACGACTGAGCCGACGAACCTGATACCACCCGGCACTGCGGTGTGCGACTGCCGCAAATATTTGCTTAACATAATAAAATCGTATTCCGACATTAATTGAGAGGAACGGCGGTAAACGAGGCGCACCATGAGAAATTATATTGCAATGGTTCTATTACTGCTTGCGCCGGGGATCTTGTTTTCCCAGAATGACGCGCGCAAGGGGACGACGAGTATCAACACGAATATACCGGCCCAGGCCCAGTACAGCAAAAGGATCACGATACGGAATCTGTATTTCAATAAAAGGCTTGATACGGGCGGCAAGGGTGAAATCCTGGAAGTGGAGTTTGTCCTGGATAATCTGACCGATGATCCCATGGACCTGTACATTTTTACCATCGCGACATTTGAAAAAACTGAGAGGACCAAATCAAGCTTAGAGCCGCCCATCCCGCCACGGGAGCGGATAAGGACGTTTGTCACCTATCCGGATGATCTTTCGAATTTCCAGTACCCCGTGTATGACGCTCAGGGTAACGTCAAGAAGGATGCCAACGGGCTTGAGATAGTTAAGCTGGAGAGATTCCCCAAAAATCCCAAGGCCGGCATTGATCCAAAGACCGGAAAGGCGTATCATCTTACGGAAAAGCTGCATATACGCACCACGCATCTCAGCAGATACCGAAAGAATTATTTCTTTTTTAACAATGTGGCGGTGCTCGTTTTCGAGAGCGACGGCAAGCTGGCATACCGGCAGCTTTATGAGATACGGGGCAAAAGAAACAGGTAATACGCGGGTGTTGTAAGATGGTGGACGGGAGCCCTCCGCTCAGCGGAGGGCTCCCGTTTGTTTTAGATGACCCGTACCATGACGATGTCTTTGATCTCCTTCATTTTGCCGATGATCGCATTGTCGACGTCCCCGTCGATATCGATGATATTATACGCATAATCGCCCTTGCTCTTGTTCAGCATGTCTGCGATGTTTATATTATGATCGGCGAGGATCTGGGTGATATGGCCGATAATTGCCGGTATATTTTTATTGGCGACCAGAATGCGTCGCGATCCCGAAGGTATCATGGTGCAATCGGGGAAATTGACAGAATTGACGATGTTCCCCCTTTCGAGAAACTCCCGCAACTGGTCAACCGCCATGTTGGCGCAGTTTTCCTCTGATTCCGGGGTTGATGCGCCCAGATGCGGTATGGGGATCACGCTGTCCATCTGAATGAGATCGTCATCCGGAAAATCGGTCACATAGCAGGAGACCGTGCCATTTTTTATCGCCTCTTTGAGATCGGCGTTGTTCACCAGGCCACCCCGGGCGAAATTGATGATCCGGATGCCTTTATTCATGAGAGCGAACTTGTCCTTGTTCAGTATCCCCTTGGTTTTTTCGTTCAGCGGCGTGTGCAGCGTTAAATAATCTGAATCGGATATGAGATGATCCAGGCTGATCGATCGCTTCACGGACCGGGACAGGCCCCACGCCGCTTCTACCGATATGAAGGGATCAAATCCGGAAACTTCCATGCCCAGGGACAGGGCGTCGTTGGCGACCATAACGCCGATTGCGCCGAGTCCGATCACCCCGAGCTTTTTGCCTTTCATTTCCGGTCCGGCGAAATCCGATTTTCCTTTTTCGATAAGCTGGGGAACTTCATCCCCCTTGCCGGCAAGGCTTTTTGCCCAGGCTATGCCCTGGTATACTTTCCGCGATGCCAGCAGCATCCCCAGAATGACGAGTTCCTTTACAGCATTGGCATTGGCGCCGGGAGTGTTAAAAACGACGATTCCCCGCTCGGAGCATTTTTCGACCGGTATGTTGTTTACGCCGGCGCCCGCCCGGGCGATGACCAGCAGCGATTCCGGCAGCTTCATGGCGTGCATGTCGGCGCTCCTGACCAGAATGGCATCGGGATTCACGATTTCAGTGGCGTGCTCGTATTGGTCGCCGGGAAGACGCTTGAGTCCATCCGAAGAAATTTTATTCAGTTTCTGTATTTTATACATGGCTCCCACCTCATTTATTTTCAGATTCAAATTTTTTCATGAAACCCACGAGCTTTTTTACACCCTCAACGGGCATAGCGTTATAAATGCTCGCGCGCATGCCGCCCACCGAACGGTGCCCTTCAAGCTGAACCAGGCCGACTCCCTTAGTATCTTTGATGAATTTTGCCTCCAGGTCCTTGGTCGTTGCGGTGAAGGGAACATTCATGAGCGAGCGGTCCTCCCGGGCGATGGGGCTTTTGAACAGGGAGGAATTGTCGATGCAATCGTACAGGAGCTTCGCCTTTTCCTCGTTGATTTTCTGCATTGCCGGTACGCCGCCGAGTTCCTTCATCCATTCGAAGACCAGCATCGCCACGTAGATACCGTAGGTGGGCGGCGTGTTGTAGAGGGATTTGTTCTCCGCATGAATGGCGTAGTTGAACATGACCGGCGTGATCTCCATGGCGCGGCCCACCAGGTCTTCCCGGACAATGACGATGGTGAGGCCGGCGGGACCGATATTCTTCTGGGCGCCTGCAAATATGACGCCGAACTTCGTGACATCCATAACCTCCGATAGGATATTGGACGACATGTCCGCCACCAGGGGCACCCTACCCGTATCCGGGAACGAGGTGTACCGCGTGCCTTCGATGGTGTTATTGGAGCAGATGTAAAAATACGCTGCGTCTGCCGAGAACGCGCTCCTGTCCAGCTTCGGAATATAGGAGAAGTTTTTGTCTTCCGATGAAGCGATGAGATTCACGGTGCCGTACCGCTTGATTTCTTCCATGGCTTTCCTGGTCCACGTGCCGGTGTGAACCAGGTCAACCTTTGTGCTGTTCGAGAATAGATTGAGCGGCACCATTGAAAACTGGCTGGATGCTCCGCCCTGTAGAAACAGCACCTTGTAGTTCGCCGGAATGTTCATCAGTTCGCGGAGCAGCACATCCGCCTGCCGGATGATTTCGTCAAAGGCCTTGGAGCGGTGGCTCATTTCCATGACCGACATTCCGGCGTCCTTATATTCAACAAGTTCGCGTGCCGCCTGCTTGAGAACCGGTTCGGGAAGTACGGCTGGTCCTGCTGAAAAATTGTATACTCGTGCCATAGGTAACTCCTTTTTGTCCTGGTATTGTGGCAAGCGGCTGACAGGGCCGCTTTCATAAATCCATATATCTGGATTGTGCTCTCCATATGAATCGCGCTACCGATCATGTAATGTAAACAGTGCTGATACGTATCTGAATTCAGTGATTATATCGATGTTTCTGATATAGACGGATTCAGACGGAGAACTCAACATGACCGGCGAAAAATTGATTATGCCCTTGATCCCTCCTTCTATCAGCCGTTCGGTTATCTTGTCGATGTTCCGGTCCGGCTCGGTCACCACCGCCAGTTCAATCCGTTTGCTTTTTATCACTGACGGAATTTCGTACGTCGGATATACCGGAATGGACGTCTTCATGATTTCCAGCTTGTTGATATTTGAATCGAACCCGGCGACAATGGTGAAACAGGGGAACTGCTTCATCTGGTAATTGATGATAACTGACCCGAGGCTCCCCAGACCGACAATGCAGGCGTTTCGCTCTGTTTCAAAGCCCAGCGTGAATTCAATGCTGGATTTCAGCTTTGCTATATCATATCCGGCGCCGCTGGTTCCGGCTTCATCAAGATAACCTATATCTTTCCGTATGTTATGAGAACCGACCCCCAGTCGTTTTCCTATGTCATGTGAAGAAATGGACGTTTCACCCTTATCATGCATTTCTTCGAGGAGATTATAGATTTTACATAATCGTGCCAATGCCGGTAGCGGGATATGGCCTTTCTGTTTATTCTTTTTTCTCATGGCGGTAACTGTGAAAAATTTCACAGATATTGTCAAATTAATTTTTTGAATTTGTGAAATATTTCTCAAATTCTGGTTGAAATAAAGTAGCCATGAAAATACTTTGCTTTTAATGTAACTATTCAGCAAATGTTATAATTTGAACATACAATAAGATAATGTAAACATACTTCCCCCCGCCGCCTTCGGCGGCGGAGGGAAGTATTTATCAATATTGTTATAATGTCATATTTTACTAAACGTGCTGAATAGTTACCTTATTAATTAACTATATTTGACAATTATATCTGATTTTATTTAAGAATAATCGTATTCATGGTAAATATATGGCGAAGATAAGTGAATTCAGAGGTTTACGGCCAAAAAGAGAATTTGTGTCCAAGGTCGCGGTTTTACCCTATGATGTGGTAAGTACTGAAGAGGCCAGAAATATAGCCCGGAATAATACAATCTGTTTTTTTCATGTATCCAAGCCGGAGATAGATTTTCCAGGCGATACCGATGCAGGGGAACAGAGCGTGTTCCAGCATGGGAAAAATTACCTTGCCGGCATGATCAGAGACGGCATTCTGTTCCAGGATGACGATCCCTGCCTCTACCTGTATACGCAGATTATGAAAGGCCGCGAGCAGACGGGAATCATCGCCTGCGTCGACATTGATGATTATCTGAACGGGACGATCAAAAAGCATGAACAGACCCGCGAAGAAAAGGAAACAGAGCGAACCCTCCATATGGATGTCATTAATGCCAATACCGGCCAGGTTTTTCTGTTCTATCGTGACGACGGGTCCAAGCAGCGTCTTTTCCAGAAGGCAATGGCAATCGCTCCTGAATACGATTTTACGAGCGAAGATGGGGTCCGTCAGATTGTAAGGGTTGTCAGCGACAATACTATGATAGCTTCGCTGAAAGCGGCTTTTAGGGACGATATACTCTATATCGCGGACGGCCATCACCGAGCAGCCGCCGCGGTCAGAGTGGGAGTTCAGCGGCGTCAACTGAATCCCGGCTATACCGGGAACGAGGAATTCAACCGGTTCATGGCGGTGATTTTTCCGAACAGCCAGCTTAAAATACTCGCCTATAACAGAATCGTGCGCGATCTGAACGGAATGTCCACGGCAAAATTCTTGAACAGCATTTCTGGGGACGTAGCGGTGGCTGTGACGGACCGGCCGGCGCCGGAGTCCGTTCACGAGATAGGCATGTATTGTGACGGCACCTGGTATCTCCTCCGCCCGAAGTTCGATCCGGGCGATGATCCGATCGCCAGTCTCGATGTGAGCATTCTTCAGAAGTGGATTCTCGGTCCGATTCTCGGGATTACCAATCCCCGGACTGATACGCGGATCGATTTCATCGGAGGCACCAACAGCGTCATTGAAATACAGAAACGGGTTGACCGGGGCTCTCACCGGGTCGCCTTCTCCCTGTTTCCGACATCGATTGAAGAGTTGATGCGCGTTTCTGATACTGACGGAATTATGCCGCCCAAATCAACCTGGTTTGAGCCAAAGCTGAGGAGCGGCATTCTGATTCATCTTTTATAGATGTTATTTGTTTTTAGGACATGAAACCACGGTTCCTTTGTCTACCACCTTGTGTTCGAGCTCGTTTCCATATTTGCAGAGAACGCAATCGGCCCTCGAATCGATAAAATACGAACATTTTATGCATTCTTCCAATTTCATATTTTTCTGCATGTTTTGTTAAACTCCCTGACCGGATAAAGCACAATATCGGGTTCATTATTTTCCGCTTGTTGAATGATAAACAGGGCAACAGGTTAGTAAAGAATTTTTTAGAGATCCGCTGATTTTATGATAGAATGCATCATGACGCGGCGATATACTTTTTGGTATCTTTATCCGGAAGCTTTTGTATGTATGCGGATATGATATCTATCATATGATGGTCTGTTTCAGTCATACGTGTCTCTGCCTTTTCATTTACAGTACCGGCTGAAGTATGAGGACCCGATTTAAAATAAGATGTCCCCGGGGGCCGGTGGGGATCACCGGGATGAAACAGTGCTGCCTGTTTAAAATCCATGGCGTATTCCGGTCTCATGTAATTATTTTTGATACACCGATCATTTCAGATTATTGTTTTTTGATGCTATCTTTATGTATTTTTGTCTTTAATTAAAAAATTGAGTCGGAGCAGATGGGATGTTATATATATGGATTTTTTGTCTATATAAATTAATTGACAATTGACAGGAGAGGAATCCTCATCAAAATGATTTAACAAACAAACTATTGCCACAGGATGCAATATTATATAGATTAATACAATACCCGGTTATTCAATGAAAATAGTAGCGGCTCATACAATCTCGAAAATCATGCTGGCAGGAATGTGTGCAATGACCATACCGGCTCTTATACTGAACAGCGGGCGGGCGCAGCTCTATGATGAGGCGTATAATAATTACAATTTCAATGCTGAATCAATCAATATCAAGAGCATCAATGGCAAATTGTACGCATACATTGTGCTGCTCTTTAATGAAAATCCGCATTTCGTGAACATGATTCAAAAGGACAGCATACCGTTGAAAATCATGGGCGATGAGGGTTTTCACATTAAAGAATATAAAAGCTATCTGTACACCATCCGGGACAAAAAGCTCAAAAGTCTGGCGAATCTGCTGTTATCGGTTTATCTTGAACCGAGGAAATATGATGCGAAATCGCTGCGGAATCTGGAGGATATTCTGACCGGCAGGAATATTATATTAAAATTTTCAAAAGATTTATCCGAGAAAGTTTCGCTCGATTATTGCATTTTCGGCAAGAAGCAACAGGTTGATATCAAGCATCCGTTTTTCGAAATAAAAGAAAATATCTACAATATTCAGCCGTTCATCTATTATGATGAGTTTTCCACCAGCAATTCGACGTTTTATTTTGACATGATTTACATCAACCCGATAGAAGTGGATAATGATTATTATATCGCAAGAAAAATACTCAACGGTGAAAATGTCAGCTCAATGTTCTTCGTCGGCTCCCAGATAACGGACGATATAAAATACTGCCTCTCGCGGGCGTTCCGCGACAGAAAGAACATCAAGAATGAGATATGGAAGATGTTCATCATCCACGAGCTCACCCACAAGGTCCTCAACAACCGGTACAACAATTTTGATCAGGTGGATGGAGAAGAGCTGTCGCTCGGCAGCACGATGTATTATAATCCGCTGCTCGGGCTATCGGTATTATACAGCTATCTGAACTATAATGCCATAAATCCGCACCGGGTGGCGGCCATGAATTATGTGCGGTTTATATCAAAAATGACCGGCAAGCAGGATATGATGGAAAACCCCGGACTGATTAAATATTTGCCCCTGGGAGAACTGCAAAACCTGGCGAAAAAGCACTTTGCCGCGAATATCAGGAATATTAGATAGTCACAGGCTCAGACGCGTCGGCCGCTTTATCTTCATGTCGTGATAAGTCAGCTTCGAATCGCCGGTATAGGCGTTGATGACAATATCATTCATTATCTGCTGATTTTCTTTTGAGTATAAGCAGGATTCGATTTTTTCCCAAAATTCCACGGTTTTTTCGCAGGCGCTGGTCAGAAGGTTAGTCACTGATTCATAATGCAGTCCCGGCTTCCCGGCCGGGTTTTCCCACCGCTCGCGGTGCAGGTTGAGAATATCCTTATTGAATTTTTTATTCATCGGATAGCGGATGATAAAATCTGAATAGAGTATGTTGTTTCTTCGCAGGCTGCTGAAAAAGCCCGCAAGGCGCCTGCTGTTGTTCCTCTTGATCCAGTACGCAAGCTTGATGAAATACGGGATGACATCGAGATAGCTTACAGCTGCCAAATGCTCCATATCGGTATTTTTAAGCTTCACGAGTATTATCTTCCGGAACATGTCAGGATACGCCTCCCGTATCGAATCCAGTATTAATGAACGTATCGAAACATCCAGCCGGCTGAGCAGGTGCGTCTTTTTCAGCGGGAGCATTTCATTGATATTGAAATTGAAATTCGTCGATCGTTCCTCGTGGTATTGAAAGTAATTGTCAATGTAATACTGAAAGATAAGATTTTGTTCTCGGAAGTGATATATTTCCTTTTTCGTGTAGGCGTTCGGGAATCCTGAATAGTAAAACACAAAGGGATGGAAAAACGAGTCAGCGATGATATGGGAAATCAAACCGTACAGATAGGCCCGCTGCATTGCCGCCCATTCGGTGTTTTTATCCTGATAGGAATATATTTTTTTTATCATCGATTGAAGCAGTTTATCAATGCCGCCGTTATGAAGAAAGAATGATATCTCGCTGCCGCAGTAATTGTGTCTGTTCCGCGCCGGAACATAATCGAAAATATTGGGACCGATGGCCCCGAACAGACCGGCGGTGAGATGCGCCGGGGTCTGAAAAAGGGCGCTGACGGATCTGAGGAGATAGGTCTTTTTATCTTTCTTTGAAAGGTAAAGAATCGATTCTTTAAGAATCCTGCTATGTGTTACGATACCCGGCATGTCGGTGTAACCCAGCGTACCATGAAATATAACGGTTGCGACCTTTAATTCGCTATCTTTTTCTTCAGCTCGTCAATTTCGGTACGCCATTTCTTTGAGTAATACACGCCCCAGATTTCCGGAACGGAGAGCCGGTATGCCATGTCAAGATTTTGCAGCGCGCTATCCTTATTGTCATCTTCAGTCAGGGCTTGAGCGTAGAACATGAAATTCTGAGGATGAGAAGGATATTTTTTCACTGCCCGCTCGAAAAACTCCAGCGCCTTGTCAAGGTCTCCGATGCCGCTGGGCCAGGCCGGCGCTTTGAGATAGAGCATGCCGAGCACCCGCAGGGGACCTCCTGAATCGAGGTGCTCGACTTTCTGAGCAATTTTGAGAGCCCCTTCGATTTCCGGGAGCCTGTTGATGGCAAAGAGGCCTTTCGTGCGCGTAATGAGTCCCTGATTTAACGCGAAGTAATAGCATATTTCGGGATTGGCATCAGTTATGCCGATGGAACGCGCCGCTTTTACACCGATATCGGCGCTTTTTTTCATTTTATCCTCATCGGTGTCGATGGCATCGGCGACAAAAAAAGCGACCCGCGAGAGCACCTGGGCGACCTCCTTGTCTTTTTTATCCAGCATATTGGCCTGGATCGCCAGCCGCAGTGCGTATACCTTTTGTCCGAACGGCGCCGATCTCATGCACAGCTCGTCGGCTATTTCAGCGAGCGCGACGGAATTATTGTATATCGGGAGCGATCTGATATCCGCGGTGAACCATTCCGGTTGTATCTGATCGTCGGATTTGACAGGTGTTTTCACCTTGACCAGTTCCTGATGAATTGCACACCCGGTTAGGAGTATTATGAAAAGAAAACTACCGAGCGCTTTCATATTTGGTAATTTCATTGCTGAGGGTCTCCTCGTCTATTGTATCGAATCCATCGATTGCAAACGTTTTACATACTTCTTTCGTATCCGGCTGACCGCACATCCTGGTGACGGCGTTCACGACCTTGCTCTTTACTGCTCTATTCGCCGTGGTGTCTATCATCATCAGTCCAAGCGCGGGCATTTTGGGAGATTCATGGATGACCTGTATCTTGGCGAAAAGGTCCAGATTTTTCAGGCTGTAGTATTCACGGTAATTCACCAGCACGGCATCGTAGCCTCCGGCTGCGAGCTTCCGAATGGCGGACAAAGGCCGGTTTGAAGGCTTTAACTGAAAATAGTTTGATATATCAATTTTGTTGTCGAATATCATGGTGTTGATGAATTTTTTATCCTCGTAGAGGACATTGCCGGCGAGGATTTTTCCTTTTAGCTGCTTCAGGGAAGTATGGGCTCCTTTTTTGACGATACAATAATACTGTTCACGGTCATTACCCTGCTGCTGTACAACCGCCAGAGGCGACAGGTTCATCGACTTCCGGTTGGCCAGATAGAAGCCGATGGATGCCATGATATAGGAGTTCTTGTTTTGCTGGATATAGATTTTTGCATCAGCAATGTTGTTGAAATATTTTCCCTGTATTGAATCTTTTTTCATTCCGGAGAGCTTTGAAAGCGAACCCATGAACTGCCTGATGATGGTTTCCCCTTCAGCACCGGTGTCAGGGCCCCCCAAAAATATAATGACAAAACTGATTTTATCGGCGCCATATACGGCTGGAGTTGCGGGTGACAAAAGATAACCGCATACCGCTATGATAGATATCGTTACAATTTTTTTTATTTTCATGGAAGCGATCTCCTTGTAGGGAATAAATAGTTATTAAAATATTTTCAAAGTATGCTCACTGGAGGAAAAAAAGAAGCAATTTTCATGTATTATATATAGTTCTTGTCTCACATTTAAATACAGATTAACGATGATCAAAGTTACGCAGATGTTCTTTTTGAAAAATTTATTTATAATGGGAACACTTTCATCATGAAATAGATGTATGTCAACGAATTTTTCAAGGTAAAAAATCTATCAATTGCGCCATATCTGCCCGAAGTTTCAATAACTATTCGACTAGGCGATACTTTTATTCCCCTCCTATCGAGGGAAGGGGATGTTGTATCCTAACTAACTTATTAGACAGCCCTGAGTTCTTAATTCAATTTTCGCCTAATTCGAGTAATTATTATCCTTAAAATTTAGACAGGATCTGCCTCGTGTTGGCTTAACATTATTAATGGTTTTATTGAAAAAGTCAACACCCGTTAATATTCCATTTTTTAAAAAAATGCTTGCAACGAAAGTGCAATATTTTAATAAATATAAAAATTTTTTAATATACATATTATAAAAATTATATTATTATGTTCAGAGATGTATAAAATAGACTTGTTGCTAAACTCAATAATCAGCGATTGTTGCCATCGCCGCCCGGGGCGGCGGTGGCAACAATGAATAATTATGATTAGTGATGCAACAAATCTAATATTGATTCTTAAAATAGGTTTCGTTTATATTTCACCCCCGCTGACGTACACGGGGGTGAAATATGAATAATGAATTGTGATATGGCAGCGGCGTAATTGAAGCAAAAATATTTATTTAATAATCGGGATTGATATGCAGAAAAAAATATTGGATTTTATTTTTAGACTGTCATTGAAGCGCGGAAAGTTTTTGTTGATAACAATGACGCTGATAACTATTGCGCTCGGGGCGTTTATCCCGCGTCTTATTATATCATCATCACAGCAGGACCTCATACCCAAGGACGATCCCGAGCAGGCCAAATATATTAAGTTCAATAAGGAATTCGGCGCGTCAGACAACCTCATTATTGTGCTTGAAGGCGACAGCGACGTTCTTAAAAAATACGCTGATAATTTTGGGGCGGAAATAGAAAAAGAAAAAAAATGGGTCAAGTCCATATTTTACAAAATTGACGCGAGCGTGCTCATCAAGCGGGCACCGCTCTATGTTTCCGTGAAGGATTTAAACAAGAGTCTGGAGCTATTGAAGCAACAGAAGGGATGGATCGGCAAGATTCAGAATATTAACAGCCTGTATGCCCTAATACAGGAGATAACCAAAAGTTTTCAGGAGCCCAATACCGACGTATCCATTGAGTCAGCCACGTCGATTATATCCTTTCTGAATGCCCTGTTCGGGGAGTGGAACGACTGGATTTCAAATCCCCAACAGATAAAATTAAAACTGGCGGAAAAACTTTCAATGGCGGGCTTCACACAACTGGCCATGCTTCAGAGCCAGGGTTACCTCTTTTCACGTGACTTCAAAATGATGTTTATTTTCGTGCAGCCGCGCTCGTACAGCGATGAGATAACCTACCTGCGCCCCTTTATTGCCGACATCCACAAGGCATGCGACCGGGTGTTTTTCGCTCACCCTGAATTAAAGAAAAAGATCAAAGTTGCTTTCACCGGAATGCCGGCCCATGTCCACACTGAGACCGAGATTATCTATACCGACGTTGGCGGTGCCGGCATCGCATCCGTAATCTTCGTCTCGCTGGTTCTTTTGATCGGATTCCGTTCGTTGAAGAAAATGATCATCGGCGTTATCCCGACGGTTGCGGGCCTGGTTATCTCGCTGGGCCTGATCACCATTATCATCGGGAGGCTCAATCTCATCAGCTCGTCATTCCTGGCTGTGCTGTTCGGAATCGGCATTGACTTCAGCATATATCTGCTCCAGCGCACGGAAGAGGAGCTGGGCAACGGACTGTCGATGAACGATGCCATATATAAGTCAGTGGTTCTCACCAGCCGCTCCATCATATCAGGCGGCCTCACGACAAGCCTCGCGTTTTTTGCCCTGACCCTATCGAAGTTTCAGGGATATTCAGAGCTGGGAATGGCTGCAGGGATCGGCCTCATCGTTGTCATGATCACGACCTTTGCCATGATGCCGTCCCTGCTCATGCTGATTCCGGTTGAGCCGCGAGATTACCATCTCAAAGAGACAATTTACGAAACGGCAAAGCTTGAAAAGAAAAAATTTCACCTGGTCATCCTCGGCGTCAGCGCGGTAGTAACCGCGTTCAGCATCTTTGCCGCCACGCGCATGAAGATGGATTACAATGTGCTCAAGCTCTTGCCGCGGAATACGGAGTCAACCGTCTACCAGAATAAGATGGAAGAAAACAGCGATTATAAGATGTCCTTTGCGATGATCACCGACAAAAATCTCAATCATCTGAAAGAGATCACGGACAAGGTGAAAAAGCTGACGACAGTGAGCAAGGTCGATTCCCTGGCGGAGCTGATACCGCCCGAGCAGGAAGAAAAGATCAGAATCATCAAAAAAATAAAGCCGCTGCTCGGTAATTTTCGAGTTGTGCTCACAGATAATCATCATTCCGATACCGACTATGTAAAGGTGCTCGGGCAGATACATTCATACCTCGAGGAGGCCCAGGAGAAGGCCTTTGCGGGCGGCCAGTCGAGGTTGGTGAAAGAGATCGACGTCCTCATGAATAATATTAATGCGATTAAAGAAAAATTATCGATGGATAAAAACGGAATCGCGCTCTCGCGCACTAAAAGATTCGAGAGGGAGCTTTTTATTAATTTTGAAAAAGCGACGCAAATAGTCCGCGAGAGCTTTAATCCGGCCATAATCACCGAGGCGACCTTCCCGAAGGAGATCATCGGCCGGTTCAAGAGTCCGCAGGGGACGTACGTGGCAATGGTCTCTCCGAAAGGGTCCATATGGGATATTGATTTTCTTGACCGGTTCGTCAATGAACTGAAAAAAGTAGCGCCAAGCGTAACTGGATTTCCCGTGACGCACCGCGTCTATGTGCGGCAGGCCGCCAGCGCCGTGTTTGGTGCGATGATATTCTCATTTCTAATCATCTTGCTGCTTCTGATCATCGATTTTTGGAAGATGAAGATGGCGGGTGTACTGCTGTCTCTGATGCCGCTGTTCATCGGTATGTTATGGCTCCAGATGGTGCTGTATCTGTTCAAGATTGAGTATAACGTGGCCAATATAGCCGGCCTGCCGCTGCTCCTCGGCCTCGGCATCGTGTACGGCCTCAGGATGGTACACCGCTGGAAAGAGGACATGACCATTACCGCGTTTGCTGCCACTAAAACAACAGGGAGGGGCCTGGCCTTTGCCGCCTTTGCAATCATGGTGGGTCTTTTCAGCATTGTCCCTGCCCGACATAAAGCGGTATCGGCGTTCGGTATTATTCTTCTCATCGGCATCATATCGTGCATGTTCACGGCGCTTGTCATTTTACCTGCGGTGATTGACGTGATCTATACGATGAAAAAGAGGGAGACAGGGACTGTCTTGGACGATACGGTGCGGGTAACCGGTGCAGGATCGATAAAAAAGCAGATTTCAAGGCAAGCGTCGAGATCACAATCGAAACAGACGATGTCGAAAAAAAAGAAGAAAAAAACGGCTAAAAAGTCTCATACGAAGCGTTCCTGACAATTAAACGCCTCCATTTTGCTCACATAGTGACACAGCAATGTTTTTGACTGTGGACCTTAACTAAAATCATACTGGTGGTCTGCTCCATCCCCGGGCCGGTTACAAGCGCGTCCCAGGGACAGCGGAAGTACTGAGAATGATGAACCGCTACGTTTTTTTATCATTGCCTTGACGAATTTATATAAATGCGATATACCTGCATAGTGGAAAGGGAAAGCTCAAATACTTCATTCGGTTGCCGGCATGAATAAAAATCAGACATTTATGCGGAAAACAAAAATAATATGCACCCTCGGACCGGCAACCGATTCAGAAGCCGTGCTGCGGCAGCTGTTTGGCAACGGCATGAACGTGGCTCGGTTAAATTTTTCACACGGGACGCTTGAGGATCACCGCACACGGACGGAACAATTCAAGAAAATCCGCGACGAGACCGGAATTCCGGCTGGGCTTCTCCTTGACACGCGGGGGCCGGAAATCAGGATAAAACAGTTCGCAAACAAGGAAGTTGACCTTGCGCCGGGCGCGTCATTCATCCTGACCGTCGATGATGTCCCCGGCACGGAGGCCGTTGTAACGGTGACGTATGAAGGCTTCCCCCGCATCGTGGAAAGGGGCGACACCCTTCTTCTGGATGACGGCCTCATAGCCATGCGGGTCACCGGAACGACTTCGAACGAAGTGATCTGCCAGGTTATCAACGGCGGAATCCTCGGCAGCAACAAGAAGATCAACATACCAGGCAGGGCCAACAATCTTCCCTTTATAAGCGATAAAGACCGCGCTGATATTGCATTTGGCGTTGAAAATGATTTTGACTTTATCGCCGCGTCCTTTGTGAGAAATTCAAATGACATAAAGGATCTCAGGGAGGAGCTGAGAAAGCATGACGGCGAAGGCATTAAAATAATATCGAAGATTGAAATCAGGGAGGGGGTTCAGAACATAGACGAGATCATCAACGTGAGCGACGGTATCATGATAGCCCGCGGCGACATGGGGGTGGAGATACCGTTCGAGGAGCTGCCGTCAATACAGAAGAATATCATTAAGAAGTGTTATGGCGTCGGGAAAACGGTCATTACGGCGACGCAGATGCTCGATTCGATGATTCGGAACCCCCGGCCCACGCGCGCCGAGATAACCGACGTGGCCAATGCGATCTATGACGGGACCAGCGCGATTATGCTCTCCGGAGAGACTTCAGTCGGGAAGTACCCGGTGGAATCGCTGTTAACCATGTCGAAAATCGCGGTTGAGACTGAGCGGAACATAGATTATATACATCGATTCAACGAGGTTCACCTAGCAGTCTCGAGGAACGTGACCAACGCAGTCAGCCGCGCCGCCTGCGAGACGGCGCACACCCTGGGCGCTTCTGCGATCGTAAGCGTCACCAAGTCCGGTCACACGGCGAATATGGTTTCCAAATACCGGCCTTCCTGTCCGATTCTGGCGACCACGGCTTCAAAAAAAGTCTTCAATATGCTTTCGCTGTCGTGGGGCGTGTTCCCGGTCATGGCGGAGAAAAAAAACTCGACCGATGATATATTTCTTCAGGCGGTGATGAAGGCGTCGGAATCAGGGCTGGTAAAAAACGGCGACCTTATCGTCATTACGGGGGGTGCGATCGCCGATGTGAGCGGCACGACAAATATGCTCAAGGTGCACGTGGTGGGTGATATACTCCTTGACGGGCAGGGTCTATAGCGGCCTTAGAGAGGAAGCATAATATCGTTAAGCGTTCAGAGAAAAAATGAGATTTATACGAAAAGCAATCACCATACTATCGATAATCCCGGTAATTCTGTGCATCAGTACCACGCGTTCTCTGGGCACTCCTACGGAAAAAGTCGTTGTGGCCTCATTTTCCACCTCTATCGCCGATCAGGAGGATGCCGTAAAGAGGAATATTCTGATCGCGAGCAGGAAGATCAACGGTTCCGTGATCGCCGCACATGACAATTTTTCCTTCAACGACACCGTTGGTGAAGGGTCAGCTGAAAACGGGTATGCTCCCGGAAGAGTTCTGTATCGCGATCGTGTCGCTATGGAGCCGGGCGGCGGGCTTTGCCAGGCATCGTCCACGCTCTTCAACGCGTTTCTCATGGCCGGGTGTCTTATCATTGAACGACACCGCCATTTTCAGCCGGTTTCATATGTACCGCTGGGCCTTGACGCGACCATCAAATATGGGAAAAAAGATCTGAGGATCAAAAATCCGTATTCATACAATCTGATGGTAGAATCTCGGATGAGCGATTCGAGCCTGATGATCGTAATAACAGCGGATCAGAAACCGCCGTACCGATATGAGATTTATACCGAGGAAGAGGAAGTCCCGGTCCCTGTCGCTGAAGATGCGGACCGTATACGGCAGGGAATCTCGGTGCTTGTTTATCGAAGGCGCTATCAGGGGGAGAAGCTGATAGACAGCATGCTCCTGCACCGGGACTATTATCCCCCGGTATACCTCCGATGATCCTGGTGCCGGACGTATGATAAAGACAGACCGCTATGGAAGTATATGGATTGCGGCAATTGCCGTCCTAGCAGTACTATGCACATCGCGTCCGGTACCAGCCATGGAAGACCCCCTGCTCGAGCAATGGAGCGAATTCATGAGAAGTCCTGAATCGAAAAAACTTGTCCGCTGGCTGCGGTGCAAGGCTTATTCCCGGCTTTCCGGGAGACCGTGCAATGAACGGATGGAGATCGCCACGCCACCCTATTTCGGAAGGCTTGGCATTTTCGTCACGCTGAGGAAGGGTGCGAAGGTGCGGGGCTGTTACGGCGCTTTTTCGCACGCGATAACTGATATCGAGTCCCTGCTGTCCGATTATCTCGACGGCGCGCTTACCAGGGATCCGCGGTATGATCCTCTCGACATATCAGAATTCGCCGCCACCGATATTATCGTAACGGTCACCGCGCCGCCGTACGCCGTGGCCGATTTTTCATCTATTGACACCCGCCGCTACGGAATCATGCTGGTATGCGGGGGAGGGGAAACCAGAATTTTTGTACCGGCGGAAATCAAAGCCATATCGTATGTTGAGCGATACGCAACCGGCGGATCATGCCAGGCTTCGGTGTTCAGGGCGGTGACGATACGATAAATCATTATTGATTTTTCCGACTCCACTGACAGGGAGGAACGTATGTTCAGGATAATAACGACGAGCGCGATACTCCTTTCGCTGGGATGTTGTTTCATGAGCTGTGATACCGCAGAGGTCAAGCGCCTCCAGGACGGGAGAAGCACATACTACGCCGACGGCAAAAAGCTGTCAGGAAAATCGGTCGTTGAAGGATACGTCGTTGACGCCACGACCAAAAAGGGGATTAAAAACGCCCGGGTGGAAATGAAAAACGCCAACATGGGCGTCGGATATTATGAGCGAGAAACGGAATGGAACGGCTATTTCAAGATCGATGATTTTATTCCCTACGTGAAGTATATTGTTGAGGCAAGCGCTCAGGGATATGTTAACCACGCGTCCACCGGCACCATCGCTGTCGGGACCAATACAATCGAGCTGAAACCGGAAGCGGTCCTCACCGGCGTCGTTAAAAACACGAAGGGGGAACCACTGCGCGGCGTGGAGATAAAACTTTCTTCGTATGCGGAATATGATGAAGAAAGCGGTGAAGGCGGGGAAAACGGAATCGGGAAGCCGCTCATAGCGGCGTCAGATAGCGCCGGCTCATACCGCTTCGACAAGCTTCCCGCCGGTTCGTACCTGGCCACCTTCATATGCCCGGGATTCATTACGGAAACGGCTCAGCTTCAGCATATTAACGAAGGAGAGACATTCACGCTGCCGATGGTGATGATACGGCCGGCCGCACTATCGGGGACCGTGACCATCGAGGGGCTCAATGTTCCCGCCATCAATATCGACGTATCGATAATGGCAGCCGTCACCTATTCAGCGACCACCTTCCAGGACGGCAGTTACCGGCTGGAGGATGTCAAACCGGGAAATTATAAAATCAAGATCGCCCATCAGGGATTCTATGATCTTGAACCCCATGTCGTTAAAATAAATGAAGGCGATAAAAAGGAAAACATTAATTTTATCGTGAGACCGAAAGAGCCGAAGATTCAGGTCTATTCATACCGTTACACCTTCGCCCCCGGCGACACCATTGAGTTTAACCTCAGGTCCTTTCGTCTCGAGAACGTAACGGTGACCGTCTATAAGGTCCCAATTGAAATATTGACCAGGGGCGGCGTTGATCCTGACAAATTCGATCCCGGCGCGTCGGGGTTCAAGGCCGTTTCTTCGTGGGATGAACCGATTCGGGATTTCGAACCCTATGAGTGGCGGTACCAGTCGCTGCAGTTGAAGGCCTCACTTCCCACCGGCGGGTACTGCGTCGAGGTGAGGGGCGCCGGCCG
>MIBH01000035.1:29746-31882 GCA_001829455.1 Spirochaetes bacterium RBG_13_51_14
GCGTTGTCATGAAGCGGGCGCAGGGATCGATTTTCGCCTCGGTGACCAATCTTGTGGATAACACGCCTATTCCCGATGCCGCCGTAGCCATATTCGAGATCACGCCGCGGAAAAAGAAGAACGCCGGGTCGTCGGCGATTTACGAGCCGCCTGATCAGGTTGAGGACCTGCCCATTGCGGTGGTTCTCCAGGGGAAAACCGATAAGGACGGCATCTATCATAAAAAATTTAAATCGGCCAAATATCTGTCCGCCATTGTCATAGCGAAGGACGGCAGCTACGCCATATGCAACACCGGTTCGCCCTCGTTCTTTGAAAGAGAGCGGAAAAAGTATTTCATCTATACCGACCGGCCCGTGTACCGCGCCGGCGACACCGTATTTTATAAGATAATCGGGAAGAACCGCGAGGGCCGGTTCGTCCCGGTTCCCGGAGAACGTATGTTCTATAAAATAGTGCATACGGATCTGAATAAGACGGTGGATGAGGGCTCAATCACCCTGGATGACTGGGGAAGTGCGGACAGCAGGCTCGTGCTGTCCCGTGACGCCAACCTGGGCGTGCATGAGATAATGGCCGGACCGTCGGTTGAAAACCTGTACAGCAGGGGGACATTTTATGTTGAACAATACCGAAAGCCGGAGTTTACCATAACCATAACGCCGTCGAAGGATTATTTCATCAACGGCGACATGGCCGAATTCAAGGTCGAGTCGAAATATTTTTTCGGCGCTCCGCTCAGAGGGGCGCTGGTGAAGTACCGGTTTTACGAGACACGGCTCAGAGATGCGGAAACCACCTACTGGTGGGAAGAGGATTATGCCGATTATGGATCGTACAACCGGATCATCCTGGAGGGGGAAAAATACGCTGATAACGAGGGCATCGCCGTGCTGCGGCTCCATGCCGGCAATTATCCGTACGACCGGGAAATAACCTGCGAGGCCACGGTGGTGGACCGGTCGAACGTGAGCATTACGTCTAGCAACAAGGTTAGGGTTGGCCGCGGTGAGTATTTTATAAAAATCGAGCCGGCAAAGCATTTCTTCTCCAGTGGAGAGAAAAAGGAAGTGACAATTCGCACTATCACCCACACGGGCAGGCCCTACAGCGCCACGGTAAAGGTGGAGCTGTACCGCTACCTGTGGAAGCCCTGGGAGCGTGTCTACGTGCATGACAGCAAGCCGCTCTTCTCCGAGCGGGTGACCACCGGCCGGCACGGAGAATGCGTGGTGAATCTGCCCAGGCAGTTAGGCTTTTCAGGCGAGTTTGACCTGATCGTCACCGGGGTTGACCGGCGAGATAACGTCATCTCAGCCTCACGGGTCATCTGGATTTACAGCGTCGGCGGAGCACAGGCCGCGTCTCGGTTCAAGAACCTCGAACTCACACTCGACGCCACGGAGCTGGATAAGCCGGGCGAGGTCACCTGCCTGGTCAAGAGCCGCTATACCGACGCGTACGTCTGCCTTACACTGGAAGGACGGGACGTGTATGAGTCAAAGATGTTTAAAATGACCGGCAACATCATGCCGGTGAAGTTCGCTGTCAAACCGGAATACGCGCCGAACCTCTTCGTCGTGGCAACCATGCAGCGTAAGCGCGCCCTCTATACGACAGCTGCGGGCGTGTCCCTCCCGGTCCATGACACCGAGCTGGCCATATCGATCAATACCGACCGGCAGCGGTACAAGCCGGGAGAAACGGCGACTGTTTCCCTGAAGGCGGTGGACGGCAGCGGAAAGCCGGCAAGGGCCGACCTCTCACTCGCGGCGGTTGACGAATCGATCTATCACATACGGCGCGACCACACCCCGCTCATGAAGGATTTTTTTTACACGAAGATATCAAACTGGGTGCTTACCAGCTATTCATATCCCATCGCGGTGCTGGCGGGAGCCGCCAAGGACGGCACGGTGAAGGTGCGGGAGAAATTCGAGGACACGGCCTTCTGGATGGGGAAGATACGAACCGATCATGACGGTGCGGCGCGGGTGAGCTTCGTCCTGCCGGACAATCTCACGACCTGGCGGCTCACCGCACGGGGACATGACCGCGCCGGCAGGGTGGGAGAGAAACGCGAGACGTTCCTCGTCACCCAGGATCTTATCGCGCGCATCGGCAGGCCGCGCTTTT
>MIBH01000035.1:31891-56328 GCA_001829455.1 Spirochaetes bacterium RBG_13_51_14
GCGACCGGTTGAATCTCATCGGGATCGTCAACAGCAACACGGAGCGGGGCCTTACCCGGGTCGATACCGAATTCAGTGCCAACGGGGATCTGATCGAACCGGAGGAAAAATTTTCCATAAGCCTGCCGGCCTTTGGTTCCGCGCGGAACTATTATCCCTTCACGGTGCCGAAGGACAAGCCGGCCGCTGCGCTGCGATTCACGGCGCGGGCGGACCGGGATGCTGCGGACGCCCTCGCGGTAACGGTGCCGGTGGAACGCCGCGGTGTTCCATACAAAATTTACGGCATCGGCGACATGGCGGCAAACAAAACCATTTCAATCGCGCCGATCAATGACACCGATGACTTTGCCTTCATCCCTGAGACAGCAACAATAACGGTAGCTCCGTCGCCCGTGATCCAGATGCTCCGGGCCACGAAATTCCTGAGCGAGTATCCCTACGGCTGTATCGAGCAGACGTTAAACAGCTTCATTCCGAACCTGGCCCTGCAGCGGATGCTCGCTCAAACCGGGTACGCCCGGTTCATAGATGAAAAAGCGAAGAAGAAGCTGGCGGACAAGGTCAGCACCGGCGTTGAGCGGGTACAGCAGTTTCAGAACGATGACGGCACCTGGGGATGGTGGGCCGGGAGCCGGGGCAATGCCTTTGTCACCGGATATGTGCTCTACTCGCTTCATCTGGCGTTGAAAGCCGGCTATACCGTCGATCGGGCTATTATTGTCAAGGGCCTGGACTCTATGCGTAATTATTTCAACAATCCTCAGCTGGAGGGCTGGGACGCGGTGGCATACCTCATCTACATAAATGCGCTGTGGGGGCGGTGGGACCACGCCATATTAAGGAAAATCATGAAGATAAAGGGAATGAACGTGTACCAATCGGTGTGCCTGATAAAGGCGCTGTCCCGGGCGAGGACCATTGCCGCTTTGACTGATGAAATGAAGAGCGATGTCAATAGAGCATTCCCCGGGCTGGTGGAAGCGGTAAAGAACATGTCGAAAAAAGACGGCCGGGGCCTCTACTGGGAAAGCAGTGGGTCAGACCGGTGGAGCTGGCCGGGCGGCGATGCGGAGATGACCGCCCATGCGCTCTCGGCCCTGGTTGAAGCCGGCGACCGGACAACGCTCCCCGCCCAGATTGTCCGTTCCCTGTGCAATCGCTCCCGGGGCGATGCCTGGAGTTCAACAAAGGAAACCGCCACGGTTATGCTGGCGCTGTGCGGATATATCGAAGCCGCGGGCGGCAGTGCGGTCCCGAAAGGCGCGGTGAGCTTCATCCTGGACGGCAAAACGATCGCTGATATTTCCTATGACATGGAGAATCTCAAAGATGCCGATGCTCTGACCAGAAAGGTATCCCTTGCAGGTTATAATCCGCGGACGGCATTCACACTCTCGGCGGAAGGAACCGCCGGCCCGGACACGAGCTTCAGCGTGACGATCGCCGGCACCCTCTCATTTAAGGAAAAGGGCTTTGGCTCTCTGATGCGATCCGAAGAGCGGAGCATCAGCGCTCTTTCCAACGGAATAAAAATCACCAGGACCTTTGCAGCGATAACGAGGGTCAAGGACGCTCGCAATAACGAATATATGGTGCCGCAGAGTCTGGCGGACAAAAAGGTCATCCAGGTGGGCGACGAGCTCATGGTGAAAGTCAAGTTCATGACCCGGGACGATTTCCAGTATCTGGTACTGGAGGACTATCTCCCTTCCGGGTTCGAGGTTACGAGAAACAACGCCTACGACGAATACCAGCCCTTCGTGCACATCGAGCGATGGGACAATCGCATGGTCTACTTCTTCACTGACCTGAAAAAGAACGAGGCATACGAGGTAGCCTACATCGTGCGTGCCGAGCTGCCCGGCACGTTTCTGGCGAAACCGTCGCGGATGGAATGCATGTACGAGCCGACAATACAGGGATGGTCGGCCCCGGCGGTTATTGATGTCCAGTATCTTTTACCTGCTAACCCTTGACTCTGGCGGATAGATTGATTATATTATTGTAATTTAGATAATACTAAAGTTCTTTTAATCCGATAGGGCTATTATTATGAATTCAGCACATACATTACAAAAAAAACATAGATATATAACACCTCAGCAGCATATCACAAAGGATACCATACTCCTGAGGGCGCTGCTCCAAAAGAATCGCGAGTTCTTTGAAACCGGGAAAACCAGGGATGTCGTTTTTCGAATAACCCAGCTTAAAATGCTTAAAACCGCAATAAAGGCCAACAGGGACATAATTTTGAAAACCCTGTGGGATGATCTGAAAAAGCCTCCCTCCGAGGCGTATGCAGCAGAAATAGGGCTCGTAAACCATGAGATCGAATATGCAATCGCACATGTGAAACGATGGGTGAAAGGAAGGAAAGCGGGCACGCCGCGATCCTTGTCACCGGCGAAAAGCATGATCATGCCGGAGCCGTACGGCATGGTGCTGATTATCGGTCCGTGGAACTATCCGTTTCAGCTTATCCTGGCGCCGCTAGTCGGCGCGATAGCGGCGGGAAACACGGCAGTTCTGAAACCTTCGGAATTGGCGCCGCATTCGTCACAGGCTCTAGCCGACATGATCGGATCGACCTTCGACAGAGAATATATTTCGGTCGTGCAGGGCGGCATCGATACCGCCCAGGATATTCTTGGAGAAAAATTCGACTACCTGTTCTTCACCGGAGGAGCCAAAACCGGCAAGATCATCATGTCGGCGGCTGCCCAGCATCTGACACCGGTGACGCTGGAGCTGGGCGGCAAGAGTCCGGTCATCGTGGACAGGAGCGCGTCGATCGATCTGGCAGCGAAAAAGATCGTGTGGGGGAAATTCATCAACACCGGTCAGACATGCCTCGCGCCCGATTACCTTCTGGTGCACCGGGATGTGAAGGACGCCCTGCTGGACCGTATCAAACAGTATATCCGAGAATTTTACGGGGAAAATCCAAAGCTGAGCAAACATTACGGCCGCATCATAAGCCAGAAGCACTTCCATCGCCTGTCGCGTATCCTCAGAAGCGGGAGCAGGGTGATCGGCGGAAGGACGGATGAATCGCAGCTCTATATCGAGCCCACGGTCATCGATAATGTAACGATGAGCCAGCCGATAATGCAGGAGGAGATATTCGGCCCCATCCTTCCGGTGATGACATTCAAGAGTCTGGAAAACGCCGCTTCAATCGTAAATTCAATGCCGAAACCTCTCGCCCTGTACCTGTTCACCGGCAGCAAGGAGAGCCGGGAATATATGATACGAAACACCTCATCGGGCGGAGTCTGCGTCAATGATGTCGTCATCCATATCGGCAACTATCATCTTCCCTTCGGCGGTGTGGGGGAAAGCGGCATGGGCGCGTATCACGGCAGGACCGGCTTTGAAACATTCTCGCACATGAAAAGCGTCATGATAAAACCGCAGAATAGAGATATTCCTAAGCGGTATCCTCCGCATTCAAAAACCGGTTCTATTTTCCGCAGAACATCAAGCAAAGGATGATATTATCCAGAGACTTCTGCCATTGTATCCCCGCGAAAGCGGGGATTTTTTTAATACGGTCAGGTATGTGATATGCCGCGCAGTTTACTTTTCAAGATAGTTCCATAACGTGGTACGGACATTTCCCGACGCAGACCGCGCATTCAGTGCATGAATCAGCGTCGACAGTAGGAGGATTGAATCCCTTCTGGGTAATGGCATGTGAAGGGCAGCGAAATACCAGGGGGCAGCGGTGATTGGCCGGGCATCGTGAAGCGTTGACAGATATCATACAAATCTCCGTAGATAATTTAAATAATTTATAAAATACTTAATTATCTGCCTGCCGTCAACTTTTTTCACCCCCACCCGGCCCTCCCCCATCAAGGGGGAGGGAGGTCTTAATTCAATTTTCGCCTAAGAGACTGTATGAAAGGTTCCCCTCCAACCCCCCAGAGGGGGGCTTTATAAGTTTAATGAAGGCGAAAAAGTCCCCCTCTGGGGGATATAGGGGGCTTATTAGACAGCCTTTCAGTCGAGTTATAAATCACAATAACATTAAAATGCTTGTATTATCGAGTCAATGTATCTATAAAGATTTTGCATTGTCATCAATGTGATAAAACTATGCTGTGTCCATTTTTTGATGTTATATATTCATTACTAATGCTTTGAGGTGACTAGTATGAATCTAAAAACAATAATTACGATCATCTTGGTTGTATTGATGACTATTCTCGCCATGCAGAATATTCATTCAGTGGCGGTAAAGGTGTTTTTCTGGGAAATGACGTTTCCGCTGATTATACTTATCGTTATCTCCCTCGTCATCGGTTTTATCGCCGGATACATCGCCACGAGCATTATGAAATTGGTAAAGACGAAAGGCGACGATACGTAGAAGAATGAGTATGTGTATATTTCTCTGACCATATCATGCCGGTATGTAGTTATGTCCGCATGTGTTGTTATGATCCGCGTTACTACTATTTTTCTTTTCATTCTGATAAGCAGTGTGCTTATCGCCTATCCCGCCAAGCCCGCCGATGATGATAATCCAAGGGTTACAATACTGGTGCTTTCGAAGCAGATCAGGCTCCTGCGGGAGGGTTTGTTAAAACAAATTTCAATAATTCCCGGCAGGGATTCAATCATTACTGATGAATCGAACAATCAATCATGGACGGCAGGTGCCGTTACCGTACTGACCGAACGCGGCCGACTGAGGGTTTTCGTCGATTCGCGGGAGGTGTCATACCCGATTCATTACAGGATTTCCGGCATAACCGGGGATGATATGTGCGCGGTCAAGCTGGGGAATGAGGAGCGGCGCTACCCGCTTCCCTTTTTAATTACCGGTGATGAAGAGAATATACGATGCTATACAGAGGAGAGGCTCCGCCGGTTTGCCGTTGAATCGGCCATGGCCGAATACAGCCAGGCGAACTGGAAGGAAACCGAAGCGATAATGGCACTGGCGCATGCGATCATGGCACGGTATTATTACGCAAAAAAAGAGGCACGGCACCAGGATGCGGACTTCTGCGATCTCACCCACTGCCAGGTATACCGGGGCAGGATTGACGCCGTCACGCAACTCGATGACAACTGGATGATTGAACATGATAAGCTGAAGCATAACCTGTTTTTCCACTCGCGATGCGGCGGAAGTACGGTCGATATAAGCGCTTTCGGCGATGCAGGCCGGCCGTCGGCGTCACCGGGTCTTGGCGTTAGGGATTGGCTCTTTCGGGAAGGGGTCCAGCTCTGCACGAATGAAGATTCCCGGTGGGAGCGGTCCATCAGCCGGGACGAGCTCATGGGTATTCTGTTCCCTGATTACAAGTTGGTCGAGAAAGATCGATTCACGCTTGAGCTTGACCGTGACCGCATGCGGGTCAGAGTATGTCATGGAGCCGGTACGGTATCATATCCGGTTGAGACGTTCCGGCTTATGATAAACAGGGTAAAGGGATGGAGTTTTATACGGAGCAACAGCTTCAGAGTAGCGGAAAAAACCGTCGATGCCAAAAAGCTGTATATATTCCAGGGTGAGGGACTCGGCCATTGCGTGGGATTATGCCAGCACGGGGCCGTTGGCCTTGCCCGGCGCGGGTACAGCCGGTACGAAATACTGGAACACTATTACCCGGATCTGGAGCTGAGATCGACTTCAGGAAAATGCGCACCGTCCCCTTATCTTTCATATGTGATCTTTGATATATCCTCCGGCAGGCGGCTCGACCTGAGCCACGGGCCAAATTTTCTCAGCAGAACGGTGCCGCCCGGCTCTGTTTTCAAGCTGATCGTGTCCCTGTACTGCGCGTCGGAGCGGTCCGACATCTTCAATGATTACGACTTTACGTGCCCGGGCGTAAATACGCGCGACCCGAACATGCCCGACCGGTGCTGGAACGCCGGCGGCCACGGAAGGGTGCGCATGCTGGACGCCATACCGAATTCCTGCAACCTCTATTTTGCGTCGCTGTACAACAGGATTTCGAAAAAGCGATTCATGGATTTTTTCCAGCGGTTCTGCCGAAGCCTCGGCATTGACGCGTCTCTGCCCGAGATTTCCAGTGACCGGCAGTGGTCGGAGCTTCTCGCCGGTCTCGATTTCAGGCTGTCGTTTACCGTGAGCGATTACGTACGGATCGTACGGTTCCTGCACGGCGGCGCCGATCGGCAAGAGGGGCAGGACGGCGGACCGGCGGGCGTTCCGCTTCAGAACAGATTGAGGATTTTCCAATCGCTTAAAGAGACCTTCATCAGGGGGACCGCATCCGGAAGGCCCAGGCCCTACGGGGCTTCCTGCAATTACCGGGAGCTGGATGGATTGCTCCAGCGGAATTCAGTGGATCAGCGGGAGATGTGGGGAAAAACCGCAACGGTTATCGACGGCACCAACAGGGCGATGAGCTACGGCCTTTTCATCGGCGGGTCAGGGAATACGGGGATTGTCGCTGTTCTGCGAAAGGGCAACGGGCACATTGCAGCAAAGTGGGCCCAGGTGATGCTGTCGCGGTTTGCGGGGGACAGTGCAGATTAAGCGATACATGCAAAACAGCTTGCACCTGCTTTATTGAGCCGCGCCACGCCATAATGACTTCGCATCAGGCTGATAATATTTTTAATGCCTCCTTAATTATGGTTTCAATAGAGGCATCGGGATTGTTTTTTAATATTTCTTCCACGACCTTTGACGACGTGGCATCATTGAAACCGAGCGTTACCAGCGCTTCAATGGCGTCGTTTTTGCCGGCATGGAACTCTTCCGGCCGCTCGGCGTACGATCTCAGCTTTTTAAGCTTTCGCTTTAATTCAAAGATCAGCTTTTCGGCCTTGGCAGTGCCGATGCCGGGGATTTTCGTCAGAAGGGCCGTGCTTTCAGTCTGCACCGCGTCGATAAGACGGCTGATGGATATGCCGGACAGTATGGAAAGCGCCATGGCCGGGCCGATGCCGCTGATGTTCAGCAGGATGGTAAAGAGATTCCTCTCTTCTTCGGTGTAAAAGCCGAACAGCCTGAGATGATCTTCCCGGTGAAGGGTGTACACGAACAGATTCGCTTCAACAAGCTGCTGTATCTTTTCATAGGTCGACAGAGGAATGCTCAGGCCGTATCCAACGCCATGCACGTCAAGGACCACCTCGGTGGGTTTCAGCTCGTCTATCTTTCCTCTTAATTTTGAGATCATATTGAATGCAGTTTTAATTATATTATCAACTATTCAGCAAATTCCATAATTTACTCGAGTTAGACGAATTTTTTTATTGGAGCTGTCTAATAAGTCAACTTGGATGCAACATCCCCCCTCCCTTGATGGGAGGGGATAGGGGAGGGTGATTGTAACGACTGATGTATTCAGCAGTTATTCACCCCCACCCCATCCCTCCCCCGTCAAGGGGGAGGGAGTTCTTATATTTTGTATCAGCTTACATGACTGATCGAATGAATATCAACATTACAGGACATTAATGTTTTTTGTCAAAAAGTAATCTTCATCGTAAACAGATTCTAGAAAAACCCGTCGCTGACCTCACCTCACTTTTCATGCCCACCAATGATTTTTTTAAAAAGTTGTTGCCGATGTGTGGATTATTATGTATTTTTAACTAAATAGTTAGTTTAAATAAATAGTTGGTTATATAAATCTATCATGGAAGACGTTTCATCCGCAGAAAGAATAAAAAGAGCCGCCCTGAAGGAGTTCGCCCTGCATGGATTTGAAGGAGCGCGGGTTGACCGTATCGCGCAGAAGGCGAAAATCAACAAGGCGATGATTTATTATCATTATAAAGGCAAAGAAAACCTATATGAAGAAGTTCTTTCTAATGTATTCAAAACCGTTTTTTCCAGAGTCACCGGCGCCATTTCGGAGGATAAACGCCCTGATGAACAGCTGGAATCGATATTCAGTGAATATATAGAAGCAATAAAGATCGTGGATCAGGATTATATCAGGATGATTATGAGAGAGCTGTCCAGTGGCGGCAAGTATTTCAAAAAGCTCATGCTTCCGGGCATCATCCTTCCCATGCTTGCAATCATTCAGGAAATATTCTCGGCCGGCATGAGACAGGGGATGTTCAAGAAAATCATTCCCCACTACGTTTTTTTACAGGCACTCGGATCGATCGTCTTTTTTAACGCTTTACGAATCACCCTTCAGGACACGGATGCCGGGAAGCTGCTGTTCCCTGAAGGAGCTTTTGACATGTTTAAGATAAGCCTCCTCGATATCCTGAAAACCGGCATTATGGCTGGTTAAGGAGGGAGAATGAAAATCTTCATCCGAATTCTGATCTTCACCGGGCTGGTAGTTGCCGTTGCGATGACACTGCATCCAGGCCGTCTGCGGGGGGAAACATCGCTGAAAAAGATAGGCCTGGAAGAGGCTATCCGTACAGCCAAGCGGAACAATCCGGACTTCAAAATAGCGTTGCACCGACAGAAGGCGGATTCGGAAAGGGTGAACCAGGTGTGGGGAATGCTGTCTCCGATCATCGAGTCCGAGGCGTCGATGCTGAGACAGGGGGCCGACACCGGATTCCTGAGCATGTCCGACGGACAGTATGACGTCAAGATCGTGCAGATCAAATTCGGCATCAACCCGGGCCTGTTTTATAACTCGCTGCAGATTTCCCGCAAGGCCTACGCGGTCTCAGCCGAGGAAGTAAAAAAAATTAAGAGCGAAATCGAGTACGATACCATCCAGAGTTATTTCAATCTGATTCTGGCGGAAGAGATGATTTCCATCAGGAAAGAAACAATCCGGCTTCTCCAAGAAAATCTGAAGGACGTAACTGCCCTGTTCAGGACCGGGAGCGTGCCCCGGTACGAGCTGCTCCAGGCGCAGGTGCAGCTCAAGAGCCAGGAGCCCCTGCTGCTCGAGGCGGAGAACCAGCACCGCCTCGCTCAGGAGCTGTTAAACTACCAGCTCGGCCTTGACGGAGTCGTCTACACCGCGGACCGGGACATCATTGAAAAGGACGGGTACCGCATAGCCGAAGAAGACATCGATGCGTTCGTGCGGAGGGTGGGCGGCCTGGCGCTGAAGAGCAGGCCGGAGATCATCCAGCTCACCATGAAAAAGGAGATCGCGGGCCATATGAAGAACATGAACAGCTCGTATTATCTATGGCCCACCTTCACTGCGGGAGGATACTATGGGTACAATAAGGCCCTTCCCACCGCCACTGAAGCCTATCTCCCCACAACGGGCGGGTTCGGGTACATGGATTTATCCCGCATCGCCGGCGACGGCAAATGGCAGCCGAACTGGCAGGTGCGGATCGCCGCAACATACCGGTGGAGCGCTCTTATCCCGATGGATTCAACAAGGGCGCAGGAGCGGGAGGCCCGCGAGCGGGTGCTGGAATCGGAGGCAGAGCTCGACAAGCTGAAGCGGCTCATCACCATATCGATCAAGTCGTCCTACTCGAGCCTCTTGACGTCGTACCGGACCATCTATTCCCTTCGGGAGAATGTGGAAAAGGCGCAGGAGGGCCTTCGCATCGCGCGGGAAAGCTACCGCGCCGGCGTGATCAAGAATTCGGAACTCTTCGCCGCGCAGGTCCAGCTTACCACGGCGCAGGCCGGATACATCAACGCCATCAACACCTATTACCAGTCCCTGGCAAAATTGAGAAAGGACATCGGCGTTGATGATGACCATGCAATTTTTGGAGGAGACGGGCATGAATAAGAAGAAGTTAATACCGGTCGGGATTGTTATCGCCGCGGTCACGATTTCGGTGCTCTATTTCGAGGTGTTCCGGCATATGGGCGGGGACGGATTGCGCATTGAAGGGTCGGGCACCATCGAGGTGACCGAAATCGACATAAGCTCGAAGCTGGCCGGCAGGATTACGAACATCGCCCGCGATGAAGGAGAGCCGGTCAGACACGATGAGGTGCTGGTACGGATCGCGTACGACGAACTGGACGCGCAGAGGCTTTCGGTGATCGCGAATCTGAACAATGTGAAGAAAAACCTGGACCGGGCGCGCGAGCTGTATGCCAGCGGATCAATTTCGAAGAAGGACTATGACAACGTCGAGACAATGTACCGCGTGGCAAAGGCCGGATACGAGCAGATAAACGCAGCCATCGACAACGCGGTCATTGCGTCGCCCATAGACGGGATTGTGCTCGAGAAGAACCTGGAGGTCGGGGAGATAGCGTTCCCGGGCACGCCGGTGCTCACGGTGGCCGACCTGAAGGATACGTGGATCAGGATATATATCAGTGAATTAAAGCTGAAGCAGGTCAAGCTCGGCCAGAAGGCAGTTATAACGATCGATTCGTCCGACAAAAAATATATCGGCACGGTCGTTTCAATTTCCAACAAGGCCGAGTTCACTCCCAAGACGATCCAGACGAAAGATGAGCGGGTGAAGCTCATGTTCGCCGTCAAGATATCGGTACCGAATCCGGATATGGAACTGAAACCGGGCATGCCGGCGGACGCCTCCATTACCACCGGAGAAAAACCGTGATCGCGGTGACGGGTCTGACGAAGCGCTTCGGCGAGATGATAGCCGTTGATTCCCTCGACTTCACGGTCAACAAGGGCGAGATATTCGGCATCGTAGGCCCCGATGGGTCCGGCAAGAGCACGCTTCTCAGGATGATATCGTCGATCCTCATCCCCGACCGGGGGAGCATCGCCATAAACGGCGTCGATGTTCAGGAGAATCCGTTCCTGATAAAAGAAAAATTGGCATACATGCCGCAGCGCTTCGGGCTCTATGAAGACCTCACGGTTGAGGAAAATATTTTTTTCTTTGGAAGACTTTTTCTCCTGTCGCGCCGCGACATACGGAAACGGCTTGATACCCTGTACGGGTTCAGCAGGCTCGGCCCCTTCAATGACCGGCTTGCCGGCAAGCTTTCCGGCGGTATGAAACAGAAACTGGGCCTGGTCTGCAGCCTGGTGCATACCCCCGAGGTCCTGCTTCTTGATGAGCCGACCAACGGCGTCGACCCGGTCTCCCGGCGTGAGTTCTGGGACATCCTGTACGAGCTTCTGGGGCAGGGCGTTACCATCGTCGTCACGACCGCGTACCTTGACGAGGCGGAGCGGAGCAACCGGGTGGCGCTCATGTACCGGGGAAGGTTTATACGGCTCGGGAAGCCGAAGTCAATACGAAATGAGATGAAGCAAAAAATGCTGCAGGTTGTCGTGAACAGGCCGAAGATAGCCGAAGCTGCGCTGAAGAAGCACGAAGGGGGAAAAATAATACGCACCGGAAATTCTATTCGGATTTTTACGGACACGGTGCAAAAAACCAGAAGGCATATCAAACAGATCCTCAGCAATAACAGGGTCGGTATCATATCGATAGAGGAAGTACCGCCCCGACTCGAGGACAGCTTCATTGAAATTATTACCCGGGAGGAAGCCTGTTGAAGGCCTTAGGATCCCTGACGCGCATGGCCGTCATAGCAGACAAGGAATGGATACAGATCAGGCGTGATGCGCGGAGCCTGTATCTGTCCCTGTTTATCCCGTCTCTGCTGGTGCTGCTTTTCGGGTACGCGCTGGTGTTCGACGTCAAGCATGTAAAGATCGGCATATTCGACCAGGACGGGAGTTTTCTTTCACGCCAGTATTGTGAGCGATTTAAACACACGGAGTACCTTTCAGTTGAAAAATACGTGAAGAACTATCGTGAGATTGATTATCTGATAAATACCGGTAGCATAATCATGGCAATCGTGATTCCGCCGGATTTTGAGAAGAAGTTCAATTCCGGGAAATTCGCCGACGTTCAGGTGCTGGTTGACGGTTCCGATTCAATGTCAGCATTGATAGCGACAGGCTATATCAAAGCCATCACCTATGAATTCAACAGGGACTACCTCGAGCAGGCATTAATAAAAAAAGGCATATCATTTATCAAACAGCCGGTTGAGATAAAGAACAGAATCTGGTATAATTCAGAGTTAAAAAGCAGAAATTTCGTCATACCGGGAAACCTTGGCCTTATCCTGGCCATCATATCCGCCCTCATTACATCGCTTACGATTTCCCGGGAATGGGAGCGGGGCACCATGGAAACGCTCATCACCACGCCGGTCCGCGGCTACGAGGTGGTGCTCGGGAAACTGGTGCCGTATATTTTTATAGGCGTTTTTGACGTTATCTGCGGACTTTCAATCGGTTATTTCGTATTTAATGTCCCGTTCAGGGGGAGTTTTATCGAGCTGTGTCTTATTTCCGTACTTTTCTTAATAGGCACCTGCAGCATCGGCATCCTTATTTCTTCAGCAACGAGGGTGCAGGTGTTGTCAGTCCAGCTGGCGATTGTCGTCACGTATCTGCCGTCATTTATATTGTCTGATTTTATTTTCCCGATCAAGAATATGCCTCTCATCATCCGGATCATCACCTATATTGTCCCGGCCAAATACATGATCGTCGTATTAAAGGGAATCATTTTAAAGGGAGTCGGATACTCTGTTTTATGCACCCAGATCGTGTTTTTATTTATATTCAGTGTTGTTGTACTGGCATTGAGCATTAAAAAGTTCAGGGTCACTCTTCCGGATCAATAAGAGTGCATCCCGAATCCCGGGATGCACTCTATGCGGTACAGGATGTACCGCCATTCATCACCAATGTATTAGAAATTGGTGATGAATGCAGGCTATCGGGAGCTTTGCTTCCGAACGCTGATGTCCCAAAACCACATGGATGAAGTTTTTGGGACGCACTCTAACGACTGGAAATGGCCGCGCAATGAAGGGATTTATTCGAATACCGGTGCTTATCAGCATGATTAAAAAGGAGTTCGCCCAGGTATTGCGGGATAACCGCATGAGAGGGATTCTCTTCGGACCTCCCATCATCATGATAATCGTTTTCGGGTATGCAGTTAATATGGACGTCAATAGTACGGACCTTGCCGTTATTGACGAGGATAAATCTTCAATGAGCAGGGGATTGATAGAAAAATTCACCGGGTCGGGTTATTTTACGCTGTATTCATATCTTCATTCGGAAAAAGAGCTCGCGTCGCAGATGGATAATGGAAACGTCGAGACATTCATACATATCAAACGCGGACTTTCGAAAAATATCAAATCAGGCAGAACATCGGAGATACAGGTGATTATTGACGGCACGGATTCAAACCGGGGCGCGGTTATATCAGCGTACGTTAATGAAATAATGCAAAGCTACTTCATAGACAAATACCTCAACCGCGTTAAGACGGTGATTCTGCTTCGTTCATCAGGCGTTGCGGCCGGTACACCCGGAGTAGCATCCGGATTTGTGATGAGCAAGGGTGTCCGCGTTGTCGACCGGGCCTATTTTAATCCCACGCTCCTCAGCAAAAACTATTTCCTCCCCGGTATCATCGGATTTATTGTATCATTGATAACAATCATGCTGACAGCGATGTCGATTGTTAAGGAGCGCGAATCCGGCACCATGGAGCAGATTATCGTATCGCCGATACAGCCCATCGAGTTTATACTGGGAAAGACCATACCGTTTGCAATGATCGGTTTTATCGACATGTTTGTCGTGACAATTATCACGATACTCTGGTTTGATGTTTCTTTTAAGGGGAATATGCTTTTCCTTTTTTTTGCCGCCTTCTTCTATATTCTATGCACCCTCGCGGTCGGAATATATATATCAACCATATCAAGAACCCAGCAGCAAGCGATGATGTCGTTCTTTCTTTTCTTTATTCCGGCGATTCTCTTTTCAGGTTTCGCGTTCCCCATATACGCGATGCCGGAGACCATACAGATTATCACCTATGTTAATCCATTAATGTATTTCATTATCATCATCCGGGGCGTGTTTCTCAAAGGAGTCGGTTTTATGGTTTTATGGAAAGAGCTCCTCGTGCTCGTCATTATTGGCATAACACTGCTGTATCTCAGCGCCCGCAGGTTGAGCAGGAGGATGGAGTAATGGAACACGTTGTTGAGATTCAGCGTTTGACGAAAAAGTTCGGTGATTTTACCGCCGTCGATAACATAAGCCTGTCTGTCGAAAAGGGTGAGATATTCGGCTTTTTGGGCCCCAACGGAGCGGGGAAGACCACCACCATCAAGATGCTGTGCGGGATCATGATGCCCACCTCGGGCGAGGGCAGGGTGTCCGGGTATGATATCATCAGCGAGCAGGAGCGGATCAAAAACGTCATCGGGTACATGTCGCAGCGCTTCAGTCTCTATGAAGACCTCACGGTGATGGAGAACCTGGAGTTTTTCGGGAGCATTTACGGTCTTGAGGGCTTCCGGCTGAAAGAGGGAATCGACCGCGTCTTAGACATGGCCGGCATCGGTGAGAGGAAAAACGAACTGGTGAAGCGTCTTCCCGGCGGGATCAAACAGCGCCTCGCCCTGGGAGGGGCCATTCTCCATAATCCGCCGATTCTTTTTCTCGACGAACCGACCTCAGGCGTGGATCCTCTCATGCGGCGCAACTTCTGGGAGATCATTTACCGCTTTTCAGAAGAGGGCCGCACCATTTTCGTCACAACCCACTATATGGACGAGGCGGAGCACTGCGACCGGATCGCGCTCATCATCGCCGGCGAAATTATCGCTCTTGATTCTCCCGATGCGCTGAAAAAAAACTTTAATCATGTGGTGTATTCCATATCAACAGATAATTTTCTCGACGTGTTTGAGAAGATACGCCATCTGGATTTCATTGTTGAAGCGGCGATTTTCGGAACTGATATCCATATCATGTGCGAGGAAAACATTCCGGTGAAGAAAAAACTGTCCTCGTTTTTCAGGGAGCATGGTGTCTCATCATATGCACTAAATCGTATCATGCCGAGCCTTGAGGACGTGTTCGTGGGTAACGCGAGGAGATTCAGCCGGTAATTCAAAAAACCTCCCGGCCGTATTTTTTTTCTTGTAATATTTACTATTCAAAATAGAATAACCCTCGATTATTCGTTTCAGTGAATGCGACCAATGAATATATTCGGACAAAACCTTGGAATAGCCCAACTCCTAATCCCGGCGATCTGTGCAGGAGCGCTCGTTACCGCCAATATGTATTTTCTCCATATTTCATTGCACCGTCAAAATAAAATTCATATATCGATGTCGATCGCCGGCCTGCTGAGCCTTATCTATGTGGTAACCCACCTGCTTGCTCTTATCGTTGGCGGCATCCTGCTCAGACCCGATGCCGGCGTGCAGCTATACCGTGCCGAACAGATCTTTCTCACCTTTTTTTTGTTCGCCTTTCCATACTCTATAACAAACCTGTTGGCGTTGAACGAACAATGGCAGCGCATTAATAAATCTATATCATTGTTCGGCCTTGCTGTTGCGTGCTGCATTACCGTGATCGCTTTTCTGTTCCCCGATGAATTTATGTCAACAACCCGTAAATCAGGGGTGTTGCTGAATGCAGCGGCCTTTCATGGCCGCGGACAAGAAGGCGTACTGTGTGCGATCAGGGATATTGTTTTCAGCATCTTGATACTCTATGGCGCGGTCTGCTTCGCAGCCGACCTGTTCATGAAAAAGCAGATCAGGTATATTATCCTGCCGATGATCGGCTTTGCTGCCGCTTCGGTTGCCGCGCTCGACGACGCGGCGTATTTTTACACCGGCAGCTTTACCGGGATGCTGACGGCCATTCCCTTTTCGAGGTTCAGCCTCGGGACCTGTATGTTCGTTCTTCTGGCCATGCTGGGTTTGAATAAAATGCGACTGGACAGCGCCGATGAGATGGAAGCGGCGTACCAGAAGCTGGATTCAATGGCCGGAACCGATCCTATGACCAGACTCCCGAACCGGAGGACATTTTTTCAGCGCCTGCATCAATTGATGATCCAGGTGGGCCGTGAGGATGCTAAAGGAAGCAAGGCCGTTATCATCATAGACATAGACCGCTTCAAGGACATAAACAATGTATTCGGGCACCAATCCGGCGACGAATTGATCAGGGAAACGGCCAAACGGCTGAGGGTCTGCCTTCGGGAGAGCGATTACATCTTCCGGATCGGTGGCGATAAATTTGCGGTTTTGCTGAACCGGATTACCGAGGACATCGATGCGGCCGTGGTGGCTCAAAAAATCAACGATGAGTTGTCGGCGCCCTTTGTCATTGACGGCAGGGAGATAACCATCAACCTGAGAATCGGGATCAGCATCTATCCCAAGGACGGCACGGGTGCCGATGCCCTGGTGAAAAGCGCTGAGATGGCGCTCCACGCCGCCAGGAGCCAGAACGCGATCTACAAGTTCTACAGCGACGAGCTGAACGTCCGGTCGCAAGAACGGCTGGCAATCGAAAAAAACCTGCGACAGGCCATAGACCGCGATCAGCTGTCGCTTCACTACCAGCCGATGGTCAATATCGAGGGAAGAATTATCGGCATGGAAGCACTTCTCCGGTGGAATCACCCTGAACTGGGCTCTATCCCGCCGGATAAATTCATTCCCATAGCCGAAGCTACGGGGCTGATCATCGAGATAGGCAACTGGACCATAGAAACGGCATGCCGGCAGAAGAAGTTATGGGAGGACATGGGCTACAAGGATCTTAAGGTCTCGGTGAACCTGTCAACAAAGCAGCTCTTGGACGAAGATCTGGTAAGCAGGATCAAGGCCATACTGGATGAACACAGGATGGGCACAGTGGGACTGGAGTTGGAGATTACGGAAAGCTGTATCATGGAAAATCCTGAAATCGCTATCGGTAAGATAAAGGATCTCTATGATATCGGAATATGTTTTTCAATCGATGATTTCGGCACCGGCTATTCTTCGCTGAGCTATCTCAAACGCTTCAAGATTGAAAATTTAAAGGTGGACAAAAGTTTTATTTTTGATATAAAGGTTGACGTGAATAACGCCGAGATAACCAAGGCGATCATCGCCATGGCTCATAGCCTGAACCTGAAGGTTATCGCCGAAGGCGTTGAAACCGTGGATCAGTTTGAATTCCTAAAAATACACAACTGCGACATGCTGCAGGGGTACCTCTTCAGCAGGCCGCTGCCGGCTGAGGAGATCACCGAGATGCTCAAGAGAGGGCTCTATCTCTCCGCGGGATAATACAGATGGTGTCATACCGATATGTCATCGCGTTCATGATCGCATCCTTACTCATGGCGGGGCTCTCCGGATGCGGGTTGATCCGCGAGAAGCGTTATCAATGCATCGACGATGGATTTTCCATAAGTTTCCCCCGTGATTGGAGGGTCACGGAAAACGCCAAAGGAACGAGAATTCTGGCTGATATTCCCGACGCGGAGGGGTCATCCGTTATCAGGCAGAATGTCAGTGTCGTTGTTGAAGAGGCGCACCTGCCGGTCGATTTAAAACAGTATATGGATTTGCAGATAGACGGGCTGCGGAAGCTCAAGGGTGTGAAGATATATGAGCAGGGCAATGCCGTTATCAATGGTGCTGCGGCTCAGTGGTTCTCCTACAGCTTCACCATCAATGACTTTGGATACAAAGCGCTTGTCTACACGCTGCGGAAGGAAAGGAAGTTTTACGTCATCACCGGGATCTCACAGTGCAATAATTACGGCAGGCATGTATCCCGTTTTCATGAAACGGCGAAAAGTTTCAAATTTGAAGAGCGCGCATCAGGAGGATAGCGTATCACCATGCGCTGAAATGGTATGGGCGCACTGTTTACAACTGCTGATTTTGATTTTTTCAAATCGCTGATCGTTAAAGCGGGGGATGCGGCCCGGCAGATACAGAGCAGCACCATCCAGGTCACGAGAAAAAGTGACGCGACCATTGTAACGCAGGCGGACCTGATGGTGCAGGATATGTTGATAGATACGATATCGGCTCGGTATGACGACCTGCATTTTATAAATGAGGAACAGGGCCGGGCCGGCGCGGCGAAAGTCACGGCTGACACGGTGTCAGTTATCATCGACCCCATAGACGGCACCGCCATGTACAGCATGTACCTCCCGATCTGGTGCGTGTCAATAGGGATTTTCCGCGGGTATACGCCCGTCTACGGTTTTGTGTATTCACCCGGCTTCAATATGTTGTTTTACAATGATGACGACAAGGCCTATTTGAATGATACAGCCCTGCGCGCGGATACGAATATTAGGATCGATACTGAAACGAATATTTTCTACGCATCGGAAGTGTACCGGGAGTATGCCATCGAATTTCCCGGCAAAGTGAGAAACCTGGGATCAACGGCACTCCACGCGTGCCTGACCGTCGATAACGCCAGAAACCGCACCCTTGCATTCATCGGTAAATCGCGCCTCTGGGACTGGGCGGGAGCGATTCCGGTAGTTCTGAAGGCCGGCGGGAGCGTGCGATACATCGACGGCAGGATCGTCGACTTCCGAAATATCATGCGCGGCAATTACGCGTTCCCCGAATATATTATCGCATATAACTCTCGCGATTTTACATCTATCAGGAAAATTTTCAAGAAGAGATGAGGCCCTTCATCCTCTTTGTAAAATCAATATACCGCGTTATCCTTTACCCTTGAACAACCTGAGACCGGTGAAAAGGGCACGCCCGCGATTAATAAGTTGACATTAATATACGGAAGATTGATCTTGACTTCATGCAGATTTTCTTTTCTTAGGATCTTGTATGCCGAGACCCAGAATTTATGGTTATATTGCAGTGCTGGCGGGGCTCTCGCTGATGGGATTGTTTGTATATTCTCTCGTCATCGCGGGTGGTGAACAGATGCGGTTCTCTGGCATTGAATTACATAGCGTGAGCAATTTTACTTTTTTCTCGATCGCGGTTCCGATCGGCCTGGTGTCGCTGGCAGTGATCGGGACCGGATTCTGGATTGGATGGACAATTCTTACGATCAAGGTGGCGTCTCCCATGCCTGAAATAATCGACAAAAAAGATTTTTCAAAAATTAAGGCCTTTTTTCTGTGTCTGATTTCTCTGGGCCTAGGAGTTCTGCTCATCTACGGGATTTACATAAAGAACTTCTGGGCGCTGGCCATTCCCGCAGCTGCGATTTCTCTGGTGATTCTGGGCGCTGTATTCTGGGTGGGGATTGCAATCATAACAACTCGTTCGACACTGCCGGAAGAAAAAGAACAGACTTAATTACATATGAAGGTGCTGCTGTTATGCTACCGGGGTAGTCCCTATTGTGGCGGCCTCGGAATTTATCTTTATTATTTAAGCAGAGAACTGGCCAGAATGGGCGTGGAGGTTGACGTGCTGGTCGGACCTCCCTATCCGGATCCCCTGGATGAATGGTCTACGGTTCATTGTGTTGAGAACCTGAATATATGGATGATGAAAACCAGGAAGTTCGGCTCCTCACGGCTCAAGCGCGTGTATTCGGTCTGGAATCTCGTTGATTATATACTGACTCGTTTCCACATTTTTTCAGAAATGGAAACTTTCAGCATGAGGGCTTTTTTTGCCATTCATAAACTTCTCAGGAAAAAGAGGTATGATGTCATTCATGATGTGAACGGCCTCGGCTGGGGCCTTCTCTTCATAAAAGGTTACGGCATTCCGGTAATATCGACTATCCACCATCCCCTGACCAGGGACCGCGATGCGGATTTAATGATGGACGTGACCTTCTGGGATAGACTTACCACCGTACTGTTCTATCCCCTCGCCATGCAGCGTATTGTCATCAACCGGCTTGACCGGATCATAACCTCATCGCGGGAAGGCATGGAGGAACTGAACAGGGCCTTTGGCGTAAAAAAAGATAAAATCTCAATCGTCTATAACGGCATGGATATTGAGAGCTTTACAAATACCGGTGAGGAGCGGGAAGAGCGGCTGATTCTGTTCGTCGGAAACACTGAGGATCATAAAAAGGGTATTGCATTCCTCCTTGAAGCCCTTGCCGATCTCCCCAAGGAAATCAGGCTCACCATCGTTGACGAAGGGCCGCCCCTGAAAAAAAATGCGTCCCGTCTGGTCCGGAAGATCGGCGTCCAGAACCGTGTCACGTTTACCGGCAAGGTTGACCAGAAGACCCTGGCAAGCCTCTACAGCAGGGCGGCGATCCTGGTGATGTCCTCCCTGTACGAGGGGTTCGGCCTTCCCGCCGCCGAGGCCATGGCATGCGAGACCCCGGTGGTGGTCACCACGGCAGGCGCCCTTCCCGAGGTTGTTGATTCGTCATGCGGGATTCTGGTGGAACCTGGAAACGCGCGGGCCTTGCGCGACGCTATCGCCGCGCTGCTGGAGGATCGGCAAACAAGATCGCGCATGGGGAAAAACGGCAGGAAAAGAGCAGCGGAAAATTTTTCATGGCCCGTTGCCGCGAAAAATACTCTTGATGTTTACCGGGACGTAATTAACAGGTACAGGAGGCTGCAATGAAAATATGTCTTTTAAGCTACCGGGGAAACCCCTATTGCGGCGGCCAGGGAATATATGTTATGTATATAGCCAGGGAACTGGTAAAACTCGGGCATGAAGTTCATGTAATTGCCGGACCACCCTATCCGTTCGATGAGGAAGGTGTTGTTATTCATCGTATCAGCAATCATAATTATTTCAATAAAAAGAATGACTTCATCAAGCCTCATAAACCATTTGCCACACTCCTACCCCTTAATTTTTACGAGTTTATCGCTGCCAAGCTGGGCATATTTCCCGAAATAGAAACATTTTCCATACGCGCGTTCTTGAAGCTCAAGGAGCTTTTAAAAACACACGCATTCGATATCATACACGATAATCAATGTCTGGGCTACGGGTTCCTCCTGATTCAACGACTGGGGATACCATTCATCTCGACGATTCATCACCCGCTGACCATCGATCGGTCAACCTGGTTCGAGTATCCATCGGACTTCAACATCAAGATGCGGCGGATTTTATACTATCCGCTGTTGATGCAGAGGTTCGTATCAAACCGGATGTACCGTATCATCACCGTTTCGCATAACGCCGCATTGGAGATAAATAAGGCCTTCGGCGTCAATCAGAAGAAGATATGCGTGATTTACAACGGGATGGACGCGAACCTATTTTATCCTCTCAAGGGCGTCAAGAAAAGGAAGAACAATATCATATTCGTCGGGAACGTGGAAGACCGCAAGAAAGGGATCATTTATCTCCTGAAGGCGATGACCCTGACGCGGAACGCGGTGAACCTTACCATTGTAGACGGCGGCGCTCCCAACCGGAGCACGGTACCGCATCTCATTGACAGGCTGAAACTGAACGGCAGGGTCACCTTTACCGGGAAGATTCCCATAGACCGGCTGATACGCCTCTATGCCCAGAGCGAAATTGCCGTGCTGCCGTCACTGTATGAGGGATTCGGGTTCCCGGCCGCAGAGGCCATGGCCTGCGAGCTGCCGGTAATAACCTCAACGGCAGGCGCCCTGCCGGAAGTAGTAGGCGAGCACATGAAGACCGGGTACCTGGTTCCGCCGCGCGATGCGGCCGCCATTGCAGAGGGAATCGATTTCCTCCTCGAAAAACCCGGTTTGCGAAGGCAGATGGGCAAGGCCGCGCGGAAACGCGTGCTTGAAATATTTACGTGGGAGAACGCGGCCAAGGAACTGGTCAAAATGTACGAAGAGGTCATCAATGCTTACCGTTGATTTTGACCGGCTCGCGGTCAGAGAGGGCGATGTCGTACTGGACGCGGGATGCGGTTTCGGACGCCATTCGCTGGAGTTCGTATCACGGGGGGCTGTGGTGTACAGCATGGACAAAGACATGGGGTGCCTCCGGAAAACCAGTTTTTCCCTGACCGAGATGAAGAAACGCCTGAATGGGCGGGAGGTTCGGTATCTGGTCCATTCCGGGGATGCGCTGAACCTGCCGTTCAAGGACGAATCCTTCGACCGAATCATATGCGCCGAGGTGATGGAGCACGTAAGCGATGACAATGCGGCGTGTCGTGAGCTGACCCGGGTGCTGAAAAAGAATGGAAGAATCGCCATCACCGTGCCCACGATTTTCAGCGAACATCTGTATGATTTGCTGACCTATGAATACTTCGCTTCTCCCGGCGGCCATATACGGAAATACCATCCCGGGGAGCTGGCCGGTCTGATGCGGCGGAACGGGCTGGAAGTGTACGGCGTTGGGTTCAAGCACGCATTTCACACCGTCTGGTGGATGATACGGAGTGTTGTTGGCCTGCATCGTGCCGATCATCCCCTCGCCAAAGCGTATCACACGTTTCTCCACCTCGGACTCTACTCTCATTTCATGCGACGGGTGGAGTCCTTTTTCAACTATTTTTTCCCCAAGAGCGTGGTTTTGTACGCGTGTAAAAAATAACGGCTCGTTGTAATTCCCTCCTGTCATAACCCATGTCACCGTCAACTAAATTGCACATCCCCCTCCCTTGATGGGAGGGGACAGGGGAGGGTGATTGTAACGCCTGATGCATCATAGAAGCTATTTACCCCCACCCCATCCCTCCCCCGTCAAGGGGGAGGGAGTCCTTGAATTAAATTCGCCTAACTCGAGCAATTATAAAAATAACTTGATATGGAGATGGATTTCAATAAGTCTGTCACCGATGGTAACAGAACATCACTATAATTTTCTCATTGCAAATTTATGAAAACGATTGTCTGCATCATACTGGCGGTTGCGGTAATCGCAATTCCAATGGCACGCGGCGAGGAATACAGGGGCAAAGAAATTACCCTGTTCGGAAATTCCGCCGAATCACTGGGGAGGGCCGGAACCGGCGTCGCTTCATCCGGCGTGGACTATTTTTTCCTGAATCCGGCCTCAATCGGGGATTCCGAGCGTATCGGAATCGGCATCCAATACGGTACACTGCCGCTGCCGACAACCTTTTATGACGGCGGAGGGTCGCTGGCGGTGCCGACCTCGTACGGGGTTTTCGGCATTTCCTTCCGGTATCTGCATCTGCCGGGCAGTCTGGATTTCAGAAACGGATACGGTATAAGCTTCGGGAGCGCCCGGGATATAACGCGGCAGCTGTTGATCGGGTTTTCACTCAACTTTTTTACTGGACGTGATGGGGGGACAGCCTATTTTACCGGCGGCGCACTCGGCTTCATGTACAAATTCCCCAGCACCGGGAACCGGTACGGGTTCTGCCTTCTTGAACCGAGGATCGGCCTGTCGATCCGTTTCGGATATCCGTTCGGAAGCAGCTGGAGACATGCAGATATGAACGACGTAACCCTGGGTTTTAACTTTAAATTTTTCAGCATCAGGCATTTCAATCTTGCGTTTTTCAATGACTATACGGCGTTGAATTACAGGGAAGTCCCGGTAAAATTCGGGATCGAATCGGAAATAATCGGTATGATTCTTGTGAGGATGGGATATGTTATACCCCATGCTTATAATGATGGGGATTTCACGGCCGGACTGGGGATGAAATTCAACTATGAAAGCTTCAAGGGATCGCTGAACTATGCGATTAATTTTTACCCCGGTATGAAATTTGTGCATTATCTGGGCGTTACTGTTGAATACGGGATGCTGGACCGGGAACCGCCCGTTACAGACATACGGACCGATAAAGAGTATATCTCGCCGAACCACGATGGCGCCAAGGACTTTGCGCTTTTCAATCTCACCGTGCATGATAGAAGCAGAATCAAGGGATGGAAGCTGCAGATTCTCGATTCAGGGGGCCGGATCATAAAGGATTATTCGATCTCGGAAAGGGACATGATCGATAAACTCACGGCCCAGGCCTTCTTCAAACGGATGTTTCAGAAACGTGAGTCCATGACGGTGCCCGAGCGCGTGATCTGGGACGGCACTGATGTGAAGGGCGATACGGTCACCGATGGCGTATACACATATGCTTTCAGCTCCTGGGATGAGCGGGACAATATTGCAGTTACTAAGGGAGGTACGATCGTCGTTGATAACACCGCCCCGGAAGTGGCGCTGGAGAAGAGCGATGATCTGTTCTCGCCGAACGGAGACTGGAAAAAGGACACGTACCTTGTTTTCTTGAAGATAAAAACCGCGCCAGATGACGAATGGGAGGCGGGTTTCAGGGACGCAATGGGGAGAGTAATTAAAAGTTATACATGGGAAGGAAACTCCGTTCCCGCCCGGGTGGTATGGGACGGAAAGGATGATTTAGGCGCAAATGCGCCGGAGGGGCTGTATAATTATTTTATCAGCTCCACCGATAAAGCCGGCAATTCGGCCTATGCGGAAATACGGGAAATAACCCTGACGCGGAAATATGAAGTCGCTGACATCACGCTGTCGTCTGAATATTTTTCCTTCAACAAGGATGGCTCATTGAATCTTTTTTCCTTTCTGTCGAGCACCTATGGGCTGGTGGACTGGCGGGTTAATATAATGAACGAAAAATTGAAAATCGTACGAGAGATAACCGGAGAAGCCTCGCTTCAAAAAATGATTTCATACGACTGCCTTGACAGCAGCGGGAAGCGGCTGGACGACGGCGTGTACTATATCAGGTTGGCCGCGTCTTTCAAGAGCGGGAACACGCCGGAATCATTCAACAAGCGTTTCGTCG
>MIBH01000035.1:56534-56659 GCA_001829455.1 Spirochaetes bacterium RBG_13_51_14
GGGCCGGGTCATCCTTGACCGGGTGTATCAGATACTGCAAAAATATGAAATATACGATGTCCTCATTGAGGGTCACACCGACGACATCGGCAAGGAAGAATACAACCTGGAGCTCTCGGAGCGGC
>MIBH01000035.1:56684-64887 GCA_001829455.1 Spirochaetes bacterium RBG_13_51_14
GGTCAGTAAGGGGATACGGGTTGACCGGTTGAAGTTCGTTGGCATGGGAGAGACGGTGCCCCTCTATCCCAACGACAGCGATGAAAACAGGCGGCGGAACCGGAGGGTCGAATTCATGCTGATAAAGAAGGACAGGGAATGACGTACCTCTTCTTTACGGATCTTGACGGCACCCTGCTCGACTATGACACCCACAGTTATAAGCAGGCGCTGGAAGGTATAACCATGCTGCGGGAAAAGAGTTATCAGCTTGTTTTCGTGTCGAGTAAAACCTTCCCTGAAATTAAAGTCCTGCATGAGGAGCTTGGGATGGTCTCCCCGTTTATTTTTGAAAACGGCGGCGGAGTTTGCTGGCCGGACGGGGTGATTGAATACCTGGGCGGGGATGTCTCGGAATTACGCAGGAGGAAAAACATATTGGAAGCGGCGTTCCGCGAGCCGGTCTGGTTTATTACCGACATGGATATCGGCGAAATAGCGCGGCGCACCGGGCTTACGCGGGAACTGGCGAAGCTCGCCCAGCAGCGGTCAGCGTCTCTTCCCTTTATCCTCCCGAGCGGGAGACCGTTTGATACGGACGAGTTGCCGCGCCTCAACAGTGAATTGCTTCAGAAAGGGCTTGCGGTGACGAAAGGAGACAGATTTTTTCATTTCATGCCGGCGGATGTTGACAAGGGGAAGGCCGTTATCAGATTGATAGAGTATTACCGGAGGGGACACAACGGCGAGATATGCACCGTCGGTATCGGTGACAGTGAAAATGATATTGCCATGCTCCGTGAAGTTGATATTCCGGTTGTGGTAAAAAAACGGGACGGATCGGTAATTGAAACCGGAATAGAGAATATTCGGGTGACGGAAGGAATCGGACCGCGGGGCTTCAGCGAAGCGGTAAAAATGATTATTGTGCCGTAATGTTGTTGCAGATCCTCTCTGTGGACCTGAGGGGACAATTTAACAATAGGTGCCGCCATGAGAACATTATTGAGCCTGTTGCTTGATCTTTGTGCCGGGATTTTTTACACCATTAAGCGGTTGTTTCTGAAGCTTCTCGAGATATTTCTCGAGATAAATATTTTAGAGAAGGGCATTGTTTTAAGTACCGTTCTTGCCTTCGCTGCGGTTGTTGCGCCGATGGCGCGGTATAAAATTTTTGACATGTACTTTTCCATCAATAATCCAGCGGCTCATTATCTGATCGGCATCGTGCTGATTATGCTGGTCACGATCTATTTTCCCGGATTCATTGTAATGATCGTCCGGGTGATTCTGAACGCGCTGTATCTTCTTGATATTATTTATCTTCAGGCAGCCCATGAGATCAGCAAGGCGCCCTATGAATTGACGGCCGGATATTATCTCAATATCATCGCACCGGCGGTCTATATTATTCTGGCGCTGGGAAGCGGTCTCCTGTACCGAGAGTATTAATGTTCCACGTTATCCAGATCGATTAGGGGAATGATGTCGATTCCCTCTTCATGCAGTTCCTGAATCTCATCCGGGGATGACTCTCCGTAGATACACCGCTCTTCTTCAAGGCCGTAATGGATGGCCCGTGCAGCGTTAACAAAATCACCGCCGACGTTTTCAAAATGTTCCCTCACGAACTGGTTGAAGCTCCTGATGAAGTCGAACATGGTGGGGTACTTCTTGTCCATTCGGGATGTGTCGGATGACTTCGCCTGGATTGAACAGCCGGTGTAGAGCCGCCTGACATCGCGCGAATTGCAGAGGGGGCAAGCGATCAAACCACGGCCGAGCTGGTCTTTATATGCGTCGTAATCGTTGAAGCAACCTTCAAACCGGTGCTCATTCGAGCATTCAAAATCTATTGAAATCATAATGCCTCTGGACGGTAAAAAGTGTCGAGGAGCGGCAGCCGTTTGATAACCTCCGAAGATTCCAGGGGTCGGATCGAGACCATGTTTTTCCCGCCCCTGCGCAGGTGAATTATAAACGGCTGCTTCAGCACGCGCGATATATGATAGAACGTCACGAGCTCAGCCAGGTCTTCCGCCCAAGATTGGCTGGCGTATAATGAGACAAAGGGCGACCGACAAAGATCGCGGTATGCGGCGGTCGCTTCCGATATCCGCATCGCCGGCGGCTTGATTCCGTAGAATGAAACCTTATTGGAAAAGTAATACTGTTTGATCGATGCGCTGTATCCCCTCCAGATGTTCCTGGTAAAATCGGTTTCAGCGGTTCTGTTTTTCATGATCGGTTTTATGGCTTCATCCGTATAGGGCGTGATATGAGTGACATAATCCACGACATGGGTTGATTCATGAAGAAGGATATACACGAGACCGCTGTACGCGGTTCCGCAGTCGATATTGATATCAAGCGCCGGATCATCTTTGATGAAGCAGGTGTTTTCTTTTTCCGTGAGCAGCTCCGATACTGTTTTTGTAAAGACCGAATAATTCAAGACCATGAACGTATGGATGGTTCCGCGTTCGTCCGCGACCCATTCGGTCAGGCCGTTCCCGGTAAAGTCGTTGATACAGTAAATACCGAGAAGGCGATTCTGTAGAACGTGCCTCGTGCGTACGGGAAGCAGTCCCAGAGCGGCTTTCAAGATATGCATCTCGCGCCTGCCGGGAAGGACGGGCCGGTAATCCGGCCGGTTATCGAGCTTTTGCAAATATTTCAGGACAGTGTCGGGAGGCATGGAAACCCGTGATATCAGGGGCGAATTCCGCTCATATCTGAAGGATCCAAATGTATATGCAGATTCTGGCCGGATGGCGGCGGAGCATCCCGTCAGATACAGCAGAGATGGTATTATGAAAATTGATATTGAAAAATGAATCGAATTCCGTAACATATCAGATATTTAATATAGGTTATGTGATTTGCTCAAATATTGAATAAATTCAAGTTACGGCATTAACGATGCTGTAACAACTATTTTTTTTATTCTTCAGATTATTTAAAGTGCATCCAAAACATGGAATGCTTTCTGTGCGGTACAGAATGTACCGCCATTCCGCACCAATTTATTAGAAATTAGTGCGGAATGGCGGTTTTCGGGAGTTCTGCTTCCGAAAACCATAGTCACAAAACCAAAGGATGTGAGTTTTGGGACGCACTTTAAATAAATAAGAAAATTTTTTTCTTGATTTATGGATATATATTTTTCCTTTCATACCAGGGAGCAATCAGCCGTTACATGCGCCCTGATATTTTACCATATAAACTGCTCAGGAGGTTGCCATGACGAAGCATCAATTCCAGACCGAAGTCAATCAGCTTCTTCATCTCATCATCCATTCACTATACTCTCATAAAGAGATATTTCTGCGCGAGATCATTTCCAATGCCTCGGACGCCCTTGACCGGCTCAAGTATCAGTCCCTCACCGACGATACGTACAAGAGCATCAAATTTGAACCACGCATCGACATATTTTTCGACGATAAAAAGAGCACGACACTCACCATCTCGGATACCGGCATCGGGATGAACGAGAAAGAACTGGAGGAGAACCTGGGCACCATAGCCCGGTCCGGCACCAGAGGTTTTGTGGAACAGCTCACCGGAGACGCCAAAAAGGATTCAAACCTCATAGGCCAGTTCGGTGTAGGATTCTACTCCTCCTTCATGGTTGCCGAGAAAGTGGAGGTGGTCAGCAGAAAAGCAGGGGAAGAAAAAGCGTTCAAATGGACGAGCGACGGCAAAGGAGAATTCGAGATCGGGGAGGCAGGCCGCGAAACACAGGGGACCACGGTAACGCTTTATCTTAACAAGGAGGGAAAGGAATACGCGAACCGCTGGCAGATCGAATCCATCATAAAAAAATACTCCAATCATATCCCCTTTCCCATATACCTTCATTATGAAGGTGTTCGGTATGAAGGGGAGGGTGACAAGAAAAAAGAGGTAAAAGAGCAGAAAACGGAGCAGATTAACGCGGCTTCGGCCCTGTGGAAGAGGCCCAAGTCGGAGCTTACTGACAACGACTATAACGAATTCTACAAGTCCATCTCGCACGACATGGATGAGCCTTTCATGCGCATCCATACCCACGCGGAAGGGAAGCTCGATTACACCACCCTCTTCTATGTGCCGAAGCGGGCGCCCTTAGATCTGTTCCGTGCGGATTACAAACCGGGCGTGAAGCTGTACGTGAAGCGGGTTTTCATCACCGACGACGACAAGGAGCTCATGCCGGTATATCTCAGATTTGTACGGGGCGTAATCGATTCAGAGGACCTGCCGCTCAACATAAGCCGTGAGATTCTGCAGCAGAACCGCGTCCTGGCAAAGATAAAATCATCCTCGGTTAAGCGTATACTGGAGGAGCTTGAAAAGCTACAGAAAAACGACCGGGAAAAGTACAGTGCCTTCTACAAGGAATTCGGCATCACCATGAAGGAGGGGCTGTACCAGGACATGGAGAACCGGGACCGGCTCCTGGATATGGTGATGTACAAGTCCACCGCGGTCGAGGGCCATACCACCCTGGCCGAGTACAAGGATCGGATAAAGCCGGACCAGGACGCCATCTACTATATAACCGGAGGCAAGGAAGAAAATCTGCGCAATTCACCCCTCCTGGAGATGTACCGGAACAGGGGCGTCGAGGTTCTCATCCTTGACGATGAGATCGACGATATCGTGATCACCGCCGTTCCGCAGTACAAAGACACGAACCTCAAGTCGGTCAACCGGACCGACGCTGCGGAGAGCCTCAAGACCGACACGGACAAGCAGAAGGAAAAGGAGATCGAGCCGCTCATTAAAAAAATCAAGGACGTGCTGGGTGACCTGGTCAAGGACGTCAAGGCGAGCACGCGCCTGAGCGATTCCCCCTCATGCATCGTCACGGACGAGAACGATCCCACCATCCAGATGCAGCACATCCTCAAGGCCATGGGGCAGAAGAATGTCCCGGATTTCAAGCCGATCCTTGAGGTCAACCCGGAGCATGAGATAATAAGAAAGCTCTCCGGTACGGAAGACAAGGCCGTCATAGAAGACATCAGCCACCTCCTTCTGGAGCAGGCGCTCCTGATTGAGGGCGTTGAGCTGAAAAGCCCCAGTGAATTCGTGAAGAGGCTGAACCGGGTGATGGGGAAGGCGCTGTAAGGGGTTTGCCTTTACCCGCTAACGTTATGCCCTCACCCCCTTAATACTCCTCCCCCATTGAATTGAAGAAGGGGGGGGGTGAGGGCATAAAAAAAGGCGGCTTTTGGCCGCCTTTTTAATAGTATCGCACGTTATCAAATAATTAGAACACAAACTCTGCAGCTGTTCTATACACCATGCTCGTGCTTGTGCCATTTACACCCTTGAATTTAGTAACCACCTGACCAGCATCGAATCCTACTCTCATATACTGGCTAAAGAATATCCAGATGCCACCATTGACTTCAGAGTTCCACAAAATGGTGGAAGTAGTGGCAGCTCCTAGAGTGGATAGCGCATAGGTTGCAGTAGTTGTTGCGCCAGCGGCAAGGGAGTATGGTATCCGTGGGGTGTTATTTTTAATCTCCTGAGCCATACCGACATAGGGCATAATGGGAATGCCGATTTTTTGCAGAGCGATATAGAGCTGGGCATATCCGCCTCTGCCCTTGTCTGGGAGATTTTTCAAGCCGGACAGGGATTCACGCACGCCAACACCAAACATGGCATAGTAGTTTTGCATAGCCTGACCCATCCAGCCTGCTCCCTCAAGTACGACTACCCATACCTGAAGCTTGGCTTGCGCACCGATTGATTTTGATTGTACGTCCATTGTCCGGATGTAAGCAGGTGTCCATGCAAACCCATAAAGAGCCGTATTGGTATGGGCAATATAGGTGTTTTGGTTGTAAAAATGTCCGGTAACGCCGAGCGTAAGGCCAAAGGCAGGATGGGGTTTAAGGTTAAACGCGATTCTGCCGTTCCAGGCCGGTCTCATGCTTGCTTCACCAGTACCCCGCTCATCGATGTTAGCGACGTCCGGACCGGTTGTACCGCCATAGAGGGCGCTCGTAGCATCGTTGCCGGACGTGGCCCGCACCATTGCCGCGTCGATCATAACGTTGACCTTTTCAGGCCCGATTACCATGCCAATGGTAATGCCCTGATCATAGCTAAACAGTAAACCTTTTTCAAAATAGGGTAAGTAAGACAAGTTTACCGGATACGCCAATACAGGGATTAACAGCGAATTAAACTGACCGAACGTGAATTTAAAAGAAAACATTTCAGTCTTCCACTCGAGACCGGCGTACGCATTCCGTATCCGGGGAACTGGATTACGAACTACATTGCCTCCTGTTGGGGCAGCAAACCTTTGTGCATAACCACCCAAGAAGTCAATTTTAATTGCTGCGAATGAGTTCGCGCCCAGGATCTTCGGTCCCTGTATGTTTAAACCCAAAGCAGTCTCGCGAACGTCAAATAACAAAGCACCCTTTTTTAGTTGCCCAATCATCGGGAGCCAGTATGCAGGAGCTCCTTTGCCAGGGATTGTTATACCTAATGGATAACCCCATTTTTGGTTATTAACCCAGAGAGCCCACGTGTCTTGATAGACATTGTTCTGGGTTTGAACCAGATTGCACCTTATTCTACCTTCCAGTTGTACTTTAAGTTGTTCGCCATCGAAGAGCATTACCTTCTCCGGCCCTGCCGGTGCTGCAGCTTTTTCCTGCGCACGCAGGCTAACGCCGCACACAACCAGCGCTATGATGATCAACCATAGAAATCTTTTTTTAAGCATAATACATTACCCCTATGTTTTTGTACTTTAAATTTTTGAGACAAAGAATTTTAAGAATTGAAAAAAAAGTGAGAGTACAATTGTAAAATTAATTATGTAGCATTAATATATTTTTTTAATGATAAGTCAAGTTTTTTTGTAACATGCTTATGTATTTATTTAATTATTATATATACAAATTTGATGTTTATGTTCACATTTTAATAGTTTTTTTTAGTTAAGTAGAGAATATTTATTATTGTTTTGCAATAGTCTGACTGACCAGTAAGTCTATTCTATAAAAATAGACTTACCGCAAAACTTTTTTTTAGCAGAGTCGAAGGGGTTGTCCCAATAGCCCCCTAGATCCCCCGGAGGGGGATGCCTAAGCCCCCCTTTGGGGGGTTGGGGGGCGTTATAAGGGCCAGCGTCTTAAAAAGCAACCCGCGAGCGCGAGACGGCAGTATCGCAACAAGTCAAATAATAGTTTGTTTAAACAGAAATATATGGGATGGATTAAGCGTTAATTTTCGACGTTATTTTTTTCCTGCTGGGGGTTGTCAAGCTCGGCTACCGCTTTATCTATATTGTCTTTCCACTCAGTATTTTTGAAATACCCCCCGGTTTTTGAAAGAAACTCGCGCGTCTCTTTTTCAGACCGGTCCGCTTTAATGAGAGCTCCGCAGTAAAATGTGCCGTCCATGTACGATTTGAGGAGATTATAATAGTGCTTCTGCGCGCTGTCTCCGTTGTTTTCAATGTTCCGGGACAGACTTTTCAGCTGGCTGTTGATGACGAACGAGCCCATGTAAACCACCTGGCCGGGAATTACGTCTACAATGCTCTGTTTAATCGCATTTTCATCGAAAAAAGTGATATAACCGACTTCGGAAATATTTTTGGTCTCAATAGTGGTATCTGCCATCTTATCAAATTTTGTCGAGCATACAACCGCGTATTTACCAGGCTCGGCATTAATGATATACGCATAGATCCCCGTCAAAAATTCCCTTGTGTAGTTGCAGCGAATGATTTTCGTCCCGAAATATTCATTGTCCTTTTCTTCAAGCTTTACAAAATATACCGTGGTCTGCTTTTTAGGGAAAACGTTCAGCAGCCTGACCCTTATGGTTACGCCGATTATCGCACTCCCTTCATTTCTGCGGAATTTGAGGCTCTCCGGAACGCTGCAACCGGCCATTGCGCCTATCAATAAGCAAACTGCGAGTCGCTTTATCATAGTATGATTCTCCTTTTTTATTCCCCTTCATTGATGGGAGGGATGTTTTAATTAAAATTTTGACTTACTCAAATTATATAATCCGCACGCGTTCGCCGGCGTCTTTTTCAATAACGCCGATAGCGCGCGCCGATTCGCCGGATTGTTTGAGCCGTTCAATCGCGCGACCGGCGTTTTCCAGGCCGGTAATCACCATCATGCCGATACCCATATTAAATGTTGTGAACATTTCGCGATCGCTTATGTTACCTTCTTTTTGCAGT
>MIBH01000036.1:0-105 GCA_001829455.1 Spirochaetes bacterium RBG_13_51_14
TCCTTCGGCGATATGCGTTCGAATATCCATGTGCCGCGCATGGATGTTATCCTGACTCGCTTTTTATGCTTCGGGACGATTTCATCCGACAGGGCGCGCACCGTA
>MIBH01000036.1:207-3319 GCA_001829455.1 Spirochaetes bacterium RBG_13_51_14
ATGTCTCGTTTCCATTGGATGCGGTAGACGCCGCCGATATGCACAGTATCAGCGCACAGAGTATCTGTTTCGATTTCATGCTTCACATACCTTACGATTCACAGCAGGCCCTGCCGCAAAGATAACTTTGTATCCATGCCATCTGAAGAATCAACGATTATTTCTCTGACGACACGTACCGCCTGAACCGGTGAGGGACGCGGTCAGCAGCTCCCGCGCATCTTAAGATACCTGCTGTACAGGTACTGCCGCGAAAGGCACAGCACCGCCATTTCCGGCGTCTTGTACACGATCACTTTGTATCTGCTCCCCTCGGCTGTGTGCATGATCTCGTTATCGGGAAAGGCCGCCATGGTAACCGGGTAGATCGGCTTATGGTATCGATTCATCAAGGTAAGGATCGTGTCCAGAATCTGTTTCTCGATAATAGCCGATCCCTCTTCAATCCTGCGCATCTCATCATCGGATATATATCCCAGCCGGTTGGTGGCCTGGAGCGGACGTATCCCGAAACTCGCCGAGCCGATGATCCCCAGAACGATAACGGAATCATAGGCGTCGGATGACACCATCAGCTCGATCGATTCCTTGTACAGTGCAACATCCGGCTGTCCCACCAGGTCGACCGGATTCGACCTGCTCCAGAAGGGGGGGAGCTTTTTATCCAGCTTGTTCCTGATTTCGTCAGGGAGCGGCGGCATGGTAAGCCCCCGCTCCTCGCATTCATCAGCCGTAATAACGCCCCAGCCGCCGCCCAGGGTCACGATGCCAACACGGTTGCTCTTCGGCAGGGGGAAGCTGTCAAAGGCGACTGAGAGCTCCAGGAGTTCCGTGGGATTCATTGCTATCATGATTCCCGTCTGTCGCATCACGCTCTCGAAAATCCGGAACGATCCGGCCATGGCGCCGGTATGGGACGCCGCGGCCCTGCTGCCGCCCACGGTCCTGCCAGCCTTCAGGGCGATGACCGGCTTCTTCAATGTTGTATTTTTCGCTATATCCAGGAATTTTCTTCCGTCATCGACTCCTTCCAGGTATATCAGGATAACGCCCGTATCCTTGTCCTCGTTGTAGTACTCCAGATAATCCTCCACCTTCAGAACCGCCTCGTTGCCGGAACCGACGAATTTGCCGATGCCGAATCCTTCAAGTTCGGCCCAGAGCATGATCTGGTTTCCGACATTCCCGCTCTGGGCGATTATTGATATATTGCCGGGTACCGGACGCGGATGGGCTCCGGTTCCAAAAAGGTTCCAGTTCAGATTGGACATCCCCATGGTGTTGGGACCGACCACATTGATGGCGTGCTTTCGGGCGAAATCGGCAAGCTCCTGCTCCAGCCGCACGCCGTCGCCGCCCGCCTCGCTGAATCCGGACGATATGATGACCATGTTGCGTATGTCATTCTCGGCGCAATCCCGCATGATCTCCATGACCGTATGCGACGGCGTCGCGACATACGCCAGGTCAACCTTACCCGGTATATCTTTAAGAGATTTATACGCCTTGAGACCGTATACCGTTTCCCGTGATGTGGAAACCGGATACACGGGTCCCTTGAATCCTCCGTCAAGGATATTGGCGAGAACAATCGATCCCCATTTGAGTTTAACTTCGGTTGCTCCGATGACCGCGATGCTTTCAGGGTAGAAGAGTTTATCCAGATTTTTCATTGCCGATACATCCACGAGGGTATTTTTATCGCCACTTGTTTGCTTCCCGATTTTACGCTGAATCAGGGAATAAACAGTGTTTACAGAGCCAATTAAACTTTGGCACTGTTACATTTCAAGCGATTAATATAATTGTATAGCGGACATGCCGGTCAGCAGCAGCGCCGATTTTAATGGCGGATATCCTCATTGCATCAACAATGCAGGGAACGCCGCTACTGTTATAGAATCATAAGGGACGACAGAAGCCAATCTTGGTGTGGAATTGCAATATGCAAATAGTATCATAAAACTGCCGATAAAGCTGTACGGTGCTGACTATCTTCTGGGATTTCTTGCTCTCGTATTATAATTTTTTGGACGAGCTTCACCAACTTTTAAATTATTTCCCTCAAAATTATATCCATTTAATGAGTTTTTTGCATTTTCCGCTTCGGATTGGTTCGACATTTCAACAAATCCAAACGCATTATCCCCGATAATTTTAATGTGGACGATACTCCCATATCCTGAAAACAATTCGTGCAATTTTTCCTTGGTGGCGAAACTGCTTAAATTCCCCACATACAGTGTCGATCCTTGCATACTGTCCTCCCGTATGAATTTATTTTGTTAATAATATTTTCGAATATGAGTCAGAGGAAAAGGAAGCGGCTGTTTCGTAATCGGAATATTATTGAACAATTGAGGACATTACATAACAGAGGGCGATTTTTGGCAATAATATTATATAACCCTGTGGTGAGGAATTAGGCCGTCTATTTACATATCGTAATTTTCTTTCCATGTCATTCCTGCGAATGCAGGAATCTTATAATTACTTATTAATTCGATAGATCCCGGCACTTAGGCCGGAATGACAAATGAATTTTATTAGCGATATATTAATAAGCTATCCGTATAATACGCTGCGTCGGATTTCAAGAGAGCTTTACATTAACGCACAGCCGGCCCAATTGGCGATCAGGTAAATATCATTGACAATGATAGGGGAGGGGCATTGCTTAACATCAACAATTATGGGAGGCGCGCCATGCCAGTGAAGACCGACTACCTATCCGTGTCCACGACAGGAAACCGCGACGTCGTGGACCTGACCCCGGAACTCAGGGAAATAATCGCGAAGCATGCTGTTTCGGACGGCATCGTCACGCTGTTCGCGCCGGGATCAACGGCCGGCATCACCGCCATTGAATACGAACCCGGTCTGAAAAAGGATATCGCCGCGTTTCTGGAGCGGATCATCCCTTATCGGGGAACCTACCACCACCACGAGACCTGGCACGACGATAACGGCTCATCGCACCTCCAGGCAGCCCTTATCGGGCCTTCGCTCTCGGTGCCGGTCGTGGGAGGAGAACTGACGCTGGGCACCTGGCAGCAGGCGGTCCTGATCGACTGCGACACCAGACCGCGGAAAAGAAAAATCGTGGTGCAGA
>MIBH01000036.1:3336-33824 GCA_001829455.1 Spirochaetes bacterium RBG_13_51_14
TACCGCCGTTTATCCTCGTACTCCTTGATGTATTCGTCGATGAGGCTCTTGCTTTCGCCCGACGCCTCCTCCCTCTGCCGGCGCAGCTCCGCCCCGCGGTCAAACAGCAGGACCAGTTTCTTGAAGGGCAGGATGATGATCGCGCCCAGAGACTTGAAAAAATCAGCCGTTGAATTGAAAAATTCTTTTACCGCGGATCTTTTCATTCCCTCTTTCGCGGCCGACCTGATGGACGTCAGGGTCTGGGCCGCGGTTTCCGCGGTTCTGGTCGCGGCAGCTTCGGCGGCCGCGCCAACGGTTTTTGAGACGCTGTACATGGGCGGTACGGTCGTCGGCGCTTTGGTGACCTCAAACGGCGGCATGTATGAGGCTTTGCCGTAGGTGCCCCGGATGCGGAACATTCCGGCGCTCGTTTCGGCCCCGCGGTCAATAAAGAAGAGGAACAGGTAGTATACATACATGAACGCATTGTAGAAAATGAGGAAAAAAGCTATCCATATTTCAATGAAGGACCAGATGAATTCCAGAAACATTTTCCCGCAATCGGCCCATTTAAACATGAAAGAAAAAATATTATCAAGAACGCCATTCGAAAACTGCTTTACGACCGTATATTTCATTGTTCCCTCCGCAGTTTTTTAGATTTTTTTCAATAGCATCATCGGTATTATATCAACATGTATTATTCAATTTCTTCAAGCTCGTCCTCAATCTCATCGAACAGATTTCCGGCGGAATCGGGAGCTCCGTCGCCGGGATCCGGGCCCGGCACCTTCATATCGGCGCTGGTCTCCCGCAATTCGTTCTCAAGCTTTTTCTGTACGGTGAACTCCGCGCCGTCCCGGTGATGTTCATCCCGATCGGCGCTGTCTCCGTCGTACAGATGGTCCCGCGAGCGGTGGTACCGCGCCCGTGATGAAACCAGGCTGGGATTGTCGATGATGATCTGGCCCATCGTGAATGTCAGATTACGGTCTCGCGACAGCTCCTCCATGGCGTGAGCCACCCGGTCCGGCGGCACACCGGTCATTTTCAGCAGCTCGTCGATGCCGAAATTGAACGAATGCGGCTCCCTGCTCTTGAGCGAGACGTTGTCTTCGATCAGCTTGTTCTCCAGAAACACGTAGATTCTGGTTACCGGCTTTTCATAGAACTTCGACTCCATGCGGATGTAGGTGAACCAGACGCGCTGGCTGATGGCGGTAAATATGCGCTTTAGCAGATTCGATGATTTCTTTATGAGCTTCAGCAGCGAGTCCTTGTTGATCGGGAGCACCACGGTGGTGCCGAAGCTGATGGCCGTGGCGTTGCGCGGCATCTCCGAGACAATGGCCAGCTCGCCGAATATCTCCCCCTCCTTCAGCACCGACAGTATTATCTCGCTGTTGCCGTGATATTTGACGATCTTAACCTTGCCCTTTTTTATGATGAAGAGCTCGTCGCCCGGCTCGTGTTCGCAAAAAATAATCTGATTGTCTGGATACCGGCGGTAGATACCCTCGGGTACGGGCCGGGGGATCCTCCTGATGCCGGCTTTTTCAATATCGGCGAGTATCGCGCGGGCCTCATGTTGTTTAATCCCATCCGGATACATCTGCTGATGGCGGGTCAGCACGTAGAAGGCGTTGGCCTTCAGCACGCTCCGGTAGTAATGAAGACCCAGGTTGAAGAGCTGCTCATCTTCAGGAAGGAACGTGTCCCTGCCTGCGGCCATCGGGAAAATCATGGTATCGTAGAGCCGCAGTTCGTCGGCATAGGCGTTGAGCAGCTTGATGGCGATATCGGAATTCTTCTGAAGAAGCGACAGGAACTTATCCCTGGAAAAGACCACGACCGATGAGTTAACCTTGGCGAAGGCGGTTTCCATCCGCGGCCGGAGGCTCAGGGAGGATATAAATCCGAAGACATCGCCCGGGCCGGCGCTGTTTCCGTGCGTACTGCTCCGCTCGTTGGTGCTCTTGAACTCCACGAGCCCCTTTTCAACGATATACACCTCGTCGACATCCTCGTCCCCCTCTATGTAGATATAGGACCCGGCCTTGTAGAGGGTTTTGTTGTGATCTTTCATTGTATCACATCCAGTAGACCTGCATTCGCTCCTTCACACCCAGCGCGACGTCCTCCCCGACCAGCGCGGCGACGAGCTCCAGGCTGAAGGGTATGGCGCACCCGGCACCCTTCCCGGTTATTATCAGTCCGTCCCGCACCACCGGCTCGGGCACGGCCACCGCCCCGATCATCTGGTCCTCGAAGCCGGGGAAGCAGGTGGCGCGTTTTCCTCTAAGCACACCCGCGTGGCCCAAGACCAGCGGAGCCGCGCACAGGGCCGCCGTCACTTTACCCCCGGAGGAGAATTCCAGAATCAGATCGATCACCCGCCCGTCTTCCTTCAGGTTGTTGCTGCCGGGCATGCCGCCCGGGAGAGCGATACAGTCGAAATCTGACGCCCGAATGTTGTCAATATTCTTATCGGCCGTCACGGCTATGCCATGTGAGCCGGATACGGGATTTTTTTTAAGGAACGCGGTGGTCACCGACACTCCCGCCCTTCGAAGGACATCGACAATGGTGACGCCCTCGATCTCTTCGAATCCTTCAGCCAGGGGAACAATCACGCGCATAGGCACCTCCCTGAGATTGCGGTTTCGCTCTGTCGCCGCCCGTCCCGTTTACGACGGCTTCAGTCTGGGGCCGGCTGCCTCCGCTTCTCTGAGCTTGTTCTTCAACTCTCCTTCGAGCTTGACAAGCTCGCCCTCGGCCTGCTCCCGCTTCGCCTTCCCTTCCTGCTGTATCCTGATGGTCTCCTCTATGGTGGTGATCAGATCGTCATGCACCTTCTTGAGGGTCTCGATCTCAACAATCCCCTTCTCTGATTCCCTGGCAACCTCCAGGGTCCCCTGCTTGAGCATTTCGGCGTTCTTCCGGAGGAGTTCGTTGGTGGTCTTCGTCACCTCCTTCTGCGCTTCCAGGGCCTTCTTCTGCCGGAAGACCCCGATGGCGATGACCACCTGATTCTTCCACAGGGGAACGGTGTTGAGAATGGAGCTCTGTATTTTCTCCACCAGGACCTGGTCTCCGCTCTGGATGAGCCTCACCTGAGGATTGGTCTGCAGGGCAACCATGCGGGAGAGCTGCAGGTCATAGACCTTCTTTTCAAGACGGTTGAGGGCCTGGGTCATGTCCTGCACCTTCTGTGCGTCCAGCGTGTCCCCGGATTGAGCTGCCGTCGTCTTGAGCTCGGGCAGAATTTTCTCCGCGATCTCTTTCTGCTTCAGCTTGCCAGCCAGGATGTAGAGATCCAGCTCGCGAATGTAGTGAATGTTCTTTTCGTAGAGGGAATCGAACATGGTTATATCTTTGAGAAGCTGCATCCGCGCCTTGGCGAGCTCGTCCACGATTTTTTCGATCTGGACCGATAGCCTGTCAAAGCCGGCGATCGACTTTTTCATGCTGTGCACCAGTCTGCCGATTATGGGAATTTTTGAAAGTCCGCTGTCCCCGGACAGGCTGTCAACGTTCAGACTTTTCACCTTGAGCATCAGCTCCGTCATGATATCGCCGATATAACCGCTTTCACGGGATCTGATCTCGGAGAGTATCGTATCGGAAAAATTCGATATTCCGCTCTGGGAGCCCACGCCGAACTGGATAATACTCTGGGAATCATCCAGGTCGAGCTCCTTCTGTATCTGCTCTACTTTCTTTTTTTCCTCGTTGTTCAGGTCAGCCAGGGTCAATTCCTTCTGCTCCACCGCCCGAGCCCCCTGGGCGTCAACTTTTTGTAAATCCATTGCGACCTCCTTTTTCTGTCGTTCAATACCGACGGCGCGCGACGCGCCGGATATCCTTCATCCTTCCAGCTTCATGGTGTTCTTCAAAACAGTCAGTTCGGCGTTGATGTCAAGCAGACTGTCCTCCAGAAGATTGGCGCGCTGGCGCTCAAAGGTCTGCTGTATGGAATCAAGCATCCCCTCGATCTTCTGCACGGTCTGGTCGACTTCAGTCGTCCTGTTCGTCATGCAGGTAAGTTCGACATACTGTTCGATGATTTTTTTCGTGGCATCGAGGTAGTAGTTTGTGAACTGCTTTACTTTTCTCGCGTGGCCGGGATTTTTTCTTATGTCATCGAAGATTTCAACGCCCACCGTGCAGATGTTTCTTATTTTTCCCGCCACCTCGTTGCTCCTGATCATACGGGTGCCGTTGCTGATCCGGCGGAGCTTTTCTCTTCCATCCTCCACAATCTCTTCAGCCGTCCTGTCGTGAGTTTCCGCCGAATCCTCCCGTTTGCGTCTCATCCGTTCGAGAAGCATTAGCATTGAACTCAGGAGAATCACCCCGCCGATGCCGGCCAGAGACGAGAGCAAAAAGCCGAGAACGGTAAACCGCCAGCACGCGGCAAATACCGCCGTGCCGAAGATTAACAGGATGAGAAATTTCTTCACGAGCGGACCTCCTCACTCGCCGCTGATAATCGATATCAGCATCCCGGTCACCGCAGGGAGCAGCTCCTGTATCCTGGCCAGTTCATCATCGGTAAAATTCGACAGCACATGGTCGGCGACGCCCTTTTCCTGGGTTTCGGGCCGTCCCACGCCGAAGCGGATACGGTGAAAATCGGGCGTTCCGATCTCCTGCATGATGGACCGGATACCATTCTGCCCTTTGTGCCCCCCGCCGAATTTCCGCCGATATTGGCCGAAGGGAAGCTCTATATCGTCATGTACCGCCACGAGCCGCTCCGGCGGCATCCGGTAAAAATCCATCGCCTTCCGTACCGGCCCGCCGCTGTTGTTCATGTAGGTCTGCGGCAGGAGCAGCAGGACTTCCCGCTCCTGGATCCTTCCCCTGCCGGAATCCGCTTTAAACGGCGACGAGCCCAGCGGTATCCGGTACTGCTCGGCAAGATAGGAGCCGAGCATGTATCCGATATTGTGCCGGTTTCTCAAATACTTTTTCCCCGGATTACCAAGGCAGGCAACAACGAACATCTCGGATTTTTCCATATCGGGACAGGTCGGCTATGATCCGCGTATGAAATCAATGGCCTTCTGCGTGGAGTCAAATATCTGTATCTGCTTGGCGATTCCGGTTAGCTGAAACACATCATATATCTGCCGGTTGATACTGGCCATCAGGATATGCTTGTTTTCTTTCCGGTATATTGAATAATACTTTACGAGTGAACCGAGGGTGGTGCTGTCGATGAAGGTTACTTTTGACAGATCCAGAACGAGGTTCAATTTTTTTTCCACATACTGGTTGATCTCTTTCTCGAAAATCAGCTTCTCTTCCGAGGAAAGTGATCCTTCGATCTCCAGAATGGCAATCGATTCGTCAATTCTGCTTTTGATCTTCATAACGAGCCGTGTGTAAAAAACTAATCAAATTCATGATAAAATGTCAAGAGCAAATATATACACGGTTGATTAATTTCATATATAGTTCGCGAGAATTTCAAGAATTCCCCGTTCCACGGAGCCGAACCGGCTCTTGATATCCCGCTTGATCATCTCCACGTCCTGCATCGGGACATAATCAGACAGATATCGGTACCGGCCGATTCTTCTGCCAACGATAAAAGTTTCACGATCGTCCGGGTCCATCCCCAAAAATCTGTCAATGACCGATATCATGACCTCGCGGTCACGCGGCAGCGTCCCCGTCACATCTTCCAGCAGGTTCATGATATGATCGCTCTGCACCGTGCTGGTTATGTCACCCAGCTGTTCGATGAAGAGCCGTATCTCACGCACTTTCTCCTCCTCTGAGAGCGGCGTCCACCTGCCCTCCGCCATCATGCTGTAGAGGGGCGTGCCCGGAACGGGCACCGTGCTGCGGAGGCGGATGAAGGTCGGGTTCACGGCGTTCATTACCCTGGCGGATTCCACCGCGTTCTCCCTCGAATGCTCCTTCCCGCCCAACCCGGGCATGAAATATTCCGATAGTTCAAACCCGGCGCCGACGACGTTGCGGCCCGCAGCGATCTGCTCCTCCTGCGTGACCCCTTTGCAGATCATCTCGAGGACCGCGTCGGACCCCGTTTCCAGGCCGATATGTATCCGGTTCAGCCCGGCCCGGCGCAGGGCGGCCAGTTCGTCTGGCGAATTGCGGCTCACGGTCTTGGCCCGTGAATAGGTCGTGATTCTCTCAATGGTTGGAAATTTTTCCCGCGCGTAGTTGAGTATCTCCACCAGGTGCTCGGTCCGAAGAACGAGCGCGTCCGCGTCTTGTAAAAACATGCTCTTCATGCCGTGGTATATCCAGAAGGCGACCTGCCGGGCGCAGCGGTCATCTATTTCGTGTCCAAAATCCATGTCCTTAATCACCTGAACCACCGGGGTGCTGTCCTTCCGGTCCGGGTACCGGCTTGTGAGCTCCCGGTATATTGGTTCAGCGATGGATGCCATCACATCGATATCCTTTTTTATCTCCGCCACGTTGCGCATGGAAAACTGGGTATTCTTATACACGGGGCAGAAGGCGCACTTGTTCCAGTGGCAGTTGCGGGTGAGCCGGAGGAGAATGCTCTCCGCCTCGCTCGGCGGCCGGATGGGCCCAATTTCAAAGCACGACATATACTACAACCTGAAAAGAATCCTATATTAAACTTGTTGCTGAACTCAATAATCAGTGATTTGTGCCCCCGCCGCCTCCGGCGGCGTGGGCACAATGAATAATTATGAGTAGTTATGCACCAAGTCTATTAATCTGATCATCTATTGCCAGCGTGAGTTACCGGTTTTAATAAACAAGCTAAATTTAAATCAGAATTCAAAATAATTAATATACCATCTTGCGGTACCATTCCATATCCCATTCGTCGGTCCGCTCATCGTATCTCAGAATATACATGTTGCCGTCGTCGGCGCGAACTTTAAAATGCCGGTAATCCGGCCCGTACCACCGGTCAACGACTTCCTCCACATTGAATTTTTTCCCTCCCAGGGTGAAGCTGATCGGCCGCTCAAGAGCGGTAGAGCCGGAATAACAGTTTACCTGTAATGTAATGCGATTCCGCATAATATGATCTCCGATATACCGGCATCATAATTTCAATACAATTTTTTAATCACGGCATTCTTTCCAGCTCACGTTTAAAAAATAAAATGAACATTGACTATTTTGCATATTATGATATAATTGCGGCATGACCCTGACGGTAAATGAAATATTCTATTCCATTCAGGGGGAAACATGCTCTGCCGGGCTTCCATCGGTATTCGTGCGGCTTACGGGGTGCAACCTGGACTGTTCATACTGCGATACGCCCTGTGCACGGGAAGACGGCACATCCCTTGAGATCGATTCCATCATCCAGAAGATTGAACAATACCCATCGGCGGATCATGTCACGCTCACCGGCGGCGAGCCCCTTCTGCAGACAAATGCCATACACCTGTTGAGGCAGATTATCGATCGGGGCTGGAAATGCCAGATCGAGACCAATGGAAGCATACTCCTTAAAGACGTGCCGGAAAAAGTGCGGAAAATAGTGGACGTTAAAACGCCCTCGAGCGGCGAATCGGATTCTTTCGAGATGCGCAACCTGAAATACCTGACCGACAGGGATGAAGTAAAATTCCTGATCTCATCGATTGAGGACTATGATTTTTCCAGGGATTTTATCGATAAATACCTTGCCAGGAGAGGGCTGGTGATCAATTTTTCGCCGGTGTACAACACCATGCCGTATGCGGAACTGGCTGACCGGATAATCAACGACAAACTGGCCGTGCGGCTCAACCTCCAGCTTCACAAGATAATCTGGGGCCCTGACCGGAAAGGGAGGTAGCCCAACTTAAATAATTATTGAAAAAATTCAGGCCAATTTAGAATGTGTATCTAGCCATGCGTACTATCATGTGGTGAACAATTATGGATTACATCGGGCACGTCATACGGCCTCCCAGCGAGGCGTACAGCATGATCATACAGGTGACCGTGGGGTGCTCGCATAATATGTGCACCTTCTGCGGCACCTACAAGGACCAGAAATTCCGGATCAAGGACATTGAAACCATCAAGCGCGACATCGACGAAGCTTCGCGGTACCGGTTTGACCGTGTCTTCCTCGCCGACGGAGACGTGCTCATCCTTCCCACGGAAACCCTGCTGGAGATCATCGCGTATATCAAAAAGAAGAACCGGCACATCGAGCGCATCGGGGTGTACGCCAACACCAAGGCGATTCTTAAAAAAACCGTGGAAGAATTAAAAGAACTGAACAGAGCCGGCATTGGTATCCTGTACCAGGGAATCGAAACAGGAAACAAGGTGATCCTGCGCCGTATCAAGAAGGGCGCTTTCCCGCACCGTATGATGGAAGCAGCCGGCAAGGTGAAGGAAGCTGGCATACTCCTGTCCCAGACCGTGCTCCTGGGCATCGGCGGCGTTGAAATGAGCAGGCAGCACGCCGAGGATACGGGCAGGCTCCTTGGCGAGATGTCGCCCGATTACGCGTCGGCCCTTACGGTGATGCTCCTGCCCAATACTGAGCTCTTCCGCGACTGGCGGAGCGGCGCGTTCCGGCTGCCGGACAAATTCGGCCTGCTCGAGGAATTGAGAATCATCATTCAAAACATGGACGTGAAGAATCCGTGCCTGTTCACGTCAAATCACGCGTCCAATTATCTTCCCCTGCGCGCGACGCTGCCGGAACAGAAAGAGGAAATACTGTCGCTGCTCGACCGGGTGCTGAAGGCGAGGGACGAAACGATCCTCAAGCCCGAGCACCTGCGGGCGTTATAAATTAAGAAAGATGATGAAGCGCGAAAAACTCATCCCACTATCAAAGCATGCGGCGGAGTAACGGTATGGATAAATCAATGGAAGACGCGATTCGGTTCATAAGCGGGGAGCTGAAGGAGAATCCGAACGCCAGCAAATCGAAATTAATCGAAGAGGCAAGCCAGAAGTTCGACCTGGACCCCAAACAGGCCGAGTTTCTGGTAAACAAATACATCCTCAATGTTTAGACCACACTCATTATTGTATCTGCCACAGAAATCCCGACAAGTAGGGATTTGGAGCCTCTTCTCTTAAAAGAAAGGAGAGGGTTTACGAAGCATGTGGCTTCAACTTTCTACTACCCTTCTTTTTTTAATATCATTTCTTTATGGGAGAGGGAACCGGGGGGTGAGGGTGCCCACCCCCGCAGTCGTCTTATTCCTTTCAGGTCGCAGAGAAAATTCGCGCCATACTATTGAAAGATGAACTCGAGCAGGTAGGTCGAGACCGGCTCCGGCTGTCCGTTGTTCTGGACCGGCGCTGCAGTTATAACGTCCAGGTGGTTGTACCCCGGAATTATGGGAGAACCTGGAGGAGTCGTATTGCCTCCCATTTTCGGGCCATCGCCGGCCGTTATGTCGAGCACCGGCCGCTGAGAAACGCCGTCGGCGTGCACGGTGCCGTCCGTACCGATCAGGGAATCGATTGTCAGCCGCATCGGGAAGTACTTCTCCACGAAGTCCATCGGCAATGCTCCGACCGAGCGCGCGAAATCGTTGATGTCCGTTACCTCACTGGAGGGGTCCGTGAACGGTTCCCAGCCTGGGCTATTCGAATCGAGCTGGTTGTAGTTGAGCCACCCGTAGAGCGGCCCGTCCTTCTTTTCACACGGACTGCCGCTGTCGGTTGGTATTGCGAGATTTTCGCTCCCCATCATGCCGATCATGGAGGCAAGCTCCGGTATGTCCTTGGTGAGCTCAACCAGATCTGCCGGTATCGGGAAGTTCTTCTGGCCTACCGGACCGCCTTCGAAGAACCCCAGACTTGCACGGACGAACGCGAACGGCATCGAGTTGTCGTCCGTAAACAGGGCGAGGAGCGCCTGGTTTGTATAGCGGAACCTCTTGAGCGAGGGAATCGGGGCGAAAAACTCCGCCAGATTGCGAGAGTGATAGAACCGATAGGTCAGTTCTGAGTTTTGCGTATCCGGCATATAATCGATCAATTCCGATTCCCCGGTCGGATCTACCTGCGCGGCATAGCCGAGGCCGGTCAGAAGGTTCATGACCTCCGCATCGATAATACCGGGAGCCGAGACGTATCGCTCGATCAGGCCTTGACGCATCAGATCCAGGACATCGTCGGGGATGCTTCCCACAAGCTCGGTTAAGTCCACGGTCGAGCCTGACATGACGTTGATCATAGGGGTTGCTGATACAACAGAGTCGAGCGCGAAGAACCCGGCGCACTGGTTGTAGCCCGCGTCATCGGTCGTCGCAGGGTCGCCGTCGAAGTCCCAGCACGCGTACGCGCCGGTGATGAATCCGCCCAGGGAGTGGCCGCCGAGAAAGACCTTCTTCTGCCGGACGGACTGATTGGGAATCCCGCGCGTGATGATCGCGTTCCAGTCCAATACGGTCTGTTCCATGCCCATTTCCGCGAGCCATGCCGCATCGCTGTACATGTTCAGGAACCCCTTGAAAAGCTGGCCCCGGTACGACTTGCCGCGGTAGTAGTAATCGAGGAAATCGTGCATGTCGTCGGTCTCCCTCGCCAGCTTCAGGCCGTTAAGATCCTCGAGGCAGTTGGGCCGCCGGTCAACCGTCCAGAACTCGATGTATTTGCCCTTTTCTATATACGCGCGCGTGACGAGATTGGCGCCGATGTTGTAGAAGGCCGAAGCGCCTTCGAGTATGCCGGGCTGTGCTATCAAAATCTTGTCCGCATCCCAGGGATTGGCCGGCCCCTTGACGTGTTTGATTCTTAGAAAGTGGATACAGTCACACTCTGCAGAGTGTTCCGGAAACGACGACGGCAACGGTGCCGATACGGCCACATCGGTCGCGATCGCGTCCGGAAATCTTGTGTTCTGGTCGGCCTCATGTTCAGAGAAACCCGCCGGCGGCCAAGCAGATTGAATCGTATCATCGGATGTGCCCGACAATCCCAGACCCAACAAGTTGTTGTCAGTATTAGTTTCCTGATCACATCCAAGGTATAACAACGCAGCAATACTCAACCCTAATAGTATTGATCCCGAATAAAATTTTTTCATTAATTTATCCCTCCTCTTATTATGCTGTTTCTTGAATAATTTACGTTTCAATTTGTACCGATACATGAGAAATATGGGATGTGATAATCATTCTACAAATTTAAATAGTAATTCCGTCCGGACGGTATTTATTAAATTTTTTATAAAAATACAAAAACAAAATCATCTCCGTGTCTTTCGTCTCAAAGTATCTTATGGCTTCTTTGGATTATCAATGGTATATTACATATGTAATAGTTGAATTTGTCTGGCCATATTCTGATTAATCAAAATATGGCCAGACGATCAAAATCAATGCCTCATATTTTTTCAGTATCTTTTTACAACCGCTGCCTTAGTCGCCATGCGTCCGTGTCCCTTTCTTACAGTGCCCAGGCTGGACATAGTCGTGAAATTGGACTGTTGATCTATCGTTCAATGACGCCCGGTTTGGTATGTTGATCGTCTGCGTCTTGCAACCGCCGTCTCTCGTCGTAAGAACAATGGATACGGTCCCATCCGGCGGTGAGGCCCCTGGAATAAAGAGATCAACACCGGTCATAAAGGTGACCAGACTGAAGGGGGGGATCGGTACGCCAAGGTTGCTGACGCCATCCGCTCCCTTGTCGAAAACAAATGTCGCGTTTATGAAGCGGCTCATCGGATGTGTGGCAGGGCTGACGACGTTTACGCCGTTGATCTCAAGAGTATCGTTTTCGTCACCCTGATCACCCCGTAACTCATTGTACCTGATGATGACCAGGTTGGTGTGGTGGTCGCTCCTTTCCATAAGGTCGCTAATTCCCGCACCGGGTATTTCTGCATTCAGGCGAACGAGATAATCATTCCTAATAAAGGGCTCGACGTGGAAGTGATGGGTATAGACACCTTCGCGCACGAGGGCGAATTCGTAGTGTGCGTCGCGCTTAACCGTGATAGGCCCCCACGCGCCTTTTGCATCGAGCGTATAGACCGCCCTTGGACTGTGACCTATTCTTTTACCGGTTGCGCTTCTGATTTCCCATATCTCAAGGGTAGCGCCCGGCACTCCTACATTCTGCGGGAAGATGACCGCCCTTCCGGCAATTTCAATTCGCCCGTTATGCTGGGGCAGAATGTTCTTTGTAAAGGGCTTTTTTCCGGTGAAGAACTTGTACATTTCGACAAACGATTCGGCGGAGGTTGCCATTTGGACATGGGTGTGGTTGGGGATAGTGACGTTCGTCGCCCCAATTATCGAGCAGCCCTGGCACGTTCCATATTGGCCCCAAAGAGCCAGGGTAGGCACTCCGGCCGGAAGGCTATCATGCGGCGAACTGAAGCTGTCCAGGCTCACATAGCGGGCAATCTTCATGGCACGCTCTGTTGAGCTTTCCATATATCCATAGGATACTAAACCGCCGTAGGAATGACCTATAAGGTCAATCTGGTCGGCGCCGGTCTCTTCCTGGATGTCGGCGATAAGCTGGTCAAGCCTCTCCCAAACATCATCCATCGTTTCAATAGTGAACCTGGAATCGTATTCCAGGACCTGTATGTACTCCGGCGGGTATAAGTTGCTTGCGAATCGCATCGCCTGCGACTCGAATTGTCCTCCCGAACCCGTACCGCCATGAATAAAGACTATGGGGTTTATGTCACGGATCGGATGGCAGGTTTTATCCGGTGTTGATGCCGTAAGCAGAATCCCGGCTAAAACGAGGAATAAAGAAATTGAAAGAATTAATATCCTTTTCATTGCTCCATCTCCTTATTTATTTATTTTATAAGTAATATATTGCGCCCTGTTAGATACAGGCACGCCGCCACTCAAGAATTAGTATAACAGCGGCCTCATCTGTCATGCAAATAGAGCGACTTTGATTCAGGAATTTGCGAGATGCTTGAGTTTATTTTTTTGAATTGCGAAATACAACTCTTAATAAGTCTGGCGGAAACAGTAGCACACGAAAAGGTATTTGTCGACCGGGTTTATAAACACGGACTTTTTTTTTGGTATGATATTAATACAAACTCGGCCACGGCACTAGGTGGCTTTTTTCTTATAAAATTTACTCCGGTACTGGTTTGGAGTCATTCCCATAAAGCGCGAAAAAGAATCATAGAAAGACGACTTCGAGTTGAACCCCACGGCATGGGCGATGGAAAGGATCGTTCTCTCCGGCTCATCGACAAGGAGCCGGACCGCCTCCTTGATACGGTACTGATTGATGAACGTATAAAAGTTGCAGTTCAACCGCTCGTTCAGGAACTCCGACAACTGGTGCGGGGTTATGGAAAGCTCATCCGCGCAGTCCAAAAGGGAAACATCCTCGTCCGCATATACTTTTTCTATTTCAACCAGCTCCATGACGCGGCGGTAGAGCTCATCGGTCTCTATGCCCGTGAGGCGTGAGCGCGAGTATCGTTTTTTTGATTTGGGCAATGCTATGATCTCCAAAAATTCGGGGTTCATCTGGAACATAAGAAACGTGCCGATAATCATAAGGCCCAGCATGACCGATGCGATGATAAATAAAATAATTAAAGATAGCAGATAACCGGCAACCAGTATGTTCATCGCGATGATTGACAGGACATTATATGCTATTGAAGTCCCTGAAAGAATAACCTCCTTGCCCGCGCTCCGGCTTTTTACTATTTTCGCTATGATAATACCCCAATAGGCGGTCGCCTGTATTCCTGCGCCCGCCAGTAACATTTTTAGATACATGCTTTGTTCAACTGGGGCTTCGGTAAAAAGATCCGTAATTATACGCATTTTGTTCGCATCCGGGAGAGTCAAGTAATACAGGTCAAAGGCCAGGGCGAAACAGGACGGTATAAAATAAAGTAATTTCTTTCCGGGAATTGAATCCGAGCGCAGGCTGACCAGGAAATAGGCGAAATAGCGGATGGTCCCCAGCATGTACAGGGCGGTGGTGTGGAAAAAAAACAGAATAGGATAGGAGAATATCATGCCTGATAAAAACGCTATGGCCTGTATTTGTAGCACCGTAAGACAGAATAAAAGCGCGAAGAGAACATAGTTTATTTGCTTTCTTTCTTTTACAAGAAGCTGTCCGAAGGCCGCAATACAAGAAATGCTGGCGGTAATAATTATAAATACGGTAATTATTAATTTCATTGCAGTAATTTTTTATAAAGTAGTACGGGCCCGTCTCGATGTCCAGAATAATTCCGTTACAATTGCTCTTTTCATTGAAAATCGGGACGAGGGACAATTTGTAAAAGCTTATCTATCTCGTCTACGATCATCCGTGACAATGAATCATAAAACTGATACAGGCTCTCCCCGGCGGCGGGCGTCAGCCTGCATTCTTCGAACGCATTCCTGTCCTTGCGGTAAAAAAGGAGCGTGCAGATATAGTTCTTCCCGGCAGTAATTTCCTCATCAGCCCTGCCGCTTTCCGGCGCGATCGTTCCGTAGCAGGCGAACCCGGCCCGGAGCTCGTCGCACAGGCCCCGTATTTCATCGCGCTTCAGCTTTCGTATCTGGCGCTTCCTTCCCTCATGGAACAGGGACTCTATCTCCATGACCGGGACGATCCTGAAGCCGTTTGTGTGGAACCGGTGCATTATCGTCTCCCGTAAAAGCCTGTCCTGAACATCATTGAGCTGGCGCGTCTCAAAACCAAGGACCAGGAACCGCTCCTTTGGTTTTGAGACGATAGACGGCTGCGCGAGCAAAGCCGCAGATAGTGAAAGTGCGGCCATCGCCATCATATGCTTTTTCATTTGAATCACCCCCTGCTCCGGCTCCTACGATACATACACCGCTTCTTGTTCGGGAATCTCGATCCCCGCGTCCAGATCATCCGGCTCCACCGCCGCCAGAGGCGAAATTTCAATAATCTTTGTCTTTGCCGGTATGCGTATCTTCCTGGTTCGCAGCCATGACCGGTACAGGTCATTCATCATCTTCCGCGCTGACTCAACGGAATCTATGCCGGCGGCATTCTTGACCGGCGCGAATTCCTCCTCGCGCACTATTTCGAACACAATGTTCTTTTCGGTCAGGGGGAGCGCATCGAACACGAATTTCTCGAACTTGTATCCGTCTATTTCAATGCCCACACCGTTGACGCAGGCCTTGATCTTTTTCTTCGCCGTGTGGAACGGTAGGGAGAGGTCCGCGCCGGCGGTGATGCATTCCACAACTTCCCTCTGAAACAGGTGCACGGCGATGCTGCCGGATGAATACCGCAGCGCGCCTCCTTCGTCCACGCTATGGATTGCATCCTCCGGGAGGTCGGAATATTCCACAACGGCGATTCTGTTATTCGAGTGACGAACAAAAATCCCCACCTTTTCTTCCGGGTACGCCTTTCTGACCGCCTTGCTGGAGATATCCGCGCCGCGCAGGAAATGGAACCCGATGAACGCCGGGTCGATGATCTTCACCAGGGGATTGTCCACCTGGAAGTATGATATGGTTTCAACGCCCCGCCTCTTCATCTCCTCCAGAACACCGGACGCTCGCAGGGCGGTAAGGCTTCCGCCGTGCCCGTCCGGATTCTTGAATACGCTGTTTTTCGTTTCGAGGATGAGCTTTCCCTCCGTATCGAGAGACGGTATCATGTTCTGGGGAAAAATGAGCACATCCTCGTGATTCAGGCCGAAATAGCCGCTGTCTCTGAAATAGGCTGCGATTTCATCGTGGTTCACGCGGGACGTCATGATGAGAAAGGGTATCGCTGCGTTATACTTTCGCGAGCATTTCAGTATTCTCTCCGCGTGCATCTGAAACAGCGTCTTGCCCGATACCGGCCCGACCGGAAATTTGCCCTTGGGGCCGTCGTATCCGAGGCGCGAGCCCTGGCCGCCGGCCACCACGAAGGCGGCGACTTTCCCCCGGCTCACCTGCTCAACGCCGGCTTCTCGTGCGCGCGCATGCTCCCTCATCGCCTCCGTCGTTTTCGGCACCGGAATAAAGGGGGCCGGACCAAATTTCTCGTCGGGAGCGCTCTCCGGGGAAGAGTAAAGCCGCTCCATCAGCGCAAAGTCAACATCGGAAAGGTCTTCCAGGAGGCGCTTCTTGCCATCATCGTCCAGCTCGTGCCAGTATTTGAACACATGCTCCTGATGATGGTCATACACCCTCTTTATCACGTCATCATAACCTGAAAAGGTTTTCATGATTTCTCCCGGTGTCGCGCCGCACATACCGCACGCTACCACGGCAAGGGATATCGATCAATAATTATTTTCCCGGCAGCGCAAAAATACCGCTCAACAGCCGGTTAAACTGCGAGGGCCGCCGCAGGGGCCCTATTTGTTCTTGAATAATTATCCCCGTTGCCGGATCATCATCTAAAAATGTTTCAGGAGTTAACTATGTCGGATACGAGACGTCTCAATGGAAAAGTCGCCATCATAACCGGCGCGGCCAACGGCATCGGAAGGGCCGCGGCGCTGATTTTCGCCCGGGAGGGAGCGAGCCTGGTCCTGGCGGACATCAATGAAGCTTCGCTCGCACAGGTGCGGGAAGACATAACCGGGATCGGCGGATCGGTCGTGATACAAAAGACCGACGTGTCTGTCGAGGAAGAGATCAAGTCCCTGATCGGCCTCGCGATCAAAACATACGCCAAAGTCGACATCCTGGTGAACAACGCCGGCATATCAGGCCTCCTGCCGAGCCTCGAGGACCAGGACATCAAGGAATGGCGCCATATCTTCGACGTCAATATTATGGGGCCGGTCTACGCGACGAAGCATATCGTCAAGCACATGAAAGAACGGCGGCAGGGATCGATCATCAATATCGCCTCCGTTGCCGGCATTCGCTCCGGGGCCGGCGGCAACGCCTACAGCGCCAGCAAAGCCGCGCTCATCAATTTCACTCAGACCTCGGCGTGCGAACTGGGCGGGAGCAACGTCCGGGTCAACGCCGTGTGCCCCGGTCTCATCGAAACCGAGATGACCCGTCCCTTTTTCGAGTACGCCCGAAGCGCGGGCAAGGAATTGCAGGTGGGCAAATATTGCGAGTTACGGCGGGCGGCCAAACCGGAAGAGGTGGCATGGGCGATCCTCTTTCTGGCCAGCGACGAGGCGAGCTATATTACGGGACAGGCCCTGCCGGTTGACGGCGGGATCTCCGCCTCGCTCAGCCTGCCGGGGAGGAAGATATAATTCTCCCTACGGTCAGGCGCTCACCCCGGGCTGAGGCGGATCATTCCCCCTCGACGATGACCCCGCCGGCGATACGGGCAGACGCAATAGCGCAGATTGAAATCATTTTCTCACAAAAGGCAGAAATCTTCCGAGAAAACGCGCCGGAGGCAGTTTCATTATGAAGGTCATGGCGAAGTAAACAATCCCGTAGGGCCCCAGAACCAGCACTGCCTGGAGTACGGGATGATGGTGTCCCGCGAAGAGCTTCACCGCCCAGGCGACGGCGGCCGAGACCCCGGCTGCGGTCCAGAGTTTGGCGATGAAAGAAGCATCCAGCCCGGTTTTTCCGATCCGCCTGTTCAGGCTGATGCGCAGCAGCGCGAATTCAATCCAACCGCAGAATCCGGAGGCTATGGTGATGCCGGCCACGCCCCAACGCCGGTCAATACCGATCATCGTCGGACCATGCTGCGACAACAAGTATCCGAAAGCAGCTGCAAGTGCGACCCGAATCACGGCGTAACGGAGCGGCGTGCGGGTATCGCGCAAGGCATAAAATGTAGCTGAATATAAACGGCCTAATGTTGAGGCGAGCAATCCTACAGCCGATCCTGCGAGTATGGCCCAGGCGTAGAGTGTGTCAGAGCCGGTAAATTTTCCCCTCTGATATATGGCCGCCGTCACTATATCGCCGAGTGCCAGAAACGCCATGGCCGAAGGAACAATAAAGAAAGCGATCTGTCGCAAACCTGAGTTGAGCCGATTTCTTAGATGTTCCGCAACTTCTGCATCACTTCCAATGGCTTTTGACATGGTTGGAAGCTCTGCTGCCGATACAGACATGCCGAAAAGGCTTATCGGAAACGTATATAGTATCTGCGCATAGGTGAACGCAGCGACAGCACCGGTGGGCAGGAAACTCGCCAGTATTTGATCCACATAAGCACTGATCTGAATCACTCCACGGCTTATGAAAACCGGTACGAAGTTGCGAATCACCGTGCGTACGTGGACTGCACGATACTGAAATGACAGCCGCAATCGTTTGAGAAGGTATAGCACCATGGGCAGTTGAATGATAATCTGCACTCCGCTTCCTACAACCGATCCCCAGGCAACCCACCGGGCCAGATCGTTTTCTGTAGAAGTCGTCCCGAACAGAATAAGGGTAAAAATAATGACGAGATTCCATGCAACCGGCGCGGTATAGGAAAGAAAGAATTTGTTGTGGCTGTTGAGTATCCCCAGACACCAGGCCGACCAGACCAGGAGACCGGCACCGGGGAAAAGGATCCGTACCAGGATAATGCATAGCTCCCGCTTTGATCCTTCAAAACCCGGGGTGATGGCATCAATAAGCCACGGCGTCAGCAGAACGCCGGCTAACACAAGAATCGAGGTTACCAGCATCAAGAGGGCCGCTATTGCGCCGGCGACGCGCTCAGATTCTTCCTTTTCACCGCGTGCGATAAGATTGGCATATACCGGGATGAATGAAGCTGAAAGTACTCCTTCCCCGAATAGGTTTTGCAAAAAATTCGGGATTTTAAATGCAGCGTTAAAGGCATCAGCAGCATCGCTTCTGACGCCGAAATAGTATGCAAAAACAGTTACACGGATGATCCCGGCGATGCGGCTGAGCATGATGCCGCTCGCCACCAGGACGGCATGCAGACGGGCGCGGGACGGTTCCCCGGTATGTTTATCCGACACGGACGAAGTCATTGTTTTTGCATTGATTTCTGTTGCGCGTTGGATTAGCGTTTTTCATGAGCGCATTTTTATCAACCACATTCCCGTTTGAATGGGAAAAATATTATTGACTTCACCGAAGAATCCGGTAGTGATAAGATGTCAATTTCCTGCCGGCGGGGAAAATCGAGCATTAATGGCGGTCGGCCACACATGAAAAAATATATCGACAAAGTAAACACCCTTCTCGAATCGTTCCCCTACATACGGGAATTCTACGGCAAAACCATCGTCATCAAGTACGGCGGCCACGCCATGGTGGACGACGCCCTCCAGAAATCCTTCGCCAAGGACATGGTGCTCCTGAAGCTGGTCGGCATCAATCCCGTCATAATACACGGGGGCGGTCCGCAGATCAACGAACTCCTGAAGCAGATCGGGAAAAAGAGCGAATTCGTGGACGGCATGCGCGTGACCGACGGCGAGACCATGGACGTGGTCGAAATGGTGCTGGTCGGCAAAATCAACAAGGAAATCGTGAATAACATCAACCTCGCAGGCGGCAAGGCAGTGGGACTGTCCGGCAAAGACGGCAGCCTCATCACCGCGCAGAAGATGTATCATCATGACAGCAACATGAAAGAAGTCGACATTGGCCAGGTGGGGACGGTGAAATCAATCAATCCTGCCGTGCTGGAGACGCTTGACCACGACCGCTTCATTCCGGTCATCGCTCCCGTCGGCGTTGACGAGAACGGCGCGACGTATAACATCAACGCCGACATGGCTGCCGGGAAAATAGCCGAATCGCTGAAAGCGGAAAAGCTCATTCTCCTCACCGACGTGGAGGGCGTGCTCCTGGACCAAAAACTGGTATCGACATTGAAGATTAAAAAGATACGCTCCCTTATCGAAAATGGCCAGATCACCGGCGGCATGATCCCCAAGGCAAACTGCTGCTGCGACGCGGTGGCCGGGGGCGTGGGCAAGGCGCACATCATCGACGGCCGGGTGGAACACGCGGTGCTCCTGGAGATTTTCACCCAGGCGGGTATAGGTACCGAGATTCTCAGCGATTAAAGTTGACAGAATCGCCTTCTCATGATACTATTCCCGGCATATGATTTTTTCACGGCACAGCAACCGAGGATGAAGGCACCGAGGCAAACGATACGATGCCGAGGCCACATCCGCGAAACGCACGAAGCCTTATCAACGAATAAGAATACAATCATGCCCAGCATACATGGAAACACCGTCGTGCTAAAAACGCTCCTGGCTGTTATGACTTTTTGTATGGTCCTGACAGGCATCCCGGCCCTCGCCCAGGACGAAGCCAAACGCAAAATACCTTTCGAAATTGAAGAGAGGTCACCTGACGAGGGGACGCAGCCGGCCCTATCCCGGAGCCAGCACCGGATGGCTCTCGGCGTCGCCATTGATCCCTTTCCAACCGTCATCAGCGCTGTTGACCGCCGGTTCGGCCTGTCGGTTCAGCCGTGGTTTGGAATAGATAATTTTAAAGTCCGAATCGACATCACCCACCTGCGAATGCCGGACGCGCTTGCCGGCACCAGGTATTTTTACAAAAATGATATTGATATGGGCGCTGTTATTCTAGAGTTTTTTTTCAGTAAAAATTTTGAAGGCTTCCGGATAGGCTCGGGTTTCGGCATCTGGGACAATTCTATCAGCCATAAATATTTCACAAAAAAAGGGGGCTCCATCAGCGCATTTTTTACCATCGGGGGCGGATACGTCTGGAAATTTTACAAGACATTATATATTGAGCCGTGCCTGGCATTGGATATTCTATTGAGCAAAGAGACCATATCCATTTATGGTTTTAAATACAGACCGCTTCCCCTCAGCGGTGAAATATCTCTCAAGTTCGGCCTGTATTTTGACATATAACCGGTGTTTTTATCGTTCGTTGCAGCATAAAGCAAGCTTCACGGCTCTCGACATCACCTGGTATTTCTTTTTTATTTGACATTCAATCGTCTTTTAATACTTTTGCTTTCGGAGAGTTGTCCGAGTGGTCGATGGAGGCGGTCTTGAAAACCGTTGTGCCGCAAGGTACCGGGGGTTCGAATCCCTCACTCTCCGAGAGGTTTGTTTGTACTGGGCTGTCTAAAAAGTTTTCCCCCAACCTCACTTCGGTCCCGACTCTGTCGGGATGCAGCGCCCAGAGGGGGGCTTTTGAGACAGTCCCGTAATAATATACAGGGAGAGGTGCCCGAGAGGCCGAAGGGGACGGTTTGCTAAACCGTTGTACTGTAACGGTACCGGGGGTTCGAATCCCCCCCTCTCCGATTCCTATGTAATTATTTGATGAAAGAGCAATTCAATATATCCATCAAAAAGTACAAAATCAACCTTGATGTGCACCTGCTCTGGTTGACGTATTTCCCCTTTATCGGATGGCTGTACCCGTTCATCTTCAAGAAGGATGACGCCTTCGCCATGCACCACGGGAAACAGGCTTTTATCATGGCGCTCCTGTTCACCGCAATACCGATCGCGATAACCTTTTCGGCGGCCTTCATACCGATTACCTGGCGCGTGATCAAGCTGATATTCGCGATCTTGATCTACCTGTCGCACCTGGCCTATTTCGCCCTGTGCGCGTGGGGTCTTCTCAAAGTCTGGGATCGGAGCGCGTACGAATTTCCCGTGATAATGCGGTTCGCAAAAAAACTTGACGTCTGAATAGAAATGATGATCATTGTGCTCCCCGCGGGTGAAAGCTGCGGCAGACTTTACGCACACCATAGTATAGTACACGCGTCCGTAGCTCAGTTGGATAGAGCGCCGGACTACGAATCCGTAGGTCGCAGGTTCGACTCCTGCCGGACGCGCAGTTTTTCCATGCATATCCCCACGGAACCCGGAAGGCCTTGGCTAACCCCTCACCCGGTATGATGCTGTAATTGAATTATTGGATTATCATCGAATTTGAAACAACCGGTTGATCATTTCCATTGAGGTCATTATATCATCAGTATCGCTTTTTTCATCGGTCAGCAACGATTCGATTGTCTTAAGTTCATTCACAATATAACAATACGACTGGTCTTTCAATTCCTCGATACCATTATTCACCATGCCGGTCAGGTCCGATGTCACACGGTGAAGGTTTTTATCGATCTCATACGGGAATTGATTCGCGAAATGCCTTCTGAAAACATTCTTATAAATAAACATGGGAAAAAGAAACCAAAGGAGATCTAGATGGAACTCGCTCGCTCGGCCGATCCTGACGTCGGGGGTTCTTATCTCTTTTATCTCGACCACCCATTCTTCCGATCTTATGGTGATCCCCAATACGGCCTTGATGCTATGGTTCAACCGATCGCGGAAGGATTTCAGGAAAAACAAGTAATGGCGCTCCACAGCATCGAGCAATTCGACGAAATTCGGACGCTCGGCATCCACTATTTTTTTTATTTCAAACTGTAAAACATCGTTAAGCCATTTTTCATATTTACGCGAAATCTTGAATAAATTGCCCCGCCAGGATTTATATTCTTCTAAAAATTTTTCACGGACGGCAACATTCAGTCCTGTCCGATAGGGCCTGATATACGAGAAAATCTTTTCCCTGGTCTGGCTTAAGAAGTTGGTCATCAAAAGAAGGAGCTCCTCGCGTACATAGTCAATGCTCAGCCGTTCGCTTAAAATCTGTGATTTTAATTCGTTCCGTTCAGCGTCCGATTTCCTCGAAACGCTCAGGCTCAGTTCAAGATAGCTGAGACAGGCTTGGGCGAGGGATTCAATTTTATACGTTACTATCTTTTCGAATTCACCGCTGAAGTCTTTCATAAGCGGAACAAAAAGGGCGTCATTCAATTCTTTCCTATATTTTACACTGTCCTGTTTTGCCGAATAGCAGTGGATGGGAAGGTCGCGATTAAAGACCTTCCGTATTGATTGTTTTAAAAAACCCATTATTTCGTCGATCTGTACATCGTCGAAGAGATCGGCCTTGGTAAGAAGGATCACAATATCGGGGCTGTACTTTTCGACCTCCTTGACGAGCAGTATTTCATTTTCAGACAGCGGGCGGTCAGCGCTGATGGCTACGATAGCCACACCTATTTCCGGCGCCCATTTTTCAGTGACTTCACTGTTGTGTTTAAAGATACTTCCCAACCCTGGAGTATCGACAAAACGCAGGCCGTCATAAGGTTTCAAAGTGGGGAGTTCGACATCGACCCATAAAACATTTTTTTTGTTTTCGGGATTTTTAGACTCTGAAACATACTCATCAATATCAGCAATGCCGATTTCCTCGATATGACCGTCGAAAAAGGAAACCGTCGCTTTTTCACGTTCACCGTACTGGATCCTGGTGATAACCGAGGTCAGGGGTATAACGCCTGTGGGCAACAGTTGCTTCTCCATGAAACTGTTCAGGAACGAGCTTTTCCCCGCCTTGAACTGGCCGAGCACGGCAACATCGATCACTTTCTTTTGAGAAAGTATACTTTCGACGACCTGTATGTTCCTGTCCAGGGTGGTGATACTGTTGGTAACGCAAATTTCCTTTATCGTTTGCAACAGAATTTTCATATATCAATTCCTCTTGTAAAACCAGCCAATTATATCATACCTTTGTCATAGAGAATTAAAAAGATTATAATGATACCTATTATAAAAACAAACGCGACACCGGCGTATTCTAAAGACATCATTAGTTTTTTTCTTTTCGATATTGCCGGGAAGTGGCTGTAGCCATCATACGCCCTCATAAAGGCAACGGCACCTCCCAGTATACCGAAAATCGCGCCAAGAAGCAGGAGCGTTGTAATACCTCTTGAATCCATCAGAAGGTTTTATAAATCATCCATTCATTATTTTTTGAAAGGATTCTCGAACACAGCCGATCCGCCGAGCTCCAATTCAATCTCCAGCAGGCGGTTGTACTTGGCAATGCGTTCGCTCCGGCAGGCTGATCCGGTCTTGATCTGGCCGCCGCCCATGGCCACAGCGAAATCGGCCATGAAGGCGTCTTCGGTTTCACCCGAGCGATGGGAAATGACGAAACCCCATCCCGCCTTACGGCACAGGTTGATCGCTTCGATGGTTTCCGTGACCGTGCCGATCTGGTTGAGCTTGATGAGCACGGCATTGGATGTTTTTTCCTTTATTCCGCGCGCGATAAACTTCGTGTTGATGACGAAAATGTCGTCACCGACTATCTGGATTTTATCGCCGAGAGCGGCCGTGTGATCTCTGAACCCGTTCCAATCGTTCTCATCCAGCCCGTCCTCTATTGAAACTATATGATATTTATCAACCCAGCTTTTATACAATGCCGTCATTTCAGCACTGGATTTATTTCCATGGCCGGACTTCGAAAGCACGTAGGAGCCCTTTTCAAAGAAGGAGCTCGCTGCAGGATCGAGAGCAAGGGCAACGTCCTTTCCCGGTTCATAACCGGCGGACTTAATCGCCTCAATGATAACCTCGCAGGCCTCGTCGTTGCTTTTAAGGTTTGGGGCGAATCCTCCCTCGTCGCCGACGCCGGTGGAGTACCCTTTTTTACCGAGTATTTTCTTCAATGAGTGAAAAGTTTCCGCGCCGTAGCGGAGGGCCTCCGCGAAGGTGGGCGCGCCGATCGGCATAACCATGAACTCCTGGAAGTCGACGCTTTTCTCCGCGTGTTTGCCCCCATTTAAAATGTTCATCATGGGTACGGGAATGCGGTATGAGCCCGTACCACCAAGGTATGCATACAAGGGGATGGCCGACGTCATAGCGGCCGCTTTCGCCGCGGCCATGGATACACCCAGAATGGCATTGGCTCCGAGCTTCGCCTTGTTAGGGGTGTCGTCGAGATCTATGAGCAGGCGGTCGATCTCGGCCTGTTTCGACGGGTCCATGCCGATGACTTTTGGAGCGATGATGGCGTTGACATTGTTGACCGCTTTCAATACACCCTTGCCGTCATAGCGCTTTTTATCACCGTCGCGGAGCTCCACGGCCTCGTTTTCGCCTGTGGATGCACCGGAGGGTACTGAAGATGATATGGTAATGCCCTTTTCTAATGCCATGAAAACTCGGATAGTTGGGTTTCCCCGCGAGTCGAGTATCTCGATGGCGCTAATCCTTTTTATTTTTTCTCTCATAGTGCCTCCTTATATTGATGATATTTAACGTGTCCCCTTCTTTTTCAGATAATTATCAATATCCCCAGTTTCCCAAACATCCGCGACCCGATCGAGCTGGGGAACCTCCTCGTCCGCCATGGGCGCTTCTAGTAAGTGCTCGGGGAGAAAGGCCTTGTTAGCGATTATTGTCGGAATGACGGCGCTTCCAATGACTGCCGCAATAAGAAATGAGTATTGATCGCGGGTAATGATATCATGAGTGAGCCCGTACAGGGCCGAAATTGATCCGAAGGTGAGGCCCGTGGACATAAGCAACGTGTAATACCAACGCTCCTTTTTGCTTTCACGGAATCTGCCGATGACCGGGTAGAGGCCGAATATTTTCGATATTACCTTACCTCCGAAAAGGGCGAAGAATACCAGCGGTGCCGCAACAACCGCCGGTATCGAAACAAAGTACCCGGCCCGGAGAAAATAGATCGGCGTGAGAAAACTTATGGTGAGCGTGCGAAGCCTCCTGATGAAGAACTCATCCTTCGCAACGCTTCCGGCAAGTACCATGCCCGCGATGTAGGCAGGTAGAACCGCCTCGCTGCCGGACCAGAGGGCGAGCGCGCCGAGGCTGAAGAGAACGAAGACAATCCACTTGGTTCTGATTGCTGCAGTGCGGTTCCCGTATATATGGGTAAGACGCGCGGTAAGCGGCGGCAGAATAAAAATTATCGCGGCACAGGCCACTATCAAGATAATTGTTTTGTAGCTAAAAGGCGCGAAGATGAGTCCCAAGGCTATGACCGTTCCCAGGTCATTGACGAAGCAGGCCCCGAGTATGCCCTTGCCGTATTCGGTTTTGTTGAAACCGTATTCAAGCATGACCGCATAGACCACGGCCATGGATGTGGTCGATAATGCGATACCGCCGAGAAGGCTCGCACGGGGATCCCAGCCGAGTACAAAATAAGCCAGGGCAGCACAGCCCAGGAATGGAGCCAAGAAGCCGATAAGGCCGACCAGTGTGACCTCCTTTGCTTTGGCCCTGAGCGAAACCGGATCGAGCTCGGCGCCGGCGAGGAACGTGAGAAGCATCGCACCGGAACCTGCGATGAATTTCATCCAATCGGCGTTCGGTTTTAATATATCAGGATCGAAAAAGCGGGCGGCTACGTATCCGGCCGCGGCGCCGACGCATATCTCCATGAGGGCCATGGATATTTTAAGACGATTGGCAAGAATTGTCGACAGTACCGCAAGAGCGAGCCACACCGAGGCTATGATGTAAATATCGAGCATGGAATCCTCCTGAAACGAAAAAACCCACCGCGCGGTGGATTTCATTAATAGACGAAACCCACCACTTGGAAGCGGTAGGAGTCATCAGCCTTTTTAAAAGGCGTTTTTTGGGGGACTCCATCCCCAATAAAAAGAATATTGGACAAATAAAATGATGCGGATATTTTTTCAAGTAAATTAAATAGCTTGTCAGAACTTTATTTGATGGATACTATATAAATAAATCTCCGTATCATGATCGATTTAACATGAAAAAAATCCTGCTCGTCGCCATCAACGCGCGCTACACCCATTCCTGCCTCGCGCTCTACTGTCTGAAGTCCTTTGCGCGCGATCTCGGTCATGATATCGTCATACGGGAATTTTCCATCAACCGGCGGATTGATGCTATAATCGCGGACATCGTAGCGGAACAGTCTGACGCGGTCGCGTTTTCAGTTTATATCTGGAACGTTGAGCTTATAAAACAGATGCTGCCGGCCGTACAAGAGCTTCGAAAAAAATGTATGATACTCCTGGGCGGCCCTGAAGTCAGCTACAATCCCGAATCATGGCTCGAGGCTTTTCCTGGCGTGGACTGCATCATCATCGGCGGCGGCGAGGCCGGCTTCCGCCGCCTGCTGGAAGAAAATCTCTCGCTCCGTGAAAAAATCATCCGCATACCCAATCCGCGCTTTGAGACCATGCCGATGCCCTATGCGTCCGAGGACCTTGAAGCCCTTAAAAACAAATATATCTATTATGAGTCCAGCAGGGGCTGTCCGTTCCACTGCTCCTACTGCCTGTCGTCCCGCGGCGACCAGGAGCTCGAAATGAAAAGGACGGACACCGTGAAGGATGAATTGCGGTTCATTCTTTCGCACGGACCGCAGCTCATAAAATTCGTCGACCGCACGTTCAATATCCGGCACGAGCATTACCGCGCGATATGGGCCTTCCTCCTGGAAAACTGCAGCGGTGGGCATACGAAATTTCACTTCGAGATACACCCATCCCATCTCGACGAGGATGACTTCGCCATTCTGGCGCGCTGCCCCGAGGATATGTTCCAGTTCGAGATCGGCGTTCAATCGACAAACCCTGAAACACTCGCCGCGGTCGGGAGAACCGGCAGGTGGAATGAGGAAAAGGAGGCGATACGGCGGCTCATCAGCCTGGGGACCATACGCGTGCATTGTGACATGATCGCGGGCCTCCCATACGATGACATGGCATCGCTCGCCCGCACCTTCGACGAACTGTACGGGCTCCGCCCGGACCATCTCCAGGTCGGGTTTCTCAAACTACTGCCAGGCACGGAGATGCGTGAACGGTCGGAGGAATACGGTAATTCACACTCTCAATACTCGCCGTACCAGGTGCTTGAAAACCGCTGGCTGAGCAGGGCGGATATGCGGCTCGTTGAAAAAATCGCTTTCCTCATCGACCGTCTGTACAATACGCGCCGGTTTGACCTGACCCTGAATGCTCTTGCGGGGCGGTATGAATCGCCTTTCAACCTGTACCGGGACCTCGCTCGGATCAGGGATGCGGCCGGCGCCCCGCTCACCCGGAGATGGGAAACCGGCGCCGACTTTTTGATGCGCGCCGCCATAACCCGCTTTCCCGGGAAAAAAAGTTTTTTTCTCGACGCGCTGCGATGGGACTGGTGTGCTGGCACGCGGTCGCACCGATATCCCGACCTCATAAAGCCGGAAAACGCCGCCGGTATAAAAAAATCGGGATATTCGTTCTTCAGAGACATGGCTGAAGACAGCGCTGTCCGCTATAGGGACGCCACATTCGAGCTTTCAGACCTGAAGAGGGCGTTGTTCTTTAAGGCCGAGTCCGATGAATTCAGGCACATTCAGATGGACAGTTATTCGTGCGCGCTGTTTCTTCCTGAAAAAAAAGTCATTTTTTATAATGCCTGATGATCAATAGACTTGTTAAATATCTATTCATAATTATTCACATTTACGGGGCTGTCTAATAAGTCAGTTAAGATACAACATCCCCCTCCCTTGATGGGAGGGGACAGGGGAGGGTGATTCTAACATCTGATGCATTCAGCAGTTAGTCACCCCCACCTAACCTCCCCCATCAAGGGGGAGGGATGATAGATGAATATTCGAACTAGTTGGACAACCACTAAAAATCATTGATTATTGAGTTTCGCAACAAGTCTAATAGAGACAATCATCACGCATAATAGACTTTTTGCATATCTAAATAAAATAAGATAACATCACATGAAAAAAAAGAACAGAATCCATCTTAACCGGCTCATTGAAAAATACCGGCGCGGCGATACCGTACCGCCCTGCCCCCACTTCGGCCGGTGCGGCGGTTGCCTGTTCCAGGACCTTTCCTATGATGATCAGCTTGAATTGAAAAAGGAGCTGGTGAACGACGCGCTTCAGGAGATCGCCTCCGTGGACCGCGTCAATCCCTCGCCGCCATACCGCTACCGGAGCAGGATGGACATGGTCACCGCCTTCGGCAGATGCGGCCTGCGCCGCAGCGGGAGCTACCGCGTCGTCATCGACATTGAATTCTGCCGGATCATGCGGGAGAAGTCCGAGCGCCTGTACCGTGCGATCAGGCCGCTCATCAGCGATATCGAAGACTATGACTATCTGCGCCATCATGGCTATCTCCGCTACGTGGTGCTGCGGGAGGCACTGTTTACCGGACAGGTCATGCTCAATTTCGTGACAGCAGCGTGGGAAAACAGGCTCGCGTCCGTGATAGAGCGGATCGCCGATCAAGCCGATTCGGTCTCCCTCATCCATAGCGGCGGTCTAGCCGATCTGAGCTACGGGGATATATTCGAGACGATCAAAGGCGGGTATATTGAAGAATCCCTCGACGGCATCCGCTTCCGCATCACGCCCAATTCATTCTTTCAGTCCAACGCCGAAATCGCGGTTCAGATGTACCGTCGAATCAGAAATGAAGCCGGTGGCAGGGTTCTTGACCTCTGTTCCGGCGTGGGGGGCATCTCCCTGTTTATCGCGGGATCGGTCGATCGCGTGACCGGGGTCGAGATGAACCGCGAGGCCGTGGATGCGGCCGAAACGAACAGGCTCATAAACCGGATCGAAAACGCGGAATTCACCTGCGCCGAGGCAAAGGACTTCCTCCGCGGCCGCGTTGATGACTACGAAACCATCGTGCTCGATCCGCCCCGGAGCGGCATGCTGCCGGACGTCATGGAGCGAATCGACAGAATGAGGGCCGGGAAAATAATCTACCTGTCGTGCAACCCCGCAACCTTCCGCGACGATGTACGGAACCTGCACGGGTACCGGGTGGAATCCGTCGAGGCATACGACATGTTCCCGCAAACGCCGCACGTGGAGCTGCTGGGGATATTGAAAGCCGAATAAAGGCGGCCATCTGAGACTTGATACCGTATCGGGAGAGACATATGTTTCCGCCAGCACCTCACGGTTTTCTCGGCACATCAATAAGCGAATCCCGGTCGCACATATCCATCAGCGCGGCGCGCGAGTTTATAATGACGTCGGCCAGGAACTTGAAATTTATGGTATCGAACGAGTCATCGGGCGTGTGGTAGTTCCTGTTCCGGTAAAATCCGGTGTCCGATATCATCACCGCCGGATATCCCGAGCGGATGAACGATACGTGATCAGAGAGATCCATTCCGGGAATTGACGCCGGCCCGATGTATTCGTAAATTATGCGCCGCGCGTGCTCGTTGTATATTCTTTTCCACAGGTGCACGTATTCAGCGCTCGACGGAAGAGAGATGACGCTGATATAATCCCCGTAGGCCGGGTATGCGCCCCGTTTGTGGTTCAGGGGGTAGTCCTGGGGGCACCGCCGCGAGCCGTATCCCACCATCTCAAGACAGATCATAAGGTCTATCCTCTCCTTCCGCTTGCGGCAGTTCTTCGCATGCATCATGCTCCCCATGAGCTCCGTTGAAAAAAACGGCGGCTCCTCCAGGGTAAACGCTACAAACCGTATCGTTCTCCTGAATCTGAAACGCGACAGAAGCCGGAAAAGCTCCAGGAGCGCGGCCACGCCGGAGCCGTTGTCATCCGCACCCGGGGTCTCCTCAACGGTATCGTAATGGGCGCCCAGGAGTATGATGGCATCGGGGAATTCGGTCCCGCGGATCTCGGCGATGATGTTGGATACTTCCTTTCCCGATGCCCTGTATTTCTCTTCCGTTGGGAGGACGCCGTGCCGCGTAAAATAATCAATGATGTACCGCCGCGCGCGTTCGAGATTCTCGTACTTCCTGACGGTCCTCTCGCCGATGTCAACCGAAAGATAAC
>MIBH01000036.1:33874-43978 GCA_001829455.1 Spirochaetes bacterium RBG_13_51_14
TCGGAAAAAAATAAAGGCATGGGCGTGAATTCCTTTGGCGAAGCCACCGACACTTCAACGGACGCGGGGTATTTTTTCAAGGATTTTTCAACATTATTTCTTGACGTAATCGTTTTATGCTTCATAGTAAGCACATGAGGTATCACCATGGAAGTTTTTGACGGTTTTATTTCAGCTATTGCCAGCGAATTTAAGATACGGTTTCATAAGGACGCGGCGGGCAGCTACACGACGAATATAGAATTTGACAATGACCGGTCTCAGGAAGTTCTCATCACCCTTGCCAAGGACGAGTCCGGGGACCGTATCATCAACTATTACTCAGTAATCGGGAAGCTGAAAAAGGACCTGTGCGAGCTCTATAAATACTGCCTCCAGTTGAACACGACCCTTGATTACGGCAGCCTCGGCCTTTTAAACGACACGCTTGTTCTGCGGAACACTATACTCCTCAAAGACTGCGACCCGATTCGCTTCATGAAATCCCTCACTTATTTGGCGGCCAAAGCGGACGAGTTTGAAGAGCTCTTAATAGATGAAAATATCTACTGAGCGCCTTCCAGCAGTACGCCGGTCTGCGGCACGCGGAACCGTGCCGGTAAGAATGGAACATCGGGAAGCTTCCATGGCACCACCATCGTAATAGAGACCGAGAGTTATCCGCCTGATATGATAGACGAGACGATAAAAATCCACGATAATTATCAGTTTGAGATAAAGCAGGCGTACAACCTGTCTCTTGACAAGAAGAAGAAAAACTTCTATTTTGTTCAGACGTACTTTTTCATTCCTCACAATCTCAATATCAACCGTGAGACATACGCCAAGGAAGATTTTTACAAGGATCTGCGCGCCACGATTCGGTTGAGGACTCCTTCGATACTCATGCGCACGCTCGCCGCGGACGGGAATGTCATGGTGCGGATGCGCCGAAGCATCGACGAACTCCGCGCTCGCCGGGACCAGCGAAGCGCGTCAAACTATGAATACCAGATCAAGATGTTCTGCCTTATTTATAAAAAGTCAATCCGCATCCAGCTGCAATTCCTTAAAAATTCCCGCGCAAAAAGCGATATCGCGTACCTTGTCAACGAATTAATCGCCAGCGCCCGGACGCTCATCACAAACTTCAGAGAGCTGAAAGGTCTGGTCACCGCGGACGGACTCCCTCCGGAGCTTCAGATGGTGTATCTGTTCGCGGACGAATATCTGAGCCTTAAAACCGAAACGCACACCTGCCGTCTCATAGAAATCTTGCGGGAAATCGATCCGAATAGTCTCAAGAAGTTTTATCCGCGGCTTATGAGAATCGTGCGTGAAGAGTCGTCATACCGGCTCGCCTGCGGTTATCCGTCGATCGCGTCTCCGGACGGCGATAATGAAAAATTCGTTTTCCGGCAGGGCGCATTAAAAAAATTCTTGAGCAACATTCTCTACCTGGAAACGCGCGTCGAGAAGGGGGGGAAATATCTCGAACAGGCGGTGTACAGCATCGCCGCGGGCGCGGCCATGGTCTTCGCCACCATCGTCGCCTTCATCGGCCAGACCTGGTATGGAAGCATCTCGCTTCCCTTCTTTATCGCGCTGGTCATCAGCTACATGTTCAAGGACCGGATGAAGGAGCTCCTGCGCCTGTACCTGAACGTCACGCTCCGCAAATGGCTCTACGACCGTCAGCGCAACATCTACCACAGCTTTCACGAGGCGATAGGAGCCTGCAAGGAAAGCTTCAACATCATGGACGACGATTCAGTTCCCGCGAAGATTCTTGATTTCCGGGCGCGCGATAACATCACCGACATCAACAACGGCATGATCGGCGAAAACGTGATCCTCTACCGGAAATATATCAGGCTCAGCTCTAAAAAATTCAGGAAAATAAAGCAGCGCCATTCAACGAACGACGTCATCGACATCATGCGTTTCAATATCCAGCATTTCTTGAGGAGCATGGACAACCCGGAGAAAAAAATTTTCATCCCCGTCAGCAGCGGGTACCGTAAAACATTCGGCATGCGGGTCTACCACATCAATATCATCACCCATTTCATTGTCGATAAAGCCGAATATATCCGGCGCTTCAGGATCGTGCTGAACAGGAACGGCATACGAAGGATTGAAGAAGTTGTGTGAATACAAACAAAAGAGCGGGCTTTCATGCCCGCCCCAGCAATTTTTCTGATTACATTCGTTATTCTCTGACCATGTAACTGTCCTGATATTTCTCACTACGCTGCATGGTGTTCAAAAGATCGATCGCTTTTTGCTTTGAAGCCAGCGGGCCGAGCCTCACGCGGAAATACTGCTTTCCCTTCACCTGTGTCTCGTCCACGTAGGCGTCGTAGTTCATGTCCTTCAGGTTTCTGACTTCCGAAAGCGCCTTCGAATTTTTATCGAATGAACCGATCTGGACGGCGTAGTACCCGGAATCATGGTTTTTTTTACGTTCATGATTGCCGCCGGAAACCTCGATGACTTTCGACGCGCCTCTTTTTTTCTTTTTATCAATGTTTTTCACCGGGATCTTTTTTACCGGTTTATTCGCGGCATCCTCATCTATTGACCGGGACAGCTTCCTGGCGTCAGCGGAATCCCTGCCGGTCGTCTTTTTCTGCGCATTTTTGCCCTGCAGCGCTGTTTCGCTGATTGTATCCTTGGTAAGCATATCCGATAATTCATTCTTCTGGCTTGCCGATTTTTCATCCTTTTTGTCTTTATCCATCGGATCCCGGTTCATCTCCTTTTCAAATTTGTCAGAGGCGACCAGTTTTTCGTCCATCGGCTTTGACAGTTCATCCTCATCGGGGGATTCGGGAATATTGTTCTTTAAGAGATCAAGCTCCTTCTGCGTGTCAAAGATGTCATTATTCGTCATGAAGGTCCTGGCGCTCTCCCCTCCCTTGACAAAATTCATGCCCAGGAGAAACGATACGACGACGATGCCGATAACGGCGGCGGAGATCAGTATGATCCGCGCTGCGTCCAGGTGAAGCAGATACACGCTTTTCTCTCTAATCCTCTGGTGGGGGATGTTGAATTGTTCCATAAGTACGACCTGCCTTTCAGAATTGATGCAATTCTATTTTTTCATATACATATTCGGCCGATTGGTTTTTAACGCTTAATCAAAATTCCTGCCCGGAGGCATTTTATTTCGCCGGTCCTCCACTGGCGACCGAGGCGGCCATTTCCCGGTAGCGACTCCTCTCCCGGGGACCCGGCTCGCGCCCCAGCGATACCCTGAGTATCTCATCAAAGAGGGGTGTCCCGATTATTCCATCGAGCGCAGTTCTCAATGCCCTGCCGTCAAGAAACGGCGGTGCCTCGCGTATCGAGTCGATGATCCGTTTCTTATCTATGGCGGCACCGCACTGCTTCGCAATAAAATCCTCCGGTCCAAGGAACGGAACGCCGGTGAGGGGGGCGCCGCGGTCGTTCAGCCGGTATATGACGTTGATCGCATTATTCCGGATGAAATCCTCCAGGGACTGCCTGTAATGTTGAAAAGACTTCCTGGTGAACCTCCCGTCCTGTTTCAGACCGCCGCTGGATGTGAAAATATACCGGAAGTTATATCCCTCGACGGTCGATACACGGTCCTGGAAGTAGACCGCGTATCGCTTCTGGTATGCCGTGCCCCGCGCGTAGATGTTGTAATCCAGAAAGGAAAAATCAAGGCCTGTGATGCCGATGGCCATGAATCCGCATTTTACGCAGAAGCGCACCGCGTCACCGGCAACGCTCCCGGTGGAAGAGTCCACTGAGCCGACCGAATCCCCGTACACCTGCGCGGCAAGCTGGGAAAGGGGATGCGAGGTGAGCGATATGAACCCCTTCAATCGCTTCAGGACTGAGGGATGCGACGACAGAGAAAAGACGGGAATGGCGTGTCCGGCCGAGCATTTCATGAAATGCTCGAGCACATAGGGCTGCGGATCAATTGAGATTATGATATCCGGGTATACGCCCCTCTGCGTCAGGGCCGGGAGGGCCGAATCAACCGAAATGATGAAAAATCTTTCCTGATGCCGTTTGATCAGTCCGATATCCGAATCAAGTGATGGCCCCGACCCGGCGATGACGGCCGGGTATTGTCCGAATGCTCCGAAGATGCCGCGCACCGGCCTCATGCTCTCAATCAATCCGAAATTTCGCAGGATATTCCTCACGTACAGGGCGCCAAAGGCGCGCCGGGTCGCTTTATTCCCGGCCTTGATGGTTATCATCTTGTCTATGGATTTTTTTATCCGGCCGTAATAGGCGCCAAATATCCTGAGCGAAGCAGGATGCTCCAGGACCGAAATCCCCCGCATGCTGTCCATGTCAATCGCATCGGACAACAGCGCCTCCACGGTCTCAACCTGCTTTCCCGTCACCAGCGTGACGCTGGGCGAGTTCAGCAGAAAAGAGGTCATCTCATTTCGCGCGATCACGGCATCGATCCCCGGGAGGATATCAATGAGGATGACGCGCGAATAATCATTGATGCGGCCTTTCAGCGGAACGAGATGGTATCCCAGGCCGGTGCCCAGAACAATGAGAACATCAAATCGCGCAGGATCAAATCGATCATGAAGCATATCCGCCTCACGTTCCGGATTCATCGTGCTGTGAAGCGGAATTTCCCTGCCGTCAATGGAGACTATAATCGTATCCATGCCCCGACGCGTTTTTATAATTTTATATGCGATATCCATTGTATCATGGCTTAATGGCTACGGATCACCGTATCACTATTATCGACGGATATATGTCTTTGCTCGAGTCTGCGCGGCTGCCCGGCATTAGCGGCCATCATTTTAGCTAATACTAAAAAAATTAGTTGACACTAACTTATATTCATGGTATATTTAAAATTAATGGCCCACCAATTAATCCACCGCAAGGCGCTAATTACATGAGACTGGCTGATCTAAAAAACGGGCAAATGGGGATCATCATAAAGGTCCGGGGCCGCGGCGCTTTTCGCAAGCGCATAACCGATATGGGCTTTATCAGGGGAAAGGCCGTCACGGTGATCAAAAACGCTCCGTTGAAAGATCCGATCGAGTACAAGATCATGGATTACAACATATCTCTACGCCGGAGCGAGGCGGCTCTGATAGACGTTGAATCCCCGGCCCAAGCCTGCGTTCCAGCGTCAGCCGGACAGGCACAGGACTTCCGGGAAAAACGACACCGCCGGCGGTTCAGGAATCGCCGGGGCGGATCACGCGCTCCGCAGCCCGTGTGCGATTCCGATACCCGGACGGCGCCAGGGCGGCACCGCCGGACCATCAGGGTCGCCATGGTCGGCAACCCCAACAGCGGAAAGACCACGATTTTCAACCACGCCTCCGGCTCCCGGGACCGGGTCGGGAACTACGGCGGTGTCACCATCCAGGAGCGTGAAGCCCGGTTCAGCCGGGGCGGATATTCCTTCGCGATTACCGACCTGCCCGGCACCTATTCCATCACCGAATATTCCCCGGAAGAGCTCTTCGTACGGCGGCACATCATCGATAAAAGGCCCGATGTCGTCGTTAACGTGATTGACGCGTCCAATCTGGAGCGGAACCTCTATCTCACAACCCAGCTGAAAGAAATGGGCCTGAAGGTGGTTGCGGCCCTGAACATGTACGACGAGCTCGAACAAAAGGGCGATTCCTTCGATCACCATACCCTGGGAAAAATGCTCGGCATACCCTTTATTTCCACCGTCGGGCCAACCGGTGAAGGCGTCGATGAGCTATTCGACACCGTAATCGCGGTATTTGAAAACAGAAACGACATCATCCGAAACATCAACATCAATTACGGCCTGGACATTGAAAAGTCCATTTCAGTTGTCCAGAGCGTAATGGTGAAAGCCGGCCTTCCCGACTGTACCGTTCCGCAGCGCTATATAGCCGTCAAGCTCCTGGAAAAGGACCAATCCGCGGGTGAGTACATAACCGTCGGCGGCGTCGATGTGCCGGACATCCTCCGGCAGGTCAAACAGGAGACGGACCTCCTTGAATCTGAATTGAAAGAGGACAGCGAAACTCTCATGGCCGACGCCCGGTACGGGTTCATCGCCGGCGCGCTCCGGGAAACATATCATCCGGCCGCCAGACCCGCGACCTCATTCAGCGAAAAAATCGATCTCGTGCTCACCCATCCGGTCCTGGGATTCCCCATCTTCCTTCTGTTCATGTGGCTCACCTTCCAGGCCACCTTCACGCTGGGCCGGTATCCCATGGGCTGGATCGAGACGGCCTTCGCGTCCCTGTCACGGCTTGCTTTCTCAGCCATGGCTCCGGGGCTCTTGCGGGAGCTCATCACGGACGGCATCATCGCCGGCGTCGGCGGAGTTCTCGTTTTCATCCCGAACATTCTGATCCTCTTCTTCATGATATCCCTGATGGAGGACACCGGCTACATGGCCCGCGCTGCCTTCATCATGGACCGGCTGATGCACGCCATCGGCCTGCACGGCAAATCATTCATCCCCCTCATCATGGGGTTCGGCTGTAACGTTCCCGCCATCATGGCCACCCGGACCCTGGAGAGCAGGAAGGACCGGATCCTGACCATGCTCATAATCCCCTTCATGTCGTGCAGCGCCCGGCTTCCGGTCTATGTGCTCCTGATCAGCGCTTTCTTTCCGGCCCATGCCGGTTCCGTTCTCTTCGCGCTCTATCTCACCGGGATCACCGTGGGGATATCCTCGGCCGTGGTGATGAAAAAGACCATATTCCGCGAGGCAGAAGTCCCCTTTGTCATGGAGCTTCCCCCGTACCGGGCGCCCCACCTGAAAAACACCCTGCGGCACATGTGGGAACGCGGCAAAGAGTACCTGAAAAAAATCGCCGGCATCGTGCTCATAGCTGCCGTGCTCATCTGGGCCCTGGGCCGATTTCCGGAGCACGCGCCGCTTTCGAAGCAGTACGACTCCGAGATCGCCCGGATCAAGACGAATTATCAGGCGATGATGCAATCGGCGCCGAACAATGATGCGGCGTCACTGCAGACACTCAAGTTAAAAATGAATAATGAGGTCCATGCGCTGCAAGCTGAAAGAGACGGGGAACGCCTCGAGAAATCTTGGATCGGCAGGATTGGGAGATTCATGGAGCCGGGGCTGGCGCCCCTGGGATTCGACTGGAAGATGGGCGTGAGCCTGACGGCCGGCCTTGCCGCCAAGGAAATAGCGGTGAGCACGCTGGGAATACTGTACCACGCGGACAGGGATTCGTCCGAGGAAGACCAGGGCCTTATTAACAATATCCGGGAGCAGCGTTATTCGTCCGGTCCGCACGCCGGACAGAGGGTTTTTAATCCCCTGGTGGCCCTGGGATACATGCTCTTCCTGCTCCTCTACGTTCCCTGCGTGGCGACCCTGATCACCATGAAGCGGGAATCGGGGACCTGGAAATGGCCGCTCCTGTCAGCGTTATTTTCCACATCCCTGGCGTGGCTCGCCGCCTTCCTGATCCACCAGGGGGGACTTCTGCTTAGGTAACATGCCATGGCTCAGACGATAATCGTTATAACAATCATCAGTCTTGCCGTTATAGCCGCCGGCATAAAATTATATATGTTTTTCAAGTCACCCTCGTCATCGGACTGCGGTCCGGACCGGTGCGCCTCGTGCCCGTATAATACTTCAGCGGGGAGCTGCAGCGAATCGAACAAAACCAAAGAATGACGCTTCGACCATATCAGTGGAGATTAAACAATTTAAAAAAAATTACAAAAAATGATTTTTTTGATTAATTCGCTTGACTGAAACCGAGTGTTTCTATATATAGTAACTATGTTTCTACCAATAGAAACATTGGGTTAAACGTGAGGTGAACGACCGATGAGCAGCTCGATTACAGCAACCAGACCGATCCGGTGGTGGTGCGAAAATACCATCCATTAGGCAGGCTGCGTGTTATACAGATTGTGTGCGGAACGTGCGGCAACCTGCCGCACGTTTTATTTATATGCCGTTTGCAAGGGGGCACCGATATGCTTTATCCGACATTACAGCAATTCATCGAGCTGTCGCGCCAGTTCCGGCGCGTGGTGGTCTACCGGGAAATCGCCGGAGACAGCATCACGCCCATCAGCCTGCTCATGAATTTCTCCGACGAGGACAACCTGTTCCTGCTGGAAAGCGCCAATCTCGATAAAAGCTTTTCGCGGTACACCTTCTTCGGGTTCCGGCCCCGCAGGACCATTACCTACCAGAACAAGACGCTCATCGTCGAATCGCGCGAGGCGGGGATTGGGCGTATCAATACCGGCCCGATCGACTACCTGGTTCAAGAGCTTTCATGCGAGCGTTCCAACAAAAATCCCGGCATGGGAAACTTCTGCGGCGGATACGTGGGATTCATCGGATATGATATCGCCAACTACATGGGAATCCTCCGGGAAGCGATACGGGAAGACACCGAAAACATCTCCATGGCCTTCTTCCAGGTGGATGATTTCTACGTGTTCGACAATCACATGGGCAAGCTCTATGCCGCCTGTTCGGCTGAAATCGGGGGGGACCCGGAATATGCGTACCGAAAGGCGGCGGACCGCACCCTGGAGATGGCGGCCGAGATCCGGTGCGTCCACAATAAATTTTTTCTCCCCGGAGGGGACCTGAAACAATCGCAGGAATACGGGATGGATTCGTACATGGAGGCCGTTCGGACGCTCAAGGAGGATATCGTGAGCGGGGAATGCATACAGGCGGTCCTCTCAAACAAATACGAGATAGCCTGCTCCATAAACCCCATCAATCTGTACCGTCTCCTCAGGAACATCAATCCGTCGCCCTACATGTTCTACATCAAAGTGGGCGGGGAGGTCCTGTGCGGCACGTCACCGGAGATACATCTGAAGATACAGGATCGGACCGCCATTCTCAAGCCCATCGCCGGCACGTACCGCATCGACGGCGGCACCATCGAGGAAATAACGGCGCGGCTCCTCGCTGACGAGAAGGAGCGGGCCGAGCACCTCATGCTCCTGGACCTGGCCCGGAACGACCTGTACACCGGATGCAAGACCGATACCGTGCGCGTCGTGAGCTCCTTCGAACCGGAAGTCTATTCGCACCTGATACACATCGTGTCCGAGGTGCGCGGGGAAATGCGGGACGATATCACTCCCCTGCGCCTCTTCTGCAACACCTTCCCGGCCGGCACCGTGTCCGGCGCTCCGAAGGTGCGGGCCATGGAGCTCATCGACCGGTACGAAAAGTCTCCCCGCGGATTTTACGCCGGCTGCGCCGGCTACTTCTCCTACAGCCAGGATATCGACACCTGCATCATCATCCGGAGCGCCTACGTCAAGCGCGACCGGGTCATCCTGAGAGCCGGAGCGGGCATCGTGTACGACAGCGATCCGGAAAATGAATACCACGAGGTGGGCAACAAACTGGGAGCCCTTTTCGACGCCATCAAGAGAATCGACACGCTGGAGAAAAGAAATGTTTTTACTGATCGATAATTACGATTCATTCACCTACAACCTGTACGCCCTGTTCGGTGAATGCGGGGCGGAAACGACCGTCATAAAAAATGACGCGTATATCCCGGCTGACCCGTACGAGGGGATAATCATTTCCCCTGGTCCTTCAACCCCGAAGAACTCCGGAACTTCGCTGCGGTTCCTCAGCGAATACCTGGGACGCAAGCCCGTCTTCGGCGTATGCCTGGGCATGCAGGCCATCGCTTATTCGCTGGGATATCCGATCGTCCGGGCGCGTACCGTGAAGCACGGCAAGGTGGATAAAATTGTTGTCACGAAGCCTTCCGTGCTGTTTGCCGGCATGCCGGCAACCTTTTCCGCGGTCCGCTATCATTCGCTGGCGGTTGATATTGACGAGCGGTACGTAACGTCCCGGTCGAAAAACGACGACACGGTCATGTCCATTGAAGACCGCGACAGGGGGTTTTTCGGCGTCCAGTTCCACCCCGAGTCCATCCTGAGCGAATTCGGGCAGAACATCATCCGGAACTTTCTGGAATACGCCGATTGCGCGAACGCGGCAAACCGATAACTATCGCCGTACGCGAATGTCATTAATGTCATTAATATAATAAAAAATAAAGGACGTAACGATGGATACACTCGTAAAAAAAGTCAATTCAGGTG
>MIBH01000036.1:44376-49713 GCA_001829455.1 Spirochaetes bacterium RBG_13_51_14
ATCGGCAGGCGGAACATCACCGTGTATTCATCGCGTGACGGATACGACGAGGTGTCCTCCCGGGACGTCACCGATTGCATCCATATCAGCGACGGAAGCGACCGCCGGTTTACGGTTGACCCGTCAGAATTTTTCGAGCCCTTTCCCATGCCGGTCGTGCGGGATAAAAGCGAAGCGAAGAAGCTGTTCCTCGACGGACTTACCGGCGGCGATGAACGGGTGACCGATATTTTCTCGCTGAACACCGCCCTGGCGCTCAGGACCATGAACCGCTGCGGAATGCGGGAGGGGTTCATCGATGTGAAAAAGCATATCGCTGCCGGGAACGTCGAACGGAAGCTTGACGAGCTGGTGGGGAAGAAAAGCGCCCGGACGCCGCTCCGGAGAGCCGGGGAATGAAGGACGGCCCATGTACCTGAATGATATCGTTAAACACAAGCGTGAAGAAATCAAGGGCCTGCGTCTTCCGGATATCAGCCGCTATCGGCCCGTGATGAATCCGCTGGAGCATCTGCGTCACCGGCCCTTTATCGCCGAGATTAAAAAGGCCTCGCCCTCCCACGGCGATATCAACCGGGGGGCGGATATTATTCTTCTGAGCCGCCAGTATGAGCGGGGCGGCGCCGGCGCGGTGAGCGTGCTCACCGACAGCCGTTATTTTCATGGCGGCTTCGGCGATCTTTCAGACATATCGCGCGCCGTGGGCATACCCCTCCTCTGCAAGGACTTCATTCTGAGCGAGGTGCAGGTCGAAAGCGCCTTTCTTCACGGCGCCGATTTCATTCTTCTCATTGCGGCCGTTCTGAATGAACATGAACTGAAAACGCTGTCACGGAGGGCCGCCCGGTATTCGATGAAGGTCCTTTTTGAGCTTCATGCCCCGGAGGAGTTCGATAAAATACGTCAGTGCGACCCCGAGCTGGTGGGCGTGAACTCCCGCGACCTCGCGTCCTTCACCATAAGCAAGACGAAGGCGATGGAGACCCTGCGCGCCCTGCGTGGAGATTTCATTACGGTCGCGGAAAGCGGCATTGATACGGGCGAAGACATCGTGCAATTTAAGAGGGCGGGCGCCGGCGCCTTCCTGATCGGCACCGCCTTGATGACGGCCGACGATCCGGTCGGCAAGCTCAGGGAATTCTACGGCGCGCTGGAGCGGGCATGTTCGTAAAAGTCTGCGGCATGAAAACCAGGGAACAGATCGACTGGGCCGTTGATCTCGGTTATTCGGCGGTGGGCGTTGTCCTGCATCCCCTGAGCCCGCGCTTCTGCGGCGGAAACCGGGCGCGCGGGCTCGCCGAACACTCCCGGGGAAGAATAACCACGGTCGCGGTTGGCGTGAGCTTCGATGAAGTATCGGCCTATTACCACGACTTCGATTATGTGCAGATTTATGAATTTCGAAGAATGGACCGTCTCATTTACGCCGGGGACGAAGCGCCGGCAGGGAAGGACTTCGCCTTTTTCATGTTCGACGCGAGCAGGGGAAGCGGCGAACTGCGTGACCTCCCGGCATGGCTTCATGACTACAGCGACCGGCTCATCATATCGGGGGGACTGACCCCCGACAGTGTATCCGGCGTGATACGAACCTACCGTCCTCTCGGCGTCGATGTCTCCAGCGGCGTGGAAATCGCGCGGGGCGTGAAGGATTACAATCTCATGGAACGTTTTATTACCGAGGTAAGAAATGCGGTCGAATAACGGTTTTTATGGCGAATATGGCGGCCAGTTCGTGCCGGAGATATTGATTCCGGCACTGGACGAGCTGGAGCGGGCCTATCAAGAATTCAGAAACAACGATGAGTCGGTGACTGAATTCGATCGATATCTGAGCGAATACGCCGGCCGGCCCACGCCGGTCTATTGCGCGAAGAACATATCGAAAAAATACGGATTCCACCTGTATCTGAAGCGCGAAGACCTTCTCCACACCGGCGCGCACAAGATCAACAACACCATCGGTCAGGCGCTGCTGGCCCGATTCATGAAGAAATCGCGGGTCATCGCCGAGACCGGCGCCGGCCAGCACGGCGTGGCCACGGCCACCGCCGCCGCGCTCTTCGGCCTGAACTGCCGCATTTACATGGGGAGCCTGGACGTGGAGCGGCAGATGCCCAATGTGAAAAAGATGAAGCTCCTGGGCGCGGAGGTGGTGCCGGTGGAAGAAGGCCTCCGCACGCTCAAGGACGCCATCAGCGCGTCGCTCAAGGACTGGGTCACCAACGTCACGGACACGCACTACCTCCTGGGGACCGTTGCAGGCCCCCATCCCTTCCCGGAAATGGTGGCGTACTTTCATGCAGTGACCGGGCGGGAAGCCGCGGCGTATTTCCGCGGAAAGGGAATTCTCCCCGATTGCGTTGTCGCCTGCGTGGGAGGCGGCAGCAACGCCATGGGCATCTTCCAGGGATTCCTGGACCAGCCGGACGTGGCCCTGGTCGGGGTCGAGGCGGGCGGGCGTTCGCTTAACCCGGGCGATAACGCCGCTACCCTGTCGCGCGGCACCCGGGGGATTTTTCAGGGCGCGTTATCATATCTCCTGCAAGATGATCATTGCCAGGTGCAGGATGTGCATTCCGTGTCGGCCGGTCTCGATTACGCGGGCATCGGACCGCAGCATTCATTCTTGAAAGATACCGGCCGGGTCCGCTATACCCATGTCAATGACGGCCAGGCCCTTGACGCTTTCCACGAGCTCACCCGTCTGGAGGGTATCATCCCCGCGCTTGAGCCCTCGCACGCCCTTGCCTGGACGCTGAACCACTCTGATGAATTGCGGGGAAAACACGTCCTGGTGAACCTGTCCGGGCGCGGCGATAAAGACCTGGGCATCATTGAAAGACATACGAGAGAGGATCGATGAAAGGGATATATCTCGCCGGAGGATACCCGGATACAAACACGTTCAGGGACTGCTTTCACGCGGTCGCAACAAGCGGATTTGATTTCATCGAAGTGGGCATTCCCTTCAACGACCCGATCGCCGACGGGCCGGTGATCGCCCGGGCAATCCATGATTCCCTTGGGAACGGCGTTACGCCGGATCAGGTCATGAATGAAATTCATTCATTACGCAACAGCAACATCAAAAAGTACGTCATGACCTATGCCAACATCATATATTCATACGGGATAAAAAAATTCTCTGACCGATTGACCGGGCTCCTGAACGGCATCATCATCCCCGACCTGCCCAACCGGATGGCGCACCTGTTTCACGAGAACGGCCTTGACATACCCATCGTCCCCTTTGCCACGCTAGAAACCCGCGAATCGGACCTTGTGATGATGAACAGATCCGGGAGCGAGATCGTATACTTCATCGGCGTGAGGGGCATCACCGGCGCCCAGTCGAACTTCGAATCGCCGGAGCTCGTACATAAAATCCGCATGATAAAAGAAAACACGGACAAGAAGGTCGTCATCGGGTTCGGTATTAAGACCGGCGAAGACGCGCGGCAGGCCCTGAAAATAGGAGACGGCTTTGTCGTGGGAACCGAGGCGGTGCGGCGTCAGAGGGACCCGGAGGCGCTCAGGGATTATCTGCGATCATTGTGTCAATAGTTCCTGGTGGTCGATCACCTCATCATGAATCGATATCCGGACTTTGTAAAACCGCCCTTATCTCCGGAAATACATCATAGGAGCATGCGGACGCCCTACGAAGCATTGATAGTGAAATCTATATTTCTTTATGATTGCAACCGCTTACCGCGCGTTGGCTTCAGAATCCCCGAAATCAAGTATCCACATGGTGCCATCCACGACCTTCCATGAGTTATTGATGAGCCTGGCTTCAATAGTGGCCAGGTTGAACTTGATCGCATCCTCTTCCGGAAAGGGGCCTATAAGAACTCCGTTCAATGTTTTAAAATACATCATTATTGTGCTTTGAAAAACGCAGATACGACCATGTATCGCATCCAGCTTTCAGTTTTCAGCAAAGTGCTATAGGAAAATTTCTAACAAATCATGCCGGTGGGTCACTGACGAGTCAATTTCATATATCAGAATACTCAAGCCCCCTGATGTATCACTGCCCCACCCACAGGATACAGCTACTTCTGGTCCTTTTCAGCCGCAGCATCCAACTTCTTACGAAGATCTTCAAGTTTTTCCATCGCATCTTCAGTTGATTTTTTATTTTTTTCCATTTCATTCACCATCTGTTCGCTCTTTCTCATCCAATGTTCCGAGGTCGACGTAATGCCTCTGGCGCATACAAGGGCGCTCACAAGCATGAGAACGGGTATGGCAGCGATAACAATCGAAACAATCTTTGCCGTTCCCTCTTTACCGCCCAGTGCATATACCAGCGCATTATAAAGCAGGTACACGCCATATAATGAAACCAACAGCGATATGACGGCTCCCACTGAAAAATGTATACCGCCGGCAAAGCCGAAAAGAGAGCTGATGGGATACATCACCATGAGCGACGCTGAAACGCGCGTATTCGCCTCAAAGTCGGTTGATCCGCCGCAGATTGCCGACAGGATAAGTATAATAACCGCACCGATGAATAGACCAATTATTGAAGCAATCAACGCACCCACCAACACCATAATTCCCATGCCGCCGCCGATCCCGAACATGCCGCGCCCGACAGCGGAAAGCCCGATAATGCTCCAGATCATTCCCAGGACCCCGGCCACAGCGCCGTATATGACGGCTTTTATAATGGGCTCCACAAAACCGCCTTTCTTGGGCATTGATGTAAAATATTCCTTGGGACCGGCAAGTACGCTTTTTGAATCATCGATCAACTTCTTAAAATTGAAACCGATTTCAGCCATTACATCCTCCTATGAAATGATAGATTATTAATAACAATTCCATAACACATTATATCATGACGTCAAGATAAAGAAATAAAATCTTTGCTGCGCTGCCCCTCATCCCCGGGCTGCCCTATAAGTCTTACTTTCTCGGTGAAACGCAGATCATGGACGGAAGCGGAGCTGTCCTGTCCGCCATGGTGCGGGAAGAGGGCGAAGGAATCGTCACGGCGGACATCAGCCTCGATGATAAGCATGAACCATTGGAACAGATACCCGACCGATTCTGGATCCCCGACCTGCCGCCCTGCTCCGATTCGACTGGTGGTACCAGAACCTGTACGGCAGAATATACTATCGACTTACAACAAGGCCGCACCGGAAAAAGACCCTCGCCAATAGTTAATCCTTGACAGCGCCATCCATCGGCACTTACCTGTCAACAGTCGGTGCCAGCCATGATATCATACCCAACAATCGCAGACGAATTGGCCCGCATCCTTGGCGCAAAGCAGGTCGTCACAGACCGGGAAATCCTCGAGACCTACGCCCGAGA
>MIBH01000036.1:49742-60445 GCA_001829455.1 Spirochaetes bacterium RBG_13_51_14
ACATTCTGGTGCGGGCCGAATCCGTTGAAGATGTCAGCCGGACCATGAAGCTGTGCCACAAACGCGGCGTACCGGTCATCCCCCGCGGCGCCGGCACCGGCGTTACCGGCGGCGCCGTTCCGGTGAAGGGCGGCGTGGTTCTGTCCCTGGAAAAGATGAACCGCATCATCGAAATCGACCGTGAAAACATGGTGGCCGTGGTGGAGCCCGGCGCAATCACCCGCGACATCCAGGAGACCGCGAAAGCAGAGGGGCTCATGTACCCCCCCGACCCGGCGAGCCTGGACTCCTGCTCAATCGGCGGTAACGTCGCTGAAAACGCCGGAGGACCGCGCGCGGTCAAGTACGGAACCACCGGGGACTACATCCTGGGACTGGAATTCGTCCTTCCCGACGGAAGCGTCATCACCACCGGCGGGAAAATCGTGAAGAACGCGACCGGCTATAACCTTCAGGGAATACTCATCGGCTCTGAGGGCACTCTGGCGGTCATCACCAAAATATTTCTGCGGCTGGTGCCGGCGCCGCTCATCACCGTCGATATGCTGATACCCTTCCCCTCCATCAGGGAGGCCGCGAACGCGGTCTTTTCAATACTGTTGAACCGTATCGTTCCCGCGACCCTTGAATTCATGGAGCGCGACGCCATTGATCTGGTGGCGGGATTTTTAAACCGCGAAATGCCGTTCCCCGATGCCGGCGCCCACCTACTCATCCAGATCGATGGCAGCTCGGAGCAGGCGGTGTTTACCGATCTCGAAAAAATCGGAAGGCTCGTCAGCGTCGAATCGGAAAATATCGTCATTGCAGAATCGCCGCTGCAGCGGGAGCGGCTCTGGAAGGCCCGTCGCTCCATCCGCGAGGCGATCCACGCCGAAAGTCCCGTGTTCCTGGCCGAGGACTGCGTGGTGCCCCGGTCGAAAATACCGGAATTCCTGACTGATCTGAAAGCATACTTCCAGTCAAAAGGGCTCCGGTCCGTCATGTTCGGCCATGCCGGCGACGGCAATGTGCACATCGACGTGCTCAAGGGGGACAAAAACTATGAACTCTGGAAGAGCGGCCTCCCCGAACTGAAGCGGGAAATATACAAGCGGGCGGTAGCACTCGGCGGCACGATAACGGGCGAGCACGGCATCGGGCTCCCCAGAAAAGAGTACCTTCACCTGGCGTTATCGCGCGAAGAAATAGATCTTCTCAGGCGCATCAAGCGGGCCTTTGATCCGAAGGGGATACTGAATCCGCACAAAATATTCGAATGACGAGCGGCGGGTCATTAACAACAGAATTATTGATGATAATTCAGCGCTGAACGACGGCCGCGTTTTCAAGTTTCAAAATCCGGATTGCATGACCTGTCCTACAGTCCGTCGTAGGTTCTGCTGTCCTTTTTCCTTTGCTCGTCCAGCTTGATTTTCTGTTCGTGCATTTCCTTGTCATCCTTGAGCTTCAGGTCAATATAGTCGACATAAATAATGCACGGAATGAGCTTGGAGCCGCGGCAATATTCGCTTTCCCAGAGCATGACCTTGTACCTTTTATCAATAAGCCATCTTCCAATCAAAAACGATTTGTTTTCTCTATTGAACTCTTCCCCGGGATAGTCGTTCGGCTGTCCGTACTTGTCTATGAGTCTCTGTTTAACTTTCGGGATTTCCCCGGCCCGAATCTCAACCTGGATAAAATATAACGTGTTTATATGATCGAAAAACAACTGCGTGTAAACCATTTCACCCGTCTCGATTTTCATGTCTTCGTTGGCAGAAAAGGTGACGTTGGTGTACTTACCTTTGATGAGATTCTTTACCTGCTGCTTCGATTGGCCTAAATAAAAATCTTTATATCCAACGCTCGATTCTTCCGAAAACACCGATGTCGATACCAGAAGGCTTATAATGCCTGATAATAATGTCGCTTGTTTCATAACCTTTCACCAATTGTTTAATAATCGACCTGCTGCGTATCTAAATAAAAACCGACTTCTCCGCCCGCAACCGCAGACGGCGGGCGGGGAATTTAAACTAGTGCAACGCCCACGTAATTAATAATTCTTTCACATGAGCGGCACTGGTATGCCAGTTCGGCAACAAGCCTGTTAATTTTATAGAATCTATAAAAACGATTAGTCAAGTATTTTTCCATATTAATATCCCTGCTCTCCAATATTCTTGTTGCAATATGACTCGCGTTTGAATAGATATGATCTCATTGCTCGCATGAATCGGCGTATATCATCAAATAATAAAAACCATGACAGTAAAGGGTAACCGTATGAACAAGGCGACCATCGGCGTCATCGGAGGATCAGGACTCTACGAAATTGAAGGCGCCAAAACCATTGAAGAGATTTCGCTCGATACTCCCTGGGGAAAGCCTTCGGACGCGATCGTCATCGCCGAGATCGAGGGGCATCGGGCCGCCTTCCAGCCGCGACACGGACGGGGCCACGTTCACCTTCCCCACGAGGTGAACTACCGGGCCAACATCGCGGCCCTGAAGATGATCGGGGTGCGGGAGATCATCGCCTTTTCCGCCGTGGGAAGCCTCAAGGAAGAGATACATCCGCTCGACTTCGTGCTGCCGGACCAGATCATCGACCGCACCCGGTCGCGACCGAGCACCTTCTTCGGCGACGGCGTTGCCGCGCACGTCTCCTTCGCCAATCCCTTCTGCAGCCGCCTCCACGGCGTCATCAAACCGGCGGCGGACGCGGTCGGCCTTACCATGCACACCGGCCAGACCCTCATCTGCATGGAAGGCCCCGCCTTTTCGACAAAGGCCGAAAGCAACCTGTACCGCTCCTGGGGGGCCGGCGTCATCAACATGAGCACCATCCCGGAGGCGAAGCTGGCGCGTGAGGCCGAGATCTGCTACGCGGTCATCTGCATGAGCACCGACTACGACTGCTGGCACGAAACCGAAGCAGCCGTCACCATTGAGCTGGTGATCGAAAACCTGATCACCAACGCCGGCAACGCGAAAAAGCTCCTGAAACTGCTCCTGGAACGGCTGGGGAGGGAGCGCGGCTGTGAATGCGAAAAAGCGGCGAAGAACTCTATGATCACGGTTGAGCATAAGCGGAACAAGAATCAGATCAAAAAGCTCAGGACGATTCTGCCGGATTACTTCTAAAGGTGCTCATACACGTACTTATTCAGTATGTGGCTCGCGCCCGGAGACATATCCTCGAACTTGACGGTATAATATACCGCGCCGCCCTCATCAACGGTTTTGGTGGCGATTATCTGGGATTTGATCTTAAAATTAAAATCCATTGCGGTGAATTCAAGGTAATACGGGTAATTGAAGTCCAGCTTCTGAGAAAATCTCAGTATCGCTTCATAGTCATTGATCTTATATATGGTGCATGGTATTTTCTCTTCGCTCTCTTCTTCGTGAGCCGATCCGGCCCCATCTTCGACAGGCACCTGTTTTCCTTTCTCCCCCTCTAGAGCCTGTTCAAGCTCCGCAATCTCTTTTTCCTTCAGAAGATGTTCAATCTTTGAAATCTGAGCCGGTATTATCACATCGATATACGGATGTCTCGTCTCCTCCCGCCGTTCGACTACATCCGGGATTGCAATATGAATGGATGCTCCGTCCCGGCCCGTGATGGGCGCAGTGAATTCATACACGGCGTCCCCGACCCGGAACAGGTGAAAGGTTACCGGTTTCTTTACAGGGGCATCGGCCAGATCTCCCGGGCTCCCGAATATTTTCAGGAAGAGGTTCTTCCCGTCCCGTGAAGTAATTTTCCCCAGGAAAACCTTTCCGGCGACCGGTGAAAAATAAATGAGCTGTTCTTCATCGACATCCTGTATGCCCTTCAAGGGCTTCTTGAATCGGGTGTGGTAATAGAGTTTGTCGTATATGACGGTAATATCCCTGCATATCAAACGCTGGGAGTCCTCACTTTCATCGGTTGCCCGCGCGTGCGCGAGGAACCTCCCGATCGCCCCTTCAAAAAATTCCGTTTTTTCAAAAAGCAGGTTCGGATTTGAAAAGCCCAGAATTTCTACAAGGCTGTTGATTATTTTAATCTGAAAATTGGAAAGCCCCATCCGCTTCAGCCTGAAGAGAAAGAGCTGGGTATTATGGATCCTCTTGTATTTCATTTTCTGGATTATTTTTATGATCGCTATAAGGCCGACGGGTATGGATAAAACGCCCAGAAACAGGAGGACATCCTGGGCTGAAGCCTTATGCCACGTTATGCCTAGTACAGTTATTATGTCCATGGTCCCGCTCCCTGCAATCCGGTAAGGGTACCGTTTTATTAAAATCCGAATGATGCTATGATGAACGTATCAATGTTCACATAGCGTGCAAGTCCGTCGAGCGACCGTGAATTTATGTAATCGTAGCTGGCGGCGATTCTTTTCCGCTCATGTGTATACCCCAGCTGCGATCCCATTGTAATAAGTATCGATGGCGTGAACCTGAAGTCAAGCCCGAAGCTCCCGCCATACCGGTCGATGTTTACATGCTCCTTGAAGCGATTACTGCTCCGCCGCTCCCGGGTGGTGCTCACGCTCCCCCCCAGGGCAATCGTCACCGGTCCCGACGGAAGAACCTCAATGCCTCCCCGGATAATGTACCGTCCCTTTTTGTTTACCGCCAGGTTGTTCGTTATGCCGAAAAATCCGGTAAACTCATCGCATCTGAGCTCCTTAACGCCGTAACTCACCGGAATTTCGTATTCTCCCTCAAGGGCGACGGCGATATATGAGCCCAGCCTCCGGTAACCTCCCGCGGTCATGGATAAGCCACGGTCATACTGCATGGCAAAGGGTTCGGACACGCTGCCTGCGAAAAACAGCGTTGCGCTGAAATCAGCCATCGTGTAATAGATTCTGGTTTTCTGCCAGCTGAACCTGCCTGATCTGATCATCAGTCCGATCTGTGAATCAGGATCGCGGTAAGAATAACCCACCACCAGCTCGGCCGAGACCCCCTCCATCCTCATGCTGGCATGATTCTTTGCCAGAAAGGCCGAGTTTGTGCTGCTGATAAAACCGTAGTCATCCTTTTTTCGGGTATACCCGGCGGCGATTTGAACGCCGATTGAATGATTGCCGGCGACAACACTCCCGAATGAAAAAACGAAACGGGGCGACACCTTCATGAAATCACCGCGCACAAGTTCATAATATATACTGCCCGTCATCACGCCGGCCACGGACCGTTCATATTCCGCATAAAGTCCCTGGTATGGATTATCGGTATCAACCGCAATGCCGATCGCGCCTTTCCCGACTTTTCTGCAATATGACAGATATACGCTTCCGGTTATATATTTCGTATCATGAACCCGGGCGTCATTAATCCAGGTATTCAGGTAGCTGTCATAGGAATATCGGCGGAGATAGTATGGCGTAGAAAGAAGAATGAAGCCGATTGAATTAGTCTCCCTCTGGGCCGTCATGATCGAGGGATTTCTCACGACATCGAGCGAACCGTCGGAGGAAACGGCCTGCAGCTGGCCCATCGAAAACGCGCCGGCGAAAGCGAATTTCCCGGTGCAAAACGAAAGCATCAGGGTCAGAAGAAAAAAAAATAAACGGGCCTTCTTCATCGATAATTCCGGCATCCTTTCGACAGGGGGTACAATAACGTAGTTATTTTACAAAGTCAAATAAAAAAATTATTGATGCAATTCGGCTCATCCCGTATCATTATCTTGTTTGTCTGAATAAAACGGCATCACTGATGCGCATGGATCTCTAACAGTCGGCCATGATAATTGATTTTCACACGCACATATTCAGCGCGGACGTCTGCAGGAACCGGGAGCCCTTCCTGGCCGACGGGCAATTTCAGTCCATATACGGGATGGCGGGTGCCACGCTTATCGACCATCGAGATCTTGCGAATTTCATGCTGCGGTCGGGCATCGACCGCGCCGTCGCCATGGGCTTCCCCTGGGAGCGCGAAGACTTCTGCGCGGCGCAAAATGAATACTTCCGCACCGTCGCCGAATCCTCCGGCGGAAGCATCATCCCGTTCGCATCGGTGCCGGTAAACAGGACGGCTCGCATCGATGCGTGGGTGCGCGAGATCAAAGACATGGGATTTCGCGGTGTCGGCGAAGTAAGCTATTACCGGAACGGCATGAATTCCGAAAGCATCGAGCATCTGAGAAGCCTGCTATCTGCGGCCCGGAGCTATTCACTCCCCGTGTGCCTCCATGTCAATGAGCCGGTGGGGCATCGCTACCCGGGAAAATACGATCCTCTTTTACAAGAGGTCCACGCGGCCGTGGCCGAGAATCCTGATGTCGTTGTTATACTGTCTCACTGGGGCGGCGGCCTTCTCTTTTATGAACTCATGCCCGAAGTATCACGTTCATTAAAAAACTGTTATTATGATACGGCAGCTACTCCCCTCCTCTACGCTGACGAGATATACGGTATCGCGTACAGAATAACCGGCTCAAAGAAAATTCTTTTCGGGACCGATTACCCTCTTCTGTCCGCCGACCGATACATCGATGCCATCAAAAAGAGCATCCCGGATGAAGAGTCCCTCGGCGACATACTCGGGATGAATGCCGTCCGGCTTCTGAAAATCACGTGATACGCCATAGGGAGCGCATCCCTTCCTATTTCCCTGATCTGTGTTCCTGCAGCCGTATCTCACCCAGCTTTTCTTTGAGCTTAGCATCCTTCTTAACTTTTTCAAACATATCCGTGAACTGCTGATAGGTGTAGCCGTATTTCTTTGTGACCTCTTCCACTTTCACTGTATCCAGGTCCGGGCTCGGCAGGTTTATTTCTAGTTCTATCTTTGCGTAATCCTCAAGGGACATCTCCTTTTTTACCTTGCAGGAAACCGCGAGAATTAAAGACAGCAGTATCATTGGTATTATATTAAAGAAACGCATACGCCCTCCTCGGTGAACGGTAATTTATATCTCATGAGGCTCGATCGGCGCCCTGCACGAGACATTTAACATATACGGTTTGTTTCAATAATGTCAAGGACAAATCCTCCCAATGCCGGGTCCGCTACAGCGACATCCACCGGGAGGAGCGCACTACCTGTTCGAATACACCAGGTTCCCGTTGCAGATGGTGTGGATTACCGATCCGTACAGCTCCCTTCCGATGAAAGGGGAGTTCTTGCACTTTGACAGCATGAACTCCTCGTCTACGAGGATCTTCTTTTCCGGATCTATGATCGTCACATCCGCCACCTTTCCCGCTTTTAATTCGCCGCGATCGATCTTGAGTATCCTGGCCGGATTCACGGTCAGCTTTTCAAAGGCCTCCAGATATGAAAAGCCGTTCTCCCGCACCAGCACCGTGATTATCAGGGGCACCGCCGTTTCGAGTCCCACGATCCCGAAGGGCGCGTATTCAAGCTCCTGCATCTTTTCATTCAGCGAATGGGGAGCGTGGTCGGACGCGATCACGTCGATGATGCCCCGCCTGAGGCCCTCGATGATCGCCTTCCGGTCATCTTCGGTTCTGAGGGGCGGCTTCATCTTCGCCATTGAAAGATATTCGGCAACGGCGTCATCGGCAAGGGAAAAATAGTGCGGCGCCGTCTCGCAGGTCACCGTTATGCCGTCGCTTTTGGCGCGCCGGATGATCTCAACCGATCCCCCGGAGGAAATATGCGCCACATGCAGGCGGCCTCCCGACAGGCGGGTGAGGATGACGTCCCGCGCGATCATAACCTCCTCGGATTCCCGGGGAATCCCCTTGAGCCCCAGGAGCGTCGAATTTTTCCCTTCATTCATAATCCCCTCATCGGCCAGGTCCAGGTCTTCCGAATGGGCGATGATCGGCACGTCAAACATCCGCGAATACTCGAGTGCCCGCCGCATGAGGACGGAGCTCATCACCGGCATTCCGTCGTCAGAAAAGGCCACGGCCCCGGCGTTTATCAATTCCCCCATCTCGGATATTTCCTCGCCCTTCAGTCCTTTCGTGATGGTGGCCACGGGGTAGACGTTAATGGGCCCTTTCTCGGCTTCCAGCTTTATAAAACGCACCAGGGCCTGGTTGTCGATAACGGGATCGGTATTGGGCATGGTGCACACCGAAGTAAAGCCGCTCTTGGCAGCCACCTGTGATCCGCCGAATATCGTCTCCACGTCTTCCCGGCCCGGCTCCCGGAAATGGACGTGCATGTCAATGAGGCCCGGCAGGACCAGACAACCGGACGCATCGATGACGGTGTCGCCCTTGCGAACGGAGATGCCGCGGGAAACATCGGCTATGGTTTCGTTTTCGATGAGCAGATCCAGGGTTTCATCGATCTTTGATGCAGGGTCGACCACCCTGCCGTTTTTAATTACTATTCTCAATGGCGCCTCACTCCTCGTTCATTTCCTCCAGCGGCGCGCCCCCTGCGAGGAGGTAGAAAATCGCCATCCGCACCGCCACGCCGTTGGTGACCTGTTCGTTAACGATAGCCTTCGGACTCTCCATGACCGCGTCGTCAATTTCAATGCCACGGTTCACCGGCCCCGGATGCATCACGATAACGTCGTCCCTGCACCGGCGGAACCGCTCGACGGTCAGCGCGAATTGACGATGATACTCCCGGAGCGATGGGAAGAGGGAACCCTTCTGGCGCTCCTTCTGGATCCTCAGGAGATTGATCACGTTCAGTTCGGGAAGCAGCTCGTCCAGGTTGTAGCTGATGTCAACGCCGTACAGTTTGAAGTCGTCCGGCACCAGGGTGGGCGGTCCGCAGATGGTCACCTTCGCGCCGAGTTTTGTAAAGGCCTCGATGTCCGAGCGTGCCACGCGGGAATGCTTGATGTCGCCGATGATGCCGATATGGAGCCCCGCCAGGGTTCCGTCATCCAGGCTCTCCCGCTGTTCCATGATTGAATAGGTGTCAAGGAGCGCCTGGGTCGGGTGCGCGTGGAAGCCGTCGCCCGCGTTGATGACCGACGCATTAATGTTGCGGGATAAAAAATGCGGCGCCATCGACGCCGCATGTCTCATTACGATATAATCCACCTTCATGGCCTCCAAGGTGTGCACCGTATCGATGAGGGACTCCCCTTTTACCACGCTGGACGTGGCCACTGTAAAATTGATGAGATCCGCCGAAAGCCGCTTCGCCGCCAGCTCGAAGCTGATCCGCGTTCTGGTCGACGGTTCATAAAAAAGCGTGCACACGGCCTTGCCGCGAAGAACCGGAACGCTCTTCACTGATCGGGTAAAAATGTCTTTAAAATATTTGGCTGATCTGCAGATAAGAAGAATCTCCTCCACAGACAATGACTGAATATCAAGGAGATCTTTTCTTTTAAGGGAATTCATATTAGAATCTAATACATATTTTACAGTCTAAAATTGTCAAATTAATTATCATCATCCCTAAAATAATTTAATGAATTGGACCTGGTAGTGATAGACTTGTTTCGTATCTAAATAAAATTGATATTTGCCCCACCCCCACAGGCGGCGGGGGCAAACAATTCAATTATTATGTTAGTTTAGCAACAAGTCTATCATTAATGTCCCGTGGTAATGAATTTAACGATATATACAAATATTTTTATTGACTTTGCCGACATTATGTACATATATGATAATTATGAAAAATGCTGGGAATACTATCTGAATCTCTCAAGCAGTCGAGTAAATAGTAACCTGTTACGCTATCCATTACGTTCTCATCTCGCTAATAGCCCATGATTTCATAATGCTTGACGCTGGGATTCATTCTACTTAATATTAATATGAGGATGTATATATGAATGATAATAAAGAAGTAAAAATCCACCTGTCAATAAAGCCAACATGGAGCATTTTAAAAGAAGTACATGAAAAAACAGAAACATTCCTGAAAAACAAGAACTTTAAAATTGATTTCATTGAAGCAACGATCATGTGCGGGGCAGAGCTGGTGGAGAACGCGATAAAATACGGATCGGAGGACGAAGGTCACAGTATTATCACCTTCGACCTCACCACCCATGAGGGGGAGGTGGTCATCACCGTCACCAATGGCATAAAGGACGAGAAAGATGCGCTGAATGTGAAAACCCACATAGATAAAGTAAAAAGGACCGATGACCCGGGCAAGCTCTATACCGAGCGGCTCATGGAGCTGATGGAAAATCCCAAACCGGGTGTCAGCCAGCTCGGTCTTTACCGGATAGCCTATGAAGGAGAATTTAAGCTTGACTACATCTTTAAAAATAAATTATTATCGGTTATCGCTCAAAGGAAATACTGATCGGGACTGAGGTGACTTATGGTAATGTGCAATATCAGGATAGTCACTTCAAAACGAAGAGGAGACATTGTATGAATTTAAAAGACAGTAATCTTGAAATAACGCTGCAAGAAGGGCCTAAAAATATTGTGGCCTGGATTGGAAAGAGCGAGGCCAGGGATCCCTCATCAGTAATAATTCCATATTTCAAACAAATATTCAATAAATTAAAGGGTAAAGAGCTTGAAATAAAATTCGAGCAGTTAAAATACATGAATTCGTCAACGGTGCCGCCGATCATCCAGTTAATCAAGGATCTTGAAGAAAACAGCGTGACATCAACCATTACCTATGACAAAAATTCAAAATGGCAGGTTGCCTCGTTCAAAGCGCTGGAAACAATCGTTCGGACGATGGATCATATAACCGTGAAAGGTGTCTGATAACCGCGCGAGAGGCTGGCCCCCTGCATTTCGAGTCATGCGTTGCATTAATCCTGTGACTCTTTCCTGAGAGGT
>MIBH01000036.1:60458-63085 GCA_001829455.1 Spirochaetes bacterium RBG_13_51_14
TCGCAACGCTCATGGCGACGAATCCGTTATGTCGGTCGCATGTTGATATAATAATCGAGTCTCCTTGTCTCGGATGCGGGCAGATTGAAGAAATGAAGCCCCACCATAAAAGATTCGTCTTGATTCTCATCGATACGCACTACGCGCACCAGGTCTTCAAAAAACTCAAAGGTATTCGGCTTTAAAAAGGTTATGCGTATTATCTCCTTCACATCCAGCGGTTTCTTGATGCAAATCAGTATGCCGTTGCCGCTGATATTAACGGACTTGGCAACATCAGTTCCCATGTTATTGAGTTCCTCCCCTTTTACATCCCGGGCAATCCGTACGTTGAACTGATTTTCAATCCTCCGATAGTGCCGCCGTTCCTCCTGATTCGTCATCAAAACAACCTCCCATCAAGTTAAATTCAATCATGCGCCCTGATGACTCAGCGGCATGTCACCTATCTGATCTCCGCGGCTCAGAACTTTCCCTGATCTGCTGTAATCGAGTCATGTATGTTCACCAGCGAGTATCTCCCCTTTTTAAATGAGCCGGAATTGACAACGATGCAATTGTTCAGCCGCTCAACTCCGAAAGCCTCGTGAATATGACCTGTCAGGCACAAGTCGATGGCGTTGCCGTCAAGAAATTCCCTGATCGCCCTGCTCCCTCCCCTGAATCCGATGAAGGTCCGGTCGCGTACGCGGCGCGGCGGCACGTGGGACACGAGCACCATCTTCACGGCGCCGGCGATGTCGCGGTATCCGGCAGACAGTACCTGAGAGATCTCTTCCTCCGTGTATTCACTGACGGTATTCATCGGGGTCTGGTTTGAACCTCCAACGCCGAAAAAGCCGATCCCGTCGATGATCCTGCCCCTCCCGTGTATGCCGTAACCTCTTTCTTCAAGAAGAGCGCGAACCTCATCCCGGTCCCAGTTTCCATGCACCGCGATGATCTTATTCGTATAGTGCTCGATGCATGAAAGCATCCCTTCAGCGGATTTGCAATCGCCGGTTCTGGTTATGTCTCCGGATACGACTACCAGATCAGCCGCCTTGATAAGTCCGGCGGCCGCTTCGAAATATCTGGTTTCTCCATGAATGTCGCTGACAACAAACAGTTTCATATTCTGCTCACATACCCATTGTTATGATGACAATAAAAATTTCAAGAAATAATTTAAGTATTTTATACTTGCAATAATGACGCCGCCCTCTATACAGAGGCAGAGGTAATAATTTCTGAGAGGCGCCATGTATATCGACTCCCACGCACATTTTGACCTCGCCCTGGAAGATAATTCCATCACCGAAGACATGCTGGTGACGAACGCGCGGACGCACGGCGTCGATCGGGTGGTGCAGATCGGCATCGATGCCGGCAGCTCTCGGTGGTCATATCATTTCGCGAAACGGCATGCCGCCGACGGGATCCTATTTACCGCCGGCATACATCCCTCTTCTCAGGCGGATGACGCTGAACTCAGGACGCTGGAGGATTTAACGGAAGCGGTCATGTCCGGGGACAGCGCGGAAATCCTCTTCGGCATCGGCGAATGCGGCCTGGACTACTACCGGATGCGCCAGCCCCGGGAATCGCAGGCCCGCTCCTTCCGATTTCAGATCGACCTAGCGAACCGCCACGGTCTGCCGCTCATCGTGCATTCTCGTGACGCCATGGACGACACGCTGGGAATCCTCCGAGATTATGGAGCGACCGCCGGCATCATGCACTGCTTTCCGGGCGACAGGAGCGCCGCGCGCAGAGTCCTGGACCTTGGCTTTTATATATCCTTCGCGGGAAACGTTACCTACCGCTCCGCAGCAGCCCTGCATGATTCTGCGTCATACGTGCCGCTGGACCGGCTCTTGATCGAGACCGACGCCCCTTTTCTCTCTCCGGTACCGGTACGCGGTAAAAAGAACAGGCCGGAGAACGTGGTACATACCTACCGGTTCATAGCCGAGCTTCGGGGCGAACACCTCGACAGAGTTATTGAAGCGGTACGAATGAATTTTATGGAGATACGGAATCGTGAGGCCAAAAAAATTCAAATCTGACTTTCTGGTAATCGGAAGCGGTATCGCGGGCCTCGCTTTCGCCATTAAGGCCGCCCGAATCGGCACGGTGAACATCGCTACGAAGAAAAAAGACTTTGACTCCAACACCAACTACGCTCAGGGTGGCATCGCCACGGTGCTCGCCCCGGAAGACTCCTTTGAAAAGCATATCGAAGACACGCTCAGAGCGGGCGCCGGACTCGGGGACCGTCAGGCCGTGGAAATACTGGTCCGGTCCGGTCCGGAGCGTATCAAGGAACTCATCGAATGGGGCACGCAATTTTCCGAGATGACCGATTCCGGAGGCAAAAAGGTGTTGGACCTCGGCAGGGAAGGCGGGCATTCCATGAACCGGATCGTTCACGCGAAAGACCTCACCGGCAAGGAAATCGAGCGGGCCCTTCTTAAAAAAGTATCTGAAATGAAAAACATACGGCTTTTTGAAGACCATACCGCCGTTGACCTTCTCACCGAACACCAGCTGCATATGAGGAATAATAAACGGAACAGGATACACTGCTACGGCGCTTATATACTCGACAATACCACCGGCCTGGTGAACACCTTCAACGCGAAGAT
>MIBH01000036.1:63099-81554 GCA_001829455.1 Spirochaetes bacterium RBG_13_51_14
CCGGCGGCGTGGGACAGGTTTACCTTCACACCACAAACCCGGATATCGCCACCGGCGACGGCATCGCCATGGCCTACCGCGCCGGTGCCCTCATCGCCGACATGGAATTCATTCAGTTCCACCCCACGGCGCTCTACAGCCAGAAGACCACGGGACCGAGATTCCTCATCAGCGAGGCGGTGCGCGGGGAGGGCGGCATTCTCATGAACGGGCGGGGTGAACGGTTTATGGAACGCGTCCATCCCCTTAAAGATCTGGCGCCCCGTGACATTGTGGCGCGGGCCATCGATGTGGAGCTTAAAAAGCACGGCGTGAGCAACGTCTATCTCGATATATCAAATAAAAGCAAAAAATTCCTCAGGCGGCGCTTCCCCCACATTTACGAGAAATGCCGGGAAGAAGGAATCGATATCTCCAGAGAACCGATCCCCGTGGTACCGGCGGCCCACTACCTGTGCGGGGGCGTGGTGAGCGATTTGAACGGCAAAACGTCAATTGAAAATCTTTTCGTCTCAGGAGAATCGGCCTGCACCGGGGTTCATGGGGCCAACCGGCTGGCAAGCAATTCTCTGCTCGAGGGAATCGTTTTTTCTCATCGGGCTTTTCTGATGAGCAAGGAACAAATCCTGAATTTCGACAGAAAACACACCATGCCGGACTTCCCTAATTGGAACAAGGAAGGTACTTTCGATCTGGAGGAATGGGTGCTGGTTCAGCATGATATCGAAGACGTAAAGCGGATCCTATGGGACTACGTCGGGATCGTCCGGTCGGATAAGAGGCTCCAGAAGGCATACAAGAGGATTCTGATGCTCGCTGAGGACATTCACGACTACTACAAAAAGAGCACCATATCCTACCGGATCGTGGAACTCCGCAACCTGGCCACCGTTGCGAAACTCATCATCAAAAGCGCAATGATGCGTAAAGACAGCATCGGTCTGCACTACAATTCCGATCATCCCGAGCCGGGAATCAGGAAGACGAACGTGGTGCTGCAGTCTGAACACAAACCGAAGCTGACTAAAATCAGCCGGGGATGAATGAACCGAGCGATTGAATTCAGACCCGTACGGATCGAAGATCTCCGGGACATATTTGAACTGGGCGCCGAGCTCTCTACGGAGCACCCGCGGATCGTCATGGCGCCATGGAATGAAGAAGCTCTTGCCGAGATACTGGCCGATTCCATGGAACTATCCCTGGTCGCCATTCGCCGGAAAAAACCGGTCGGCTTCCTGATCGCCTCAGCAGCGAACACCGGCGGCCGGGACAGGGCTGCAGAGATCAAGTGGTTCGGGGCGCGGGGCCCCGAACGGTACGGGGTGCTGGCCGATATGCTCCGCACCTTTAAACAGATGCTCGCCCAGAGGAACATAGAGACCATACGCATCCAGGTTTCCGGATCAAACGCGAAATTAATTGCATTTCTCGAAAAATATGGCTTTACGGAAATGGAACATTTTTTAAGTATGGAAAATTTTTTACCTAAAAAATAAATAGACATGTTGATGGAGAAGCATATAAATTGAATTTTTACCCCTCCGCCGCAGGCGGCGGGAGCAGATGTCAATTTTTATATCAATATCCAGCAATTATTATATTATTTTTTCTTGGCTATTGATATCATAACGCCCCCCTGGAGATTCGGGGAGACTGTCAGGTAACCATATGAAGCTCAAATTAGTAGAAAAAAATAACCCAGAAAGCCTGGTGTCAGCAACCGGCAGCATCATCCCTCCGTCCGGGATCAGGGAGTTCTTCGACATCGTATATTCCACGCCCGACTGTATTTCCCTCGGCGTCGGCGAGCCCGATTTCATAACGCCCTGGCGCATATCCGACAGCGGTATATTCGCCATAAAGGAAGGCTACACCCACTATACCCCCAACCGGGGACTCCCCGAGCTACGCGAACATATCGCGCAGCACCTGTCCGCTGAATACGGCATCTTATACGATCCCGATACGGAGCTCATTCTCACCATGGGAGTAAGCCAGGGCCTGGATCTCGCCCTGCGGAGCATACTGAATCCCGGCGACGAAGTGGTTATTTTCGAACCGTGCTACGTATCCTATTCAGCGAATGTGACTCTGCTCTACGGAACGCCGGTCATCATTCCGACGTATGCACGGGACCGGTTCAAAATCGACATCGGGCTCGTGAAGAAATCGATCACCGCGAAGACCAAGGCGATTCTTCTCAATTATCCGTCCAACCCGACCGGGGCCACAATTGACCGGGAAACCCTGGAAGCGATCGCCGAGCTTGCAATGCGTCATAACCTTATTATCATCAGCGACGAGATTTACAGCGCCCTGATCTACGACGGCAGACACTTCTCAATCGCGTCGATTCCAGCACTGAAGACACGGACGATCTATTTGAACGGCTTTTCCAAATCGCACGCCATGACCGGCTGGCGCCTCGGATATACGGGGGCTCCGAAATTCATCACCGACATCATGATGAAAATACACCAGTACACGGCCCTGTGCGCGTCCTCCATCGCCCAGTACGCTGCCATCGAGGCCTTGACGAAAGGCAAAAAGGACGTCCTGGCGATGAAGAGCGAATACCTGCGGCGGAGGAATTTCATAACCGGCAGATTCAACGAGATCGGCCTCTCCTGTCTCATCCCCGAGGGCGCCTTCTACGTATTCCCCGACGTCTCGCGGACCGGCATGACCGGAAAGGAATTTGCCCTTGAGCTTTTAAGAAAAGAAAAGGTCGCGGTGGTTCCCGGCGGAGCATTCGGCGCCTGCGGCGAAAACCACATCCGGTGCTCCTATGCCACATCAATGGAGAACATCAGGGAATCGATGATACGGATAGAGAGATTCGTCAAACAATTATTATAACGCCCCATGATACTGCTGATCGACGGATTCAACCTCATCTACAAGTTCCCCGACCTGGAGGAAAAGATGCTCCGCGGTTTTCTCGACGAGGCGCGGTCCGGACTTCTCGAACGGCTGAAGGAATTCCAGAAGATAAAAAAATCTCAGATCAGGATCGTGTTTGATGGCAAAAAAAATCCATCCCGTAACGTGCGGTCCGAAAAAATCGGCACCATTGACGTGTACTACTCGCTCGACTATTCCGCCGATTATCTCATCAAGGAGTTCATCAAAAAGGATCCAAACCCGAAGATGAGCACGGTGATCACCTCGGACAAGGACATCCTCTTCTACGTCAACCGTTTCAGCGCCAGAACCATGACGAGCGAAAAGTTCGCCGATTTCGTCACCAAAACAATCGAAGAGCATCACGAGGAGAGCGCCCCTGAGAAAGAAAACGATCCCGTCGTAACCCAGGAAGAGGTTTCGTTCTGGGAGCGAATTTTCAGCAGAAAGGGGAAAAAACAACAACAGCCCGCTACTTCCCGAGCTTCTGGTCGAAAAATCTGAGCACGTCCGGCACCATGCTTGCCCAGTAGTTCCAGTCGTGGCCGGCATTTCTGCTCTTCTCCTGGTCCACCTCGAGCTCGTAGCCTCCCCTGTCATTATGGAGCTCGGTCAGCCGTTCAGAAAGCATCTTCGTCTGCGGCGGCAGCACCACGGAATCCCGCGCCCCATGACCCAGAAAAACCGGCGTTTTTTTGAGACGCTCCGCCAGCTTGATGATGTTCACTTCATCTTCCCATCGTTCCTTATTGGCATCATAGGGGCCGTAAACCGATATGACAAGCCGGTCCTGTTTTAACGATGCCGAATCGTAATCGCCGGACAGGCCTGCGGCGGCGCCGAAGACGTCATTATGCCGCGCCGCCAGCAGCAGGGCGCCGCGGGCCCCGGTTGAAATTCCGAAAATGCCGGTGCGTTCGCGGTCCACGGCCAGTCCGAAACGGCTCCGCAAAAAAGGGATCAGTACTTTCATAATATATTCACCGCCCGGTACCGGGGCCCATTTATTCTCGGTTTCAGGAAAATATTTCGATTCATACAGGGTGGTGGACATGGCCGGGCAGACGAGCACGAAGCGGTACGCATCCGCGTATTCGGCGATCGGCGTGCTCTTTTCCCAGTCGCCGGGCTGCTGCCGGAATCCGTGGAGCACAATGAGGGTACGGGCGCTTGAGACTCCGGCATAATTCTTCGGGATATACATCTGCACCAGTCCGCGGTGCATGACCGCATCAGCCTCATAATCAACCGGCACGCCTCGCAGCCATGTTCCTGGCGTGACGTCGACGAGGGTATTGCTGCCTGATGCGGACGTCCCACAAGAAAGTGAGAAAAGGAGTAAAAAAGAGATATATCTCGGAACATTCATACGCATCTCCACTGATGTAAGTGCTCCAAACGGCAGATTATACCTTATAAGGGTTGCTATAAATTTACAAGAAATATTTACATCGATTGCCGGTGAAGGGGCTGTCCCAAAAGCCCCCCCAGAGGGGGACCTTTTCGTCCTAGTTAGGCTTGAAAAGCCCCCCTTTGGGGGGGTTGGGGGGAACTTTTTTGACCGCGCCTTCACAGATAACCGCCCTCTTTAAAACTGAAATACGATACGTTCGTGATGATGACGTGATCCAACACCGGGATCCCGACGATTTTGCCCGCTTCCACCAGCCGCTGCGTTGTGTTGATATCTTCGCGCGACGGGGAAAGCTCTCCCGTAGGATGGTTATGAGCGATGATGACGGCGACGCCTCCCTCTCGGATGGCGTCCCTGAAGACTTCCCGCGGATGGACAATCGCCTCCGATACCGTGCCCACGGAAACGCTTGCGTTTTTCAAAAGGCCGTTCTTGTTGTTAAGGATGAGGACGCGAAACTCTTCCCGTTGAAGACAGGCCATGTACGGAAGCAGGAGATCCCGCACCGCGCCGGGCGAATCGATGTTGCGCGTGTCAGGCCGCGCGGTGACAATTCTCCGGCCCATCTCGAACGCCGAGTGGATGCGCACGGCCTTTGCGGGACCGATGCCCCGGCTCCGCACGATTTCCCGTATACCGGCCGCGGCAAGCCCCGCCAGCCCGCCGAAATCCTTGAGCATCGCCAGGGACAGATCAATGACATCTCGGCCCCTGGTGCCGGTTCCCACGACGACCGCGAGAATCTCCTGGTCCGAAAGCGACCGTATATCGTCGCCGGACAGGCATTTCTGCACCGGGAGCAGGAACCCGGCCCGGTGGATATGCGTTTTAAACTCATCCATGTTCTTCCCACTCCTGATGAAATATACGAACACGGCAGGGAAAAATTAAAAATATGTTTGAAATAATTCCAACCGGGCGCATTTCTATGTCATAATGAAACGCCGATCGCTCATCTTGCTGACAGCGGCATTCCTGTTGCTCCGCACAGCCGGCCCGTATCATCAAACCGCTGGGTCGGATATTCCGTCCCCCGAAGACGAATATTTCATCCATAAAAAGGCGGGCAATTACCGGGAGGCGCTTGACGTTCTGTTGAAATGGACCGCGGCGCTCGATGACCCGACCGCGATCGAAGTCAACCTTTTCAGAATCAGCGAGTTGATGGCGTATCCGGAGCTGTACGACCGCGGACTCGAGGTGCTGAACAGCATCGAGAAAACGATCGGCCCGGCGAACCGTTTTCTCACGGATCGAATCGATATCATAAAAATCCTCCTGTATCTCAAAAAGGGCGATATCCGGACCGCTGAATCAATGCTCAGAATCCTCTCCTTCCTTGATTTTCAGGTTATTGGTCCGTTTCAAAACGGCGGTACGGCAGATTTTAATCGCTCCTATCCTCCCGAGCTGGGCTTTGACCAGCAACAGACCTACGACGGCAAGGCGTACGCCGTATCATGGTTTCCGGCCGCTCCGGACCGCGCCGGCACGATCGACTTCGGCGATCTGTACGGAGACACCGTGCATTCATTCTTCTATCTGCACCGCGCGATAACCATACAGAACCAGGGGGAATACTATTTCATCCTCGGAAAGACGGGATACACGGACCTGTGGATCGACGGCGCGCGAATGTTCTCCAGCCGAAACAGGCACGGATTCAACCACGGCCAGTATTTCATCAAAGTGTATCTTCCCCGAGGGCCCCACCGGATCCTGATCAAGGCGGGCGATTCGGGCGATGGCATGACAGTTTCGCTCCGGATCGCATCTGCAGACGGTACGCGATTCGCGGCCATTGCCCGGGACAATTCCAGCGTTGTAACCCCCGGAAACCTGCGCAGCATATCATACTTTCCGGGCCTGGCCGCCCTGATGAAGATTAAAAACCCTGACGCAGTGACGATGTTCAACGCGGGATATCTTTTACTGGCGTCCCGACTCTTCAACACCGATAACAATCTCGCCCTCCGGTATCTTTCTGCCATACCGGATGATTATGCGCGGTATCCGTCTGCCTGCTTTTACGGTGCACAGGCCGAGACGAATGCGGATGCGAAGGCACGGTTACTTGAGCGGTCGATACTGGCCGATCCAAAAAACATGGAAGCCCTGCGCAAGCTGGCCATGATAAATATATCAAGCAATTTCATCTATGAAGCCTTTCCGATCATCGAATCAATGAAAAAAATCAACATGGCTTCACCCTGGTGCGAAGAGACGCTGGCGCGTCTCTTCATAAAGCGAGGATGGATTGCCGAGGCATTACGGCACGCCGGCGCACTGAAAGAATCGCGGTATCCGTCGCTGGGGTACCGGCTGGAAGCAAGGGCGTACCGGCTGGATAAGGATTATTTCCGCGAATCGCAGGATCTCGAGCGGTTCATGACGCTTGACCGCTACGATATATCCTGTTGCCGTGATCTGCTCTCCTGCTATGAAAGGACCGGCGCCATGGACGCAACCGAACGCCTGCTCCACCGCTCGGTTGCCCTGTATCCCAACAGCATCCCCCTGAAGCTGCGCCTTGCGAAGATTATCCAAACCGGGCGAGGACCGGCGCCGGCGCTCCCCTATTATGCCGCGGCCCTCAAGATCTCACCCGGCAGCTCTTCCGTGCTGGAGGCCATTGGCGTGGCCTATCACAAGCTCGGGAAACCTTCTTCCGCAGCGTATTACCTCACGCTCGCATTGAAACACGATCCGGTCAATTTCGGGCTCGCCCGCTACCTGAACATCATTACCGGCAGGGAGGATGAGACCGGCCGGTATGCCCTCAGGAAGGACATACCTGGGCTGGCGGCCTCCGCCGCCGCCTTCCGAGACGAACCAGCAGTCATCCTTCTGGATGAAAATATCATCTCGGTCAACACGGACGGATCATTCGAGCGGCGGGTGCGCAAAACCGCGATGGTCAACGCCCGGAGCGAAGTAAGCAATTTCAACAATCAATCTATTATTCTCGACCCGAAATTCGAATCAGTGGAGAGCCTGTCCTGCGTGCTGTCACGCGGACGGTACCGAACAGAGATTTTGGAGCGGCGCCGGATACCCCTCTCCGGTCCTGACAGCAGGGTTTCCCATAACCGAGAGGCGATAGTTATACCGACCGCCTCCCTGAGCCCGGGTGACATCATTGATCTTCGCTATACCATCAAATGCAGAAGCGAGAGGGATCGAAAACAGCACTTCTCTGAAAAAATAATGGTGGGCGGTCGTTACCGTACACTCATATCCCGAACCGTGCTGATCCATCCTGCCGGCATGCCGGTTTACTGCCACCTGAGAAATATCGAAACCGGCAGCCGCGCGGTGGAGAAAACGGGACGGAAAACCGTTTACCGCGTAACCGTGAACAACATTGCGCCGCACGGAGCCGCGCTTACCGTGCCGGAGCGCTCACGCCTGGCGCCGGCGATATATTTCACGCCACACCGCACCTGGGACGAATTCCATGCATGGTATAGCCCTTTCCTGAAAGACAGAATCCGGGCGGACGGCGATATTAAAAAATATGTCCGGACAATCATCGCCGGTGCAGGCGCGCCGCTGGACAGGATCGGCAAGATATACGGCTTCGTGACCGGTAATATCAGGTGCTCGGGTCATGATCTCGGAGCGGACGGCACACTCCCCCGCGGCGCCGATATCACCTTCCATGCCAAGACCGGGGATTCAGAAGACGTATCCCTCCTTCTGATCACGCTCGCGCGGGAAGCGGGAATCGACGCGCGGCTCGCCCTCATCAGAACCAGGGACCGGGGGGAAGCGTATCTCGCCGCGCCCTTTGCCGGGGAGTTCACCCGCGCGCTCTGTTTCATTAACCTGGGGAACGGCTTCTTCCTCGACGTCACTGCGGCGGACGCGGGAATCCGAGAGCTCCCGGCAGATGACCGGGGCGTTAACGCCTTTGTCATCGATGATGCGGGCTGGCGTTTCATCAACACCGGGAGCGACTTCTACTATCCCGACCTCGAGCGCATCACCGGCGCGGTGGCGATCGCTAAAACCGGAAACGCCGAAATCACAATATCGCTACTGAAGCAGGGCTCCGCCGCTCCGGAAACGCGCCACAGCCTGAAAGATTCGTCGCAGCACGTTCGTGAATTGAACGAATACTGGAATGCCGCCTATACGGGGTCGTCCGTGAGCCGCCCTGCTGTGTCGAACAGCAGCGTCGACCGGCCGGTGGAATACAGCTACTCCGTTTCAGTGCCCGGTTTCGCCCAAATCAGCGATAATCGAATGATCTTCGACTCGTTTATCACCAAATCGGGACTCTATGCAAAATACGCGCTGGCGAGGAAACGCGCGTTCCCTCTTCTCCTCTCCGGTATCGGGGTTATGATAAACAAGGCAACCTACACGCTCCCGCAGGGTCACCGCGCCGAACGCGTCCCGGCTGACGAGCGCTTCGACCACGAAACCTTCAGCGCCGCATTCAGCTATTCGTCTACCGGCGGCGCCGTCACCGTCACATCAAACATTGAGATAAAAAGTCCACTCATCCCGGCGGAGGAATATCAGCGGTTCAGGGAGTTCACGCGGTTCGTGGACCGAAAGGAGCGGGAGCTGATCGTGCTGACACGGTAACCGCCGGCGTGTTCACGGACTCATGGACGATGCGCTCGTCATAAAATCAGCCTTTACCGATACAAACGCTTGAATTCCTCGAGGTATTCCGCGGCGATTTCCCTGTTGTCGATGATGAGTATATTCTCGTCGTTGACATTTTTCGCGTTTCGGGAGAAATTATACGATCCGGTTATTACCCTGACGCCGTCGATGATGATGACCTTGTGGTGCATCGCGTTCCGGTTGCGGTCGAGCTTTACCGGCAGTCCTTCCAGCTTCATTTTGACGTATTCGGAATGTCCGCCGTTCGCGCCCCGGCGCTCGAAGATACCGTAGACCTGCACGCCCTGTTTGAACTTCTTTATCATCATCTCGCCGATCCCGTCGCTGGTGAATGAAAAGGCCATGAAGTGAATCGTCGATTTCGCCTTCGCCAGCCTCATTAAAATGATGCGCTCGACATTGTCCTCGGGCGAGAAATAGACGTTGATGCCGGTATCATCTATCTTCACATAGTATCGGTTTCTCAAATCCGCGAAAGGACCCGCCTCCCTCCGGTTGCCGAAAATCCGATCCTCGAACATCTCCATGAACTCGTTTCGGTAAATGCCGGCCAGGAGCGACGAATAGATGAGGATGGCGTTGTTATTGTTCTTTTCTGAATCATTGACCGTAGGATTATACGATCCGGTCCACAGGTAGCGCCCGTCGATGACGGCGAACTTATTGTGCATCAGGCCGCGGCGGTTATCCGTGACGACATCGACGCCGGCCCGTTCAAACTGCCCCATGACCCGGCCGCGCTTCCGCATGGTATTTTGCTCCGTCACGATCTTCACGTCGACGCCGCGCGTGCGGGCCGCGCAGAGGGCACTCACAACCCGCGGCGACGAAACTTCATAAAAGGCGCCGTAAATATACCGCTCCGCCTTATTGATAATCGAGACCAGGCCCGTTTGGGGATTTGTCCGATTTGAAACAATCCCCCTGTTCCCGGGTGATGTAAAATACAACCGCCACCAGCCGGCACCGTCCAGACCGGGCTGCATGGCCATGAGGAGGATGATTATTATTATGCGTCTGATCGATTTCATGTTTTCAACAGTATCTCGCCTCTATAACGAATAGCAGCCTCGATTAATAAAAAAAAGCCGGTGATAGACCGGCCTCCGGCATGATTGCTCCCGGCATTCAATATGGCTCCCGCTTATATGGCCCGCGACCCGGCTTTTAATGCTTCCAGTTTATCGTACACGAGATTCTCATACTCCGTATAAAGCTTCTGCTCTTCTGCGCCGGGATACATTGCCTTAACTTTTGAAACGAGCGTGCGGTAGGGCGTCAGCTTTTTAACGTCGGTGATTGAATCGATCATCTCCCTGACGGTTTTTTCATTCTTCTGCAGAAGGCCGTGGTAAAACTGGAATGAATTGAGCAGATCGACAAGAACGGGCTTGCTCTTGTCCATTGACGGGTCACCCTCTACGTTCTCGAGCGTCTCGCGCAAAAAATTCAATATGTATTCAGTGTCCAGGGCCGTTATCTCGAAATCGAGAAGGAGCTGGTTGATTTTCGAAAGATCCATCGTTCTGAGGTGTATCCGCGCCAGGAACACCGGATTGGCGGACATCATGTTTATGTTAATCATGCGTTCCGCATCCGGTATCTGCAGACGCTCAGCCAGGAAATAATTATTGGCAAGCTCGATGTAGATGATCTCCTCCACCTTGTACCGGTTCTTGATTATGATCACGTCGTTGGGGGTGACGGCGTCATCGACAACGACACAATTAGGCTTCACGCCCACATCGATATCCCGAACCATCTGTGCGACGTCTCCGACCAGCATCATGCGCACCGGTATCGCATCCAGTTCCTTGTCGGTGTTCAGGAAAAAGTACTTGGTTTTGTTTTCCCGCACATCGCAGTACGGCACAACGATGCTGCCGTTCCTGACCTTGAGCAGCACGTATTCCCGGTCGTATTCCCTCTTTATGTCGAAGGATGCGCCGACGAATATTATCACCGGCACCTGATGGAGCAGGCTTCGGCCTTCCTTGTCCACATAGATCGACTTCCCCCGCCGGTCAAAGGCAAGGAACTGCCATTTATCAAAGATGATCTTCAGGAGATATCCCTTCGGTGTTTTTTCCTCGATGAAGTTCATCGGTCAGGAAGCCCTCCCGGTCATGGCATGGAGCCATTCATGAATCGGAAATATCCTTCAAACAGCATCACGGGTCATCACCTCCGGGCGCTCGATGTCCGTTTCCGGTACCGTCCCAGCTCCTCTTTGAACATCTCGGCGATGCCGATGATATCCTTGAACTGTTTCACCATAAAAAAAATCTTCACGATCTGCTTTATCTTCGTATCGTCCATGAGATCCGCCATCTGCTTCTGGCTCGCGATAAACAACTCGTCCGTGTTATGGAAGGTGGACCGTATGATCTCCTCAGCCGGCTTCGGCAGTTTATTCAAGGGAGCGGCGGTTTTGAGGTGTATGTTTTTCAATATAAGCGCGATGAGCGTCAGCGTCTTGCGTTTAGCATCGGCCTCGTGGTCCACCAGCATTTTTTCATACGCGGATATAATAGTATTGTTTTTTTCTTTGATTAAATCCATCAGCTCGAACCGCACGTCCTCGGGAAGCTTGCTGAAGGAGGGAGCGTGATGCGGGTAAAACGCCTTCAGATACTGCTGGGAGAGCATTATTCTCCCCGCAAGGGAATCATTGGTGCTGTTCCCCCGCACGTAGGATTTCAGCTCTTCTATCTTTATGTCGAAGAGGGTTTCTGCGCCGTTGAGGAAGGGGGGCGGGGTAATGTTATTCAGTAACAGCTCCATGTTTTTACTGGCGCTCTTCTCATGCTCAAAAAAATAATTGCCGATGATCCAGACAAATTGTTCCTTGACGTTTCCGGAACGTTCGGGATCTTCCAGCATCTTCAGGCAGACATCGATAAGATTATTATAGCTCCCGTTTTTTAGTGCCATGATCCGCACCCGTGATTCATTGTAAAATCGGCTCCGGAACAATCACCCGCTGAAACCAGGCATACTATATATGCGGCCGTCAATTAAATCAAGTAAAATTACGCCCGCGCCTGTACATCGACCGCCAGATCGTCAACGCGGCCGGCCTCGACATGGCGATAACCGATGCCGGCCACCATGGCGGCATTGTCGGTGCACAGGATCGGCGACGGAATGATGATCTCCTCCCCGGGCCGCTTTTCTTCAAAGAGCATTTCGCGCAGCCTTCCATTGGCGGCAACCCCGCCCGCGACCACAATGCTGGCCGTGCCCCGCGCCCGGGCGGCAGCGAACACCCGGCGCGTCAGGAGTTCCAGAATCCGCTCCTGGAACCCGAAGACCACCTCGGCCGGTTCGGCTCCCGGATTCTCCCTCAGATAATTGATCACCGCCGTCTTGATGCCGCTGTATGAAAACCTGACGTCCCCCGGTTCCGGCAAAATCTTAGGGAATACGACGTTTCGCCCTTTCGCCGTCCGGGCGAGCTTCTCAATGGCCGGACCGCCCGGATATCCCAGGTTCATATATTTCGCGATTTTGTCATACGCCTCGCCGGCGGCATCATCGACCGTACGCCCGATGACTTCCAGGTCGCCCACGCCGCGGACATGGTACAGGACGGTGTTACCGCCGGAAACGAGGAGGCCGATAAAGGGGTAAACGGGCTCTCGGCCTTCCAGGAACGGGGCGTACAGGTGCGCCTCCAGGTGATTGACGGCGACCAGCGGTATTCCCATCGCATAGGATATGACCTTCGCAGACTGGAGCGCTATGAGAAGAGAACCCACCAGACCCGGCCTGCTGGTTGCCGCCACGTAATCCAGGTCCCCGAACCGGACGCCGGCTTCATGAAGGGCCCGGTCGATGATAAGGTTTATTGTTTCCAGGTGCGCGCGGGAGGCTATTTCCGGCACCACGCCGTAATACTCCCGGTGAAGGTCCACCTGGCTCGAAATGATATTCGATAGTATCTCCCGTCCGTTTCTCACCACGGCGGCGGCTGTTTCGTCGCAGGAGCTCTCGAGTCCAAGTCCTATTAGTGGATCTTTCATATGAATGTTAAAACCAGCGCAGCCTCAAGGGCTTGTGAAGACTACCGGTCACCGCAGGGACCGGGGCTTCCGGAGAGCATGGTGGTTCTGTTCACTTCCCGCTGATGTGCCTGACCGCCTCATTCAGCTGCGTGTCGAACTCAAGGTCATAAATCGGCTTTTTTTTAAACCGGTAAATCCAGTCTTTTAATATAAAATCCGCTCCCTTGTCGGAAAGCGTCGCTCCGTTGACGGCTATCTGCCGTCGGAATGACTCCCGCGCCTCCGGCGTATAATCCGAGTCGTTCTTCACCAGCTTCTCCATCAGTTTCTTGTCCCGGATGATCTTCAGGCTTTTCATGTCGTTTTCTGAAAAGCTGTCCTGGGGAACCTCGTAATCGGGCTTGATTCCCTTCTTGTGTATCAGCTCCCCGGAAGGCGTGTAGTATTTCGCGACAGTGATGGCGACACCGATATTGTCGTCCAGATTGAAAGATTTCTGGACCGAGGCCTTGCCGAAGGTCTTCACGCCCAGGAGCTTGCCCCTGCCGTTATCCCTGATGGCGCCCGAAAGTATTTCAGAGGCCGACGCGCTGCCCCTGTTAACCAGGACCATAAGCTCGCCCGTGTAGAGGGGTTCGCTCTGCGACTTGAACACCTGGACCCGCCCGCTCCCCTCCTTTCCGCGCGTTGAAACGATCGTCTTGCCGGGGCCCAGCAGGAGCTCTGATATCTCGATTGACGAGGTGAGGAGGCCGCCCGGGTTGTTCCGGACATCGATGATGATCTTGGCGATTCCTTTGCCGTTGAAGAATTTCAGGGCCTTGGTCGCGTCCCGGGTCGTCTCCGAGCCGAAATTCTTGATCTTCAGATATCCGATGTTTTTATCCTTTAGTATATCATAGTCAACGCTGGTTATCTTGACCGGAACCCGCTCCAGCTCGAATTCCAGCGGCTCATCGTATCCCCGCCGCTTTATCTCAAGCTTGACCGAGCTATTGGGAATGCCGCGAATCATCTTCACGATTTTTTCCAGCTTCTGCCCCTTGATGTACTTCCCGTCGATGCGGGTGATGATATCGCCTGACAGGATGCCGGCCTTCATGGCGGGCGAGTCCTCAATGGGAGTTACCACGACAACGCGGCCGTCCTGGATGGTTATCTCGATGCCGACGCCCTGAAATTTCCCGGTGGTCATCTCCTTCAGCTCCTCAAAGGATTTTTCGTCAAGGAAGCGGGAAAAGGGGTCGCCCAGGGCGTTGATCATGCCGCGGATGGCGCCGTAGAACATGTCTCTGGGAGAGGCCTCGTCCACGTATTCGGTCAAGATGATCTGGTACACACGGTGGAAATAATCGAGATACTTATGCGCCGGTTCGGTTGCCGACGACAGGAAGGAAAAATTTATGCCGATAAAAAGGCCGGTTAAAAAGGCCAGTGCCAGCAGATGAACGTGCCGCTCTTTCAGCTTTTTAAACATGATGATCTCCGCTTTCTGTATGATAGGGTTGGTATACAGGTGATATGTAATCTGTAAAGTAAAAAAGTTAATTAAAAAACGGCACCCCTCCGCGGGGCACAGGCCGTTACTTGCCTTTCAGGACATAGACTCCGTCCCAGGTGCGGGGCGGCGGTTTTCTGATGAACTCTTCGCAGCGATGCGTAAACACCTCGGACGGACCGTCGTCCGGTACCAGCTTCAGCGCCTGCTTGAACTGTACCCGCGCCTGTTTCCAGTCCCGCTTCAGAAAATACTCCCGGCCCCGGTTATATATCTCAAGCATTTCATATATCTTGTCCGGGAGGCTCCCCTTTTTACCCAGGAGATCGTAGATCGGCACCGCTTCGGTTTTCCCCACCACCCGGACGAAATCGAGCTGGCGCGTCTCGATCCGGTCTTTTGCGCCCTCATAGGTTGAACCGCTGATCATGACGTGGGTCGCATAATACTTATTGAGGCCCTCGAGCCGCGATGCCAGGTTTACCCCGTCGCCCATGGCGGTGTAGTCCATCCTGGTGCGCGACCCCATGTTGCCGACCGTGGCCTTGCCGGAATGAATCCCCATACGGGCATGGATCTCGTCCTTGCCCGCCTTCTGCCACACTTCCTGAAGCTCGCGCAGCCGTTTTTTCATCTCAATGGCGGCCAGGCACGCTTTGAGGGGGTGATCGCTCATAGCCACGGGCGCTCCGTAGAATGCCATGATGGCGTCGCCCATGTACTTGTCCACGGTTCCGTCGTATTTCAGTATGATATCGGTCATTTCGGTTAAATATTCGTTTAACCGGTTGACCAGATCCTGAGCGGAGAGCTTTTCCGCGATGCTGGAAAACTTCCTCACGTCGGAGAAGAAGATGGTTATCTCGCGGTCCTCGCCGCCCAGCTTCAACGACTCGGGGTCGTCGATTATCCGGTCAATGACGCTGGGAGACAGGTAGTAGGAAAAGGCGCCCTTGATAAAGCGCTTCTGGCTTTCCTCTTTCATGAATTTGACGCCCACGATGGCCAGGGCCGGCATGAACATTGAGAGCACGATCCCGAGCTGCTCCAGCCACAGGTTGAAAAAGTCAAACAGCAGTATGACGATCAGGTTAAGTACGATAAAAGTCGCCAGCATCGTGACCAGGGATTTTTTAGCGTCCAGCCGCTGGATGACAACGCCCATGGTGAGGGCTATGATCAGCATCAGAAACAGATTTACCGGCCATCCGGCGCGCTTGATGAACTGCTTCTGGATGACGGTATTGATCGTGTTAAGATACGTTCCCACCCCGGCGTACTCGTTATGGAGCGGGATGGCGCCGATGTCCTGCGTACCGGTGGCGGTCAGACCCACGAGGGCAATGCGGTCGGCGAGATCCTCGACCCGGATAACCAGCTCCATTGCAGTGCGATCATAGGTGAGTTCTGTGAGCCGATTGTTCAGTTCATCACGAAGTTTTCCCTTTGCGCGCTGTAACTTGTCCCGCACGGCCGCTATTTCATCAGAGTAATTTTTAAGATACGCCAGCTTGGTCCTGTTCGCCGCGTGTTTCAGGCCGACGATATCCTTCCATTTTGCCAGCTTCCGGCCGCCCGGAGGGGTTGCGGCGTATTCCGCGCGCGCCTTATCCAGCCGGCGTTTGAGGTCTCCCAGGAAGGGGTTCCTGTTCAATGCGTCCATCTTGTTTTTCAGCTCGGTTATGCTCGCTGCAAGGGTCTTTTTCATAGCTGGATCCGCATCGCGCTCCTCTTCCTTGAATGCCTGGAGCCGTTCATCGAGATCCACCAGCTGATCCGACTTGATCCGGTCCTCCTGTTCAAATAATTTCCCCGCATACTCCCCGATGGACAGTTTGGCATCGTACGCGGAACCGGCCTGGTATTCCAGCACGGCAAAAAAAGGAACAAGGTGGAACGTTTTCTCGCGGCGGCCTCCCTTGCCCTGGCCGGAGCCCGCCCAGGTGACGTACATCATCCCCTTTTCATCGATCGGGATGGATATATCTTCAACCGACTGCGTGAGCGGATTCAGGGCCTGCTTCAGTATGATCCTTCTCCCCGGTATGACCTCAACGCCGTTCATTGGAACGCGGCAGGCATCCATGAGCATTACCAGGGCGAGATTGAAATAGAGCCGCCCCTGGAACATCTTCACCATCTGCACCTTCCTCACGGTGCCGTCTATATCGGTATACCGGTTCACGTACCCGAATGCATGGGCGGTACCCATAAACTCCGGAATCGGATATGAAATGCTCTTTGTATGAGGGTCATCGAGGCCGGCGAGCCTTTGCGCCTGCGCCGGGGTCAACTTTACCGATGAGCGTTCGTTGAATCTCATCAGCGACTTTTTAAAAGATTCTTTTTTCTGGCGCTCCAGCACGTCGTAATTGAGCGGCTCGTCATTGAAGGTATAGGAGAGGATCACCCGGTTCATGGCCGCGATGCCGTCCGCGAATATCTGGTCCTTATCGAACCCAATCTTTTTAAGATCGGAGAGCGATATCCGACCCCCCTCCTCCGTTTTTTTCATCAATGATTCAAAATCTTTATCATCGATCGTCTTTGGCGACTCGTCAAAAAACATCATGTCAAAACCGGCCTGCGCAACATCTACGCCCCTGAGCATCCTGAGCCCGCGCGCGTACAGGTTCCGCGGCCAGGGGTACTGGCCGACGATCGTCAGGCTGTTCTCGTCTATGTCAAGAAACGAGAGCCGGTCCCATTCATCGATCGACGGCCGGATCTTGAACCTGAGGTCGTAGAGCTTCAGCTCGAAGATTTCGTATACATCCGTGAAGCAGAAGAGCGCCACCAGCAGGTAGAACACCAGGGCCACGACGATGCTGGAATATTTATTCTCATCGACGAACTTATTGGCGATTTCGATATACCGTTTAATCATGACCTAACCTCGCTTGCATTATGGCGGGGCGCCGAACTTCGCGCGCGCTTTTTTCCGTCCGGGCAAGAGCACAACCCTCGTGTTCTGAACTCCGCGAGAGCCGGCTGGTCCGAAGAGCGATTAAGGCGGAATCCAACGCCCGGCGTGTTATTCGATTTTTCCTCATCATTCTAAAAGCTTATGTTAAACCCGGTCATGACAAAGTGCCGGTTCGATCTGGACGAATAGGTGAGTATTTTGTTTACATAATCATAATAATAACCAAAGGCCGTACCCGGCTTGAACAATCCGTAATTGAGAAAGAATGAGAAGTCGGAAAAAATAAGCCACCTGAGGGAGAGGTCCACGCCGTGTCCGATGTCGCGGTCGGGCCGCGTCGCGTCCAGCCCGTAGTTGATCGGCGAGAACTTTTTATATTTCAGGTAATAATGATACTTTGCTATCAGCGTCATGTTTTTGAGTAAAAATATTGTCGACCATGAGAAAGGCGAAGCCGCGGCGCTGATGCTTATGACATGCATGTTGGCCAGGAGCGGCTTCAGGGCGTAACCGCCCACGAAGGAGCCGAAATAAATGAAGCCGCGGTCCTTGGCCCACCGGTTGCCGGTGGGCATCCGGTAATCGGTCCGGTTTGCGTCGCCCGAACCGAACGCATACTGCGCCATGAGCACCGGCTTCAGCAATACGTTGATGTAGTAGTTCATCTTGACGATCCCCGCGTAAGCCAGGATATCTTTCAGCAGGGTGCTCCCGGACAGATAGCTTCTCCCCCGCTCCATGATGAACTCCCCTGAATAGGAGAGTCCGCTCGTGATGACGCCATGGAGACCGGCGCCGTAATACTGCGAATTATAATGGCTTCTCCGGCTGTAGTACTTGAAGACCTCTTCCTGGCCTGCGACGAGCGCCGTGAGCTGCCGGTCTTTGTTATAGTACTCCTTGCCGTAATCGAACTGGGCCAGCCCGAAACAATACAGGGTCTGGTTGAACCATTCCGTGGACGCGCTGCCGCCGGCGAAGACGCGCTTCGCGCCGGTGGCGATGTCCCGGTCGCTCAGCCCGTAGGGGTTATCGTCCTTCACGAGCCACCCGGTCCAGGCG
>MIBH01000036.1:81594-84256 GCA_001829455.1 Spirochaetes bacterium RBG_13_51_14
GGAGATACAGGTAGCTGTTATCCCACAGATACGTCTTCATCCATACGCGGAAGGTGGTGACAAGGGTCGTCAGCTTGTTCTGGGGTGCCTCCTGGAATATGAAGACCGGCGTTATCCACGCGCCGTACTGGAATCCGCTGGAGAGCATGTTCTTTTCAGACTCCAGGACGCGCATGTCCTCGTCGTTCTGAAGCTCGGGATAATACTGCTCGTCCTTCGCCGCCAGCCCGCTCCTTGTGAAACCGGCGATTACAACCAGCAACAGCGCCGCAACAGGTAATTTTTTCATTTTTTCCCCTCCATCCGCTCAGCTACGATCGTCATTACCTCGAGAAGCTCGTCGCCGGTCAGCCGGTCAAGCTCGCTGGTGCTGGCTTCCATTATCTTCTCCGCCACGCAGGCGCGGTGAGCGTACCGTTCCGTGTCGAACATCAGGTAGAGGAGGGAGCCCTTCAGCTTCAGGTGCCGCGCCACCATGAGCGCCAGCATGCCGCGGCTCAGCGGCTTGTTCCTATCATACCTGTCCGCCTTCAGCATGTTCAGTCCTTTCAGGACCCTTACATCGGCGTCAAATCCCGCCGGGACCCTGCCCAGGGTGTACAGGTACATCGTAACCCCGTCGCCGAATGTCGCCACTTTCTTGCCGGCAAGCTCATTGATGAAGTTGATTTCCTGGCCGAATCCGAAAGAACAGATAAGAAGAAATGCTGCGAGCCAAACTGATCGTTTCATGAAGACCCCCATACAGGTAATTGTGCAACGGTACGGGCTTGCCCCGTCAACCTCCGGCCCGCCTCGGTCGAGCCGTACGCTGCGTACTATCGGCATGTCAGATGTATATGCTGCGCGCGTCCCGTCGCTTCTGGAGGGACTGAGGGGGGTTATTAGCCCCCGTGAAACTTTCACACATTAATGTATTTGTTTATCTTGTCCGGGGCTGTCTCAAAAGCCCCCTATATCCCCCAGAGGGGGACTTTTTCGCCCTGATGTGGCTTGAAAAGCCTCCCTTTGGGGGGTTGGGGGGAAACTTTTTAGACAGCCCCGACCGCCCCGGTATCAGTCCACCGGCCATATCAGGAAAATGGAAACCGGCACAACGACATTCTGGTTCCGCGGCCCGATAAATCCCGGATCATAGAACAGGAAATCGTCGCCGAAGAGCTTAAAGGCCATGTCCTCGTCCAGGGTGATGAACAGAGAGTGTGTCCGGGTCAGATAATCCTCCATGCCCACCATGAGGCTTTCCGGTTCGGGCTTGTCCATCCTCTGCCGGTACTGCAGGTCGCCGGAAACGAATTTCGGCGCGCTGTTCGGTCCGCTTACCTCTGCGGCATCTTTCAACATGATGTCCTTCATGCCGATGGTCGGGCCGCAGATCGTGATCTGCTCGGAGCCGCGCACGCTCGACGTTGCGACCGGCGTGGACACCTTGAACACGGTCTTTATTCGCGCGTCTCTCGCCACCCTGGAGTGCACGGCACCGCGCCGGAGACCGATGCGCGTGGTCGAGGTTTTGGCTGTCTCGGTGCTCTCGCTGATCTTCATGATGGTGAGCGGCAGCACGGTCACGGTGTGATTGTGTATTCTGATATCGACCTTCGAACGCACGCCGGTGCTCACCTTGGTCCCCACGGCAAGGACCGCTCCCGCCTGAAGGGGGACCCACTGGTTCCCGATTTTGTACGCCGCGGTCCCCTTGACGGCCGTGACCCGTATCTCGGCAAACGCGAAGGCTGCGAAAAAGAGCATCGTAAAAACAAACAACGGTATGTACATTTTTCTCATGGCCTCCCCCTTTTAAAAATCAAGGGACCATCTGTTTTCTCGATAAACATGGTTGTCCCTGAGTTTAATTATTTGCAATTCTTTTTTTCTTGTGCCCTGTTATTAAATAATTCAGCTCCCGCGGGGCTGTCTAAAAAGTCCGAACGTTCAGCAATTATCCCTCCCCCTTGATGGGGGCCGCTCTCGGCCATCCGTGGCCTCCGCGGCATTGGGACATCCTGTCCGGCAGATGTTAGGTGGGGGTGACGAATTGCTTAATGCATCGAGTGTTAGAATCACCCTCCCCTGTCCCCTCCCATCGAGGGAGGGTGATGTTATAGCCAAGCAGACTTATTGGACAACCCCGTAATATGCCGTAATTCCAACATGAATCCCGCAGTCGCATGCTGTTGGGTCAAATGATAATTTCTATTAAGACCTGTATATTTCTACATATTGAAATAATATACAAAAGATGGTATGATAAGGAAAATATAATAAACAAAAACATAGAAAATTATTAACAGAAATGTTCTCAGTGTATCGATATTCATTATACCATTGGCATGGTTTGGTGCAGATTCAATAACCTGCCGCCCGCATGGAAATATACAATCTGGCTCAATATACAGTCGCAGTTCATGTAGAAACGCCACATTCATAATATCTCCATAATGTGTATAAGCCACGGTGTCAGATACAATAAAAAATACCTTTTTACATAGATAGACTTATAAAAATTCGAGTTACGCTGAAAAAAAATAAATTTTGACATCAATGTGATATATATTAGACTTGTTACAAAACTCATATGTTCCATGAAAGAATGTCACATCAAACTTAAAAAACTATGACGCGTAATGGTATCATAAGCTTTGCTTTATTATTCATATCATGC
>MIBH01000036.1:84271-85422 GCA_001829455.1 Spirochaetes bacterium RBG_13_51_14
CTCATTTCATCCTTTTTTTTCACGATTATATCCTGCTCCGACACTGAGACCAAGTTGCCCCTTGCCGGCACGGCAACCGCGATCATAAATTTGGACCTTCCGCCGGAAGATGCCTCTGCGTATAACGATACGATCTTTAATAAAATAAGGCGTTTCTTCGTGCGCGACGCCGTGGCCCAGACCGCGCCCGCAGCGTTCGGCTCCATACACGTGCGCGTTGACGGGCCGGACATCGGCGCGATCGAGCAGTCGTTCCCGCCGTACGGGACCATATCGCTCAGCGTGCCTGCCGGGAGCCCTCGCCGGTTTGAGGTCATCGCGTACGTAGCGCCGGGCGACCCGAGCGCCGCTCTCTCCTTCAAGGGGACCGCAGTGGCGAACCTGCCGGCGGGGTCCACGGTCTCCATTCCGGTGTTGATGCGGCTCAACGAGACCAAGATCGTGGTGCCTGATTATTTAGGATACAAAATTGGTATTATCGACAGTTTCAGTGATGCAACACCAACATTACTTAATGCAATTTCTTTAGGTCTAGGGACCATGTTACTGTGGCCATATGATATTGATTTTGATTCGAGAGGAAGAATATATATAGCTAATTACGCAGGAAGCACCAACCCGGACATACTACGTATGGATGATATTAATTCCACATATCCAGATACCTGTGTATCATTTTCAACGATAAATATGGAAATCTCTGCAATAGCTATTGACAGGAAGCGTGACATAGTCTATGCTTCCTCGATCTCTGATACGGTATATATGCGAGACTATGATGGCAATGTAATAGGTTCGAACACTCTCACTACGGCTGGAATATCTCAAATCCGGGGTCTTGCCGTTAATGAAGCGACAGGAAAACTCTATATGGCATGTTCATTCTTCGATGTGAGTTCTTTCCCCGCAATCATCAAGTATAACACAACGACGCAAATGGTCGAACTGCCTTATTACCAACTGCCTTCCGGCACTTCCTGGGACGTCACGGTCCATGGCGGGAAGGTATATGCTGCTGATTATATACCCGGCGTAGGGAGCATCATTCAACTTCCGCTGGACCTCGACACCGCAACCACGCCGGCAGTAGTATTGACGTCAAATCCGGACGATACGGACAGTTTCATAGGCCCTCACCGCTTTGTCGCCAT
>MIBH01000037.1:0-4077 GCA_001829455.1 Spirochaetes bacterium RBG_13_51_14
AGCAAGATATCAAGGCTGCCCGAAAACACCCGTAGAATGCTCGAAATATGCGCCTGTATCGGCAACCGGTTCAATCTCGCGATGCTGTCCTTGGTGTCCGGCATTCCCATTGAAAAAACTCTTGAGTATCTGACAGTCGCCATAGAAGAGTGGCTGGTGAGTCTTCATGGCGATAGTTACCGGTTCCATCACGACCGGATACAGGAGGCAGCCTATTCGCTTATTCCCGATGAAGAGAAGTCGAAGATGCACTATAAAATCGGCAGAAATGTGCTCGCTAATACCAGAGATGAGAATCTTTTTGAGATGATTTTCTATATTGTTGATCAACTCAACAAAGGAAGAACTCTGATAATAGATCAGATTGAGAGGACAAAGCTAGCACGCTTGAACCAAATGGCCGGAATCAAAGCGAAGAAATCCACGGCGTATGGCTCTGCGGTGAGATACCTGACAACCGGGATTGAGCTCCTTCCGGAACAGAGCTGGGACACCGATTATGAACTCACCTATTCGCTCTTTCGCGAGCGGATGGAATGCGAATACCTGACCGGAAACTTCGACGGCGCGGTCGCGCTCTTTGATATTGTCACAAAAAACGCGAAGGACGTTGTTGACCGGGCGAATGCATATAACATCATGGTCATCTTATATACGAACATCGGCGACTACAAGGAGGCAATCAGGCTTGGTTTGGAGGGCTTGGACATGGTTGGACACCATATTCCGAAAAGACCGCTTAAAATACATGTACTACTTGAGCTCATTAGACTCAGGTTGAACTTCGGAAACAGGAAGATTGAGGACATAATCAATCTTCCGAGAGACACAGATCCGGAGAGAATTGCTATAGGAGAACTATCAAACGTCGGCACGGCAGCCTATTACGTTGATACCAACTTGTTCGCCGTACTTGTCACCAAAGCTGCAAGCATGTTCCTGAAATACGGCAATATCGAATTATCACCTACCGGATGGGTTGCGCTGGCCCCCATCATCGGCTCGGTTCTCGGACACTATAACGAGGGATATCGGTTCGCCAGAGCCGCGCTGGAGCTGAACAAAAAGAATACTACTACGAAATTCAATTGCAAATTGATTTTTCTTTTCGCCTATTTCAATCTTCACTGGACCAGGCATGCAAGAGAGAGTATTCAATACTTTCGGGATGCTTATAAATATGGCCTCGAATCTGGCGACATGATCTATTGCGGCCACAGCATTAATAGCCTGTGCATGTGCCGCATAATGATCGGGGACAATCTTGATGATATTTTTACTGAACACAAAAAATACGAGAATTTCCAACTGGGTGTCAAAGATCCCTTTGTGGCAAGCGATTACCGCATACACACGCAGATGTATCTTAATCTGAAAGGCTTGACTGCGAGAAGGAACACCCTGAACAGCGGCGGCTATAATGAGGAGAACGAGCTTCAAAAACACAGAGAAAAAAATAATCTGCACAGTGCATTCTATCATCTCCTTGTCAGAATAAGAATTCACTACATCGCCGGTAATTATTCCGAGTGTATACGGATTGCACAAGAAATGGAGAATATTGTCAAGGTTACAATCGGCAACATGTACGCACCGGAATTCTATTTTTATTATTCCCTCGCTCTTACGGCTGAGTACAAATCCGCGTACGCCGTCAGGAAGCTTGGATACATAATAAAGCTTGCACAAAACCAGAAGAAGATGCGGACCTGGGCAAAATTCTGTCCTGAAAACTTTCTGCATAAATACCTGCTTGTCAACGCTGAGATCGCCCGGTGCAGGGGCAATAATCAAAAGGCTGCGGTTTTATACGACCAGGCGATCACGTCGGCGCGTGATAATCAATACACACAGAATGAGGCGATTGCCAGTGAGCTATCGGCGCTGTTCATGCGGGAAATAGGGAATGTCAATGGCGCGCGCGAGTACATGAATCAGGCGCACTACGGCTACATACGATGGGGCGCCACTGCCAAGGTACAAGATCTCGAAGAAAAATATCCCGATCTTATCTCTGATGGCCTTAGAAAAACGAGCAGTGACTCGGCAACAGATACTGATACATTCTCCAGAACAACAGGATCACAAACCCTTGATTTAAACACGGTCATCAAAATCTCACAGACCCTGTCCAGCGAGATTGACCTGGGAAGACTGCTTGCAACTATCATGAAGCTTTCCATCGAAAACGCAGGCGCTCAGCACGGCTATTTAATACTGGAGAATGAAGACGATAAAAAACTCTACATTGAAGCCTCAGGAAGGATTGAAGGAACCATTGGGGTTTTAAACTCAATTCCGGTAGAAGGGAACGATTCGCTGTCGGAATCGATAGTGAATTATGTAAAAAAAACCGGAGAGAATATTGTCCTGGGCGATGCTGCCGGCGATAAACGATTTGTAAATGATCCCTATATCATAGCCAAACAGCCGAAATCAATCCTGTGCGCTCCCATAAGGCACAAAGGAACGACGGCCGGGATTCTATACCTGGAAAATAATTTGGCTACGCAAGCATTTACGCCCGAACGGCTTGAGCTACTCCAGATTTTCTCTGCCCAGGCGGCCATTTCAATCGAGAATTCCCGGCTCATTGTTCATCGGGAAAAGGCGGCAAAGCTGCAAACCGAGATGAAAATAGCCGCCGATATTCAATCTACCCTGCTCCCGGATAATCCCGCCATCCCCGGTTTTGAAATCACGGCATTTATGAAACCCACCGACGACGTCGGCGGCGATTATTATGATGTTATAAATTCCGGGGATTACAACTGGGTCATCATCGGTGATGTTTCAGGCCACGGCGTGCCTGCAGGACTTGTCATGATGATGGTTCAAACATCGATACAACTATATGTCCGGGAACATCCCGGAACGAAGCCGTCAGAACTCCTCCGTATTGTTAATGAGGCTGTCAGATATAATGTGGGTAAGATGGGAGGCGAGAAATACATGACGATAACGGCCTTCTCTTTCGGAAAAGACGGCCACGCCGTTTATTCAGGACTACATCAGGATATTCTCGTTTACCGGAAATCATCGGAAAATGTTGAAACAATCCCCTCGCAAGGGATATGGCTTTCTCCATGGGATATAGGGCAGAAAAATGTAGATTGCAAGTTACAATTAGATCGCGGTGATGCGCTGCTTCTTTTTACCGACGGAGTAACCGAGGCAATGGACTCAAGAGATACCTTGTTTTCTAAAGACAGGCTGTCCGGCATTTTGAAACAATACGGCAAGCTCAAAACCGATGCTATCAGAGATAAAATTCTCGAAGCGCTGCAGGGGTATATCTTGAAAGATGATGTGACCATGGTTATATTGAAAAAGAAATAATAGCGCGTGTGAACGCACTGCCATGCCGTCACGCTTGCCGCCCTCATACGATACCTAATAATAAAGGAGCGATTAGCTAATGGAAAAATTTGCGGATTACATTCTCCGTGAAAAAATTCATGAAACCAGGAATTCGGTCATTTACCGCGGACAGAAAGAGAACCAACCGCAGAGCTTGATCATCAAGGTGCTGAAAACCAAGTATCCCACTCCTTCTGAGATTGCCAGGTTTAAGCAGGAATATAATCTGATTACGAATCTCAGCATAGAAGGAGTCATTAAAACATACGACCTGGTTGAGCATGATAACAACTATGCCATCATAGAAGAAGATTTTGACGGCACATCACTGAGAGAAATAATCCAATCAAAAAAACTCGACATACAATCATTTCTGGACATAGTGGCAAAGGTGTCCGAGACCCTGGGCTTTATCCATAAGAATAATATTGTTCATCTTGATATCAAGCCTGATACTATTCTGATCAATTCAAGAACCAACGCAGTGAAAATAACCGATTTTGGCATATCCGCGGTATTGACGCACGCGAATGACGAGATATACAATCCCGATGTGATCAAGGGGACGCTTGCATATATGTCGCCGGAGCAGACGGGGAGGATGAACCGGAGCGTTGACTATCGCACGGATTTGTATTCGCTGGGGATAACCCTGTATGAAATGCTCACCGGTGAGGTTCCCTTTAAGTCGAAGGATCCGATGGAACTGATCCATTC
>MIBH01000037.1:4134-9483 GCA_001829455.1 Spirochaetes bacterium RBG_13_51_14
AGAGATTGGAGAGCTCATGCGGTCATTCGAGCGGGTGGACAGCGGCGTGTGCGAGATAATGCTGGTGACGGGCAATCCGGGAATCGGCAAATCGGCGCTGGTCAACGAGATTCACAAGCCCATTGTGGCGAAAAGGGGATTTTTCATCGTGGGGAAATACGACCAGCTAAGAAGGGATATTCCCTACAGCTCCATCATCCAGGCATTTCAGGGGCTAGTGAAGCAGATTCTTGTTCAGAGCGACGAGAATCTGCGGGTGTATCGGGAGAAGCTGGTGAACGCGCTGGGGAACATCGGAAAAGTCATTACCGACGTTATTCCCGACGTGGAGCTCATAGTCGGCAAACAGCCGGACATACCCGAACTTGGCCCTGAGGAATCACAAAACCGGTTCAATCTGGTATTCCGGAATTTTACCAATGTTTTCGCAACCAAGGAAAGCCCCCTTGTACTCTTTCTTGATGATCTGCAGTGGGTAGATTCTGCAAGCCTTAAATTGATTAAAACGATTGTGACACAACGCGAGAATATATTTCTTTTATTCCTGGGTGCGTATCGCGACAACGAGGTGAGCCAGTCGCATCCCCTTATCATCACTCTCAATGAAATCAGGAAGCTTGGGATTGTTATTAGTACCATTTCTCTTCCACCGCTCAAGCCGGAAGACGTGAATTTTTTTGCCGCCAACACCTTGAGGACAGATGAAAAAGTGACCATGCCGCTCGGGGGGCTGATACACGATAAGACAAACGGCAATCCCTTTTTCGTGAACCAGTTTCTCAAAACATTGTATGATGAGCATATGATCGAGTACGATTCTCCCTCCGGGTGGAAGTGGGACATTGAAAAGATCAGGCAGATGCAGGTGACCGACAATGTCGTAGAGCTTATGGCAGGCAAGATATCGAAACTGCCCGAGAATACCCGCAGAATGCTCGAGATATGCTCCTGCATCGGAAACCGGTTCGATCTCGCGATGCTGTCCCTGGTGTCTGACACCGCAATAGAAAAAACCCTTGAGTACCTGACGGTTGCTATAAAGGAAGGGCTGGTGAGCCTTCATGGGGATATCTACAGATTCCATCACGACCGGATACAGGAGGCGGCCTATTCGCTCATTCCTGAGGAAGAGAAAGCGAAGCTGCACTACAAGATCGGCAGGAACGTGTTCGCCGTTACCAGCAATGAGAATCTTTTTGAGATGATCTTCTATATCGTTGACCAGCTCAACAAGGGGAGATCCCTGATAACAGACCAGGCTGAGAAGACAGAGCTTGCGCAATTGAGCCGTATGGCCGGGATCAAGGCGAAGAAATCCACGGCGTACGGCTCAGCAGTAAGATACCTGATAACCGGGATCGAGCTTCTTCCGGTGCGGGCCTGGGATAGTGAATATGATCTCACCTATTCGCTCTTTCGCGAGCGCATGGAGTGCGAATATATGACGGGCAACTTCGACGGCGCTGCTACGCTCTTTGATATCGTCACAAAAAACGCCAAGAGCGTTGTCGACCGGGTGAATGCGTATAACATCATGGTCATCTTATATACGAACATCGGCAACTACAAGGAGGCAATCAGGCTTGGCCTTGAGGGCATGGACATGGTCGGTCACCATATACCGAAAAAACCGAGTACAATACACATACTGCTTGAGCTCATCAGGCTCAGGTTGAACTTCGGAAACAGGAATATCGAGGACATCGTCAATCTTCCGAGAAGCACGGATCCGGAGAGAATCGCTATCGGTGATCTAACCATCAGCACCGGCACAGCAGCGTATTATGTTGACACGAATTTGTTTGTCGTAATTACAATCAAAGCTGATAGAATGTTTCTGAAATACGGCAATATCGGATTATCGTCTATCGGATGGGTTATGATAGGCACTTTCATCGGTTCGGCTTTTGGATACTATAAAGAGGGTTATCGGTTCGCGAAAGCCGCGCTGGAGCTGAACGAAAAGTTTAATTCCAAAGAATCAAGGTGTAAGTTGTATTTCCTTTTCGCCTTTTTGGTTCTTCCCTGGACCAGGCATGCCCGGGACTGCATTCAATACCTGCGTGATGCCTATCAATATGGGCTCGAATCAGGCGACATGATGTATTGCGGCTTCAATATAAATACCGTATGCGTGTACCGCTATATGATCGGGGACAATCTCGATGATATTTTTGACGAATACAAAAAATACGAGAATTTCCTGCTGAGCCTCAAAGATCCATTTACGGCAGACTTTTACCGCAGCATCACACAGCTGTATCGAAATCTTAAAGGATTGACTGAAAACAGGAATACCCTGAACAGCGACGGGTATGATGAGGAGAGTGAGCTTAAAAAATACAGGGAGACGAATAATCTTCTCGGCATATTCTATTATCTTCTTATCAAGATATGGATTCAATACTTAGCCGGTAATTATTCCGAGTGCGTAAAGATAGGAAAAGAAATGGAAAAGATTGTTGCGGTTGCGCTCGGCAGTTTGCACGTAACAAAATTCTATTTCTATTATTCACTCGCACTTACAGCCGAGTATAAATCCGCGTCTGCCGGCAGGAGGCTCGGATACCGAATACAGCTTGCGAAAAACCAGAAGAAGATGCGGACATGGGCGAAGTTCTGTCCTGAGAACTTCCTGCATAAATACCTGCTGGTCAAGGCCGAAATCGCACAGTGCAGGGGCAATAATCAAAAGGCCGCTGTTTTATACGACCAAGCGATCAGGTCGGCCCGCGATAATAAATACACGCAGAATGAGGCCGTTGCCAATGAGATGGCGGCCCTGTTTTATCTGGGAAACGGAGACCAGGGAAAAGCGCGCCGCTATATCAGCGAGGCTTACCGCTGCTATATCCGCTGGGGCGCAGCAACAAAGGTAAAGGATATTGAAGAGCGCTATCCGGAATTTCTGAGCGAAAAGATATCGAAGAGAATTTTGGACGATTTTTCCGATGAGGCCGGAACCGGAACAGCCGCACCGCGGACCAGCACATCTATTAATCTGGACGTTGCCACCATCATGCAGACCACGCAGGCGCTTTCCAGCGAGATTGATCTAGAGAGGCTGCTGGAGAAGATAATGGCTCTGTCGATCCAGAATGCGGGTGCGCAGAAGGTTTTTCTCATACTGGAGAATGATAAAGATAAAAAACTATACATAGAGGCAACCGGGAGGGTTGATGAAAAGATTGAAGTTCTACAATCAATTCCTCTGGATAACAGTGATTCGATGGCGGTATCAATCGTGAACTATGTAAACAAGACCGGCGAGAATATCGTCCTGAACGATGCGGCCGCAGATCAACGATTTATCAATGACCCCTATATCATCGCCAATCATCCAAAATCGATACTGTGTGCGCCTATCATGCACAAGGGAAAGTCCGCCGGGATTATTTACCTTGAGAACAATCTCACCACGGATGCGTTCACGCGCGAGCGGCTGGAGCTCCTGAAGATCTTTTCAGCACAAGCCGCCATTTCGATCGAGAATTCGCGGCTTCTGTCCCAGCGCGAGCAGGCCGCGAAGTTGAAAACCGAGATGGAAATTGCGGCTAATATACAGACAGCGCTTCTTCCGGAAAAACCGGCAATCGCGGGATATACAATTACCGCCTACATGTCTCCGGCCGACGATATTGGCGGCGATTATTATGATATTATCAACTGTCCGGATAAAGACTGGGTGATAATAGGCGATGTGTCGGGACACGGAGTTCCGGCGGGACTGGTAATGATGATGGTCCAGACAGCAATACAGACGGTTTTACGGCAGTTTCCCGGCATTCGTCCATCTGAACTGCTGCACAAGACCAATCAAACCATCTGCTATAATGTTCAGAAGATGAAGGTGGAAAAGTACGTGACCATTACCGCATTATGTTTCGATGGCAGGGGCGGCGTCGTCTTTTCAGGACTGCATCAGGATATCATGGTTTTTCGTGCCGCGGCCGGAGAAGTAGAAACAGTGAAGTCAGACGGAATATGGCTATCCCCATGGAAGCTCAATCAAAAAGAAGACGACCTTGAACTGAAATTGGATAAAGGAGATGTATTACTCCTCTATACCGATGGTATTACGGAGGCGGAAGATTCTGAAGGCGCCATGTTCTCGTATGCGCGGCTGTTGAATGTTTTCAAAAAAAACGGTTATCGCACAACTGAGGAAATAAAGAATTCAATCATGAAGGAACTGAAGAATTTTAAATGCAATGATGACGTCACCATGGTGCTGTTGAAGCGTACCCCTTAATCCGGCATCCAGCGGCTGTGCCGGCAGTTGAGTGACTCTGTTCTTCCCGAACAATCACAAAAAACAAAATCAATCATATGCCTCCCGCGGCGAATAGATGCCGTCCAGCGCCGTGGTATGGGTATGCAGATAAATTTTTTTCATAAGGAAACTTCTAAAAACCTTTTTATGATGTTTCCTTTTGAGCACTTTTAAGGTTAAAACTGCTTTTTTTCAATAGACTTGTTTCTTAACTGTTATCTCGCCCAAAGATAAAAATTCCATATTCCACACGCCAGCATGAAGATCAAATTCACGAATATATCTCGTTTTGCCCGCGAGGGATAACACACAACACGTAATCGTTTCACTCCCGCAAATGCGTTTTCGATTTTTACTCTGATCCGACTGATCTTCTTGTTCTTTTCCTTCTGAAATTTCGTTAACTCTCGACCCTTCGGTTTTTTCTTCGGCATTATGACATTCTTGCAATGCGTATCAATCCCGAAAAACGCCAGATCAAAAACTTTCTTCAGATTTTCAGGAATTTTATTCTCTTTAGATTCTTCTTCAAAGATTGTCTTGTCGTGCATTTTCCCGGGATAATGCTTTGAAGCATACAATATGTTCATTTTCTTATTTGCCACACAGAGGTACTTCACCGTATGGTGTTTTTTTTACCGGAATAGTATTCTTTCTGATTTTCCTTGTTTTTTGGCCTGTTTTTCCTCTGTTCTGTGCCATCAATAATCACAAGTTTTTCATCTCCGATTACCTTGCGCAAGGTTTTTAATGAGTCCGCGGGTAATGACTTGCTCCTTTTTAAAGATAATTCCAGTACTTTCATGTATTCCTGGACCCTCTTGAATGCGCTGGACCTGTTGAATCCAAAATGCATCCCCATGACGTCATAGGTAGGATAATTCTTCAGGTAATACAGAACAAAAAACAGCTTCTCCTCCATGCTTCTGAGTTTTTCCGGTCTCCCGCCCCGGTAGGGGTTCTTCTTCTTGGTCTTATAGTATACTTTCGTAACTACTCAGCTATTCAGAATGAAAAATCCAGATATATTTGGTTTCCACACATAATCTGATATATCGCATTAATTACGTTTAAGC
>MIBH01000038.1:0-612 GCA_001829455.1 Spirochaetes bacterium RBG_13_51_14
AGCTTCACCGTGCCCATGTATTTCGGCGTGTTCGATACCGCATCCTTCAGCACCGCGGCCCACTGTAAAGAAGCGGTCCGTTGACCACCGCCGTCATTGTCGTGCTGATTGATGGCCATGCCGAACTCGGTGCCTTCGGCAGGTGTTATCGTTTCCGCGCCGCTCTGGACCGCAGCCCATCGGAAGGCCAGTTCCAGAATATATCCGCCCGGAACGCTCCTGCGCACCCACAGTTTGTCTTCGGCCGGGATGTTGTTCATGTCGTCGGATGCGACGACCCCGGATTCCCCGCCCCATCGCGCGGTCAGCCGCGTGTCCCAGACAGAATTGATTGTGCTGTCCGTCGGCTGCGGATCGATCTTCAGTTCGAGGCAGTCCTCTTCCCAAACGTTCACAGCGTCGCCTGAAATGTATTCGTCCTTTACCTCTTCATACAGGTAGAACCATTCTTCGTCCCATGCCGTCCAGATCAGGGCCGATAGATCGTCGTCACTGTCCGGAATTCCATTATCGTTCCACGCGTAAGAACGCAGGTGGAGCATACCCCAGTCCGGCCCGGCCAACCTCGAAAAAAAGCCATCCCTTTCCCCATCCACCAGGATGGCGAATCCT
>MIBH01000038.1:706-1164 GCA_001829455.1 Spirochaetes bacterium RBG_13_51_14
AACGGATGTTCGAGTCGGTTAATCCGGAGCTGAAACTGTTCCAGACTTCCATGTCATGGAGCTTAACGAACACGCCTGCACCCCATGTTGCCGCGTAAAGATCGGCCTCGCCCCGGGCAAGAGAAGGAACTATCGTATTTTCGATCCCGGAACCGCAGGCTTCCCAGAGATCGCCGCCGTTCGCAGAATGAAACACACCTCCTCCGTCCGTTCCGGCATAGAGATGGATCCCCCTGCGGGTGAGCGAAATGACCGCCTTGTTCGTCAGGCCGTTGTCGGCCTGTGTCCATATATTTCCCGCGTCTACCGAGCGGAACAGGCCGTTGATGGTCCCTGCGAAATAGATGCCGTCAGCGATCATCACGGAACGGACGTGCGTCTCGGTCAGTCCGCTGTTGATCTCCGTCCATGTCTGACCGCTGTCGGGTGAACAGAAGACACCTCCCCAGGTTCCTGCT
>MIBH01000038.1:1193-1390 GCA_001829455.1 Spirochaetes bacterium RBG_13_51_14
CGCCCAGGTCTGTCGACAGGAACACGCCTCCCCACTCCGTGGCCGCGAACACCGTTTCGCCCATGACCGTCAATCCGTTCACGATACCGCTGGCGGGACTTCCGGCTTTGACCCATTGAAGGGGATCCGCTTCCGTCCCGGTTCCGCTGAGTGCGATTACGAGTGGATTTTCGTCAGGATCGTTGCTCTCCAAGCTC
>MIBH01000038.1:1479-5142 GCA_001829455.1 Spirochaetes bacterium RBG_13_51_14
GTTCAGAATGCTGAATTCCGAGGAGTTCGTGCCGGTGAGCGTGGTGCCCGTGACGTTGAGATCCCCTGCACCGGCATTGGTGATGGTGAGGTACTGGACCGGCTCATCCCCCCCGATCTCGACCGAACCGAAATCCCAGGTTGTCCAGTCGACGGCGATATCCGGCTCCGCCAGGACCAGTTCCACCGTCCGGACCATGGAGATGCTGTTGGCCTTGTGGCCTGCCGGATCTCCCATATAATAAATATCCGCCCGGTGCAGAAGATTGTCGTAGGTGTTGTAATAAATATACTGCTTGGAGGACCGGTCGAAGCCGATCAGGGGCACCCAGTGGTCGCCTCCGCCGTCCGCATTCGTGTCAATGGTCAGGAAGATGGGTATCCCCTGCGAAAGCGGATCAACCAGAAAATCGCAGAACGATTCTGCGTCGATCTTCCAGGTGCCGTCTGCGTTTTTGATCCAGAACGCACCGTCGTTCGTCCACGAGTCCGCGAACGCGCCGTACTGGTTGAGCCAGTCGGCGTCGGTGGAATTCGGGTCGGAATAGGAGGGGCCGGCATGGATCATGACTTTGACAGTAAAACCGCGGTCGGCCGCATATGTCTCGAGACCCGGTTCGATGTCATACACGTTTCCGAAACCCGTGGCCTGTGTTTTCATGTACTGACTGCTGTGCAGTGCCCATGCCGTGTTCAGCCCGGCGTCCGTGCCCGTTCCGGGGTTGGTCAACAGTCCGGTGAGGGAATGGTAATTCTCGAAATAAGCGAACATCATGGCGCCGGTCGTGGGACCGCACCCGACAAAAGCACCTCCCTGTTTATACCCGGCCGTATTATAGGGGAAGGCAGGAAAAAACTGGTAACCGTTGATGAACTCATCGGGAACGGCCGTCTGAAAGGCCGTAAGGCAAAATGCCAGTCCGAACAGAAAAGTTCTGGTTTTCATGGATTCTGCTCCTCATTTTTATTCTCCGATTGAAGAACTGATCGCACAGGATTTCGAAATCCCGGACGCGCTTTAATGCTGGACTTCACAACTTGCAGCTCGTTCAGGAATTCATTCGTTCCGTTGAAGCCACCGGGATATGCAACAGTCATTCCCGCCTACCGGCCATTTAACGACCGGGCTAACGCGCGTGGGCCTCCTCATCGCGACGAACCTTTTGCTGGCTGCTCTTCTTCTTGATGTCTTCGTACTCACCCTTCTGTATCCCGACGGCCACGCATTTTCCCTGAATATAGATGAAGGGATGCCGGTGATAGCCAGGAGCCAGATCCATTACGTTATCGACCTTCTCAGCCTCAACCCGTTGGGGCCAGCCATATTCAGGATCGACGAGGCCCAGAACGGATCCGCATATGGATTCGGGACCCAGTACGAACTCATGGTCTCCTGCAAAGGTTGGCGTGTCAAGGACGATGATGAACACTGTCTGGAATTGGACAATCTCCTCAAGTACAGAGCCAAGATCGGCCATGAGTACTCTTGACCCAATTCGCTTCTCGTGCATTGCCGACTTCTCCCTGCCTAACGGCCAGCATAAGCGGCGCGACCCATACAGTCTACTAATGGCTCTTATTATGAATTGTTTGACCAATTATAAAATCACCAGTTCGGGTCGCGTCCAACAGCATGCGCAGGTTATGTGTGGTTTTTCTTTAAAATGATTTCGTTGACTTTCTATTATATTTATCTTCAATTATAATCTGACCATCTAAATTAGAATTACTCAAATTATTTTTTAAGAAATTTAAATACCCAAATTCACCCATTTCCCCGCCACTCATCTGTCGAACAGAATGCATCAATCTTAAAAATATCTGACCAATTCTATCTTTGTCTAGTATGGATAACCATTTCTTACTATTATTATCATAATATAATAATACTTTATCTATTAAATCGGTCATTTCATCTTTATCTATTTTATTGTTTTCAATTTTTATTTTATAAATATTCTTATAACAATCGTATACCATTTTATCGGTTATTTTATATTTCCCACTCATATAATAACCACGAATGAATGATTCTATTTCAAAAGCAACTATTGCAACGTCTTCATCTTTAAAAATATCAGAATACTGGCCATGTGGAACATCACGTATTAAATTAGTAAATCTTTTATCTTCATCTCGTGCGGCTTGAATCGCAACACCTTCAAGATATCGACAGTCTTTTGCACAATTGATATTTTTAATTCTATTTTTCGCACAACAGATTGGACATAGAATATTATCAAGTGGAGAACAATATCTTTTCCCTTTTTGAATTTTACAGTACCAACAATTCGACATATCATTCACCTTATTCAATTATTTTTATCACACATAACGGGCTGGCTGAGGGGTGCGGCGCGTTTTTTGCCGCATCCCTCTCCAGCCAGAGGTTCGGCACTTAGCATCCGCCCTTTTTCCCGCCCTTTTTCGAACCAGCGGGTTTAGTTGTTCCTTTCCCTTTTCCTCCGCCGTGCCCATCTTTCGGTCCTCGGCCCTTTGGGCCTTTTCCATCTTTATTTGGCATAGGTATCACCTCCTTTCTTTGTGTTTTTGTGATTTAATATCGCAGGCTAACGCGAAGTTCAGCCGGGCGCTTGCGCATCGGCTGGAACGACTTGTTCGCCTATCACGTTAGTTGTCCTAATGTCACTTGCTTGATTTCGCTGAGAACGTCCCCCTCCAACGCCTTTATTAAACCCTGTATAGTCCTACTCCACGTCGCGGATTCCGCCCCGCTCCAGTATACGCCTCGCAGCCAGACGGGCTCCGTCAACCGGTATTTCTGGGTAGGAGACCTCAACGCCGAGGTTGGCCGCAATCGCTTCGGCCATACCCTGGGGACTCGTGGACGAGACGTGCATCCTCACTCCGGCTCCGTGACGGGAGAGACGGTCGGCGACGGTGACCTCCTGCTCGGAGTGGTGTTCGACTGGGAAGAACAGGAAGGGCACGCGCAACGCCTCGACCTCAAGCGTGGTTGTGCCTCCACCCTGCACTACTGCCAGATCACATGCAGCCAAGTGGCGCCACAACTGGGGCACCATTCCTCGGCAGTCGATTCCTTTGGGCACGTCGAGAGACTCCGGGTCGATACGAGGCCCAGCGACGAGGACCATGTGCAGGCCCGGCACACGGGCCGCAATGAGAGGGAATGCGCGTCCGCAGAGTTTAAGGAGATCTCGCCCGATTGATGTGCCGCCCACCGTGCAAATCACGAGCGGCCCATCGCCGTACCCCAACTCTCGCCGCAAGACGTCCCTACGAGGAACGTCCTTCACATCGAACTGAAGTGGGTAGCCGACGAACTCTACGTGTTTCTCAGCGTAACGGCGCCGGTTAGGCAACAGAACACCGAAGGGCCGATCAGGCACGTCCTCGATCTCGCCGAAGAAGATGGCCGCGTTTTGTCCACGAGCGGTCACGCGCCATTCCTGTGCCCAGACGAGGTTGAGCATCCACGCGCCGAGCTGCTCGAACACATTCCCGGATGTGACCTCCATGCCCCAGAAGTCGTACATCATCACAAAGGGGATAGGCGGCAGCACGTGCATGCCGAAGAAGTTGGTGACGGGGATCTCGTACGTCTCATTCCCGACGATGACGTCGAACTCACCTTGGGATGCAACCGTCCCGATCAGACGCGCATTGTGGAACCACGCAGCCA
>MIBH01000038.1:5647-5777 GCA_001829455.1 Spirochaetes bacterium RBG_13_51_14
TTTATGCGCATGCTTGGGCCGAATTCGGAATACATGCATATGATAATCCCGCCACCCCATTGAATCCTGTATGGCTACATGTAAATCCCAGAATGAATAGTTTTCCGGTACGATAATGCGCCGCCAAATA
>MIBH01000038.1:5787-7923 GCA_001829455.1 Spirochaetes bacterium RBG_13_51_14
TACCCTTTAAAGTGATCAAATACTGATAGACGCTATTTGTCATCTTATTCCTTATATAGCTTATAACGCGAGCATCAGTGGCGCGACCCCACAACCTAACCACGCTTAGGATTATGAAGTGATCAACCAATTATGAAAATTGCATGGTCGGGTCGCGTCCAACAGCATGCATGGGTTATACGATGTTTTTATCTTTCCATGTGGTAATAACAGAGATCGATAAAAATATAAAAAATACGATATTTATATATCCTCCAAATAAAATTGAACCAAAGGGATATGATACATGTTTTATCAAAGGCATTAATAAAAACAATATCACCGGATTTACAAGAACAATCCATCGTGGATATGAACTTTTATGAAATAAAATTAAAATAGCAAGAAGAATACCCCCCAAATATCCTATTGACAAAGATATATTGAAGAGTGTTCGATAATAACAATTAAAAGATGTAATAAATAAATTTGAGCTATCGACAGATACCAATGGATATTTAAGAAGAAGCATTCGTATAGTCCATATCGAGTGATAAGCTCCACCTAAAAACATCATACAAGACAAACTTATGAAAATTATTATTGATCCAAATCGGCTATATTGCTTTGTATTTAAATAAATGTGCCAAAAACCGGCAATGTATAACATCGCTCCAATCGGTCCTAAAATACCTCCAATAAATAATCTTATCTGAGAAGAGTCGTTAGCAACAATTTGAATATTCTTACTGAATTCAGAGGCACTACCAAAATGTCCATAGAGTAACATATCACCGATAAAAAGAAGTATCGATGCAAAAACACCAATTAGTCCAAAATACCGATTATTCATAAAATATCCTTATGCGTATAACGATTGCATCAGTGGTCGCACCGCCAAGAGATCCTTTTCTAAATCGTGTGATTCCACTAAACATTCAAAACAATAAAAATGGATTGCGGTGCGATCCAGCTGAATGCTTGTGTTATGTGATTAGGTACTATTTTAAAATCAACATCCGCTTACATAGTGTCTGATCATCTGTCTCAAGTTGGTAGAAATAGGTGCCACTGGTCAGATTATGACTATCAAACTTAATTTGATAATGACCCTGTGGTTGTTCTCCCTTTACAATGGTTAAAACTTCACGCCCTCGTATATCAAAAACTGTTAATAAAACATGTGTTTTTTTCGATAGTTGATATTCAATAGTGGTTTGAGGGTTAAAAGGATTTGGATAATTCTGCATTAATATGAATTCAGATGGAATATCAGAAGTCGGAAATTGTTCAACAGGAGACTGCTCGAAATAATAGATTAGTGTCTTATTGCCCGGGAAAATGACGCTCTCGCTCTGCCTTCCACCCCAGACTATGATGCTTTGTTGGTAGGGGTCGTAGACTGCTTCTTCCTTGGCAATAGGATAGGGCATATCCTCCAGTTGCGTCCAGATGAAGGTGGTCATGTCGAGAATCCAGACCTCTACCGTATAGTTAAGCGTCTGGGTGTCTGGGTCCCAGATTCTCCCTCCCAGCATGTAGGCCTTCCCGTCAACCTGCACCATCATGTAATCGCCCCGTTGGCCAGGGGGCCAGTCTCCCGGTAGCTTCTGCTGCCCCCATTGTTCATTGACCATGTCGAAGCTGTAGAGTGTGCCTCCGGTGTCAGGAAATAGGTGAGCATCCACAAAATATGCATTGTCCCCATAAATGATAGGGTGTGCATGGGGAGAGATAAAGTCAGGGGGATTCTGCAATTGTTGCCAGGTGTTGCTGAGAAGATCGTAGCGCCAAAGGTCCTCAACCAGCCCCCGCTTTCCCTGGCCGCCTTGGACGTACATCCTGTTTTGAAACAACCATGCAATGTGGTTGGCACGCCCTGACGGAGGGTCATTGGCCGGAGTTATAGGAGACCATTTATCCGCCGCGAACACATGTAGGTCATTGAACCAGGCGCCTTGATTATCCGTCCCCCCAAATAGCAGCACTGTTCCAGCAGGAAAGCCAAATATGTCAAACTGAAGGGTTACCATGCTATGCCCTTGACGAGCGGAGGGAGAGTCAGGGGGAGTTATCGGCGTCCAATCGGCAAGGATGTGCGCAGGGCTCAGCAAGTGGCGACGTGGAAAAGTGGCGAGGGATCTTCCGAAAGTGCTT
>MIBH01000038.1:7977-8209 GCA_001829455.1 Spirochaetes bacterium RBG_13_51_14
GCGCTCTTGAAGATGGTCTCCGGCCCGAAGAACCACATATCGCCCAATACATTACTGTTCGTATCCTGCCCTGCAAAAAGCAGCACGAGACCATCGGTCAGCATGGCCATAGCGTGCCCGGTGCGAGGGTCTGGGGAGTGAGAAGACTCCAATATCACCCAGCCTATCTGACGCTGCGTCGATGTAGAGGCGGCTGATACCTCTTCAAGGCTACCGTACCCAAAGGTAACCA
>MIBH01000038.1:8284-8426 GCA_001829455.1 Spirochaetes bacterium RBG_13_51_14
TATTAGGACCCCTATTATTGAGGAACCGGGATTTCCAAAGTACGTTATCCATTTTCTTTTAAATATTCCTTTTCAACCACATAACGAAAAAGCTGAGGCGCAGCGCCGGATTTGCACAAGTGCCCTCGCTCATCAACTACCT
>MIBH01000038.1:8632-9349 GCA_001829455.1 Spirochaetes bacterium RBG_13_51_14
ATTCAGTCCTGCTATGGTGCACCCCCTGGGAGTCGTCACTCTGTCAATCTCATATTCGGGATGGTGCTCCGACGCTAGCAATAACGTCGCTGCCCCTCGTGCAGTCTGGGCAGCTATGGCCAGTGCATCCTGGGAATGGAATCCTATTTCAATTCCCCCTTGAGATGCCGCTCTGATCGCGCGCAAGAAGAACGCTATCCCACAAGCGCCAAGTGCTGTGGCAGCAATCATTTCTTCTTCAGCAATAACCACCGTCTTTCCGACCGTGTCGAAAATCGACTTGGCAACATCGATAGCGGATCCATCGACCCTATCGGACGCAATACAGGTCATCGATTCACGAACAGCGATTGCGGTGTTGGGCATAGCACGAACTACAGCCACCTCTTTACCGACTTGATGGATGATTTGCCCTGTGCTAACACCGGTGACGACAGAGATTATGATGTGCTTGTCAGGTTCCAAACTGGGAGCGATCTCTTTCAATACGTCATCAATCCGCTGTGGTTCAACAGCGATGACGACCACTTCTGACTGTCTAACTGCCTCTTGGTTGTTCCCTTCGATGGTGAATCCCTGCTCTTTCATCCCATCGAGCAGGTGTATTCTTCTCCGCGTCAGAGTGATATCCTCGGCTGGAAAACGGCCCGATTTCACCAAGCCATTTGCGATCGCAGCGCCAATGTTTCCCGCGCCAATGATGGTGATGCGCATTCT
>MIBH01000039.1:0-3783 GCA_001829455.1 Spirochaetes bacterium RBG_13_51_14
ACGGACATGCAGGAGATATATTCAGCCATCTCGATATCGCTGGGAGCTGATTATTACGTGTACATTTCAGCGGGTAAGAACGCAACGCCGGTATCGGTCTACCGGAATAAGAATAATTAGCGATATTCAGACAATGGAATGTCAGGACCGGCCGCAGCCAGCGGCCGGTCTTTTTATTTTTTAAATGCAGTTTTTACTATAAAAAACCCAAAAAAACAGCATAATGAAATTTTTTGAAGTTTCTTCATAAATTATTCAATTTAATAATTTTTTTTATTGAAAATAAATATAATATGTTGTATATTAAAAACAATAATATATTAAACCGTCCAGACGGATTTATTAAAATTAATAAAATAGTGTTGGGAAATTTTTTTTAAAATCAGTTATACACTTATTGATTAATTGAAAATTAACAACCCGCCCGGATCGGGTTTATTTTTATATATATTTACTGCTCTTATTTTTTATATAAAACTTTTGAGTTCGTATAATTTAACCGGGGTCAGAGTAAATTATTTGGGCCTTATTCAACAGATATAAAAACGTGCTGTGAGTAATTTTTAATTTTCGCAGCAGATCAAAGATTTACTCTGACACACCGCTGCAACAAACCCTGAACTAATAATTTTCTATTAGAAAGAGATGATTATTGGATCCTATAACAACTTTCGATCTGTACGGGGATGAACCGATAACTATCGCATAATAAATTTTAGATTCAATAAGGATATATCATGAAAGCTAATATTCTGTATCATTGCAAGCAGCCATCAAAAAAGATCGTATTGATTGTTATTGTTATCGCGCTTCTGAGTTTTTGGTTTATCGAAACAGGTTTTGCGAAAGAAGATAAAAACATTAAATTGCAAAATGAAGAACAATCAAAAGGCGACGGCATTATTGGAAAAATCAGGCCCGAGATTGGCGCACAGGGTTCCTTTGTGGTACCGTTCGGCTCGCCAAAGCCGTATCTCGGATACGGTTACGGATGCTCGCTCTATGCTGATGTATCATCCTATGAAAAGAATATGTTCAGCCTCCGGCTCGGCCTGACCTCCGGATTCATGTATTTTGACAAAAAAAAATCAAATGTATCCGCGAATCTTATCATATTGCCTGAATATGCGCACGTGAGGTTTTTGATCCAGTTTGAAAACGGCTTCAGGATGTATCCAAAGCTGGGGTGCGGTATAGGCGTCGCGATGTTAAAGAAAAAGGAATACAAGATCATCAATAAGAATAAATTATCGTATGACCTGACCGCAGTCGGCGGGGTCGGTATCGGATATAATCCTCCGGCGGTAAAGAACCTGGTCGTGTTTGCTGAAGGAGACTATCTGATGTTATTTGAATCTGTGAGTGGACAATTTGTAACCGCTTCATGTGGCGTGGCATATACATTTTAACAGGATCGAGGCATTGAACCATGAAAACACTTAAAAAAATCATGTATCTTATTTTTGCATCCAGCGTAATCTTCGGGAACGGCGGATGCAACGGCGATGTATTCAAGTCGCTCATAGATCCAAAAGACGAGAATCTGATACTCCTGACCGGCGCACAACTGGCGAGTCCCACATCGTGGGTAAGTGTCCGATCAATCACATCGACGACACCGAATGGCGCCTACGGATTTAATACTGAGGTTAATATTACGGTAAAATTCACCGGTCAGGTAACCTTGGCCGGCGAACTAATGGTCACGCTCGATACCGGCCGGACGGTTAATGTCAGCGCATCCTCCTATCCAACAAAAGAACTTACCGGCACGTACACAGTAATACGAGGCGATTACAGCCCCGATATAGATAGCACCGGCATAGTATTGAACAGCGGAACATTAAAAGACAAACGGGGGAAAGATGTTATCGTGAGTCTTCCATCAGTACGAAACAGACTCGCCGCGTTAAAAAATATTATCATTGACGGAAGGGTTCCGACCATTACCGAGGTCACTTCCTCCAGTCCCGATGGCCTGTATAAGATCGACAATGATATAAATATAACCGTTAATTTCAGCAGACCGGTCACCCTTGCCGGCGGAACGCTGGACGTGACACTTGACACGGGTGACGTCATATCGATAAGCGCGCCTACATATCCGTCAGCGCAGCTCACCGGTACCTATATCGTTGGTATCGGCGACGACAGCCCTGACCTGAACTCAACGAACGTTGCGTTGAGCGGTGCGACATTACGGGATACGGTGGGGAACAACGCGGACCTCGCTATACCGTCAGAGGAAAGCCTGGCCGACAACAAAGACCTTGTCGTCGACGGTCTGGCCGGACATATCATGGAAGTCACCTCGATCAGCAATGACGGCACGTACGGTCTCGGCACGCACGTCAACATCACCGTTCAGTTCAACGAGCCGGTGACCCTGACCGGAACGCTCAATGTGACTCTTGACACGGGCGACGTCGTATCGGTCAGCGCCGCGTATCCGTCGTCAGAACTTTCAGGCACCTACACGGTGGGCGCCGGCGACTACAGCGGCGACCTGGATACAAATGACATAGATTTGAGCGGGACATTGCGGGATAAGGCTGATTACGATGTATTGCTTACTGTTCCGTCAGGTCACAACCTTGCCCAGAACAAGGCCATTGTGGTAAACGGCAATTCGCCGACCATAGCGTCGATTACATCGGATGACAGCAGCGGGTTGTACAAGATCGGTTCAAATATCGACATTACCGTGAATTTCAGCGAGCCGGTGACCCTGGCCGGGGGGAATCTCCTGATAACCCTCGAGACCGGCGTGACCGACGCAGTGGTGCAAATTTCGCCGTTTACAAATTCGAATCAAGCCCATGGAACCTACGTGGTCCAGTCAGGGCACCAGAGCCCCGATCTTGACGCCACGGGCGTCGGCTTGAGCGGCGGCACGCTCAAGAGCCACAGCACCGGGAACGATGTGGTCATAAGCCTTCCCGGCACCAGGTTCACGTCAAAGGACATCGTTGTTGACGGCATTGTGCCGACAATCGCATCCATAACGTCATCGACTCCGAACGGAACCTACGGAGTTGACGCCGATATTGATGTAACCGTGTACTTCATTGAACCGGTGATCTTGGTCGGCGGCACGCTGGATGTAACGCTCGAGACAGGAACAACAGACGCGGTGGTGCATATAAATGCACTCGGCCCTGCCGTCTCAGCGTCGGGAACCTATAGGGTGGCAAAAGGCCAGTCCACGGGCGATCTGTCCGTGAACAGTATAACTCTTAACGGCGGAACTCTAAAGGATGTAGCTGGCAATGATGCACCGGGTACGCTCGCGATCCCTGATGAGCACAACCTCGGGGACAATAAGAATATTATCATCGATGGTATTGTTCCTGTAGTTTCACTGGCGGAAACCATGGACGTGGACAGGGACGGAAAAATCGACCACTACAGGCTCACCTGTAACAGGAACCTGAACGACAGCACCTTCCCCGGCTACGTTGCGGACGGACTGGGATCAGCTCAATCCGACTGGCTCGTTGCCGGTTACGCCAATGTGCGTCTCGCACACGGCACAGCGGCTCCCGAATCCGATACCGCCAATGACACTGTTCTGTATCTTCAGTTCGACGAACTGGGGGGCTCCATATATGACACGGGCGCGAAACCGGATCTGACCACCACGGCGACGCCGGGCCTGAGGGATTTTCGCAATAACCCGATGGACCAGATTGGAATGGCAACCGTTGTCGAAACTGACAAAGCCGCACCGGTTATAGCGGTGGCGAGCGGCATTACAGGCCATACCGGCATGTCCATTCAGTT
>MIBH01000039.1:3794-6598 GCA_001829455.1 Spirochaetes bacterium RBG_13_51_14
TGGACGGCAACGGCGGCGCCGGCGGATGCAATTCAGGACAGTTCACCGCGGCCAGCTTCACGTACGTTGACAGCGGCAACGGCGGCGCAACGGCAGTCAGTATTATGGATACGGATATAAACGCGTGCGACGACAACAAGGTGACCGTAGTGCTTAACGCGAACCTGGTGGCGGGCGATTTGAACGCGGACCAGGTACGCCCGGCCTCCGGCGCGGTCTATGACATGGCAAACAATACCGCCGACGCCGCCAGACTGACGGCTGTCACCGGGGCAATATCGCCCTATGTGCTCGGCGTGTACGGCAACCTCAAAAGGAAGATCCGGATCACCTACTCAGAGGCGGTGGATAATTCAGATCCGGCCAACCCCGGCAGCGCGCTCCATCTTGCGAACTACACGCTCATTGAGGATCCGGTTGAGACCGGCTGTTCCGGCGGCGGCACCGACGTTATCGCCATAGCCACGGGCACGCCGATTGTTGAGATCGATCCTGACGTGTACGAGATAACCACCACGGCGGCCCAGTGCTCTTCGACCACGTACCGGCTGACCGTGAACAATGTCATCGACCGGGACGACGGCGTTACCATCATCGATCCCAATTTCGGCACCTTCCTGGGCAACGAACAGCTCATGATGGCGTCCGCGTCATGTCTCACGCTCAACAGCATGATGGTCGTGTTCAACAAGTCGGTGCTGTCGGGAACCGGCACCGGCGGATCCGAGCTGAATACCAGGTATAAATTCAACAACTCGATACTCGGCGTCAATCCGTCAACCGCGGTGAGAAGCTCCGGCGCGAATACAAACCGGGTCACGCTGGGCACGCAGACCCAGTCAGGGGCGACCTTCATGGCCATTGGATCAAACGGCATCAACGGCGACGGGTTTGACGATGCAGCGGTCGGACCGATACGGACACTGGACGAGTCTCCGCAAGAGGACCTCCAGCCGGCTCCCAAGGACCGGGCGCCCTGGTTGGGGTGCGGTCCCACGATTTATACCTTCGACGGCGGGCCGATCGCGGTCGATCCCTTCGGCGATGGGTCAGATTTTGGTTTCCTGGCCTCGTATCACGGCAGGCTGTACATCGGACCAAACAAGAACGGGAACGCGTCGAACAGGATGGAGCCTGACGGGAGCAATCCAACGAACTGTTACTATACGTTCGTCAAGGATACCAGCACGGCGAACAGCACCGGCACCCATGACAACAGCGCGGTTACGCCCCCCACGCGGTACCGGACGATCGGTCATACGGGATGCACGAGAAACAGCGCGGATGTAAACGCCGGGTGCGGTCCGGACAATGAGAACGGCCGGGGCCTGTTCGTCAATGGGATAATAAACGGCACTGAATACCTGTTCCTGACCGGCGCGCGCTCCTGGGGCGAGGACGACGGCAATAACGATTATCTGTATCAGACCACCGATACCGATACGACGCTCGATTTCAATTTTATCGACCTGTCCGCCACCTATGATAACGGCGATGACTTCTCAATACTGGGCAACCGGGGAACCGAATCCATCAAGGTGTTTAACAACAGGGTTTACTGGATGGAGCCGGGAGACCGGGCGTACCGGCCCTATCTGGTTAAGCTCAATAATCTCAACCCTCAATCCATCAGGAACACTGACAGCATCTGGATGAAAATGCGCTTTATGACCGGCATCGGAGCCTCATCCTCGAGCAAGCCCAATAAAGCCGACAGGATCGGGGGTACGCTCTTCGAGTTTAATAACAAGCTGTATCTGGCCAACAACGGTTCGGTGAGGGATACTACCCACAATGATTATACCGTCCCGACCGGCTGTTATGCCACCGGCGGTACAACGCGGTGCATAAACAACGGAGGCATTGTCCGCTCCACCGGCGCGAACGCTGCTAATCCGGGAGCCTGCAGCGGGGCGGATAACTGTCCTGACTGGACCGATATTTCGCCTGATACCAATGCGGATTATACGTATTATTTCTCGAAGATTATCACCAAGCTGGCTGATGTGATTCCTGCCAACAGACCGGTGCCGGCTTTTGCGAGTTACAAGAATAATCTCTATATGATCAGAAACGCCTGTACCACCAACATGATCGACACGAACTGTAACGCAGATGAACCGCTGATCGGGTCAGGAACCTGCTCAGACGATATCGCGTGTCCTACCGGAAATGAGGCATGGCAGTTGTGGAAATGCGTGCCGGGCGTTGATGGAGACTGCGACAAGGCTGATTGGAGCCTGGTCATGCAAAGAAGCAGCAGCGGATCTCCGGCGCCGGCGACAGACTTACGTGAAAGAAATAACGTATATTCTACCCTTCTTGTCGCCAATGGAGATTATATATATGTAGGCTTTGACAACTCTACAACGGGCGTTGAAGTCTGGCGCACTAATGCAGCTAATCCGACGGCCTACACTGATTTCAGCCAGATCGGCAGCAACGGTCTGGGCGATCCCAGCAAGTATAAGAGCTTCTGGTCGTCGATCTCGATTCAGGGTACCGATGGATACTACATTTATGTGAGTGTGGGCAACGGCGTGGTGCCGGTGGCGATCTTCAGACAGAGGAATAACTGAGAATGACCGGGGAATGAGAGCGACCGGCCGTTAACCGCGGCCGGTCGTTTTTTATTAATTCTTGTTTTTCAGAGGCACCGCCTCGTTCCTTATTTTCATCATGTTTACAAACATTATGCGGATAAAATTATTCGCATACTCGCGCGAGGGCATGTCCTGCATCAGAAAGATAAGCCACCGGTACCGGCACAGGATCCAGACGCCGCCGGGCTCCTGCCAGAACAG
>MIBH01000039.1:6657-22673 GCA_001829455.1 Spirochaetes bacterium RBG_13_51_14
ATAGGAACAGCCCGGCTTTCTCCTGAGCTTGTCGAATTCAGTCAGTATACGCTCGCCGTGCCGCCGGTAGAAATCGGCATAGGTCTGGGGATTGGTGGGCGAATAGGTCCAGAACACGTACTCGCCGTTATAACCGGAGAAATAGGGCGACCGGTACGACATCTCGCCGTCGCGGAACTCCCACCGTTCCCGCGGCATTGCAATCAGTGCGGAGTAAATGCCGTACGCCTCGTCCGCGGACGAGCACCGGGCCAGGCCCAGCAGTATCGTTATACCGCCGAAGTTATACACGCCGGCGCTCACCCCCTCCGGCTTGAATTCCTCCAGAGCCGCACGGAGGGAATCGTCCCTGTTAAAAAGGTCAAGGGCCTTGGCATCGTTGAGTTTTTTTTCCAGTTTCGCAGATCCCCTGTCGTCGAGCGACTTCGGTAGCAGCGCGTCCATTACGCCGGAGCAGCCGGCGGACAGGAAGATAATACATAATGATAAACGAAGTCCGTTGATATTCATTAAGATCGCCGGTAATTATCTCTTTTTATCAGATCGTGAAGGGATGACCACCGGTGCCATCCACATGTCGTGAAGGTTGCATTTGGCCACGACTTTATAATTGCCCTTTTCGATATCGGGAAGCCTGAAATGCGCCCACGGTTCGTCGAAAGAAAATGGGATTTTGCGCACGGCGATTTCCCTGTTGCCGTCCATGAGCGCGATCGCCTCGATGTAGTGGATCGGCTTTTTGGTCGGCTTCAGCGGAACCCTCACGTCGATTTCATTTTTGGCGGTAAAGGTGACGATCGGGACGTGCGTGATCGACTCGTTGACCCATAATCCTTCATTTGATTCGGTATGAAATTTTGGCGTTACGATCTTTTCATTTTCATCGATGTCACCGCAGCTATACAGGAATACACTCAACACAGAGACGAGGAAACAAACGGCCGATATTCTTCTCATGGCTTTTCCTTAGAGGTTTATTATTAGACCTGTTGCTAAACTCAATAATCAGTGATTTTTGCGGAGCTGTCTAACAAGTCAACGTGGATGCGACATCCCCCTCCCTCGATGGGAGGGGATAGGGGAGGGTGATTGTAACGCCTGATGCATTCAGCAGTTATTCACCCCCTCCTAACCTCCCCTATCGAGGAGGAGGGATAATTATTAAATGTTAGGGCTTTTTAGACAGCCTCAGGTCTTAATTCAATTTTCGCCTAAGTCGAGTAAATTATTATATTTTGTATATTTCAAATTGACAACAAAAAAATATACATTTAAAAGTATTTTTATTGTATAACGGCTTCGTATAACACGTAATAAAAAGACTCAATCTAATCTCATATTATATGAACCATGCAACCCTCATACCTTGAACTGTACAACAGCGGCCGGCTTGAGAAGTGCGCCGAAGCACTCTATGAACGGCTCGCTGACTGCACCCTCTGCCCCCACCAGTGCCGCACAGACAGGATCAACGGGCGGCAGGGGAAATGCAGGAGCGGCGTCGCTCCCGTCATATCGTCGTTCAGCGCACATTTCGGAGAGGAGGCCCCTCTGGTGGGGCGGCACGGCTCCGGCACCATTTTCTTCACGAACTGCAATCTCGCCTGCATCTTCTGCCAGAATTATGACATATCGCACCTGGGCCGCGGTGAGGAGATATCGTTCGAGGAACTGGCCGAGGCGATGATCCAACTGCAGAAGCGTGGATGCCACAATATAAATTTCGTCACTCCGACCCACATGAACTACGCAATCGTAAAGGCGCTCCTCGTCGCCGTGCCCGGGGGGCTGCGGCTTCCGCTGGTCTACAACTCCGGCGGTTATGACGCGGTAGATATTCTGAGCATCCTTGAGGGCGTGTACGACATTTACATGCCGGATTTCAAGTACATGAACTCCGAGACCGCCCGCGATTTAAGCGGGGCGCCCGATTATCCGGAGCGGGCGATGGCGGCGATAACCGAGATGCACCGGCAGGTGGGGGATCTTGCGACAGACCGGAACGGCGTCGCCCTGCGGGGGCTGCTCGTGCGCCATCTGGTCCTGCCGAGCAACATCGCGGCTACGGACCGGGTCATTAATTTTATTGCCAATCTTTCCCGTGATACGTATATTAATATAATGGATCAATACAGGCCCGAATACCGCGCGAACGAGTGCTTTAATTTAAAACGAGGAATAACCCTGCAGGAGTATGACGATGCCGTGAATCACGCGTTGCGGTGCGGTCTCACAAGGATAGACGGAATTCGGAGACAAACAAACTGGAAATAAAACTGGACACAAAATAGAATTAATGGTACTATTAACGGTACGAGCATGAAGTGAATTATTACACCTTTTATGCCGACAATGATTAAGAGCGGAGATATTCCGAATGAGAGCTCGTCAACCGGCTTTGAATTTAATGACATAAGGTACGTGGCATGAAGAAAAATACGATATTTATCGCATCCGTCAGCGCGATATTTTTATGTACCGGCGCCACGTTCATTTTTTCTCAGGACACCGTCAATGATATCATTATCAACAAGCGAGGGGTTGAGCTCGGCGAGTCGAAACAGCTGGATGAAGCAATAAAGGAGTTCGACAAGGCAATTAATATCCGGGACAGAGCGGCGGCGAAAGTGTATCACAACAAGGCCTACTCGCTGGAGCAGAAAGGCGAGATGGCCGAGGCGATCAAGAATTATGAACAAGCCTGGAAACGGAACCCGAGGCAGATCGTCACCGGGGAACGCCTCGGCCATGCGTATTACAAGACGGAGGATTATGAACGGGCAATTGAAGTTGGCGAAGCCGTGCTGAAGATAGATCCCCAGAATAAGAATGTGCCTCCATGGCTTGAAGATGCGTACAAGAAACGAGCTGGTAAGAAACAGAAACCGGAGGTAACGAAGCAGGAGGAATTGAAACAGGAACCAGAGGAACAACACTATTATTTTTACATGACCGTTGACGCTATGATGCGGACCGGACTCTTTTACGGCCGTAAATACCATCACAATGAGCTCTATTACACTACCCCCCACGGGTACCGATTTGTGACGGACCACGGGCTTATCGTTGATGTTCCCGAATCGATTTTTCTCAGGATAGCCCCAGTTCCGTTGCTTCAAATTAACGTGACCGTTGAAAAACCGTGGCTCGGGGGCGCCATGCCGAACTTTATTGAACAGAGCCAGATGCTGGAGATTCTCTTCCGATTTAAGAAAGTGCAGTTTGGCGCCGGCGTCATGTTTAACGAATATGACAGCGACGCCGCCTTTTACCGTCGATACAAGCTCTGGGACACCAAGGTTGGTTTCATATTCGGCTATAAAAAGGACAAGGTCGAGGCGAAATTCACCTGGTACCCGAGGATGCTCATAATGGACCCGCGGTCATCCACGGGCAAAACGCTCGATGTGGGGATGTTCCGCATGGATTACACGTACCAAGCACTGCCTAATATCAGGGTCCATGCCCTGGTTCTGGCGCGCGACTATTACGTGTTCTGCCATTCCTTTGATTGGCGCGTATTCTATGCGAGCTACTACCACTATTCACAGGATATCGCGGACTACTGGGGCGTATATGATCTCGGACTTGGATTTACCTTCAATAACCTCGTCAATCATGCGGACGGATCAGAGTTGTTCTCGTTGACATTTGAATGGCTGGAGCGGTTCTACCTGCGCGATCTGGAAAACGATAATCCGTATACCCTGGCGCCGAACGGCCAGGGGTGGTTCGGTCTGAATCTCCAGAAGTTCACCAAGGGGAAGCCGTTCTCAGGATTCAGATCGCTGTCCCAGGTGCTGAGCCTGCGGTTAAATGAGCAGATCACCAGGAATTTCTTCATGTACCAGAAAGTAATCGTGGAACTGGCCGATCAGGATTCCGAGCACCATGAGTTTAATCTCCAGGTCGGCATGGGGGTCAAATTCTAAGATGACGGCCGATATCGCCGAATTCGCGAGGGAACTGTCGATTGAGGCCGGGAAGATTTTGCTCAGGGGATTCAGGTCCAGCAAAACCATCGTATCGTACAAGAGCAACACCAATCTGGTCACCGACGCGGACAGGGCCTCTGAAGATTTTCTTGTCTCACAAATATCGGAGCGGTTCCCACAACATGCCATCATTGCTGAAGAGGGAAGCCGGAAGGACGCCCCCGGCGGGTATATCTGGTACGTGGACCCTCTTGACGGCACAAATAATTTCGCTCACGGACTCCCGTTCTTCTGCGTTTCCCTCGGAATTTATTCAATTCAATTAAAGCGAGTGGTCGTCGGCGTGGTGTATAATCCGTTCTTGAACGAGATGTTCACGGCCATTCGCGGCTCTGGAGCCTTTTTGAACGGCGAAAGGATTCGGGTCTCATCCTTGGATGATATCGGCATATCTATTGTCGCAACCGGATTCCCGTACGACAAAGCGGTTTCTGAGAATAATAACCTGAAGGAGTTCAACCGCATCCTTCCGAAGATCCAGGGGATCCGGCGTATGGGGTCGGCGGCCATCGACCTTTCGTATGTGGCCTGCGGGAGGCTTGACGGATACTGGGAGGGGAAGCTTCAGCCGTGGGATATAGCCGCGGGCAGCCTCATCGTGGAGGAGGCCGGGGGGAGGGTGAGCCGATACGATGGCGGTGAATTCCGCCTGGACTATCCGGAAATAGCTGCGTCGAATGGCAGAATTCATGATCAACTCATTGCGCTGTTAGCCGGAAGGTAAGTCCGATTGTATACAATCTTCAAAGGTAACTATTCAGCAAATTTTTAAATTTATACATTCAATAAATTAATGTAATAATAATTCCCCCCGCCGCCTTTGGCGGCGGGGGGAATTATCGGTCATTATTTTATAATGTTATATTTTTTCAAACATGCTGAACAGTTACAAAAAAATATCCATTTTTGCATCAGTAAAACCGAAAGATATATTAAACACTGTTTACCTACACAGGAGTGTAATTTTAGTATTAAAACAGTGGCTACAGTATATTGATGCGGTATATTAATTGTAGCCGAAAAACCGTATGCCCGGCGCTATTGGGGACAGGTTCCTCGATTGCGTCTGACGTATAAACCGGTGTAAAGAGCGGCACCCGGGCGATAAGGAGAGTCGGATTGTATTTCCCGCGAAATATGATTCTGGGGAGCGGCGTGCCATCAATTCTTCGTATGATTATACTATGATTCGTATCAGGGTATCATATGACCAACAATAGAAAGCATATCAGGCTCTCCTATGAAAAAAAGGTGGAACTCATCGCCGAGGGTCATACCTTCGAGGGCAAATCGATAGATATCAGCAACAGCGGCATTCAGGTGGTCGTCAACGTGCCGGTTTCACATTTGTCGATACAGAGAATAGCCTTCAAGCTGCCTCTTGCTTCCGAGCTGCTTCACATTCCCTGTAAAATCGTCCGCAGCAAAAATCACGGATCACATGAAGACGGATATGTGCTGGGCATCGAATTCGCCTACCAGACCGAGGCTCAGATGATTCTGATCGATAGCTTTATCAGGAACATGAAGAACGTTCAGCTTGCGAATGACCGTGAATCATCGGAGATGAGGATCATTCCCCGAGTATCCTGCAACCTGAACCGCGTCTCCTGCGATAAACCGGGAGTATCGATCGCTTCCATAGACAACATTTCCGCCGACGGCTGCCTCATCAGTTTTGAGGGAAAGCTTGATACCAATGAGACCATGGACATTGCGTTTTCACTGCCGGGTGATAAACGGCTCATAACCGTGCCATGCAGGGTCACGTATGTTATAAATCATTATTTCAGGAATGTAAACAGGGCCGGCGTCTTTTTTAGCACTGTATCCGATATCGATTCAATAAAAATTCGCAATTTTATAATGAAATCGGCCTCCAGTTCAGCCATCAAAACGATCCAGGAAAGAAGAAATGAGAATATAGTCGGGGATGAATACCAGATCCGTGAACATGATAAGATAGGGGCCATATTTATCAGATTGAAACAGAAAAAGGATAAGGTAAACTTACTCTTTGAGAAGAATATTTCGATGTTTGAGCTTCATTTAAAGCAGGTCTCTCTTGAAGAACAGGTCTTTACCACGTTATCAGACAGGGAGATGGACGGCCTTGACCTGAAAAAATCCGATACCGCGTATTTTTCTTTTTATCTGCAGGGGTCAAGCTACTACTTTACCAGTGAACTCGTGAAAAACAGCAGCGGCTGCCTCGTCTTTTCCTTCCCGGCGGTACTCTATCAGTCGGAAAAGAGGTCTTATAACAGGAAGTTCATCGGTGACGGCATTGACATATGCCTTGAGCTGGACGGCTCGTCGTCGGGACGGCTCCACGGCAAGCTGGTCAATGTGAGCCGTCGCGGCTTTTTGTGCAATATTACCATGCCGCATAACAAGAAGGATCTTTTTAAATCGGGCCAGGCCGTATCGTATGCATTTGATAAAAACGTGGGACTGACTTCATTCGGGGAGATACGGCACCTCAAAGAGGAAACATCCCCGGACGGGGCGACCATTCTTCAGATCGGGATCGAGGCCGGCATCAGGCGGGCGGAGTTCGGATTCAGGCGATATACCCCGGCCCGGTGGAAGGGACGGAGCGGCCGCCGGCAGCGGCCCGCTGCTGGCGTGAAGGAGAAGATCACATCGGACATGGTCCGGTATGCGAACAGCGGGGGGAAAGAGATCGTCGCACTCCTCAATTACACGCGGGAGCACGCGGAAGGACCCGTGGTCATCCTTCCTCCCGCGTTCGGCAAGAAGAAAGAGGCGCTGTCGCCGCTGGCGGTGACGCTGGTCGAGAATTTCAGATATTACGGACAGGATATCGTAACGGTCCGGTATGACGGCATAAACAGGCCCGGGGAGAGTTACAACGACGACATGTGCCCGAAACGCGGGTATGAGATGCTCCACTACCGCATCAGCCAGGGTCTCGACGATCTTGAGGCGACCCTGAATTTCGTGTGCGGCAACGATATTTTCAGGCGCACCGCGGTCATCGTCGTCGCTTTCAGCATGTCGGCTCTTGACGCGCGGAAGATCGCTCTCAGGGACGAGCGCGTCGATTACCTGGTCAATGTCATGGGGGTCACCTGCGCCCGCAGCGCGTTCAGCAATACGACCGGCGGTATCGACATCATCGGCAATTTCAACATTGGCATTCAGAACGGGATAGCCGGTGTTCTGGGCCATATTCTGAACCTCGACACGGTCGCGCGGGACCTGATCGAAAACAAGTACGCCTATCTCGCCGACGCCCGGTTTGATATGTCCCGGATCGCCGTACCGGTGTCCTGGATATACGGGAAACACGACAAGTGGATTTCCCAGAGGGAGATCAGGGACATCATGAGCGTCAAAGCGGACGGAGACCGCGAGGTCATCGAGATCCCGACCGGGCACAACCTGCGATCGAGCGAGGACGCCGTCAAGACCTTTAAAATCATTACCGGCCTGATTTACCGCCGCCTGCACGGGAAAAATATCAGGCCGGTCGATCCCGACCGCGACACTATGGTAAATCTAATCACCTATGAGCGTGAACGGATTACACAGGCAGATGAGATAAATATTGTGCAATATTGGAAGGACTACCTCATCGGCGAGGACAGAAACAGCGTCGGCTATGATTTTTATAAAAATGTTGATGAATTTAAAGCGTTTCTTTCTCTTGAGGGTTCACTCATTGATCCAAAAAATGGCGAAATCATTGCGGACATGGGCTGCGGCACCGGCATTTTTATTGAGCGAATGCTGGATGATATGGCGGTCAGGGGAACCGATCTTTCCGGTGCCCGGCTCGTGGAGGTGGATCTGGTTCCGGAGGCTCTCGCCAGGACCCGGGAGAAAATCGAACGGCTGAGGGGCAGATACGGATCGCTCATACCACTCAGGGTAGAATATCTTCAGATGGACCTGGAGCCGAACCGCCTCCTCCCGGTCAAGAAGTTCATGGCAGACCGGACGCTCGGCCTCAATTGGCTGCGAAATCGCATCGAAGGACTTAAGAGCGCGACCCTCGACCGCATGATGCTGCTGGATCCGGAGAAGATCCACGGAATGATGCGCGGGGAGGAAATGAGCGATGATATATATGTGTATTTAAAGGAACATCTCAGCGAAGATGAAATCCGGGCGGTCGTCGAGTTTAACCGCGCGTCGCGGTTCATCGCGGGAACTATTACCGCTCAGGATCTGAAAGTCTCCGCCGCCGCCAATGGCGGCAAGGTTCGGCCTGACGCCTTGAAGTTGATGACAGTCAAAGATCTCGACTTCAAAGAGCTGAATTTCGGCGCCAAGGGGCTGGCGTTGAATCTCAACTTCGGAGACAACTGCTTCGACAAGGTCGCGGCAAGCCTTCTCGTCAGCTATCTTTTCAATCCGGATGAAATAATCCTTGAATTTCACCGGTTGCTCAAACCAGGCGGACGGTTGCTGGTTTCCTCAATGGTGCCCGACAGCGATATTTCTGGAATTTTCACCAATTATATAAAAAAAATTCATACCGATAATCTCGAGAAAATGGATGAGAGCGAGAAAGAGAAAAATCTTATCGGGGCGCGGCTCATGCTGAACGAGGCGGCCGCGCTTTTTGAGCTTGAAGAAGACGGTTATTTCAGATTCTATACCGGGGATGAACTCGCGGCCATGCTGAAAACAGCCGGTTTTGAGGATATTAGAATATCGCCCTCACTGGGTGACCCGCCCCAGGCTGCGATCGTTACCGGCATAAAACCAGATGACGCGCATTGATGCAATAGAGCATGATATTAACAGAACGTATATATGAGTCGCTGGCGCGCTGGGGCGGGCATCCCGCATTCATCGAGCTTGCGGCTGACAGAGAGCCGCTCTATGTTTCGGCCAGGGACTTCAAGGCGAGGATCGATCGAATAAAGGAATTTTTGATTAAATCCGGCATTCGGAAGAATCACATCGCGGCTATTTTCCTGAAAAATTCAGTTGATTTCGCCGCGATATTTCTGGCGCTGATCGATATCGGCGCGAAGCCAATCCCGGTCAATCTGGCCTTCCGGAGAATGGAACTGGATGAGATATTTTCCAACGCAGATCCTCACGCGATAATCATGGAATCGAGCCATATTCCCGTTGTAAAGCCGTACGCGGATGGAAGAATAATTCTGGAGCGAATCGATGGATCACTGCGGGAGCACGATTCGAGGAAAAGAGCCGCATCCGGAGAGCCGGCCGACATTGGAGAGGAGATCGCATCAATTAACTATACCTACCGGGGCTACGGCTATCCCCTGGGCGCCATGGTTCCGCACAGCCAGTACCTGCACGGCGCCAGGGCTCTTGCCGAAGGGCTCAAACCGGAAGCTGGTATGAACATGCTGATTATTCTTCCCTATTCGTATATTTTCCCTCTTGTCGTGTGCCTGTGCGTGCCTCTGCTGTACCGTCTGACATCCACTATTTCGAACACCGTGAATCCCCTGAAGCTTTTCAGTTTTATCAATAATTATAAGATCAATATCATAACGGCCGTTCCCGAACTCTATGAGCTTATTTATAATTTGAAAGACCAATCTACAGAGGATTTATCAGCGTTAACGGACTTCATGTCTGGCGGAAGCTATCTTAAGGAAGATCTGTTCAAAAAAGTAATAGAGTCATTTCGGCATGTTGTATTCGGGCAGGGTTACGGCCTCACTGAATTTACCCCGGTGTGCAGGCACATCAGGTACCTGGCGCGGACACACACCATCGGGCCGCTCTGCAACGGAATTGAAGGCAGGATCCTGTCGCCGGAAGCGGACGGCTCTGGCGAGATAGCGATACGGACATCAAATATGACAAAGGCCTATTACCGGAGGCCCAGGGAAACCGCAGAGGCCTTTGAACAGGAGTGGTTTAAAACCGGCGATATCGGCAGGATGGAGGACGGCCATCTCATTTTTTTAAAGGAGAAAAAGAGAACCAGAAAGATTAAGGGCAACATGGTCGACCTTGAGGAGACGCGCAGGGCCCTTATGACGTACCCGAACATACGCGAGGCAGCGGTGGAGAGCGGTAATAATATTCTCACCGCGCAGATAAGGCTTGATTCAAGCAAGAATTTTGATGAGGAAGCAGTGGAAATAAAGAAATTTTTAGATCATCTTATAGCACCGTATAAGATACCGAAGACTATAGCACGAATCTGAATTGCTTAAAGAAGTTCTTGAGAGTACCTATGCCCAAATGAGGCAGTGCGGTTGACTATTATACATACAATGGTCGTTGATCAAGAAACAAAAATAATATGTAATATGCTATTCTTGTAAACAAAAAATGATACTATAGAAGGTATGCCTGGGTCTTGCATAATATTTTTAACCAAAACAATAAATGGAGTTAACATGAAACAAAATACATTAAATAGAAATGATGTTATCAATGATATAAAAAGGACGATTTCTGAAATAGCTAAAATCGATGTATTCGATTTGGATGATAACCTCAAGATCCGCGAAGAATTAGGTGTGGACAGTTTAATGGCGATTGAGATAATAGCGAAGTGCGAAAAGCATTACACTATTCACATAGATGAGTCAAAGCTTGAATCGGTTGAGACAATCGGTGATTTTATTAATTTAATTTCAATGCTGGTTATTAATAAATGAGCTTAAAAAATCTTAAAATAATGCTCGTGTCACCAAAGGGACAGTTCTTCTCTAAAAATGAGAAGTTTTATGATTTTATCAAAAATTCAAAAGAAATGAAAACAGTAGTGCGCTACTGGAACGGCACCGGGGCTGGCTTGCAGACTATCGCAGGCTTAACACCCGGTGATCATGAAATAACCATAATTGACGAAAATTTTGAAGAAATAAATTTTGATTTTCCCGCGGATATTGTCGGTATCACGGCTATGACGCAACAGGCGAAACGGGCATACGCGATCGCCGGCGAATTTAAGAAGCGCGGACGGTATGTCGTGATGGGCGGCATACACGCGACGGTGATGCCGGAGGAAGCCCGAAAACAGGTCAATACTGTTTTCATCGGCGAATCAGAAAACACCTGGCCTTCATTTATATATGATTATCTTAATAATAGCCAAAAGAAAATGTACCGGCAATCAGACTACGGTCCGGTCGATATGAAGAATATTCCATTGCCGAGATATGACTTGATTTCAAAATATCAATATCCGATTATATGGGTCCAGACCACGCGCGGATGTCCACATGACTGTGAATTCTGCGCCGCTTCGACGATATATGGATTCAAGTATAAACACAAAGATATTAATCAAATAATAAAAGAAATACAGGAGGTTAAAAAATACTGGAAGTTCTCGCATATAGGATTTGCTGATGATAATATGTTTGTAAATAGAAAATTTTCAAAAGAGTTATTGCGTGAATTTAGAGATTTAAATTTATCTTGGATCGCTCAAACCGACATATCAGTTGCTGAAGATGATGAGTTTCTTAAAGAATTACGTAAAAATGGATGTAGAATTTTATTTATTGGATTCGAGAGTGTGTCAAAAAAGAACCTTGCTGGAATAAATAAAAATAACTGGAAGGAAGATAAATACAATAACTATGGGAAATATATTGATATTATTCAAAGAAATGGCATAGGAATTTATGGGGCTTTTATCATTGGTTTTGATGAAGATAATGAACATACGGCTGATGAAATTAGCAACTTCGTGAATGATAATAATTTGCTTGGTGCTCAAATCACGATACTGACACCACACCCGGGAAGCAGGTTGAGAGAGAGATTAAGAAAAGAAAATAGAATAATAACCGATGATTGGGATTATTATACAACGTGGGATGCTGTAATAAAACACAATAATTTGACTACAAAACAACTTGAAAATTCATTGATGAACATATATAAGAGCATATATAATTATGACAGGGTTAATAGCAAGGCCTTATATTTTAAAAAAATATTTGAAAAATTGGCGTGAATATATAGTAATTGACTATGGAAAAAACAGATAATTTGAAAAATAGTATTTTAGAGAATTTCGAAATTGAAACTATACAAAACGCGGCTATCAATTTAAAGAATGGTACACTTGCAGCAAGTATACTCTTTCCTTTATTTGGTATAATTGATTATTTGGTTTACCCAGATTTGTTATATCAATTTCTTTTTATTAGATTTATTGTTGTCTTTTTAAGTATTATTATATTTTTTCTTATTAAAACAAAATTTGGAATACTATACCCTCGTTTTCTGGGAATGATTCATTCGGTAATATGTTGTTCGTCAATATCTTTGATGGTTCATATGACCGGCGGATATTTAAGCCCCTATTATGCTGGAATCAATCTTATATTGATCGCATTCCTTTTTATGTTTCCGCTTGATTTAAAGAGAACGTTAATTACATGTTGCATTATATATTTAACCTATATTGGGCCAATTATTGTTTTACAAAGAATTGAAAATATAGGAATATTCATGAATAATAATTTTTTTGTAATTTCAACAATAATTTTAGTGGTTTTTAGTTCACACGTGGCCACACAGATGCGATTAAAAGAATTCACCTCGCGATTCCATCTACAGAGATCCAACGAAGACCTTGAGATGCTCACGGACCAGCTCGCTGAAACCAATGAAAAGCTTCTTATACATGACAGGCTGAAGACCGAGTTCTTCACCAACGTGAGCCACGAGCTGCGCACGCCGCTCACCCTGATACTGGCACCCCTGACGCCGCTCATCGAGGACCAGCAGGGGCTCGTTCCCCAGAGCGTCAAAGAGGCGCTGGGGACGATGCAGAACAACGGGTTCAAGCTCATGAAGCAGATCAACAACCTGCTCGATTTCGCCAAGCTCGAGGCGGGCGGGATGCGGCTCAAATTGCGCGAGATAGACCTTATCAAATTCTGCAAGGAAATGATCGAGTCGGTGCAGCCGCTCGCCGCGGGCCGGGGCCTGAAGCTCTACTTCCAGTATCAGATGGAGAACGGGATCAAGGTGATGATCGACCACGAGCAGTTTGAAAAGGTCGTCATGAACCTCCTGCACAATGCCATCAAGTTTACCGGCGAGGGCGGGAGGATAACAATCCTCCTTGACGACCGGCCGGAAAACGTGGAGCTCGTGGTTGAGGATACCGGCGTGGGGATACCGGGAGACATGCTTGAAACGATTTTCGACCGCTTCGCGCAGGTTGACGGTTCATCCACGCGCACCAGCGAGGGTACCGGCCTGGGGCTTTCTCTTGCGAAAGAGATCGTTGAGCTTCATGGAGGATCAATACGCGCTGAGAGCGCCCCCGGGAAAGGGTCCCGGTTCATCGTGAACATTAAGAAGGGAGAGAGCCACATCAGCGAAGATATCCGAGAGCGTCGTAAATCGGAGCAGCCGGTCCAGTACAAGAAGCGGGCGAGCGATGTCGAGGATCTGAAGGTGAGCGACGTGGTGAGCAATTACCGTACGCTGCAGCTCATCGACCTGGAGCAGCGCCTGGAGCTGGAATCGCACGATCACCGGAGCGGCGCGCACGAACACACGGTGCTTGTTATCGACGACAATCCGGACATTCTCAAGCTGATGCACTTCCTCCTGCGGGACGAGTTCGACCTGCTTCTCTGCGGATCCGGCACGGAGGGCCTGAAGATTATGAGGGAGTACGATCCGGATATCGTGCTCTGCGACGTGATGATGCCGGAAATGGACGGCTACACCTTCTGCCGCACGGTAAAGTCCGATCCTGAATTCAAACACACGCCGATCATCCTGGTGACGGCGCGGGTCGGGTCGGAGATGATGGTTGAGGGGATGGATTCCGGCGCGAATGATTATCTTGCCAAGCCGTTTGACCTTGCGGAGCTCAAGGCGAGAATCCGGTCCCTGCTCAGGACGCGGAAGGTGGAAGCAGCGCTCGCTCTCGCCAATACGAATCTGAAAATACGCACCGAAGACTTGATGGACCGCCAGCGCACGCTCCTCCTCTCAATGGTCAAGTCGCTGATATCGACGATTGAAGCCAAAGACAACTACACGAAGGACCATTCCCTGCGGGTGAGCAGGTATTCCCTCGCCATAGCCCAGAAAATGGGTTTCTCCGATCATGAGCTCAAAGACCTGGAACTGGCCGCCCTCCTCCACGATGTCGGCAAGATAGCCGTGCCGGAGGAGATTCTTCGCACCAGGCGGAAGTTAAGCGACAAGGAATTCGGCCATATCAAGAATCATCCCGTGAGTGGAGCACTCATAATCAGGCCGATATCGGAATTCAAGGGCGTTGCGTCGATGATACTGGCACATCACGAGCATTACAACGGCAGGGGATATCCCCATTCGCTGTATAAAGACGATATACCCATCGGCGCTCGCGTCATGGCGATCGCCGACGCTTACGACGCGATGACTTCTGAACGGCCCTATCGAGCGGCGCTGACGCATAACTATACGGTCAAGGAAATCGTCCGCTGTTCCGGTACCCAGTTCGACCCCGGCATCGTTGATATATTCCTGCAGCTGTCTGATATGTTCAGCGAGATACGGAGCGCCATATCGAACGCCCTGGAGGGTGAATCCGCCTGATGGGCGACTCTCCGCGTCATTTCCCCTTTTTCATCGTTGACAGCTTTAACGGCACATAGAGCGGACAGAAGCCGATGGCGCTGGTTATGACAAACGCGGCCGCAATTATTCCCAGTATAATCGCGGCAGTGCCGGAAATCTGGCCAGTAAAATACAAAATAGCAATGACAATGGCGAGGGCGATGCGGATGACCCTGTCGATAACACCCATGTTTTTTTTCATTTGAATCCTCCCTTACATATTAGTGAAAGTTAAGAATCTATTGAAATAATATACCGCCTCGGTATTACAGCGGCAAATATTTTTATCTGAAAGTCGATATGGCTAAAATTTTTTTCATTGATTTATTAATTGCGACGCGTGTACTATCCCGATCATGATCGATAAAGTGGACGACCAGAAGATCTTTTCCATATCCGAGATAACCAGGAGCATCAAAAAGACCCTGGAAGGAAAATCGGAATTCAACAATATCTGGATCAAGGGAGAGGTCTTCAACCTGACCTTCCATTCATCGGGGCATATCTATTTCAGCCTCAGGGATGACGACGCCGTCATATCCGCGGTGTTTTTCAGGCACGCCAACCGCCGTCTTGATTTCAGGATGAAGGAAGGGATGAACATACTGGCCTTCGGCAGCATCACCGTGTACGAAAAGCGCGGCAGCTACCAGATAAACGTAAGCGCGGTGAGGCCCGAGGGGATCGGCGATCTGCAGAAGCGCATTGAGCTGCTGAAGCGGAAGCTCCTCGCGGAAGGCATTTTCGACCCTGCGCGAAAGAGGCCGATTCCGTTTCTTCCCTGCCGCCTGGGCGTGGTGACCTCGCCGACGGGGGCGGCGGTGCGGGACATAATAAAGGTGGCGCTCCGGCGGTACCCCAGCATTGAGATCATCATAGCGCCGGCCGTCGTGCAGGGTAGCGATGCGCCGGTTTCCATAGCGCGGGCGATCGAGGAGCTGAACCGGCCGGAGTACCGCATCGACTGCATCATAGCGGGCAGGGGCGGCGGCTCCTTCGAGGACCTGATGCCGTTTAACGAAGAGGCCGTCATCCGCGCATTTTACCGGTCGAGGGTTCCCATCATATCGGCCGTGGGCCACCAGATCGACCACCCCCTCTGCGATGACGCGGCCGACCTGGCAGCGCCCACGCCGTCTGCAGCGGCCGAGATGGCGGTGCCTGAGAAGAAAGAGCTGGTTGAGGAAATTGAATACTATGAGCTCCGCATCAAGAACGCGGTTGCGTCCATGATGAGCTCGCTGGACGTGAGGTTAAAAGGAATAATGCAGCTTCGCATTTTCCGGGACCCCTACGAGATCGTGACCCAGAAAGAGATGGAGCTCACGGACACGGTCAATCATATGCTCGCGCGGCTGAAGGACGGAGTATCACTCAATAAAAACCGGTTCCTGCTGATTCCCGATATCCGAATGCTCATAAAGAACATTATCGCTGAAAAAAAGCACGGCTTTATCATGGCGC
>MIBH01000039.1:22731-25931 GCA_001829455.1 Spirochaetes bacterium RBG_13_51_14
CCTGGATGAAGGGGAAGCGGTTATCCGTTCCGTTATGGACACCGAAATAGGGATGCTCATAAAACTAATCATGCACGACGGCTCATTGCGGTGCAACGTCAGTTCCATACACCCGGGAGGAAATCGTGGAAAAGAAAAAAACGTCTAAAAGCGGCACTGAAAAGCCGGCAAAAATGAATTTCGAGAAGGCGCTGAAGGAGCTTGAGGAAATAGCCCTGAAGCTTGAGGACGGCAGTCTCGGCCTGGATGAATCGATCCGACAGTTCGAGAAGGGAATGAACCTGGCGAAGTTCTGCCGCGAAAAGCTCGACGAGGCGGAGCGCACAATCGAGATTCTGCAGAAGGTCGAGGGAGGGCAGGTTGTCAGGAAACAGGTGGATGTGGACGCGGAAACCGGCGAGATCACCAATGATGATGATCTGCAGGGATCGTTGTTGTGATATGCAATTTATTTTCGACAGAGGAAGCTGCTTTCAAATCATCAACATTGCATAATTCGTAAATAATAAAGAATTTAAGAACTTTAATAAATATTAAATAATTTTATTGACAAACTCCTCCCGATTTTATAATTTAAATTATGAAGTTATCATATATAATTACAACAAGTCTGCGATATTCATATTTAATAGTTATTTGCTAATTATCAAATGTAAGAGGTGTCTCATGGATGTTCAACAATCATTAGAATCGTTAAAAAGTGACATGGCCCGGATGCGCGATGAGCGGAAGAACAAGCTCTCCATGGTCGTGTTCAGCGGCGACCTGGACAAGCTCCTCGCCGCTTTCATCATAGCCACGGGCGCTGCAGCCATGGGTCTGGGAGTCGTTTTGTTCACCACCTTCTGGGCCACACCGGCTCTGAGGGATCCGAAGAAAAAAGGAAAAGGGAAGAACCTATTCGGGAAGATGTTCGGATTCATGCTTCCCCGGGGATCGCGCAAGGTCAAGCTGTCGAAGATGAACATGGGAGGCATGGGTACGGCGATGATCCGCTATCTCATGAAAAAGAAAAAAGTCGCGTCCCTGCCGGAACTGATCGGTCTTGCCATAGAGATGGGCGTTAAAATATACATATGCGACATGTCAATGGATCTCATGGGATTTAAACAGGAAGAGATGATCGATTACCCGGGCCGGGAGTTCGTCGGCGTGGCCAAGTTTCTCGAAGAGGCCGGCGATAGCAAGATCCAGCTCTTCATCTGAGCTTGCGGCTGTTGACTTGCCATATTGTTGAATTCCCACCGCTGCTGATAGATAATCAGAGGGATGTTACTGTAGGGAGTTTAGTAAATTACTCGATTTAGGTGAAAATTAGAATAAAACCTCCTTCCCCCTTGAGGGGGGAGGGCCGGGGTGGGGGTGAAAAAGATTAACACCAAACAATGTAGCGTATTTTGCGAGGCAATTACGAAAGAATCAATTTCTATTCTAATCACCCTCCCCGAACCCCTCCCATCGAGGGAGGGGAATAAAAATTCACACAGAATACTGTAGATCCAATGCAGAGGAAAAAAAACTTGCACAAATACGATAACTGTATTATACAAACACACAATCATGAAAGGAGAGAATTATGAGCGAGGCAATCAAACCCGATATAACGATGGATTTAAAGGGACTGGCGTGCCCCATGCCGGTTATTAAAGTCAGCCAGCAGATCAAGAAAATGCAGATCGGGCAGATAATCGCCGCAGAAACGACCGACCCGGGAGCGCATGCCGATTTTCCCGCCTGGGCGAAAAGCACCGGTAATGAAATTTTGAGCACCGAGAAAAAAGATAACGTGTCCACGTTTTACATAAAAAAACTGAAATAGCGTTCACGCTCGATGAAGGGACCGGGCTTTCCGCCCCGCCCCTGTCGCATCCGATACTGGTGACAAGGAATGCAACATGTGGAGCACAATTTTTTATTTTGTAATGGTGCCGATGGTCTATACCGCGTTTGCGGTTTTGATCCTGGGACTCGTCTTTAAACTGTCGCTGGTGCTGTTCTCAAACAAATTCAAGGGCTCGCTCTCAACCTATCCGCGCCGCCTGCCGCGGCCGCTGGGAGTTCTCAAAGACGCCTTGCTGGCCCCGGTGGCATGGAAACGGGACAAGGTCCTCTGGTTTTTCATCATGGTGTTCCACATAGCATTTTTCCTTCTCTTCATCGGCCACCTGGAGCTGATCAGGGAATTCAAGATACTTCAGATCATACCGCACCAGGTGTTCCTGGGAGCCGGCGCGGTCGGTATCAGCCTCATCATCTCCGTCCTCTATTTTCTCTTCAGGCGGTTCAGGTCGCCCTGGCGCGAAATATCCGTTCCGGAGGATTATATTCTCCTGCTGCTCCTGTTCCTGACGATGATCATCGGGAGCCACCTGCACCTCGCGGCGCGGTATGGCATAGCCGGCTTCGATATCCCGCTTGAAGATTATCGCGCGTATCTCAGCAGCCTTGTAGCATTAAAGCCGGTCGTACCCGAAACCATCAGCATGTCTCCCCACCATGTGCTCGTCGCCCTGCATATATTCCTGGCGAACCTGGTGCTCATGCTGCTGCCGTTTTCGAAGGTAATTCATATGGCATTCACTTTTTTGTCATTGAACCTGAACAGGAAGTAGATCATGGAAAAAGAAAAAATTTCCAGTCTGAAAAAAATCATATCATCGCGGCTGAACCGGCCCATGCGGTACTACCTTGATACCTGCACGCGATGCGGGCTCTGCTATGATACCTGCCATGCCTACCAGGGTATTCCCCGGAAGGAATATTCGCCCGTGGGCCGGGCCGAAGTGGTGCGGAAACTGTACAAGAAATATACGCGGCCGTCGGGATTTTTTTTCCCCTACTGGGGGGACGCGACCACGTTCAGCGACCCGGTAATGGACCAGGTGTACGAGGCCGCCTGGTCGTGCACCGGGTGCCGGCGGTGCATGGTCAACTGTCCCTTTGGGATCGATACCGGCCTCATCATGGGCGTGGCCAAACATATCCTTATCGAGAACGGAACCGCCCCGGAGGAGCTGGTCATGCTCGCCGACGCAGCGGTTGAAAAGGGAAAGAGCATTGACCAGTTCAAGGAGGGCTACCGGCAGGTGATTATTGATCTGGAGAAGGAAGTTCAGAAAAGGCTGAATCTCCCGATGTCCGAGGGCCTCATCCCGATGGAAAAAAAGGACGCGAATATTCTGTACGTCGGACTGGCGGGC
>MIBH01000039.1:25950-28056 GCA_001829455.1 Spirochaetes bacterium RBG_13_51_14
ATGGGAAAGCTTCCCTTTAAAGTATCGAGCATTGTCGAGGTGATACACCGGTACATGACGGATGGCCGCATCACATTGAAAGACAAATCGGTCAGCGAGCCGGCGACATACCATGACCCGTGCCAGCTGGGACGAAACGGCGGGGTGTACGATGAGCCGCGCGAGATCATGCGGAAGATCGTCTCGGACTTCAGGGAGATGTCCCCGACCAGAGAGCAGAACTGGTGCTGCGGCGGCGGCGGCGGGCTCGTGGCTCTTGACAACGAGGATTTCAGGATCAAGTCAGGGAAACCCAAGAAGGAACAGATCGCGGCAACCGGCGCGAAAATCGTGGTGACCGCCTGCGAAAACTGCGTTTCCCAGCTGCAGACCCTTAATAGCGGATACGGGCTGAACGTGGAAGTCAAGTATTTGACGGAGCTGGTGTGCGAAAATCTGGTTATCTAGCATAAAAAAATTTTTGGAGAATGGCATGTCCATTAATTCCAATATTTATGACGATTTCGACGGATATAACGCCTATCAGATCGCTGACGCCGAGAAGGTGATACGGCAGCGGCATTCGGCAAATTTCTCGACGTTGATTGAAAAAATTGAAGGGTGCGAGAAAAAGGCGCGCGATCAGATGCAAATCAAAATTCTTGAGAAGATACTGGCGGTAAAAAACAGGATGACCCGCATGAAGAAGGAGGTCGACGAGAGAGACGCGGTTTTCATGACCTTCAATCTGAAAGAAAAGCTCGCGCGGGTCGATGAAGAAAAGCTCAGGGAAGTAGATTTCCGCGTTGTTGATCTCATGCTTAAAAGCGAACAGATATTGGATTCATTGACGTGTGCCGAAAAGGATATGCATATCATAGAAAAATTTACAACCGTAAATACGCACCTTCGAGAAATGGAAGAACAATGCCACGAGCGAGTGAAGGTCTTAAAAAAAGAAATCATATAACATGGATCGGATTATGAAGACAATTCTGTGTTGCCTGCTTCTATCGGCATTGCTGGTTGGATGCGCAAAAACCAAGGAAATTCAGTTCTGTGAGGGGATATTGCCGGAAGGGAAGGGCGTTAATTGCGGCACGAAATTTGAAGACGGGGAATTGACTGTCCTGATCACCAGCAATGAACCCTTCGGCGTGAAAACAATCGCGCTACAGGTTTACGTAGTCAACGATAAAAAGACAGAAAAAGTTGAATCGATCACCGTTGATGTTAAGCCCGATAAAGAGACAGCAACGGCAAACCTCTCATTTTACACCGGCGGCAGATACATCGTCAGGGCGATGAGCAGGGATACCCTCATTGGCGAAGGCCGGATCGAGATAGCCGAGCAGTGATCTTCGGTGTTGCGATCCGCTATCCCGCCGCCTGCTTTTTTCGCTTACGTTCCTCACGGTAAAAAACGATGATGAGAAGACATGCTCCCACGACGATGGACGAATCGGCGATATTGAACGAGGGCCAGCGGTACACGCCGTCAACGCCGACCGAGATGAAATCGACAACCCCCGGCCTTCCCGGTATGACCCGGTCGATGATGTTGCCGATGGCGCCGGTTACGATAAGCCCCATGGAGATGCTGAACAGGGCCGTCTTGTTCTTTTCGAAGATGTAGTAGAGCACCATCAGGGTCAACACGACCGCTGACACGGCCAGAAAAAGGTTTTTATGGCCCTGCAGTATTCCGAAGACGCCCCCCTCGTTGTACACCAGGGCGATGCGGAGAAAGCCGCCCACAAAATCGGCCCGTTCCCCAAAACCGAAATTCCTGACAATTAAATTCTTCGTCACGATATCAAACGGCAGGATCACGGCGATGAGCGCAACGGGCATAAGGTATGATTTTATCATTTCTCTGTTCATATCACCTCTTCATGTTGATAATGTCGGTGCATCGACGGCAGAGTCCGGGGTGCGCGGGATCGGACCCGATATGTTCGAAGTAGTTCCAGCACCGCACGCATTTCTTTCCTGATGTTTTCCTCACCAGTACGGAGGCGTTTTCGTAGCTGTTCATGTCGTCCGATTTTTTCGATGCGAGCGTGACGGTCGACACCTGGAAGAAGCGGGCGAGTTCCGGGCCCATGGCGGCCATCATCCGGTTCG
>MIBH01000039.1:28086-32285 GCA_001829455.1 Spirochaetes bacterium RBG_13_51_14
ATGAAAGGATCGGTGCGACAAGCCGCGTGAGCGACTGTAATAACTCGTTCTGCACCGTCTGGTTCGCCCGACGCTTCAGCGAGTCCGGGAGTTCGACGTAGAGAATGTCTTTTGATATGTCGAAATATATGGACGAAAGCTCAACGGCGCAAAAATTCAATATTTTCCGGTAGACCAGGTGGAATTCGAATTTTTCATAATGCTCGATGATCCTGGCGGACAGCGCGTTCAGCTTGTGGAGGAGCCACTGGTCCACATCTGAGAGCTCTTCGTAGGGGACCGCTTTGTCCGGCGTGAAGTCGGACAGGTTTCCGATGATGAACTTTAAGGTGTTCCGGATGCGCCGGTAGGAGTCGGCGATCTGTTTCATCATCTGCATGCCGATCCGGACGTCGTTCCGGTAGTCCTCGGATGAGACCCAGAGCCGGACTATGTCGGCGCCGTACTCCTTGATGATGTCATCGGGCGGGATCACGTTGCCCATTGACTTGCTCATCGCCTTACCTACTTCATCGAGGATAAACCCGTGGGTGAGGACCGTTTCATAGGGGGCCCTGCCGCGGAGCGCCAGGGCAGGCCAGAAAGATGACTGAAACCATCCCCGGTGCTGGTCGCTTCCTTCCAGGTAGAGGTCGGACGGCCACCGGTGGTCCTTCCATACGTCCAGCACCGCGAAATGCGAAACGCCGGAGTCGAACCAGACGTCAAGGATGTCGAACTCCTTGACGAAGGAATCGCTTCCACAGAAACATCTGGTTCCGGCGGGAATGAGGTCCTCGATCGGGTCGGTGAACCAGGAGTCAATACCCTTCTTTCTTGAAATATCGGCGAAGAGTTTGACGCTCTCGGCGCTCATCATGTTGGCGCCGCACTTCTCGCAGCGGAACGACGGTATGGGCACTCCCCAGGAGCGCTGGCGAGACAGGCACCAGTCGGGCCGGGTCTCCACCATGCCCAGGAACCGGGCCTGTCCCCAGGAAGGGATCCATTCGGTTTTCTGAACGGTCGCTATCCCCTTTTGCCTTAAATCATTGTGATCTATGTTCATGAACCACTGTTCAGTGGCGCGGTAGATGAGCGGATTCTTGCATCGCCAGCAGTGCGGGTAGGAGTGTTCGATCTTCTCGGAATGGATCAGGACATTTTTATTTTTCATCAGGGACACGATCGCATCGTTGGCGTCAAAGACGTTAACGCCTTTCATTTCATTATATTCATCGGTGAACTTCCCCTTTTCATCCACGGGGCAGAACACGTCCAGCCCGTACTCGAGTCCGATGATGTAGTCCTCGTGGCCGTGGCCCGGCGCCGTGTGCACGATGCCGGTCCCCTGGTCAAGGGTGACGTGGGTGCCGAAAATGACTTTCGATTCGCGGTTGATAAAAGGATGATGCACTTTTAACTTTTTGATATCGCCGATGCTGACCGGTATTTCGTCGTCCTTCTGCTTTCCCACGGCCGCCTCGATCTGGAAGAGCAGGCCTTTGGCGACAACATAATGCTCCGCGCCGAAGCGGGCCGCCACATACTGAAATTCGGGATGGAAGCTCACCGCCAGGTTGGCCGGCAGGGTCCACGGCGTGGTGGTCCAGATGACGACGAAGAGGTTGTCCGGATCCACGCCGGGAATGGAAGCGGTGGCCGGGTCAACCTTGAATTTCACATACACGGATGGAGACGTATGGTTGCCGTATTCTACCTCCGCCTCGGCAAGCGCCGTCACGCAGGTAGGACACCAGTAAATAGGCTTCTTGCTCCGGTATATATATCCTTTTTTGAGAATGTCCCCGAACACCTCAACGATCGTCGTTTCATAATCCCGGCTCATGGTCAAATAGGGATTTTTGAAATCGCCGAACACGCCCAGGCGTCTGAATTCATCCATCTGTATGGCAACGTACTTCTCAGCGAAGGCGCGGCAGAGGTCCCGAATTTTTTCCTTGGGCATGGCCTCGGCCTTTTCTCCCAGCTCGCGCATGACGCTGTGCTCGATGGGGAGGCCGTGGCAATCCCAGCCCGGGACATACGGGGCCTTGTAGCCCATCATGGTTTTATGCTTCACGATAATGTCTTTCAGGATCTTATTAAGAGCATGACCGAGATGGATGCGGCCGTTGGCGTACGGAGGACCATCGTGGAGAATGTAAAGATCGGCCCCATCCCGCGATTCAAGAATTTTTTCGTATATATTTTCCTTTTCCCAGATCGCACGTAGTTCCGGCTCCCGCTGGGGGAGGTTTGCCTTCATGGGGAAATCGGTGGTGGGCAGATTGACGGTTTTTGAATAATCCATGTAATCCTCGTGCGTAATCGCGCTCCTCCTGCGGCGTTGCGCGTCAAGGGGATGGAGCGCATACAAAATAATAATTTGAATTAGGCGAATTTTGCCTGTTTATTGCTCAGTTCGTTTGTACGCTATTCAGTTCGGTTGTTTTACTGCGGAAGGTTCGTCGTGAACCATCCTCGCTTCACGCAAAACATCCTGTTTTGCTCATTTTCGAGCTATTTAGGATCTGTTATTAAATAACACATCGCACTAAACAGGCAAAATTCGCCTTTGTATCAGCTTATTTATAAAAAGAAATCATTTAAGTCGAGTAATAATCAAAGCATAAGAGGAGCCGGTTTTGTCAATGTTTTTTTAGCGGTTGAACAGGATGTGTGGTTGGTAGCAGTTTTTTATCGTGGGTCGGGAGTCATCCCGGGGATAAGGCCGCTCTCGGGCATCCATGCCCGTCGTAGAATAGTTTTCATTTAGCGCTTGCTCCGTTCGTTCTACCGGTATGTACCTTCGAACGAGCGACATCGCGCCGCCCTACCGCCCGGGCATGGACCGGAAGTCCGCGTACAAGAGCCTGTGGCAGAGGCACTGGCACGACTTTGAGGAGATATATCCGGAACGGTTTGCGCACCGGTACGGCGAGCTGACGCCTGAAAAGAAATTCGAAGTGACAAAGCTCCTCTCGTGCGGCGATTACCGTAACGGGTTCCGCAAGCACACCTGCCCGGAATGCGGCGCCGTGCTCATGGTGCCATTTACCTGCAAGTCCAGGCTCTGCCTCTCCTGCTGCCGGAAAAAGCTCTACGCCTGGTCTATAAACCTCTCGCGCATCATGAACACGACGCTGTCCCATTTCCATGTCACGTTCACCCTGCCGGGGGCAGTGACAAGGGCACTGTTCAAAAAGTGCTTTTCGTGCGAAGACCTGATAACCGCGGCGGCGGGAGTGTACTGGAAAGAGCTCCTTAAAAGCGCGGGAAACCCCGGCAAAGAATGGCAGTCCGGAAGCCTTGCCACGGTCCATACATGCGGCAACGCCCTGAACTACAACCCGCACGTACACCTCATCGGCACGCGCGAGCTTGTGAATACTACAACAGGCGAAATAATACGCTCCCCGCTCCTGAATTACCGGAGGATCAGGTTTTCGTGGATGAACGTGGCACTTCGCTTATTCAGAAAAAATGGCATATATAACGAAGAAGAGATTCGTGATATCAGGGCTCGCTATAAAAACGGCTTTCACGTCCATCTACAGCCTATAACCGGTACCAATAACGAAGTATTATTTCGCACTGCGGAGTACCTCGCCGCCGGCTACTTTCACAACAGCATGATAACGGCAGTAGACCATGCTAACGCGAAAATAACTTTCAGATACAAGAGCTGGGTTGATCGTAACACGAAAGAAAAATTCTACTCCGAAATGACCCTGGACATCTACGAGTTCATGGCCCGGATGCTCTTTTATTTTCCCGATAAGCACCGTAAAGCGATACGATATTACGGGATATACTCGCACGGGATCGGGAAAAAGCTGGATCAGATAACGCGAAGGACATGGGCTAAAGCCATTGAAAGCTCATTTGACGCAAATTCCGAAATCTGCCCCGATTGCGGCACTGAAATGTTTGAATCAGTGGTGTTTTCATACTTTGCTGACAGGGAATGGAGAAAACTCTGGAAGACCCACCTGTTGATCGGCGGATATTTTCGTATGAAACGGGGGCCGTGATGGGGTTATGTATTGATTTTTTAATAATTTAACCGGTTTTTTCTTGCTATTATTTCTAATCGCTGTTTTAATATTCAGCGGGCGGGGAGATTTTGCGCTTCAATTGTATTTTTTCTTAATTTCTGCGCGGCGCGCGAAATTTTAAGGCCCCTGTCCGGAGCTTTTTGTGTAAAGGGTGCATCA
>MIBH01000039.1:32357-32883 GCA_001829455.1 Spirochaetes bacterium RBG_13_51_14
CATGAAATAATATTTAAAAATTTTTTTATTTTGTTAAATTAACTGTCTTACCAAATTCTTTGTATGATTTACCATCCCATATTAGATCGATAAAAAAATCAGAAGAAATATATTCCCCTAAATGAATATATTCTTTATGGTTGAATATTAATTTAAAAACAAAAAAACTTCTAAATTTATAATTAAAATAATTTACTAATTTATACTTAGCATGATCTTCTTGAATAATTACTATATACCAATCATTTGTTTTTTTCTTTGATTTGCATGGCAATACAATATGAGATTTACTATTTTTATCATTAATTTTAAATACATAATCTGGATTGCGTTCTTTAATTATTTCTAAATTATTTTGATCTTTAATATCATTATCATTAATTAATCTTAAATCTTTCAACTCGATAGGTAATACATCATTTAAGATTTTATTCCATTTTGAATCAACTTGATCACAATAAACAAAAAAGTAATTTAGCAGAAAAATCGATATAATCAGCAATTTTTTCATGAGTAACTCTCATAG
>MIBH01000039.1:32916-33449 GCA_001829455.1 Spirochaetes bacterium RBG_13_51_14
CTTCAGTAGGATTGACACCACTTACCCAAGGTGATCTTCTTATTTCAAAATGCAGATGACTCCTCATTCCAAGAACTTCACCACCCGAATTGCCCATCGTTCCTACTTGCATACCTTTAGTTACTGGTGTACCAATTCCATTAACAGTTATAGTATCAGCATGCATATATACTGAAAATGTTCCATCATTATTTTGTATTATTAAAAAATTACCTGCTCCTGGACCTAATCCAGTAGGGTATTCTTTTGGACCTTCATATCCTGTATAAAAAGTTTTTCCAGCTTTACTTGCAATTAGTGGTGTACCTTTGTCATTTGCAACGTCTATACCAGTGTGATGTACACCATATCTTTCTAAAATACCTGGATCATCATATTCGGTCGATATTCGACCTTCTGCAGGTTTTACAGCTTTGGCATTCTCCAAACCTCCTTCAGCACCCGCCGCAGCTCCAACTGCTTTACCCAATCCTGCAAATTTCTCAACATCTTTCATAAAACCAATCATGCTAAAAAACGTTCCGACAAAATAG
>MIBH01000040.1:0-6772 GCA_001829455.1 Spirochaetes bacterium RBG_13_51_14
GCCCTCCCGTGAAATGTTTGGAAAGGGGATAAAAAGAGGCTGTTCATCCATAGAAACAGCCTTTACTGAATGCGGGGTTGACGGGACTCGAACCCGCGGCCCCCTGCGTGACAGGCAGGTACTCTAACCAAGCTGAGCTACAACCCCACAATTGCGCGAAATACATGAAACTATATGGCTCTTTTATGTCAATACAATTTTTGATGGTTAACGTTTCTCTGAACAGGAATGATAATTTCATTTTTCCTTGAGATAATTTTATGTATATTGGTATAATATAATATGATATTGCCTTGCAACCGTATCCTGAAATTTACATTTGACAGGAAGCGGGGTATTTAATAAACATTAATGTTGACAATATCAATTGTGGGGGAAAGAGGTCTCCGTGGTTCATGAGTTAATATATTACGGCCATGACACGCTGAAAAAAGTCGCCAGGGAGATCATGAATATCGACGGCGAGCTTCTGCAGCTCATCGACTCAATGTACAACGTCATGTATCGCGCCAAGGGAATCGGCCTGGCAGCTCCGCAGGTCGACGTATCGAAGCGGCTCTTTATACTGGACATAGAGAATGATAATAAGCAAATAACCCTGGAGATGCTGAACCCCGTTATCAAGGAGTTTTCTGGTAAATGGGAATCCTATGAAGAAGGCTGTCTTTCAGTCCCCGGCATATCAAAGGAGGTGGTGCGTTCTGTTGAGATTTTGCTTTCCGGCGTGAACCGCGACGGAAAGGAGGTGGAGCTTGAGGCTGGCGGGATGCTCGCGCGGGTCATCCAGCACGAGATCGATCACCTGAACGGCATCCTTTTCGTCGATCATCTGGAGGATTACATGCGGAAAGAACTGCGGCCGGAATTAAAAAAAATCAAGAAGATGAACAGGCTGTCATGAGGATCGGCTTTTTCGGCACACCGGATCTCGCGGCCCGCGTGCTGGCGGATCTGCACGGGCGGCATGACATCCGGTTCGCCGTCACGGGCCTGGACAAGCAGGTCGGAAGAAGGCGGGGGCTTCAGTTTTGCCCGGCCAAGAACGCCGCGCTGCGTCTGGGCATTCCGGTGCTGCAGCCATCAACTCTCAAAGACGCGTCATTCCAGGACGAGATACGAAAGCACGACGCGGAAATATTCGTGGTCGTCGCCTTCGGCAGTCTGATTCCCCGGCAGGTTTTCGATCTTCCTCCCTTGAAGACCATAAATCTCCATCCGTCGCTTCTCCCGAAATACAGGGGTGCGGCGCCGATCCAGTGGTCGCTGTTAAACGGCGAGAAGGTGACCGGCATCACCGTTCAGCTCATCAACGAGAAGCTCGATGCGGGCGATATTATCGTCCAGGAGACGGTCCCCATTGGACCTGATACGACCGCCGCCGACCTGTACAGTATCGTGTCTTCCCGAGATGCGGAGCTTCTGGACCGGGCCATGCGCCTGCTTGCCTCAGGAAGTGCGAAGCCGGTCAGGCAGGACGATTCACAGGCAACGTATTGCGGCAAAATCAACCGCGATACTGCCCGGATTGACTGGACCAGATCCGCAGCGGAAATTCACAACCTGGTGCGGGGGCTTAATCCTAAACCAGGTGCTTTTTCCGCGTTTCGTGGCGAACTGATCAAAATATGGAAGACGGTACTCATGACGGAGGATGTTTCCACAAAGGCGTGGCCGGGTTCAATCGTTGTATACCAGAAAAAGCGCCTGCTCGCAGCTGCCGGAGACGGATTGGTGGAAATCGTCAGCATCCAGCCCGCAAATAAAAAGATCATGGGCGGGCAGTCGTTTATCAACGGCTACCGGCTCGCGCCGAACGACCGGTTCGAATGATATAGTGCCGATGTCCCCAAACCGCTTGGACGTGGTTTTGGGACGTACGTGAAGAAAATCAGCGCAGCTGGCCAGTTGGAACTTACTTTTTCTCTTTCTTAAATATGCCCACGATGCTCTCGATCAGGGTCCGCGGCTTGGTTTTCCGGTCACCGCCGCTCACCGAGCTTGTCTTCTCAAAGTTGTCCCCGTATTTCTTTCTAAAATAATCAAGACGTTCTTCGGGAGTCGCGTCTCTTGAAAGCCGGGATTCCTTTCCGCGGGAGGTCGATTTCGGCGGTCCGGGCCGGTGCTGCATCCTCTCGCGGGTCGCTGATTCCACGTCATGCCTTTTTTTTCTCCTCTGTCTCCCCTTTTTATCGGGCGACGGGCGGGAATCGGCGCCGGTACCGGCGGCCGCCGGTGCCGGTTTGTTCGCGCCCGGCACCGCATGCTTAGGTCTGGCTTGACCGCGGCGCGGCTCCGAGCCTGCTGCTCGTCTGGTGTCGCCTGCGCGCGCCGTCCCCCGTTCTTCGCGCCGGGGGGGATCCGCGGCAGCCGGGCGGGTTTTTTCCCTGCCTTTTCTCTGCTGCCGCTCGCCCCGTTTTTTATTGCGCCTGTCTGTGCTTCGATCACGGTGTGTGTGGATCGGTGCACCGGTCGCTTCAACGATGAGACTGTCCTCCGGCCATTTCGTGGGGATCTTCATGCCGATGAGCTTTTCTATCGGGTCAAGGTTGTACACGTCTTCCTCACATGCGAGGGATATCGACTTGCCCGTCTTACCGGCCCGCGCCGTGCGCCCGATGCGGTGAACGTAGTTCTGGCTGTCCTGGGGCAGGTCGTAGTTGATCACCATGTCCAGGTCTTCAATATGGAGGCCGCGGGCAGCAACGTCGGTGGCGACAAGTATTTCGGTTTTACCCGCTTTGATGGCGTCTATGATCTTGAGCCGCTGCTTCTGAGGAAGGTCGCCCGATATGTAATCGTTCTGTATGCCGTTTTGGTTCAGGCGGCGGGAGACCCGCTCGGCGGTCCGTTTCATGTTGGTGAAAATAAGAACGCTTTTCGGCTTTTCCGTGCGAAGTATTCCGAGGAGGAGGTTAAACTTCTCCTCTTTTCCGATATGGTAGAGCTCCTGGGTGATGAGATCGACGGTCAGTTGTTCAGGGTTTATCTCGATCTCGACCGGGTCATTCATGTATTCCCATGCGAGAAACTTCACGCGCTGGCTGAGGGTCGCGCTGTAGAGCATGGTCAGCCGGCGGGCGGGGGGCACCATCCGCCTGAGCATGAAGCGGATATCGGGGATAAAGCCCATATCAAACATCCGGTCCGCTTCGTCGATAACCAGAATCTCAAATTTCAGGAAATCTATTTTGCCCGATTTCTGGTAGTCGATCAGCCGGCCGGGCGTGCCGATGTAGATGTTGATGTCTTCTTTGAGGAGACGGTCCTGCGTGGCATACCCCACACCGCCGTAGAAGCACCCGGTCTTGAGCCCGCAGTATTTTCCCAGGAGCAGGGCGTCTTGTTCCACCTGAACCGCGAGCTCCCGCGTGGGCGTAAGGACCAGCGCCTTCTTGTGACGGTATTTGTCGCTCGTCAGAAACAGGTGGAACATTGTGATGAGGAAGGCGGCGGTTTTGCCCGTACCGGTCTGTGACTGGACGTAGACGTCGGTGCCGGCGAGGGTTTTCTGAAGGGTAAGCTCCTGAACCGGGGTGCAATGGGTGAAGCCCGCCTCTTCTATGCCCCGCATGACACGGGGATCGAGATTGAATTCAGTAAATAACATGGTATCCTTGTCAGGTGTTAAAGTATTATTCTAAACCTCCTGTTTCCGCTTTTGGTTAATATTGTCAATACAATTATTTTTTACATACCGTATTATATGCATAAGCCCGTAACAGCCGTTGAGGATTGTTTTAATGTGTTTATAAAGTAACGTATGTACTGCCGTTTTCCGAATCTATGCTGAGAAACATGCAGGCTTCCATAAGCGTTGCATCCTGAAAGCGATTTGCCAAAACAAGATGGATGTGGGTATGGGGACGCGCTCTTTGATATGAAACAAGTATGTTTATTAGCTGTTATGTATATTGTTTCAACAGCTTTTAATTCCATTTTTTTAATAAGTATTGACAAATATGGGATAAATACTATAAATTATATTGGATAAGCCTGCCGGGTTTATGCAGACAGTGTCCTGATAATCATTACTAAAAAACATGAACGATAGTGGATGTTGGTTTCTGTATGGTTTCACCTTTTGACATGGAGGACGATCGGATCGCACGAGAGAAACGCAAGGCCCGCGAGCTGAGACATTCAACCTGGTGGCGTCGGAAAATAGCTGCCGGCATATGCTACTATTGCGGCAGAAAATTCCAGCCCGGTGAGCTGACAATGGACCATAAAATCCCTCTGGGCCGCGGCGGATCATCCGATAAGATTAATATCGTACCTGCTTGTAAGGAGTGCAACAATAAAAAAAAATACCAGCTCCCGACTGAATGGGATGAGTATATGCAGAATCTGAAGTTGAAATAGGATGGAGACATGGCTGAAAGCGCACAAAACCTGAAGAGCGGCGACATCCTGTTCGTACAGGGTGAGAACCCCAACGGCCTTTACATGCTGCAGGACGGTACACTGGAGATATTGTCCGCTCCCGATGAATATAACGGTCTTGACCGGAGCATCGTCATATCAAAAAGCAGGAGGGTTGGGCTTCTCTCAGGAAAGGCGTTTCTGTCCGGTTTCTCCGCCCATCTAACCGGCCCGTACCGTAAAAGCGTGCGGGCGGTGACCAGTGCGACCGTTGTGCGGTATCCCCAGCCGACCGGAGGCATTCAGAGCTTAGCGACTGCCGATCCGCCTCAGGCGCTAAATATCCTCAAACACCTTTTTAACAACATCAAATCGGTACAGGGCGGTATCGCTAAATTGACGAAACTTTACCAGACAATCTGCATGATTTCCGATAACATCGGTCTCATGTACCGGGAAATGTCAGAAACCAACGCTTCGGAGCGGCTTCACCGCGCTGCGGAGGATTGTTACGCAGGATTCAAAGCAAATCGTGGCGGGTTCCCGGCGCAATTCGATGCGAGATTTCTTATCACCAATAACGGCCCGTACCTCGGCAAGCAGTATCAGTTGCCGGAGGCGGTGCAGGAGCATGCCGGAACAAAGTTCGACGATTTCATACTGAGGACCCTGCAGCTGGACCAGAATGTCGTCGTCTCCATGTTCAAGTCCGATTCAGCCATGGCGTCGAGCATGTATGACGGCCTCGGCGAGAGCTTTATCGGCACCATCGACCGTGTCGAGAAGATCGCCCATTACGTCGACAACGAACTCACCATTATCTTCGGCGACGCTGACAGCTGGACGACCTACCTCATGGACTACGGTGGTATCGGCGAATGGGAGCGGAGCGGCAAATGCTCTCCCGATTTCGTGAAAAACTTTCTCTCACTGCTGGTCAAGATTAATGCTCTTTATGAGGAGACGACCGGGAGAAAAATGACGGTACTGTTCCCGTCAATACGGAAAATTCACAATTACTATTCGTCGGGGAAAATGACTTCCGAGAGAAGCGAGCGGTCCGCGGAAGGACCGGCGTTCGTGTCAACCGGCGCTCTCTCCAAATCGATCCAGCAGATTTTCGAGTTCGCGCTGGTCCAGAAAGACTTCAAGACCAGATTTTTAAAGATGCTCACCGAGTTCAAGACAGCCAAGAGTCCTTTCAACACGGAACCGGATGGAAGAAAGCTCAGGCGGCACATTACGGCCCTCTACTGGGACCTGTACAAGCAGGCGTATATCCGGAGCAAGAGCGAGTCGGTGGTGCCGCGGCCCGTGCAAATGATGCTCAACTTCGGTTTCCTCGACGAGGGTCTGCTTGAGGACCAGCAGGTGGCCGACCTTGCCGAACTGTCCCGGATCAGGGAACGGAGCAGGGACATCCCGATTCTCATGGAGACGGAATTCCTGTCTATGATTTACGAAGGCAAAGTTGAGCCCAGCATAACCGAGATGGGACTCACCCACCAGGGTTTTCTCGAAGAACAGGAGAAACATATATCCAAGAAAAGCAGGGAATTGGAACAGAAGGTCGATGACAACATCGGCAAGGTCATGTATGAGATCGGACAGCGGCTTGCCACAACCGCGGCGATCTGTTCCGGCTCCACCGCCACGGCCTTCCCGATCCTCACATCCCTGATGGTGCGCGGAAGCTTGAAGCAGTTGTACACCTACAAGAGAAAGATCGAGACTATTACCAAAGAAGTACGGAATATCGACTTTTCCATGTTCTACCGCGAGACGGTTCTCAAGATCGGCGAGGCCCGGGAGATCATACAGGAAGAGGTGGTCCCGTATTTCATCCTCTTGCCGATTTTCGGCAGCAGGACACTGCTCTGGCAGGATATGGTGGGCACCAACAAGCGGAGCAGGGGCAGGATCGTGGTTCCCATTTTTTTCATCGGCGATATGACGCGGAGCCTGGTGCACACCTTCGCCAGTTTCCGGTGGGAGCTGAACCGCGATGTCAAGGGCGCCATGTGGGCCGACCCCATCGACGGCGGCGTGACGGGTGAATTCTTCGATTACGTCAACACCTACAAGAAGCTCTCGAAGCTCTCTCAGGAAGCAAAGGAAACAGTGGAGGAGAAGTTCAGGAGCATTCGGAACAACCGCGATCGTTTCGCCCACGACTACATCCAGTGGGTTCTGTTCGAAAAGGACGGTATCATGAAGCTCAACAATGTGGTGCGCGACATGTTTTTCCGCCATATCCCGTTCCGCAAGGAGCTGCGGCAGAAGCTCGAGGAAATGCCCGCTTTCACACATCCGGCGACCCGGTACAAGAACGTTCACAAACGGGAACTCGAGGCGTACGAACGGAAATTCAAGAAGTACCAGGACGAGCAGGGCAGTTATCCCGAAGAAA
>MIBH01000040.1:6856-7562 GCA_001829455.1 Spirochaetes bacterium RBG_13_51_14
GTATTTTTTCCTCTTCTTCTTATATGCTTTTATTCCCGGCATGATTTCCGCTCGGAATTCCTCCCACGGCTTTCCCGCCGTAATGAAGAGCCTGAACTTGTCGGTGCCGGCCAGCGCATCTACCTGATAGTTGGATCCATATCGCGACCACTGCGCCCAGAACGGATAGCTATTCATTATGGCGCCGATGATCCTGTAGGCCGCCTCCGCGGGGCTGAATTCGCCGCCCGTGTAAAAAATCTGAGCGCCGCCGCAGCGCATTCCCTCGTAGTTGCTGAACGTGGGCTTGAAGAAGACCGGTTTGAACTTGAAGTTCTTCAGCTTGAGGCCGTCCAGCTTTTCACAGAATGAGATCGGTTCGATCCAGGGAGCGCCGATATACTCGAAGGGCTTGGGCGTGCCCCGCCCGAGCGAAAGGTTGATTCCCTCCATGAGCACGATCGCGGTGTACACGATCGCGGATTCGTACGTGGGCAGGTTGGGGGACGGCGGGATCCAGGGGAGCTTTGTCTCATGAAACAGCATGTCCCGGCCGTATTTGCTCATCGGTATGACTCTGAGCTTTACCCCCGGCCGGAACTCTCCGCGGTAATAGCGCGCCGCCTCCCCGATGGTCAGGTCGTACAGAAAGGGAGCGGGAAACGCGCTGATGTACTTTGTGGTGAATCTCTCTTCAAGGAACGAGCCGTCCACGCCGAGAAAGCCC
>MIBH01000040.1:7586-7864 GCA_001829455.1 Spirochaetes bacterium RBG_13_51_14
ATGAGTTCGCGGCCCGTGCCGTCGAGCGCGTCCATGACGTCCTTCAGATTTGCGATGTACGTATAACAGCGCATTCCCATGTCCTGAATATCGAAGATGACGATGTCGTTTTTCTGCAGCAGGTACTTGAGACTGTATCGGTCGATGGCGAGGAGGTTGTATACCGGGCAGTTGATGAACCGGTCGTACCATCCCCAACGGTAATCGATCTCGTTCTTGTATCCGTAGATCCCGTGCTCGGGGGCCATGATCATGGATACCACGACTCCGCTATCGCG
>MIBH01000040.1:7891-22843 GCA_001829455.1 Spirochaetes bacterium RBG_13_51_14
GAAATCATATCCTGAGTGATTGGTCACCAGCGCGGCCGTCTTGCCCCGGTACTTCCGTGCCGCGCCTTTTATAAAATTTTCCAGCCCGGTGTACACGCGGTGTCCGCCCGAATTGAAATAGTAATCTATCCGGCGGGCGCATCCCGCTGGTAAAAGCAATACAATGAGCGTGACGGTGATCTGCGTTCGTATCTTATTCATTATCCCTATCTGTTCATCCAGATCTGTTTTCTGTGCCCTCTCCCGCCGGGGCGCATGGCGATCCACAGAACTCCGCGTCCCTTTGGCTGATTTAGGGTGCCGGTACGCGTTGAGTCAACAAGTATTCCTAAACCTGCTTGACACGCGGGTCTGCTCCGGTATCGTACTATCTGATATAATTCTCGATCGATATGATTAATAATTTAATTAAATATGCAACGTCCCGGCGCGGATCCGGCGTGCGGCCCGGACTCTCGAGTACAAGCGGCGGAAGCGGCGGAGATATCATCCCCGTGAGAAGGACTGTCATTTTTATGCTTCAGCTGACGGCGCTTTTTTTCGCCACCTGCGGCCTCACCGCCACCGAGCGGGAGCAGGTGATTCTGAATTACTACAGCGACCGGAACAGGGATGCGTACGCCGATCTGCTGGTTGATGTCCAGCGGTATACCACCGCCGGAGCCGAGTATCATAAAAAGTACTATCGGCACCTCATCGGCATTGCCGGCGATATCGTGGAGAAAAAGAAGCTGTCCGTTGAGAATGGGAGCATCGGGTTTTATTACGATAAAAGATCCGGTGACCGCGGCAAGCTCTACCTGGGCCTCGACATCAACACGCAGGCGAACTACGACCAACCCTTTGAGAACGTGGCGGTGTCGCTTGTGCGGAAAAGTCTGCGGGACATCGTGCAGACCATCAACTCCTGCCGCAGCATTTTCGGCGAAGGCGAGATCGTCGGTATGGTCATCGGCTGGAAGTGGTCCGCGCCCGGCGGCCGGGAGCACGTGAGCGTGTGGATCCCGAAGGATGATTTCATCAGATTCGAGGACGGCATGATAACCTTCGGCGAGCTCGTGCAGCGCAGCACCGTCACCAACACCATCGGCCGGGTCATCAGGCTCCCACTATAACGGCTATCTCCTTCGCCAAGGCTTTGATCTCCAACATGGTGCCGACGCTGATGCGCACATAGTCCGACTGGACCGGACCGGTGAAGTGGCGTACCAGGATCTTCCGCTCTTTCAGCTTTCCATACAGCTCACGCGACGTGATCGCCGGGTGTTTCACAAAGATAAAGTTTGCCCGCGATGGAACCAGGTCGAATCCCATGGCCGCCAGGCTCTCCTCAAGGTACTCCTTGTTATTTACCACCATCTTGATATTGTAGTTGAAGCCCTTGGCGTCCTTGAGCGCGGCCACGGCGCCGGCCGCGGCGAGCATGTTCACGTTGTACGAATCCTTAATCTTCATGAGGCCACGAATGATGTCCTCCGGGGCCACGGCGAAGCCAATGCGGAGCCCCGCCAGAGAATAGGATTTCGACATGGAATGCGTCACGATGATGTTGCTGAACTCGTCCGTCAGATCGGCAGCGGAGCCGCCGTAAAAATCTATGTACGCCTCGTCCACCACGAGGAGTCCCTTGAATTTCCGCATGAATGACCTGATGTCGTCAACCTCGCAGTAGGTGCCGGTGGGGTTGTTCGGGTTGGCGATAATGGCCAGGTCGTACTTTTTTTTTAAGAATCCAGCCATGTCGTAGGAAAAGTCCGCGCTGAGTGAAACCGTATCGTACCTGATACCGTTCATCTGCGCCAGGGTGCCGTAGAGGGCGTATGAGGGATAGGGGAAGGCGGCGACGCCGTCGGGTTCAACGAAGCCCCGGAGGATGAGAGTGAAGATTTCGTCCGAGCCGTTACCGACGAAGATGTTGTCCGGGTTGAGTCCCTTGGCCGCGGCATAGGCCACCCGGATGGCGTGCGCCGTTGGGTCAGGGTAACGCTTCAGCGAATCATTCGCCGCGGCCCTGATCGCTTCAAGCACCGCCTTCGATGGCGGGAAGGGATTTTCGTTGGTGTTCAGCTTGATATATCCTTCAGGGCCCTGCGGCTGTTCACCGGGCACGTATTCAGCCGCGTTTTTCAGCCGGGTGTTCCAGTATTTCTCTTCGTTGCTTTTTGTCATGAGATCCTCGCTCTGAGCGTGCCGGTTATGAGCAGTCGGCCGGCAGGGTGTCCCACCGGTGGGCTATTCCGATGAGTAGCTTAATGTCATTGACCCGTTCCGCTTTCATGTAGTCTCCCAGCATTTCAATCAGCCCGGCGGACAGACGCGGGTCAACCAGATTCATGGTCCCGACGGATACGGCCGACGCGCCCGCCATTATGAATTCCAGCATATCATCGAAGCAGGAGATGCCTCCCATGCCGATGATGGGGATGCTCACCTTTTCGTATATCCGGTACACCACCCGCACCGCCAGCGGCCGGATGGCCGGGCCCGAAAGTCCCGCGACCCTGTTATCGAAATGAGGCTTCTTTTTCCGGACGTCGATCTTCATGCCCAGGAAGGTGTTCACCGCTGACACGGCGTCGGCGCCGATCGCCTCCGCGCGCGCCGCGAATTCCGCAATGTCCGTGACGTTGGGCGAGAGCTTTACGATAAGGGCGCACCGGGTGGCCCGGCGGGCCTTTTCCACCAGATCGGTAAACCGATTCAGGTCCGTGCCGAAGGCCATGCCGCCCTCCTTCACGTTGGGGCATGATACGTTCAGCTCCAGTGCCCTGATCTGTGTCGAGGCCGAAAGGGCGGTGCACAGCTCAACGTTCTCTTCAACCGAGTGGCCCGCCACGTTGGGTATCACCGTCGCGCCCATCCGGACAAGGAACGGCAGCTTCTCGGTAAGGAAGCGCTCCAGGCCCACGTTTTCCAGGCCGATGGAATTGAGCATGCCCGCCGGCGTCTCGATGATCCGGTTGCCACGGTTTCCCGTCCGGGGCACGAGCGACAGGCCTTTGGTGAAGACAGCGCCGAGCGCCCCGATGTCGACGTATTTCGACAGCTCTTCGCCGTATCCGGCCGTGCCGGAAGCGACCGTGACCGGGTTTTTCAGGATACAATCCCTGATACGGATTGAAGCGTTCACGTTGATCTCCGCGGACAATGCCTACACCAGATAAAATTATAATCAATCCGAGTCAAGAAATAAATACGGCTGCGTTTACAGTGTCCGCCCTTCGGGCGGATGGTTCGATGGGCTTGTTGTCGGAATAATTTATTTGGCTGACGCCGCGCCTGGCGAGTCTTTAGATTAAGCGTGTCATTTAAGAAATTTAACAATATCTTGAAAACTAATTGACATCCCCTTGTTGTATATTACATTTTATCGGCAAAAGGTTGGCGGGCATATTTTGAACAGCCGTATATGTTATGAGAAAGTTCGGACGCCGAAGCGAGCAATTTCTCCAGCACTCCTTCTGCCCGGCCCCTGAGCATGTTTACGTAAACGGCATTAAAATATTTTAAGTCGATGCGCGCGTCTGGATGGAGCCGATGGATGAAAAAGCAGCAGCAGTGCTGAAAGAAAAACTGACCGGACGAACGGTGTCCGCCATGCTTCCACCGCTCATCGATCTCACGCTGGAATTCGGACGTGAGATGCCGGATGATATCGCCGCCGTGCTGGACGCCACCGGCATGAATTGGCGTTACTACAATACCATGATCAGCTACGCCATCCGGTGGTACCGTCTTGGTTTCTCGCCGGCAAAGCTGAAGAAGCTCATGAGCGAAGCGATCCAGGAGATGAGCGGCCCGGAGGGAAACAGCGGCAAGCGCACCGCCATGAAGATGTTCATGGATTATCTGCAGTACAAGAAAGATATTGACGCCTATCTCAAACAGAAGAACGGGGTTTCATGAATCTATCTGAAAAAATCCTCACCGCCGTTTATTCCAGGAACCTGGCCCATGCCCCGAGAAATATCCTGTGGCTCTTTCTCGCCTTTTACCTCGTGTATCCGCCAATATACATGCTTATCATATCCTTTACCATCGGCCTGTCCAGCATATTCGCCATATTTAAATTCGTTATAATCTTCTGCTTCATCATCATTCCGCCGGCGACAATAGCGTTCCTGGTGATGAATAACAAATTAAAGCGCTACATTCATCAGCTGCTGAGCAATGATGCATCAGCTGATATTAATGCTATCGAGAAATTTTTCAACAGGTACGCTTTTAACGCATCGATCACGGTTTTCATCGGCTTCATTCTCGGTACCGCTTCGGTAATAGTGACCGCGTATGTTATGGATGTCATCTATTCTGCCGAGCAGATGATATTCCTGCTCGTTCTCGGCGAGGTGCCCGCGGTTGCGATAGGGTACGCCATTTATTATTTTGCCAAGATCTCCCTGTACCCGTCGAATCAGTACATAACCTACCGGCCCCTTACTATTCACGCGAAAATCGCGATACCGCTGGTCATTGCAATAATTCTTATGGTAAACCTTATCAATCTCGGCATATACAAAATTATTGCGAATAACATTCATGAACAGAATGCAAAGCTCATAACCGAGATCATGAAGAGAAAAATTGAAACAATCGAGACCATGGTTTCCGCGGTACAGAATGAAATTCAAATGGTAATCGATATCAGGGCGGCTGGACCGGTGGATATGCGGGAATTCTACCGGAAGAGTGCAAAACTCCAGCAGCACAGACACGGATTTGTGGAATTCTACTTCGTGGCTGATGACAGCGGCCGGGCTTTCACGAGCAAAGGAGTTAATTTCAATATATCCGGCATGGATATGTACGAGAACCTGAGACAGGGCGCTGCGGCGGGGATGGAGGGCCTGGTAAGCATAGAAGGGATTTGCGACCATTGTGCCCTTGTTGCCGTGCCGATCGGCGGCGCCGGGAGCAACGGCGGATTCGCAGGCGCCGCGATTAAATCCGCCGCAATAAATGAAAAGCTGAAAGACCGGGACTCGACGAGCGACATCATCATGATACTTTCGAAGAACGGCCGGATGGCATATCATTCGGATGACGTGTATGTCAACGGAATGATCGGAACGGATGTCGGCCATGACGGATTTTCGATCATGGGGATTAAGGCAATTGACGAAATTCCGCCGAACGCCCCACACGAAACCGTCATCGGCGGCAGGAAGATGTTCGCCTTCAGGGGCGCCGTTGATATTCTGAACGGCAACCTCGTATACGTGAAAGATAAATCAGAATTTCTATCGAACCTTGACGCGGTGCTTATAAAGCTCACCATGTTTCTCTTTGTCATAACCATCATCAGCTACATTTTCGGCATAGCCCTGTCGAAGCAGATATCGATCCCTATTGAGCATTCAGTCGAAGTATTTAAAAATGTTGCAAAGGGCGATCTCACCATAGGCATAGACGATTATATTCCCGATGAATTCGGAGAGTTTATCAGACACCTTCAGCTGCTCCTGGCCAAATTGAATGAAGTCCTCTCGTATATTCTCACTCTTTCAGAACAGCTGAATACCGCCTCGACCATACTTGAGCAAACCAGCCAGAATCTTTCCGACAATGCCGGGGAACAGGCCACATCGGTCGAGGAGTCGACCGCCGCCCTTGAGGAGTCCCTGAGCTCGATTGAAAAGGTGGCGGAAAGCGCCGCTGATCAATACAAGGCGACGTCGGCAGCCTATGCTTCGATGCAGTCCCTTGAATCCCGCATCCATGAAGTTGCGGCGTTTGCGGTGGAAGCCCAGCGGAATGCGACGGTATCCAGCAGCGAGGCGGGCAGGGGGAATGAACTCATGAAGCTCACTATCGAGGGTATGAACAAGATCGACGCCAGCACGCAGAAGATATCGGAATTCGTTTCGATGATAAGCGACATATCCGACAAGGTGAACCTTCTCGCGCTCAACGCGGCGATAGAGGCGGCGCGCGCCGGCGAGCATGGCAAGGGGTTTGCCGTGGTCGCCGACGAGATAAGCAAGCTTGCCGATCAGACATCCGTGGGAGCGCGCAGTATTACCGAACTCATCGATGTCGGGCTGACCGAGGTTAAGATGGGACGCGAATTTGTCGACAAGACGTTCAAGGCCCTGTCGAACATTATAAACAACGTTCAGATGACGGACGCCCTTGTCGGGAAGATAGCCGCCCATGCTAAAGATCAATCTGAAAACAGCAGCGGGGTGCTGATCGATATTCAGGAAGTCATGGAAATGGCCGAAAGGATATCCATTGCGACCAAGGAACAGAACATCGCCAACAGGGAAATCGTGACAACCATATCAAAAATCAACGAGGCGACGCAGAATATCTCCGGTGGATCGGTGGATATCGCCGCATCCGCCAGGAAGATCCACTCCCAGATCGAGGTGCTCGGCAGGTTCATGCGATTCTTTAAAGTAAAGGGATGAATTTAATCCGTGAGCAAGTAATCCGGAATCTAGTCCCCGAATAATTGCTTTTGCCGATGGGAGCGGATTATGAAAAAGCTAATCAAAAGCCAGCTTCTGGTGGGAGCATCAGCGAATATACTATTCGGTGTAGCGATCCTTTTCTTCCCTCGAACTTTTGCATTATTGATTCAATTCAATCCTTTGACCAATGAATTGTTCAGGCTTTTTGTGTCCGGAGTCGCTATCGGTCTCGGTATCGGGTACGCCTATATTTATATATATGAGCCGGATAACCTTTCGCTTTTGGTTTTCGGTATGGGATTGAAGTACTGGGCTTTTATCGTCACGCTCTACTGCTTCATCGTTCATGACTTGTCGCTCCTCATGTTCATGCTGTTCGGAATTGGAAATTTTCTGCTGGCCGTTTCTTTTTCGGCTTACCTCTATATTCGGAGATCCTGACGATCCTGCTTGGCCATGTCTCCTTCATAACCTCCAGGCCATTTGAAAAAAAATTTAAACGCTTGACAAATATCAGCCTCTTAAGTATAAGGACGGACTGGTCAGTCCAAATACTGAACAGTCTTTTTAATTTGTATGGAGGTTTTCTATGGATTTAATAATTGAGGATACTATCGAGTTTTCTGCCTATCCGATGAATGATAAGCAGATTTTCTATCGTATTCCCTTTAAGTTTCTGAACAGCCATGGAGAGCGGGTTCAGGATGCGCAGGAAGATATACGGCCCATTTTTGATGTCATAAGCGAACAGAACGGAAAATTTGAGGATGATAACGATATGTCTTTCACCCTCAAAAATGGAATGAAGATAGCAATTGCGTCGAACAGAACCGACCTCTGGATAAAGATAAGCGTCGAGAATTCTAAAGATGAGCGTATAGTGAAAGAAATGCTGGACGGTATCGACCGAATCATGAGGTCGCTCGAGCGAACGGTGTACAAATATGTCGGTACGGAGAACGAATTCTATGCGTATCCCAGTGCCATTAACGGCTGGGGTGCTGAAGTGCCGGGTTATATCGGCCTGGATGCTGGATCGATCTCAATAAATACCGCGGTAGTTGACGAATTCGGAACGGTACTGGAAACCGATTACACCTATACTGAGGGCGATGTCATAAATAATGTCAAAAGATCTCTCAGCAACATTTCCAAAAAGCTCCCGAAGAACATCCGCATACTGGGATCGGGCGTAACCGGCAGCGGTCACGAGATATCCAGAGCTATCATGAACGCCGACGTATATGAAACTGAACTGGACGCCCACGCGGAAGCGGCGCTTCATCTGGTTCCTTCGGTCAAGGTGATCTTTGACATAGGGGGGCAGGATTCGAAGGTGATGTACATCCGGGACGGCATGCTCGACGAGGCGGGCATGAACAAGAAATGCGGCGCCGGCACCGGGTCGTTCCTGAACGCTCAGGCCTCGCGGCTGGGGATACCGATAGAGACGTTCGGCGAGGTGTCATTGCGGGCGAAAAAACCGTACCGGTTCTCAAGCATGTGCACGGTGTTTGTGGGCAGGGACCTCATCGCAGAACAGGCCAAGGGAAACACAAAGGACAACATCATCGCCGGATTGCACCGCTCGCTGGCGATGAATTTTTTCTCCACCCTGGGGATCAATAAGAAGAAGATCCAGACGCCGATAGTTTTCCAGGGCGGCGTTGCGTCCAACAGCGGAGTGAAAAAGGCGATCGAGGAGTGTCTCGAGGAAGCCCGCGGCGAGAAGGTCGAAGTGATCGTTCCCATGTTCAGCGATGTGATGGGAGCCGTGGGCATGGCGCTCTTCGCATGGAGCGAGGCAAACGGAGAGACGAAATTCAGGGGGTTCGACTCCATTGCGCGGATCAGGTCGGAGTTTGTCGAGTGCGGCGGCGCTATCGGCGTCAAGTGCGGCAGCGAGCGACTGTGCGATCTGGTAAAGCTCTATATCGATGACCGGCCGGTTGATACGCTCTACGCATGTGACGACTACTATAATCGCCATCATCGCCGGGATGAATATCCGACAGATGCGGGCGCGTTTTCGGAAAATCAGAAAAACATCAAGATGGGGGCGTAGTCATGGGTGTGAGTAAAATCGGCTGGTTCTGCAGTTACACCCCTATCGAGCTCATCGAGGCGGCCGGATGCGAACCCTACGGCATCCGCGAAGACTCGGGTTGCGGCCATGAGGACGTTTACCTGGGCGACAGCATGTGTTCGTACGTGAGAAGCTGTTTCGGCGGAGCGCTGACCGGTTCCTATGACTTCCTCCAGGGAGTGGTGATAACCCACTCCTGCGAATGCATGCGGCGCCTCTACGATGGCTGGCGGTTCAAGCAGGATGAAATCGGTCCTGAGTGCCTGTATTTCATTGATGTGCCCCGGGTTTGCAACGAGAGGAGCGTGGCGTTTTTCGCCCGGCAGCTGGAGCGGTTCAAACATGATCTTGAGATGAGGTACGGCCCGATTTCCGAGAAGGCGCTTGCGGAATCCATCGGAATGTATAACCGGACCAGGGAGCTATTTAACCGCGCGCAGGAGATGAGGAAAAGCGATAACCCGCCGATGAGCGGCGTCGAGGTCAGGCGGCTGGTCAGGGAGAGCGTGACCCTGCCGCGGGTTGAGTTCAACGCGAAACTGGAGGCGTTTCTTGACGAGCGGGAGGGAACCGGGGGGCACGCCGGCCCCCGTATTATGATCTACGGAGGTCCGGGGAATCCCGCCCTACCGGAGGTCATCGAAGCCGCCGGCGGCGTGGTCGTGTATGAGAACATGTGCAACGGTCTGCGGCAAACCGATACGCTCGTCGACTTCGATGAGGACCCCCTGATGGCTTTGAGCAGGCGGTATCTGAGTAAAATTCCCTGTGCCCGGATGCTCGGGTCTCATGCTGAGCATGGCTTGGAGCAGATCGCCAGAACGGTTGATGAGTACCGCATCGACGGTATCGTATATCATTCGATAAAGTTCTGTTCATCCATGCAGTCCCACGCCGCAATAATAAAAAACGAGCTCGAAACGGGAGTGCCGGTGAAGGTAATCGAGGGCGATATCGGCTCGGAGATAAACGAGCGGGAGCTCCATTCATTCATGAGAAACCTGGGCCGCCGGGCCCGCGCGGCAATAAATCGATGAGGGAGGTTATGATGACCCGGGAAGATCAGATCGCAAGAGTTATTGATGAGAATACCGGCCAGAGAGCCGTACAGTTTAAGAATTTTCTTTCATTGCTGGGCATTGGCGAAGAGGCGGCGAACGATTATATCAGATCACGGCACGACAGGCCGGCGACCGGGCTGTCCGCTTCCCAGAAAAGAGGGAGGCTCCTGGCCGAACAGTTTATCCGGTGCTACAATAAAACGCCGGATTGCACGGAACGGTACCAGCGGGTGGCCTGGCGGAGTCTCTTCATGCCGACGGAGATCATGTACGCCATGGATATCATGCCCTTCACCACCGAGATGGCCGCGGCCCAGTTCGCGAGGATGGGCCGTCAGATTGAGAGAATGGAAACCGCGGAAGAGAACCACTTCTCCCAGGATCTCTGTTCATTCATCCGGACCGCGGCCGGAGCGGTCATTGAAGACCTTTTTCCCACGCCCGATATCCTGGTCACATCGTCCCACCTGTGCGATCCGTCGGCCAAATTTGCCGGCTTTGCGTCGATAAAGTACAAACGGCCGGAGTTTGTCCTGGACATTCCCTACGGGATTTACGGCGGCGTGTATGAACATGACGTGACCAGAATTGAAGAAGCGGTGGAATACGTGGCGGAACAGTTTAAGGACCTGGTAGGGTTCATCACCCTGCACACCGGGGTCGAGTTTCATGAGGAGCGGCTGAGACAGGTAATGGAATGGTCCAACCAGGCGAGAAAGTGGATGAAGACGGGCAATGAATTCTCATATTATGAGGGGACGCCCGTATTCAGGGGAAGCAAGGACATCGATTACGCGGCAAACCTGATGCAGACATGGGGAACGGAGAAAATCGTTGACGTGTACCGGACCAGGTATGAAGAGTTTGTCCGGGGCGCCGAAACGAGTGAGCCGCTGCCGGACAGGCCCCGAATCCACTGGTACCATCTGAAGCCCTATTACAAGAACAATCTCATGGGCTATATCGAAGAGCACGCCGTGATCGCCTCGAACATGGTGAATTCTATCTACTGGGATGACATGGACCCGGACGATCCGTTTCGTTCCCTGGCGCGCAGGACCGTCATGATGCCGGGGTACTGTCCGGTAAGCGTGCGGGCGAAATTGACCACACAATGGATGGTCGAAGGGGACGGCATCATCGCCTTTTATCCGAAGTCGTGCAGGCACTTTCACAGCTCTTCGCGTATCGAGTCGGAGATATTCAAAGAGGCGAACATACCCTATCTCGCTATCGACGGAGATTGTATCGATAACCGCGGCGATGATTTTGCCGTCGTTAAGACGCGGGTCGACAGGTTCATAAAAGGGCTGAAGAGGATGAAAACAGGCGCGGGACGCGGCAGGCAGCCGAAATATGTTCAACAAGTATTTGACAGAAAATGACGGTGATGTAGAGTGAGGCATCCCCCGGAGGCGGACATTGGCAGGGAGGACGCCATGACAAAAAAAAGGACAGCTCCAGTAGAAAAAAAAGGAATAAAGCTCGCCGGATTTTTTGAGATCAGCACCTACTTTTCTCCGGATGGGGAATTCAATGAGGAATCGCTCAGATTGACCATACGCGATGCGGTCAGCATTCTGAAAAGCGAGCTCGGTGAAAAGAGGATTGCCGATATCACCGAGGAGATATCCGACTACCTGTCCCACATTACCCGGTACATGCTGGAAAAGGGATTCTCGGACGCGGCCCTGAAGATTCTGAATACAGCGATTGACGAGCTTGAGAACATGGGCCTGCATGGCATCAAGGTTCCGGCGGAGCAGGTGAAGCGGCTGCTCCATTCCTCCGCCCAGACGCACCGGACCGACGACAAGATGAGGTCATACAGCGAGATGAGAATGAAGATCTTCAACGCCGCGATCGAGCTGTTCTCGAAAAAGGGGTACTACACCGCGACCATTGATGAGATCGCCGCCCTTTCCGGCGTTGGCAAGGGGACCGTGTACCGGAACTTCAAAAGCAAGGAGGACCTTCTTGATCAACTGCTGATCGAAAAATATAAAGAGATTATAGATTCCATGAGCCAGACCTTCGCGAAGGACGCCGACATCCTGGAGCAGATCCAGGAGGTCATCGTGAATTGGGTCAACTTCATCGAAAAGAACCCGGTGGTCTACCGGCTCATTCAGGACCAGGCCATCACCCGGAAAATTTCGGGCGGCAAGATGTTCTATGACTACTTCGTCACCCACCTGCCCCTCATCAAGGAGCGCATCATAGCGCTGAACAAGGACAGGAAGGTCAAGACCACCAGCTTCTATACCGTCTACTACGGCATACTCGGCTTCATCGACGGGGTCGCGCACAAGTGGTTCCGTAACGGTATGAACTATTCACTGAAGAAAGAGATACCCATCATTCTCGAGGTGATCTTTAACGGATTTGTCGGAGAAAGCAAGACCGGCAAGCGGTTCTATATCCACCCGGATGACCGGGAATGAATGACGGGGCATATTTGATATTATGGTGCACGTGAAGCAGTACGGCCCGGTAGCCGTGTACCGCATGGGCCGCTCCATCGGGAGGCTCGTCCTCTATCCCGTGCACGCCTTTATGATTGGCGACGCCATGATCGACACCGGACCACGGTGCGTGCGGGATGAATTTCGCGCCGCGCTGAACGGCACGACGATCCGCGTCGCCGTCAACACGCACCACCATGAGGACCACACCGGAAACAACGGCCTGCTCCAGCGCGAGCGCGGCGCACGGATTTACGCTCCGCCGGGGGCGCTGCCGTATCTCGCAAATCCGCGGCTCCTGCGCCTGAGGCCGTACCAGCGAGTCGTATGGGGCCGGCCCGATCCGTCGAACGGGGAACCGGTCCCCGCGGTCGTCACCATGGGAAGGCACGCCTTGAATGCCATACACGCCCCCGGCCATTCGCACCACCATATCTGCCTTCATGAGCCGCGCGAGGGATGGCTCTTTACCGGCGACCTTTTCTGCGGCAGGATATTCAAATATCTTCGCCTCGACGAGAATTACTCCCTCATTTTATCAACACTCAAAATTCTGTCGGAACTTGAATGCAAGACCATATTCTGCAGCCTCAAGGGCGTCGTCGAGGGAGGCGGTGACGCGCTGCGGAGCAAGATCAGGTTCATGGAAGACCTGCGAGGGCGCGTGCTCGATCTCCATGAAAGAGGGGCGTCCCCCCGGGCGATAACGCGGCGTCTGCTCGGCGGCGAGGGCTTCATGACGACGGTAACCGGGGGGCACTACTCAAAGCTGAATACGGTGCTGAGCATCATACATAATACCGAGCCGGAGGCCTTGGCGTGATCATGGTCTGAATGGCGTGACCGGGATGGTGTGTTATCCTGATGAGTTTAATGATGTGTGAAGTCGAGGTCTTGGCACCTCGCCTTCACGCGAAGATTGCAGAAACTATTTTTTTTTCTCCTTCTGCTTCACCATCTCCTCCTCGCGCAGAACCTTACGGAGGATTTTTCCCACCATCGTCTTGGGCAGCTCCTTCCGGAACGATATCCACGCGAGGGATCGCCTTGCTGGGGTGCTTGTCTATCAGTTCGGAGAAATGGTGCCAGCCCTTTTCCAGGTCGAGTTTCATGCCGCGCGCGTTTGTTACGCAATTCAGAAAGGTAAAGGTATCGACCCCGTCATGAATTTATTTGCCGCATTTGCCAATGCACTCGTCTTTAGCTTCCTTGCATGCCGCTTCTTCAGCCACTTTTTTCGATTCGGCTGTAGCTTTATCCCCTCCGTCTTTTATCATTTTATCAAGAGCTTTTTTCGCTGCATCCATGCAGGATGAATACGTCGTTTCACAGGCCTTTACGCATGCTTCTTTTTTAAGATCAGAGTCCAATACCCCGAAACCGGAGGTGTAAATCATTACTGTTAGTGCAGTAATAGAGGTTAGAACGATCAGCAGTTTTTTCATGCCATACTCCTTTGTTGGATTTTGAATTTTTATCGCAAAAGGAAATATCTAAAAATATAGAATTTACCTCTTGAGTGCTTGATACTATATCAGCCCACCTCCTCGGCTTTATAAATTGAAGCAGTATGGAAAAATATTCTATCAGTTTTCTGAAAAACTCAATCCGTGGAGTTTTTCAGGTGCGGTTTTGCGAAACGGATTTTTAAACCGTGCTTTTTCTCGGCATTGTTCATCGGAAAACGGCGATACTGCCATGATGATATAATTTATTGAAGCAGTTATCGTGAATGAATGATACATAAAGAATTGGAGCGATTAATATTACAACTAAAAATTATACTTGATACGAAAATTAGCAATAATCGAATTCACTGATCATATGATTTGTTGCAAAACTCAATAATCAATGGTTTTTGCCGGCGCTGTCCCAAAAGTCAGTAAGGATGCGGCATCCCCCTCCCTCGATGGGAGGGGACAGGGGAGGGTGATTCTAACACCCAATGCACTCGGCAGTTAGTCACCCCCACCACTGACCTCACCTGCCGTACAGGACGTACCAATGGCAGACGTATCCGGGACAATCCATGTCCCGCGTCTGCAGGCGCACATCCTGTGTGCTCCCTCGAAAGCCACAGATGGCCGAGAGCGGCCATCAAGGGGGAGGGATAATTGATGAATAAACGAAATTTTGGAGAAAGCCCCGGTAAAAATGAGTAATTATGAGTAGCTATGCAACAAGTCTATTAGAGAAATTCTATGCAAATTACGGATTTCAGTGTTCAACGAGGGTTGTAGTTGACAAATGCCGATTTTTACGCATCATGCACATGCATATTTTATATTGCGACCTTCATTGTAATAATGATATACAGGGACAGGACAGAAGCGGGGCGGCATCTCGCGGCCCGGCTGGCCGGATATAAAGCAAGCCGGTGCCTGGTTCTCGGTCTTCCCAACGGCGGTATCCCGGTCGGAATAGAAATCGCCCGGGAACTGGAATCCGAGTTCGACCTCCTCTTTGTGAGCAAAATCACGCCACGGTTCAACTCTGAAATTGGTTACGGAGCGGTTTCGGAATCCGGCGCCGTGACCCTGAATCAGGACCTCATCATGCGGCTGGGAATACGGCGGGACGAGGTCGATGAGGATGTCAGAAACACGAAGCGGAAGATCGAGTTCCGCATCAGGAATTTCCGGCTCGTCGGAGGCAGGCGCGAGATCAAAGGGAAGACGGTCATTCTTACGGACGACGGAATCGCCAGCGGGTACACCATGATCAGCGCCGTCGAAACCGTACGGGAGCGGGGCGCGCGCGAGGTTGTCGTCGCGGTGCCGACGGCGCCGCTCAGCTCCTATAACGCCATCTCATCCCTGGTCACGGAAATCGTGTGCCCCGATGTTCGGGACGTACTCAGGTTCGCCGTTGCGGACGCCTACGAGAACTGGTATGATATCGACCTCAACGGCGCGATCGAATTC